>JAPPMB010000059.1:14970-109145 GCA_028819255.1 Bryobacterales bacterium | reverse complement strand
AGATAATATGTCGATTTATTCAGATTGGGCACTCAGATCAGTAATTCCCTTTCGATACCGGCGCCTTCCGGCGGAGCTGCGTCCGTCAAGGACTTACGACGCATTGCTTTGGGCGAGCATTCTCGCCATCGTCGCCGTGGGGCTTAGGGCGCTGCTCATCTAGGTCCGGATGGCATGTCCCGAGAAGCCGGCCTGAACAACCGGCGGACCAAGGACCGGCCGGGGCCGGCCACGGACCGCGGCGCAGCGGGACTTCTTCGGATTCGGCACGGCCGCGATAGGCTGCGGGCAATGAGCGCTGACGTGAATTGGAGCGTCGGGATCGGCCTCGGCGTCATCGGAACGATCGTCGGAACGGGATTGGTGCTGGCAGGCCTCATATCAGGACAAATTGACGCCGTGAACACCCGAATTGACGATCTGATCGCCCGCGCAACCGCTGAGCACGCCGAGATCCGCACAGAAGTCCGCCGCATGCACAACCGGCTGCACACCCTCGGCCTCGCCGTCAAGCCCGCTCCGCCGGCCAAGTAGGGATCTGTCCCTACAGGCCTGGATTCTCCGTGTTCCGGGCCCTGCGTGCCGCTGTGGCTGTGCTGGCCTTGGCCACTGCGAAGCAGGGCGCATCACGGGAGACCCGGCAAGACCGGATCGAATCGGTTGTGGCCGGGCTCACGGACTGCATCGAGTCTCCGGGCCGCGAGGCACGGAAGCTCCAGGATGCCGACCGGCCGTCGAAGCCCAGCAGTGGCTGGCGAACGGCAGGTGCGGAGGGCGGTGGTGGCGTGCGGGATGAACCGCGGGGCGCCCGGTCCCCTGACTGCCGTTGGTTTCCATTGATCGAAATCGGAGGAAACGCAGGTTCCTGTTAGAATGCGGCCCGGTCGCCGGGATGGCCGGCGCACCTTCACGATCATGGCAACCACACGCAGGAACTTCGTGACAGGCGCCGCCATGGGTGCAGGCCTGGCGGCGGCCGCGTCCCGGCAGGCTTCCGGACAGGTGGCGCCAAGCGACACCGTCAGGCTTGGCGTCGTCGGCATTCGGGGACGCGGCAGATCGCACATCCGGGAATTCGCGGCGATGCCGGATGTACGGGTCGCCTACCTGTGCGACGTTGACGAGCGCCTTTTCGGCGAAGGGATTTCCGAGGCCGAGCGGATCGGCGGCTACAGTCCGGAAACGGAGACCGACATACGGCGGCTCCTGGAGCGCGACGATCTCGACGCGATCTCGGTCGCAACGCCTGACCACTGGCACGCGCTGATGACGATCTGGGCGTGCCAGGCCGGCAAGGACGTCTACTGCGAGAAGCCCTGCTCCTACACGCTCCGGGAGGGGCGAAAAATGGTCGAGGCGGCCCGCAAATACGGGCGGATGGTCCAGATCGGGCTCCAGCGCCGCAGCAGCCGGCGGGTCCGTTCGGTGGCGCGCTTTGTGCGGGAAGGCGGGCACGGCAAGGCCTACCGCGCGAAGGCGGTCGTCTATCGGGGCCGGATCAGCATCGGCAAGGTCAGCGAGTCGTCCATCCCGGAGGGCGTGAACTGGGACCTGTATCTCGGGCCGGCACCCTACCGGGCGTTCGACCTCAATCGCTTCCAATACGGGTGGCACTTCTTCTGGGACACGTCCACGTCGGAAGTGGGAAACAACGGAGTCCATCACCTGGATGTGCTCCGCTGGGGGCTGGACAAGCACGTGCATCCCGTTCGGATCCACTGCGCCGGCGGCCAGTTCTTGGAGGATTCCGATTCGGAAGTGCCCAACGTCCAGGTCGGCACGTTCGAGTACTCCGACGGCACGCTTGTCGAGATCGAGGCGACGACGCTCTACAGCCCGCCGTTCGGCGGCGTCCGGGTCGGCGGCGTCTTCTTCACTGACCGCGGCTACGTCACCTCCGACGAGCGCTGGAGCGCCGTCGAGGGCCGGTTCACGCCGAGGGACCGCCCGGACTCGGCAACGGGAGTCTCCTACCGGACGAACAACCTGAGCTTTCCGGACATCTCCTACCATCCGGGACCGGAGATTCCGAACCTCAAGGAACCCGAGGTCAGCCACTTCCGGAACTTCATCGAATGTGTCCGGTCCCGCAACCGCGAGGCCCTGAACTGCGAGGTCGAGCAGGGGCACCTCTCGACATCGCTATGCCACCTGGCGAACATCTCCTACCGGGTGGGCCGCAAACTGGAGTTCGACCCGGACTCGGAGACCTTTGCGGGCGACGACGAGGCGAACCGGCTGCTTACGCGGCAGTACCGCGAGCCGTACGTGGTTCCCGATCAGGTCTGAGGAATCGGCGGGACCTTCTCCGCCGACGCCCCAGCTACTCGACCCAGATCGGCGAGCTCCAAGCGACCTGTCCATCGCTCTGCACGACGCGGACGTAGTAGTAGTTCGATCCGGCCTCGAAGTTCCGGTCGGTGTACTCGAACGTGTACTCCTCGGCGTTCGGGTGGCTCGTGTAGATGATCTGCTGGTTCTTGACCACCACGAACTGCTTGATGCGGTCCGATCCGACCGCTCGCACGAAGAGCCGGGGCGCCCGCTCCGAAGTCATGATGTCGCCCATGATGTGGCGGCGGCCCTCCGCGTCCTGCGCCTGGAAGTCGAGCACGATGTTGTCCGTAGCGGCGTAGGCGTGGCGGGCCTTGAGCGCGGCGAACATGGAGTCCCGTGTGAACTCCTCCGCCACGATCATGGCATACGACATGTGGGTCGACCAGTGGTCCGAGGAGGCCTGCACGCCGATCTTGTAGCCCTTCTTCAGGGCGTCCCACCAGTAGCCGATCGGATTGAAGCCCGACCGCTGCTCGCGCAGCTTCTCGGGGGAGGCGGCCAGCGGAGCGCCCATGTACTCGTAGCTCGCCCGGTACCCCTGGAAGATCTCAATCAGCGGCTCCACCTCGGGATCGTTGTTGAACCAGTCGGTGCCCTGCGCCGTTCCCGAGCTGTGCGGCATCGAGATGCCGTCGTTCTCGTGCAGGTATGCATAGAGGTTCTCCGCTCGGACCTCGCCCCTCCGCTCGTCGTCCGGGATCGGGAGCGTTCTGGTCCCGCGCTTCGCGAAGATGACGTTGCGATGGCCGTTCGGATATGGGAGCGACCGCTCGTAGCCGAACATCGGCACGAACGTCCCGGGCACGTGAAACAGGTCGGTCAGCTTCTCGTCCTGCCACCACGTGAACTCCTGGTCGTAACCCAGCTGGTGATCCGTCGGGACGATGTAGTCGAACGCCGCGGCATCCAGAGCGTAGCGGTAGACCTCGATCAGGGACCCGTCGTACTTGAAGTCCTGCGACACGTCGGTGTGCCTGTGCATCTCCCCGCGGAGGATCCTGAACTGCCGGTCTCCGGCGTCGATGGTGTAGCCGCGGACCGTCGCGACGTTCCGCTCCTCGTCGGGATGGATCGGCACTTCCTCGACGAATGGCTCGACGTACTCCGTGAACTTCCCCTCCGAATAGTCCGACGGCGCGCCGGTCCCGCCTAGGTCGGCGACATAGATGTCGGCGTTCTTCGGCACGGCGTCCGAGAAAAGTCTGTTGTCCGTCATCCACGCCGCGAACAGCGAGCCCCCGACCCTGGCGATCGACGGACGCTTCTCGATCGTGCCCTGGCTGTTGGAGAGAGGGACGGGAATCGTCCATGCGTCCCCGTCGAAGCGCGTCAGGAAGGTCTCCCACATCATTCTCGAACCGATGCTGTGCGCCCTCTGCCTCGTCCAGTGCCGAAACAGCATGGTGAGCGTCCCGTTCCGGTCGAATGCGATCTGCGGACTCTCGAAGTTGGGGTACAGCCTGTAGGTGTAGAACGGCTCCAGATCCACCTTCGGCTGGGACCACGAGTCTCCCGCGCGCCTCACGATCTGGATCGACCGTTCCTGGTGGAGCGGGATTCCCAGCGGCGGCGTGATCAGATAGCCCTGGTCCTTTCCCCAATTGGGGCCGGACTCGTCCCACGCGATCCAAGGCGTGCCTTCGGGATCGACGGCGACGTTGGCGTGAGCCTGGAATCTCGGACTGCGGGTCACCTGCTCGACGTAGCCGAGCGAGCCGCCGGCGTAGTGGCGGTAGAAGATGTCGTAGTTGCCGTTGTGGTAGCCGTCCCACACGATATGCACCTGGCCTTCCGCCCCGCTGGCCACGTGCGGCTCCCAGTCGTTGGCGGGCGAGTCGCTGACGCGGATCGGGTCGCCCCAGGAAGAACCGCTCCAGACCCGCATCCAGATGTCCGACTGTGCCTGGCCGGGGTCGCCCTCCGAGCTCTGCCACACGACGACGACCTCGCCGTCCGTGGTCGAGGCCGCGCGATGGAAGGTGTTCCAGCCGCCGGCGCTGATTCTCTGCGGCTCGCCCCATGAGCCGCCGGCCAGCATTCGTCCCCAGAGATCCCACGAGGTCCCGTTCCGCTGGCTCCAGAAGACCCACAGGCGCCCGCGGCCGTCCGACGCGGCCGACGCCCTCCAGATGTCGGACGGGCCGGGCGTGACCTCCTGCGCCTCCTCCCAGGCGCCGTCGCGGTGGATCCGGACCATGACGCTGTCGCCCTGGTCCTTGTACGCCACCCAGACAACTGCAGGCACTCCCTCCTGGACCTGTGTCACGGTGGGCTCGTCGTCCTCGTACTCCTCGGTGGAGAGCTTCTCAACCGTCGGTGTCAGGCCGATGACGGCGCGCCCGTCCAGGTAGCCTTTGGGACCGTTGGCTAGCTCGGACAGGGAGAACGAGATCTGCCCCTGCTTGGTCCGCACGCGAAAGCTGGCGGAGTCGCCGCTGGTCACGGCGAAGATGCCGATGGGCGAGAACTGCGTGGGCGGCAGCTCGGCGGGGCTCATCTCGTTGTAGTTCACCCGCGGAAAGCCCTGGATCTGCTCCTGACGGGTCGAGGCCCTCCACCCAGTGGTTCCCTGCAGCCTGTCCGAGCCCATGAAGTGGCGCCCTTCGAGCCGAACGAGGTTGCCGCCCGACACGCGGACGGAGCCGTCCCAGTTCTCGGCTGACTTTGCGTTCTCTCCCAGGCTGAAATAGACGGTCGTCGGCGCGGACTGTGCAGCCAGAATCGCCGAGCATACGACTGCGAGAATGAGAACCCTTTGCATTTAGCCGCGATTGTATCCCAATAATCAACGGATCCTTGAGTGGATTCGGCAGTGCCGGACGCTGCGGCGGTTCGCGTCACGGCCCGCGGCGGACGTGCGCCTTGCGCTCCTACGGCGCCGGCCGGCACAGCATCCGCGTGCACCGTTTCCCATTGGGGTGCGCGGGCCTGAGGACGGCCGCATCGGTATCCTCGGAATCGGACCGATGCAACTTCCTGACGCCCGCAACGCCAGCATTCTCGTCCATGTCGGTGGACGCCTGATCCCGCGAGCCGAGGCGAAGGTGTCGGTGTTCGACTCGGTCGTGCAGGGTGGAGATGCGGTCTGGGAGGGGCTGCGCGTGTACCGCGGCCGGGTGGCAGACCTCGACCTCCACCTGGACAGGCTGTTCGCGTCCGCTCACGCGATGGCGTTCGCCGGCATCCCGTCCAGAGGACAGGTGCGCGACGCACTGTTCGAGACCCTGCGCGCGAACGGAATGACGCACGAAGCCCATGTCCGCCTCACGCTGACGCGCGGAGAGAAAGTTACTTCGGGGATGAGCCCGCATTGGAACCAGTCGGGCTGCACGCTCATCGTGCTGGCTGAATGGAAGGCTCTCGTCTATGCGCAGGACGGCATCCGGCTGATCACCTCCTCGGTCCGGCGAAACACCCCTCAGTGCCTGGACTCGAAGATTCACCACAACAACCTGATCAACAACATCCTGGCCAAGATCGAGGCGAACCTGGCGGGCGCGGACGACGCCCTCATGCTGGACGTGAACGGGTTCGTGTCCGAGACCAACGCCACGAACGTGTTCCTGGTCCGAAGCGGCGTTCTGCTCACACCGCACGCCGACAGCTGCCTTCCGGGAATCACGAGGGCCGGAGTGCTGGCGGCGGCGGAATCCGTCGGTATCGACGTTCGCGAGCGGAACCTCTCGCTCACGGAGGTCTACACGGCCCACGAGGCCTTCACCACGGGTACGATGGGCGGCCTTGCGCCGGTGCTGGAGGTCGACGGCCGACAGATCGGCAGCGGATCGCGAGGCCCCGTAACGCGGAGGCTCCAGCGACTCCACGCCAAGCTTGCGATCCAGCGCGGCGCGCCGATCGGCTGATCAGCCGGATCCCGCCGTGGAACCCGCAACCGGCTCGCACATGGCTTGCCGGACAACGGCCCGAACCCTCCAGGCACCCGCGGACTGTCCGAGCCTGCTGAAGACCTAGACCGGACATGCATCACGCGCGCGGGACGGTTCCGGTGCCAGCGCTGGCATTGGAAGCCTTCCTCCTCTCTGGCGGTACGACTCTCCAGCCACACCTGACATCCTGCCCTTCGGGATCGGTTGATTGACGGTCCATTATTGTCATATGATCAATAATGGACCGAGCGAGCTTTCCAGACCGCATCGCAGCGTTCGCCTTGGCTTCAACGCCAAGCCGGTGCCCGGGGATGCGACACTGGCCGTTCCAGTCAGGGGAAGCATGCCGGGTCCAGACCGATGCACTCTAGCCCGCAAGACCAGTTCCTGCAGTTCCTGCTTGTCGCGGACGCCAGCGCGGCCCGACGGCTGCGACGGACGCTCGCAACGGCGAAGGCGCGAACCGGACTGCTGGTCGGCACCTGGCCCGAACTGCTCAGGCGGGCGCTAAGAGCCTACTGTCTGTCCCACGACGAGGGCGGCGAGCGGCGGCGGCTCGAGCAGGCCCTGGCAGAGACAGACGGCGCTTTCTGGAGCAGAAGCCTCGACGTGGCGCCCGAGGAGACCGCGTCGGAGGTCCTTGGCGCCCTGAACCAGCTTCTGGAGGCAACCGATCCGCAAAGGGGTCTGCGGCCTGAGGATGCGGAGCGGCTCGATGGCCGCCTCGGCGACGTGCTCGGCAACCTGATCGGCCTTATCAAAACCGCCGACGGCAGCCTGCCGGAGGATTTGGGCGCGATCCGGAGAGTGCTGCGCGCCGACTCCCGCATGGTGCTGCGACCGATTCTCGTATACCGCTCAGGAGGCTCGCCGAACCTGTCCCGATGGCGATGCGCACTCATCGAGAGGCTGAATCGGGATGCCTTGCGGGCCGGCGTCTCGCCGAACCCCGAGCTGGCGGCGATCCTCGACGGCGAGTCGGCAGTCCACGCGCGCGGAGGGCGCGGGTCGGCCCTCCGCGCGCTTCAGTGCCAGCTGTTTGCGCCAGGCGGGTCCACTGCAGGCGAAGCGATCGACGATTCGGTCCAGTGCGTCAGGGTGCGTGACTACTACCAGGAGGCCGAGACCGCGGCTGGAATGGTGCAGTCCCTGCTGCGGGACCAAGCCGGACTGACACCGGCCGAAATCGGGATCCTCCTGCCGAACGATTTCGGGTACTCGCTTGCGGTGGAGGACGCCTTCCGCGTGGCCGGCCTGCCTGCATCGGGCCTTCCCGGAGAGCGGTGGCGCCGCGATCTCGGAGCGGAGGCGGTGCTCCACTTCCTGTCCTGCCAGCAGAAGCCGGCTCCGGCCATGGCACAGGCGGCATGCCTGTCGTCGCCGCTGATGCCCTGGACCGTGGAGGAGGGCGGCGCCATGGCCCAGCGCGTGATGGACGGCCGCTACGACCTGAGAGCGCCCCGGAACGGCGGCCCCAGGAGCGCCGCCATGCTGGACCTGATCCAGCAGGGCGCCTCCGAACCGGCTGCCGTCGAAGCCGCACTCGGCTCCTTTGTCTCGCTGCTCGCCGGAGAGGCATCGCTCGCGGATCATGTCGAGCGGGCAACGGAGGCCGCTGGGCGGGCCAGAGAGCTGCTCGCGCCGGCCAGCGAAATCGACTGGGTCGAGCTGCGGCGCACCGTCGGCCCGCGATACATCGCGAACGGCAAGCCGACCTCCTACACACTCGAGGGCGCAACCTTCCTCCGCGAGGGACATGAGCCGTGGAGGGACGTCCGCCACCTTCTAGTCCTGGGTTTCTCGGATGGAAGGTATCCGAGGGGCACGCGGCTCTCGGCGGTCTTCAGCGCCGACGATCTCCGGTCCATCCGGAACACGCTGGCGATTCCGATCGACAGTCCCCGCCAAGCCCTGCGGAGGAGGAGGCAGCTGTTCCGGCGCCAGCTCTGCGCCGCGTCCGAGTCGGTCACGCTCCTGCTGCCCAGGCGCGACGAGAAGGGCCGCGAGGTGGCCCCGTCGGAAAGCATGGTGTTCATCGAGAGGCTGCTTTCCCAGGGAGGCGAGGGCGGGAGCCTGATCAGTGAGCCGGACTCTCCATCCGACCGCGCACGCATCCGGTATCTTGCAACGGCCGCGCCGGCGACGGTCTCCCTGCCGCGGGTGTTCGACTGTACGGGCCTGCACCTCGAACGGGATCTGGTCGGGCTCCGGAAGGACAGTCGCGGCAGGCCGAGGCCGGAGTCCCCGAGCAGCCTGGAGACGCTGCTGGTTTCGCCGCTCGCCTGGCTCCTTCGCCGAATCGGTGCCGAGCCGATCAACTGGGCGCCCGAGAACGCGGGCCCGGACATCCTGGGCTCGCTCGCCCATGGGGCCTTCGAGCTGATGTTCCGCCCGGCAGCGGAACTTCCGGAACGAGCGTCCTTGCCGGCGCGCACGTCTGCGACGCTTGACGAAGTCGCCCTGCAGCAAGCCCCGTTCTTCCGCAACCCGAAATGGAGGGTGGAGCGCATGCACCTGTCCGAGCAGGCGGGCAGGGCCGCGCTGACGTGGCGGGACACACTGAAGAGCCTCGGCGCGGAAGTGCTCGCCAACGAGGTCTGGCTGCAGGGGACCTGGTCCGGGATCGGGATCCACGGCCAGGCCGACCTGATTCTCGGCCTCGGGGCAGGCAGGCTTCTCGTCGTGGACTACAAGTGGTCCATGTCTGGCACCCGCAGAAGACGCATGGAGAATCGATTCGACAGCCAGGCCCACCTGTACCGCTCAATGCTGGAGTCCGGCGGGCCGAAGCCCCTACGGCGGCGGCGGAACGGTTCCGAACGGGAGGCGCTCGCCCGGAGGCTGAAGGCGGCGAACGAAATTGGAATCGTCTACTTCATGATGAAGGACCGGATTTTCCTTGCCGACGGCCCGCTGCCGGGCCACCTGTCGGTCCGGGGATGGGACACCGTCGGCGAGGATGTCGCGAAGCTCGCGACCACGGGGATCGCCGAGTCGCTGGCCGAACTGCGCAGGGGGGTCGTGCGCCTCAACAAGGCGGCCGACAGGAAATACCTTGCCGATGTCGGACTCTCGTCCTACGCTCTGGATGTCAGTCCGCTCATCGACCTGTTCACGCTCCCGACGGAGGACCGATGACGTCCATGCCTCCCCTCCGGATCGTTCCGGCCGGCGCGGGGTCGGGAAAGACCTATACGATCCAGGAGCAGCTCGCCAACTGGATCGCGGACGGGCATGTCGCACCGGAACGGGTCATGGCCGTCACCTACACGGAGGCCGCCGCCGCCGAGCTGCGTGAGCGCATTGGAGCAGGCCTGCTGGCCAGGGGCAGGGTCGACGACGCGCTGCGCCTCTCCCAGGCGTACATCTCGACGATTCACGGACTTGGCTTGCGCCTTCTGGCGGAGTTCGCCTTCCAGGCGGGCATGTCCCCGAGCCCGCGCCTTCTGAACGAAGACGAACAGAACGCCCTGGTCCGCACGGCGCTGGCGCGGACGGACAGCGCCGACCTCGTGCTCGGCGACCTGAACGCGTTCGGCTACACGTATAGCTTCGGCACCGGCAAGACCGGGGAGGAGTCGTTTCGCGACGCCGTGCTGGAGGCCGTCCAGCTGCTGCGGTCGATCGGGGCGTCAGACGCATCCAGGCGCCGCCCGCATGCGGAGACCGCCAGCCGGAGGATTGCGCGGAACTTCGGCAGGGCGGCGCCCGACGGCGGGCGAACACGGCGCCTGAGGCAACGGGCCGCGGCCCTGCTGGAGGCGTTTCCGCGGTGCCTCGACGAGCACTACGGGTTGAACAGGACGGCCGAGCGGCAGTTCAGGACCGACTTCAAGGTCCTGTCGATGGCGGCGCGTCCAGGAACCTTGGAGACCGACTGGGGGCTGTGGCAGAAGCTGCGCAGGCTCAGGGTCAGGAACGGCAAGGCGGGGCTGCCCGTCGGGTACCTGGACCTGGCGTCCCAGGTCATCGTCGAGGCCGAGGGCCTCGTCGACCACGAGGGCCCGCTGCGGCATGCGCAGTCGCATGTCGCGGCGCTGCTGGCGGCCGGACAGGATGTGCTCGAGTCCTACAACGAGGCCAAGCGGCTGGCGGGCCTGGTCGACTACACCGACATGATTGCGCTGGCGGAGCGGCTGCTGAGGGAGCGGCCGGAAACGCTGGACGCTCTGGCGGAGCGCGTCGACTGCCTGGTCGTGGACGAGTTCCAGGACGCGAACCCGCTGCAGTTCACGCTGCTGTGGCGAATCAAGGAGGCCGGGATCCCGACCCTCGTCGTCGGGGACCTCAAGCAGGCCATCATGGGCTTCCAAGGCGCCGACCCCCGCCTGTTCGAAGCCCTGATGCGGGGGCACCGGGACCTGTCGCGGCCGCTGACCCGCAACTGGCGGTCCACGCCGGAGCTGATGGAATTCGCGAACGCTGTCGGTCCGGTGCTCTTCGGAAGCGAGTACGTCGCGCTCCAGCCCCAGCGGAAGCCCGGAGCGATGGAGCCCCTCGAGGTCGTGGCCTTCGAGAAGAATCCATGGAAGGCTCGAAACGCCATCTGCGCGTACGCGGTGGCGCGGCGCCTCATGGAACTCCTGGACGATCCGGACCAGAGGGTCGTCGACCGCCGGACAGGCGAGACCCGCCGACTGCGCGGCAGCGACATGGCGGTCCTGTGTCCCACGAACAAGGCGCTCGCCGAGTACGCGGAGGTCTTTCAGTCGCTGGGGCTGAGCGTGAGCCACCAGACCGCGGGCTGGCTCGATTCGAGACCGGTCCAACTCGCGGTCCAGGCGCTCGCGTACCTGGCGAACCCGGCCGACTCGCACGCGGCGCTCTACCTTGCGGCGACCGAACTCGGATCCTGCACGCTGGAGGACGGACTGCGCCAGCTGATCGACGGCGGGCGGATCGAGGATCCGCTGCTGCTGAGGCTGGACGCGCTGGCCGGGGGCGTCGTCGACCGGACCGTCTACGCCCTCGTGGCCGACACCATATCGGCGCTGGGGCTCTTCGACGAGGTCGCAGGATGGCCGGACGGCGAGCAGGCCCGCGCCAACCTGGTCCGCCTGCTGGGAGAGGCCGCCGAGTTCATGGACGCCAATCGCGAGGCGCTCGCGCACGGCGGCTACCACGGGTACGGCACCAAGACCTTCCTGGCGTGGCTCGCAACAAGGCAGGACGAGGACGAGCAGCCCGCAAAGGCCGTGGTGGACGAGGAAGCGATCAGCATGCTGACGTGGCACCGGTCGAAGGGCCTCGAATGGCCGGTTGTCGCAGTCTGCAACCTGGACCGCCGGGTCCGCGGCAGGCTGCCGGACCTTGCAATCCAGTACCCGTCCTTCGGTGACCTCTCGAAGATCCTCGAGCGCGCCGAGATCCACTATCTGCCCAAGTACGCGGCGCCGGAACGGAACGAGATTTCGCAGACGGCCCTGGACCACGCCGCCGTCACCGAGGCAAGGCGCCTGCTCTACGTCGCGCTGACCCGCGCCCGCGACAAGCTCGTGCTCGAATGGCCGGAATTCCAGAGAAAGGGGTCCCAGGCCAGGACGCCTTCCTACTGGGAGCTCGTGGGAAGCAACTGGGTGCTCCGCGCGACGGCTGGCGAGCTTGCGGTGGCGGGGCGGAGATTCCGATGCGCGGTGTCGATCGCGGACATGGCGGTGCCTGACGCCCTAGGGACCCACTTCGAGTGGGAGAACGCCCAGCAGCCCGTCGTCGGCCGAAGGGCGATCCGGCGCGCGGAGCCGGCGGCGGAAGGCACGCCCGACGCCGTGGCGGCGTCGGCCATGGCCGGCACCGCCGATGAGACGCTGCCCCTGAGGCTCGAAATCGCCCAATACGGGGACGTCCTGGAAATCGAGACGGAACTGGTCGGCGCCGCGCTTGGGACGTACCTGCACCAGTGCTTCGAGCTTCTGGGAAGCAGACCCGGCCTCGAGGGCCGGCTGGCCGAACTCACGGGAGTCGAGATCGAGGGACCGTCGGAAGAGAGAATCGGGGCCGCCGTCGCCCGGTTCGAGGCATGGCACTGCCGCCGCCTCGGGACCGAGTCCGTGATGCGCGAATGGCCGGTGCTGGCGGTCGACGAGAACGGTTCGGTCGTGTCCGGCGAAGCCGACCTAGTGCTTCAGACCCCGGATGGGGTCTGGGTACTGGACCACAAGTCCGATCGCGTCGACGACCCCTCGGCGACGTTTCGCAAGTACCTTCCACAGCTGGATGCCTACGCGACAGCCCTGCGGGGGGAAGGCCGCTCCGTCGTCGGAATCGGAATCAATCTGATCCGCCGGGGAGAGGTCGCCCTGATGCGGTTCGGCCGGGCTGCCGACGACCCTCTCCCGCCCGGCGTCAGAGCACGGGTTCGAAACGGCGCATCAGCCCCTCGAGTTCCTTGACCTCCTCAGGGCGGACCTCCGGCAGGGGAGGACGGACGGGGCCGGCGGGTTTGCCGAGGATTTCCATGGCCTTCTTCATGATGCTGACCTCGTACCCCTTACGACGCGACCGCATGGCATACAGCGGCAGGACGTAGTTGCGCATGAGCCTCGAGAGGCTGGGGTTGTCCAGCATGGAGGCGCGCTCGTGGAGCTGGAGCGAGAGGCGCGGCGCGATGGTCGCAATGCTGGACGTGTAGGTTCGGATGCCGATCGAGTAGTAGCCAGGAACCATATCGTCGCCGATACCCCCGATCCAGTGCAGCCTGTTCCCGCAGCGCTCCATCACGCGCTGGTAGTTGCGGATGTCTCCCTGGCCTTCCTTGAGAGCGATGAGATTCGGAATCTCCTGCGAGAGGCGGAAGACCTGGGGAGGTGTGAGATTGACCGTGTCCCGGGAATACAGGAACAGGCCCAGGTCGACTGCGGAGCCGATCGCCTTGTAGTAGCGGACAAGACCCTCGAAGTCGGCGCCGGGGTAGTACGGAGGAAACATCAGAATCCCGTCCGCCCCCGCGTCCTGGGCCTGCTTCGCCAGCTCGACCGACATTCCGCCGCCGAATCCCACTCCGGCGATCACCGCGGTCCTGCCCCCGGCCTCAGCAACCGTCGCCTCCACAAGCTCCCGATGCTCGTCCGGAGTCAGGGAGTAGAGCTCTCCGGTGCCGCCGGCGGCGACCACCGCGCACATCGGAAAGCGCACCATCTCGGCGAGGTTCGTGCGGTAGGCGTCAATGTCGAGAGAGTAGTCGGGCTTGAAGTTCGTGACCGGAAAAGCGATCACCCCTTCCAGCCTGCGCCGAAGCTCGGAGGGCGTCATGCGGCCCATTGTCGCACTGAGCGCGGGCACGCCGGATCGGCACCCGCAGGACGGCGGAAACGTCCATGGCGCCGGGTGCACTTCGCAGGAGCGCACCCGGGGGTTCCTCACCCTGCCTGTCCCCTCGTTCGTCCCTGCGGTCCGTTTGCCGGATTCGGCGCAAGAAAAGGCTAGGAGAATCCGGTCCTCCCGCTGTACGATTTGAGGAGCGGTTTCGCCTGTCGGCATGGCGGAGGTAGGCAATAGGCAAGGTCTCGTCCGGCTACAGGCCGGGCTCGGGCGGTTTCGCGCTTCGGCTCCGGGCCGGAGTGCGAGCCGAGCGGCCTTGCTCCTCCTCTCGGTCCTGACATCCGGACTGGCGGCGTCGGAAATCGACCGCGAGGCGTTCGTTGGCGGGTACTGCGTGCCGTGCCATTCCGGAAGCTCTCCGTCCGGAGAGCTGCTGCTGGAAGGAGTGGATCCTACGGATGCGCCGAAGCGACCGGAGGTGTGGGAACGAGTCGTCCGCAAGCTCGGGGCCGGCGAGATGCCGCCCCCGGGAGCCGCAAGGCCTGCGGAAGCGGCGATTGAGACGTTCCGGGGCGGCCTGATTGCGGACCTCGACGCAGCCGCGCGCCTGGCACCCTACGCCGGACGTACGGTCATTCGGCGGCTTAACCGAACCGAGTATGCCAACGCCGTCCGAGACATTCTGGCCGTGGAATTCCCCCTCG
The DNA here is from genome assembly GCA_028819255.1 of Bryobacterales bacterium. GTDB lineage: Bacteria > Acidobacteriota > Terriglobia > Bryobacterales > UBA6623 > VXMF01. The sequence continues at coordinate 94,960 of JAPPMB010000059.1, read as the reverse complement.
CCGCGAGGCTGCCTCCGGACGGGCAGGCGGCGGGCTTCGACAACATCGCCGATGCCCTTTCGATGTCGCCGCTCCTGCTCGAGGGATATCTCAAGACGGCGCGGCTGGTGAGCCTGCTGGCCGTGGGCGCAAGCGATCCGTCTCCGGTGGTCGAGACCTATGCGGCGGGCGGAAACCAGTCTTCCTGGCAGGGAAGAGGCATGCCGTACGGAACCCGCGGGGGCATCCGGGTCCGACACCACTTTCCGTACGACGGCGATTACGAGTTGCGCGCGTACCTCCAGAAGGTGAGCCTGACGCCGACCGAAGGAGTGCGCTTCTTTCGGACGACGATCCGCCAATCGGCGGGTCCGCATACCGTGGTGGTCACCTTCCCGGACGAGTTCGCGGTCCGGGAGGGGCCGGTGTCGGATGTCAGCGGACCGGGGGGACGGGCGCTGGGCGGACCGCTGGACCTCCTCGGAACGGCGATCCGGCCTACCGTCGAGTTTCGAGTGGACGGAAAGCGCGTAAAGCTCTTCGAGATCGGGGGCATGACATCGGGAGAATCGGCCTTCGACGGCCTCCCCGGCCCGCCGGTCCTGGGAAGGATCGAGATCGCCGGTCCGTACGGTCCCGGGGACGCGAAGGACACGCCGAGCCGCAGGCGCGTGTTCGTCTGCACACCGGACGGTCCGGCGGACGAGGCCGCCTGCGCATCGAGAATCCTCCGCGGGATCGCCCGAAGAGCCTATCGGCGGGACGTTTCCGACGAGGACATCGGCCCGCTGCTGAACACCTTCAAGACCACCCGCAGGGAAGCGGGCTTCGAGGAATCCATCGCCGCGGCCCTGCGAGAGATCCTCCTCGCGCCGGACTTCCTGTTCCGTCTCGAGTTCGGCGATCCGGAAGCGGCGGGGCAGGAACTGCACAGGGCGTCCGACTTCGAGCTCGCCTCGCGCATTTCGTTCTTCCTGTGGAGCAGCGTTCCGGACGACGCGCTCCTCAACGCGGCCTCAGACGGCCTTCTGCGGTCGCCAGGGGAACTGGGTCGCCAGGTCCGCCGCATGCTGGCGAGCCCGAAGGCGGGAACCCTGGCGGACAACTTCGCCTCGCAGTGGCTCGGACTGCGCAAGCTCGGGGCCGTTCGGCCCGACCGCCAGACCTATCCGGAGTTTGACCCGTCTCTGATGGCGGCCTTCCGGGAGGAGACCCGCCACTTCCTGCGCAGCGTGATTCGCGAGAACCGCAGCGTTCTGGACCTGGTGGGAGCGGACTACACCTACGTGAACGACAGACTGGCCCGGCACTACGGGATCCGGGACGTGAGAGGGCCGGGATTCCGGCGCGTCACGCTGGATAGCGTGCCGGAGAGGGGAGGACTGCTGGGCCAGGGCAGCATCCTGATGCTCACGTCGCACTCCGCCCGGACCTCCCCGGTGCTCCGAGGAACCTGGATCCTCGACAATCTGCTCAACTCCCCGCCCCCTCCCCCGCCCGCAAACATCCCCCCTCTTGAGGACAGCGCGGGAGACGGCGTCAAGCTGACCGTGAGGGAGCAGCTGGAGAAGCACCGCGCAGACCCGGCGTGCGCTTCCTGCCACGCTAGGATCGACCCGCTGGGATTCGCCCTGGAGAACTTCGACGTGCTGGGCCGGTGGAGGTCTGAAGACCAGGGCGGACCGATTGAAGCGTCCTCGCCTCTGCCTGCCGGCGGGACCGTCGAGGGTCCACAAGGGCTGAAGACGCTGCTGCTCGCACGGCCCGCACGGTTCGCCCATGCCACCGTCGAGCGGCTCATGACGTATGCGCTGGGCCGCGAGCTGGACCCCAGGGACCAGCCAGCCGTCCGCAGGATCCTTGCAGACTCCGAAGCGGACGGATACCGGTTCGCGGATCTGGTGCGCGGAGTCATCGCGAGCACGCCGTTCCAGATGCGCCAATCCGATTCAGAATAGGAGAGCCAAACGTGTTCGTTACCAAGAACCACCTTCCACGCCGGACATTCCTTCGCGGCGCCGGCACGGCCCTTGCACTTCCACTCCTGGACGCGATGGTCCCGGCGCTGACTGCCGAGCGCCTCACCGACGCGGCGCCGGTTCGCCGCCTCGGGTTCATCTACTTTCCTCTTGGCGTGGACCGCGAGCGCTGGCGGCCGGATGGGGAAGGCCCCGGCTACGAGGCCAGCGAAGCCCTGGCTCCGCTGGCACCCCACCGGGAGAAGTTCCTCATTCTGTCCGGCCTCTCCTCCGACCCCGACAGGTCGAAGGCAGGGTTCCACGACCGGGCCATGGCATCGTTCATGACCGGCTGCGAGCCGACCCAGGGGAAGGTCCACGTCGGAGTCTCGGTCGACCAGGTGGCGGCCCGGACGCTCGGCAAGGAGACCCAGTTCAGTTCGCTGGAACTCACGACCGAGGAGACCGGCAACTTGCCCGGCCCGGTGTTCAAGTCCGCGACGAATCCGCTGCCGTTCGAGAAGAATCCGCGCTTGGTCTTCGAGCGGCTCTTCGGTGAGGGCGGGCGCATTGACCCGGAGGCCTCCAGACGCAGGGACGCCGCAGACCGGAGCACGCTCGACGACGTCGTCGGCAGGATCGAGGAGCTGAAGGCGGCAGTCGGGGCCGCGGACCGGCGCAAGCTGGACCAGTACTTCGAATCGATTCGCGACGTCGAGCGCCGGATCGAGGTCGCCATGAACAAGCCGCCCGTCGACCTTCCGCCTGTCGAGCGTCCGCCCGGCATTCCGGAAACATGGCCGGAGCGCGTCAAGCTGATGTTCGATCTGCAGACGCTCGCGATCCAGGCGGACCTGACTCGCGTCTGGACGTTCATGTACGGGCGTGAGGCGACGTCGATGAACTTTCCGCACTTGGACATCTCGATGGGGCACCACGAGATCTCGCACCACAATTTCGAGCCGCACAAGCTCGACGCCCTGGCGAAGATCAATGTGAACCAGTGCGAGCTGCTGGCATACTTCCTGTCGAAGCTCGACGCGCTGCAGGAAGGGGGTTCGACGCTTCTGGACCACTCCCTGATCATGTACGCCAGCAGCCTCAGCGTGCCGACAAGCCACAGCCAGCGGGATCTGCCCGTGCTCCTGGCGGGCGGCGCCGCGGGACGCGTTGCAGGTGGAAGGCACGTCGCGTTCGAAGGCGACACGACGCCGCTGACGAACCTCTACCTGACGATGCTCGACAAGGTGGGCGTCCCGACGGAGAAGCTCGGCGACAGCACGGGGCGCCTCAACCGCGTGGAGGTCTAGCACCGTGTCCGTGCCCGTACTCAGAATCATCGGGGGAGCGGTCCTGGCCGGTCTGCTGGCGACGGGCGGCGCCCTTGCCGCCGGCATGGGACAGGCGCTGGTTGATGCGGCGTACTCCGATGACCGGCGAATGGTCGCGGCGCTGCTGCAGCGGGGCGCCAATCCGGACGCCGTCTCGGCGGACGGCTCAACAGCGCTCGCCTGGGCGGCGATTCGAGGCAACTTGCCGGTTGCCCGGCTCCTCCTGGCTGCGAACGCCAGTCCGGATCTTGCCAACCCGCTTAGCATTCGTCCGCTTGCAATGGCTCTTGAGAACGGGGCCCATGACGTGGCGAGGCTGCTCATCGAGAGCGGAGCCGATCCCAACGCCGAGCGCGAAAGCGGGGAGACGATCCTGATGACTGCGGCGCGCCTGGGCGAGGTCGGCCTGATGAGGCTGCTCATCGAGAGCGGAGCGGATCCCAATGCCCGGGAACGGAGGTTCGGCCAGACCGCACTGATGTGGTCGGCGGGGAATCCGGAGGCCGTCCGCCTGCTGCTCGATGCCGGCGCGGATCCTCATCCGGTGACGAGAACATGGAACGTCCGGTACACGGCATACGCCCCGACGAGCTTCACGCTCGGAAAGACCGGAATCCCCTGGAACACCTATGGGGAGTTCGCCAGCAAGCGCGGCGGCCAAAGCGCCGTCTTCTTTGCGGTCAGGAAACGAGATCTGGAGTCGGTACGGATGCTGCTCGACGCCGGCGTCGATGTGAACGAGACCGCAGCTGACGGTACATCCCCGCTGCTCGCGGCCCTGTACAACTGGATGCCCCTGGACGGGGACTTTCAGCCGGGCCGGGGCGCCCCGGCCAGAGCGGGCAGCTCGCAAAGGTTTGCGCCTGACCTCGACACGGCGGGCTTTCTGCTCGACCGCGGCGCATCGGCAGTAGCCGCCGACGGGACGGGATACACTCCCCTGCACGCGGCGGCACTCGCCGCGGCGTGGATCGGACGGGTCAAGGACGAGCGGTCGGACGGCGTCTATCGCAACCTGCCGGCTCTGCTGACGCTCGGCACACCGCCGGAACAGCCGCCGTTCGAACGTTCGGGTGCACTGGCGCTCGTGAGGCGGCTTCTCGATGCGGGCGCGGACCCGAACAGGCAGACCGGGCACCCGACGCCAGGACCCGACGGCGACGTGAGGATCAACCCCGCTCCCCCGGGCTCGTCGTCGCTCCATATCGCCGCGAACTCCAGCAGCCTCGAACTGGTCAGGATGCTCCTGGACGAGGGCGCGGACCCGAACCTGGTCCGGCTGGACGGCCACACGCCGTTCTCGGTCGCGGTCGTCGCCGGGGACCACCCAGTCGTTCAGGAGCTGATTGAGCGCGGGGCCGACCTGTCGGCAAGGTATGATCCCCACGACCTCTATCCAGACCCCGTGAAGGCGATCAGCCTTCCGCGCCAAGGCCAGACGATCGTCCACATCGCAGCCGGCATCAAGTCTCTCGAGACCGTCCGGCTACTCCACGCCCAAGGCGCGGAGATCGACCGGAAGAATGATCAGGGCGAAACGCCGCTCGACCTGGCAGACCACCAGGAACGCTTCCAGGAGTCCCTTGACCGACAGCGTACGGAAGGCGACCCGGAGAAGCTGAGCAAGGTTGTCCGGTCGACCAAGACAACCGATGCGATCAGGAAGCTGATCGAGGCGGGCCGGCAGCCGGGCGGCGCGGACCGCGACTGACTGCACGTCCGAGGGACAGGGAAGCCGACCGGCTGCTACGCCTTCACGATTCCCGAAATGTCGATCAGATAGAGCTGTCGTCCGTTTCCGCCGTGAGGCGAGTCGATGACCACTTTCCTGCCGTCGGGGCTGAAGCGCGGGTGGTTGTCGCAGCGCCATTCGCCCGTGTATTCGGGTGGCGAAAGAAAGTGGCCGAGGGGCACGCGGCGGCCGCTGGCGACCTCGTAGAGATACGGGTGCTGCAGGCGGTTCTGGTCGGGATAGGTGTCGTTGAGGATCCACTCGTTCCCGGGCAGATACGTGCAGTGGCCGTTGGCCGGCATCCCTTCCGGAGCCACGACCTCCAGCTCCTCGGTCTGATCGCGGTAGAGATAGAACTTGCTCTCGTGAGACGGGTGCCAGGCCCACGCGAGAACATGCTCCGGGTCTCGCCAGATGAAGTGGGACGTCTTCCCGTAGGGGTCGAGTACAAAGGGATCCGATCCGTCGCTGCCGATGGTGAACATCCGGGTCCCGAAGCCTCCCCTTCCCGACGGGTCCCGCCAGCGGTGCAGGAAGATTAGGCGAGCGCCATCGGGAGAGACAAGAAGGTGGTTGAAGTAGTGCTTCATGCCTTCGGTCCCGCTGTGCGGATTCGGAATCGCGGCGGCCTCGGCTACAGAGATCAGCAGCTCGCGCCGGCCCGAGCCGAGGTCGACCCTCCAGATGCCCTCGTCCTCCGGAGCCAGATCACGAGCGTTCGGGTCCGGGATTCCCGCGTATCCATAGCCGGGGCGGGTGTCGTTCAGCCGCCGGAAGTCGGCGGTCACCGCCCATGCGCCGTCAGGGCTCAACGCGTAGACCGGCAGATCGATCGTGCGCGTCGCGCCGCTCCCGACATCGAGGATCCGGCTGACGTAGGCGCCGTCTTGCCGGTCATTCCAGATCACTTCCGAGTCCGAGCCCGGAATCCACTGCAGCATGCAGCCCTGCTGCCAGCTCCAAGCCGAACTGCTTCCGAGATCGACCCATTGGTCACCTTTCCCGGTGTCGACCATTCCCACGCGAACCTCATCCTCGGGGCGGGGCGAGCGGTGCTCGAAGTCGACCTGCATGCCCAAGACTCGGCGGCTTGCGGGGTCGAACTCGAGCTTGTCGTAGTACCCGAACCAATGGTGCCCGGGCCCACTGGTGATCGCCCGGATGGGGGGGAGCGCTTCGACGCTTTCGCTTGGGGCGCAGCCGGACACAAGGCCGGCCCCACATGCCGAGAAGAAACCGCGCCGGTCGATCCAGTCCATTTCATGGAGACTCTAGCACCCGCGAACGGCATGTCCTTGCAGCCGGGACGGGCGCCGGCCGGCAGCTTTCTCCAACGACCGAAGCTGCGGAGGCACCGACGGTCCCGCCCGCGACCGTGCCTGAGTCCGCATCGGACGCGCCATGCGGACACGCCCCAGAGCAAGCAACGGACATTGTCTGCCGGTCCCGCGCGCTCCTCGAGTCTGCTACGTTGACCCCGTGAAACATGTCGCCGTACTGTTCGTGGCCTTGGTCGCGGGATTGGCTTGTTCCCCGAGCGCGGAAGAGTCGCTCCCGGGCGGTTCCGCTCCCAGGTCACCTCGCCAGTTCCTGCAGAACGAGGACGGAAGCACACTTGCAGTCTCGGCTGGCGAGACGGTCTACCTGAGCGCCATTTCCCCAGCCGACACGCAGGCCCCGATCGGGGACCAGACCCGGTCGGCCATGGAACGGCTCGGTGCGGCGCTCCAGACCGCGGGCCTCGGCTACTCCCAGGTCGTGAGCTGCCACGTCCATCTGGCCGACATGGAGAGCTATGCGGACATGAACTCCGTCTACGGCAGCTTCTTCAGCGAGGGTACGTACCCGGCTCGAACCACCGTGGAAGTGCCGGGCCTGCCGGAGGGAGCGGGGGTCCTGCTGATGTGCATCGGGTACCGTGACGCAGACGGGATCCTGGTCGTGAGGCCTCCGGAGGACGAGATTCCACCGGCGATGGGTCCCTACTCCCCCGCCGTACGGGCCGGAAACATGGTCTATCTTTCCGGTCAGGGAGGGCGCGACCCGGTAACCGGCGAGCTTCCGGATTCCGCCGCGGGACAGGCAGCGCGGACCCTGGAGACGATCGGCGTGATCCTCGGGGCGGCAGGGCTCGAATACGAGAACGCGGTCCAGGCAAGCACGTACTTTCCTCCAGCCACGGACCCGGCTTCGGTCACGGATGCATTCGGGGCGATCTTCAGCCCAGGCGGGGCTCCGAGCCATTCCAGCGTGCCTCTCACGCGGCTTCCCGGAGACATCGCCGTGGAGATCACAGTCCTGGCGGCGGCGGACAACTACATCACCCGGCTGTTCATGCACGATGAGGCGCCCGGCTCGGCATCGAGCCCCGCGTCCCTGACCGGGGGCACAGCCTACTCCTCAGCAATGCCTGGGGACGGCAACACGTTTCAGGAGCAGGTCAGGGACGCGGTCAGTACCCAGGCCGAGGCACTCGGGCTGGCCTTTCTCGGGCTGCCTGACGTGGTCCGGGTCGTCGCGTACCTCTACGACCTGGCCGACTTGCCGGAACTTCGCGCGCTGCTCGCAGAGGCCTTTCCGGAGGGCGTTCCGGCACTGGCAGCCATCCAGACGCACAGCCCTCCGGGCTCGATGGTCTCTCTCGAGATGATTGCCGTCAAGTAGCGCCCGGGTGGAACGGTGAAAAAGCCAGGTTGGTAGCATGGGACCTCCATGCACCATGGTGCGCAGAAGGGGGACTTCCTGGAACGGCCAACCGATCCGTTCCGCGTGGAGGCCGCGAATTCGGCAACATCCCTGCTCGAGAAGATGGCGGCGACCGGCTTTCAGGGCCGCCAGCTCGGCGAGGCCTTCGAGGTCTGGAAGGCGATGCTGGCCGACCCCGAATGCACCATTCTGATGGGCCTCGCCGGGGCGATGGTGCCCGGGGGCATGCGCAGGGTCGTGCGGTTCATGATCGAGAACCGGCTCATCGACATCCTCACATCGACGGGGGCGAACTTCTTCCACGACATCCACGAGTCGAAGGGGTTCCTTCACTACCAGGGCTCGGCGGAAATGGACGACGAGGTTCTCGGGGACCTGATGGTCGACCGGATGCACGACATCCTTGCCGATGAAGTGCGGTTTCGCGAGCACGACCTGTGGATCGGGAGCTTCGCGGCACGGCTCGACCAGGCCCGACCGTACACGACCCGGGAGTTCCTCTATCGGCTGGGCGTCGAGGTCGGAAGGGACTGTCCCGAGGACGGGATCGTCACGGCCGCTGCCAAACACCGCGTCCCGCTCTTCTGTCCCGCGATCGGCGACAGCTCGATCGGGATCGGCGTCGCAGAGAGCCGCCATCGGGGAGAGAACCGCCTGATGTTCGACATGATGGCGGACGTCCTGGAAATCACCAACGCCGTGGCGGACTCGAAGGCGACGGGCGTGATCTACTTCGGGGGCGGCACTCCGAAGAACTACACCCAGCAGTCGGAAGTCGTGGCGATCCTGATGAACCGCGGCAAGAGCGGCCACCGGTACGGTCTCCAGGTCGTGACCGACGCACCCCACTGGGGCGGACTGTCCGGGTGCACGCTCGCGGAGTCCCAGAGCTGGGGCAAGATCGCGAAGGGAGCGAGGATGGTGGACTGCCATTGCGACTCGACGATTGCGATGCCGCTGCTTGTCTCGGCCCTGGCCGAGCAGAAGGCACTGCTCGAAAACCGGCAGCCTCCGTCCTTCGACATGGGACGGGTCCTGAAGATCCGCACCTCCTGAGCGCGTCGGGCGCTATCTGAGGCGGCTCAGGTATTCCACCAAGTCTACGAGATCGTCGACGCTCATCTGCTCCTGGAGGTCATCGGGCATTGCGGAGACGGAGGACTTCCGTCGGCGAACGATCGTGTCCTTGGGAAACTCCGACACGATTCCTCCTTCCATGCGCAGCGTGACGGATCCGCCGCTCTCGTCAATCATGAAGCCCGAGACCTCTTCGTTGCTTGACAGCTCGAAGTGCAGCAGCTCAAAATCCGGCGAGATGCCGGCGGACGGGTCGAGGATCGATTCGTAGAGGCCGGCCTTGGAGAGCTTGTCGCCAATCTTCGACAGCTCAGGCCCGAAGATCGTCCCGGCTCCGTGGACGACATGACAGTCGCTGCAGGTCGCGCTGTCGAACACTTCGGCACCCCTGTCCGGGTTGCCCACATAGACCAGGAGTTCCGTCATCTGCGGCAGGGGCTCGCTGTTCCTCAGTGGCGGAACCGGGAAGTGCCTGGCGGCCTCGTCGCGGTATAGCACGTGCATCGAACGGGTTATGGAAGCTCCGGCGATTTCGGCGAGGTCCGCAGGAAACGCCCCGTTTCGGGCCAGTTCCACCATGGCTCCGGCACCCTGCCTTGACCCAGCAAGCGACCTCACGGCGCGGTCGCGAACCGGATTCGGCAGGTCATCGTCCAGCAGGACCGTAGTGAGCAGCGGGACGGACGCATCCAGCCTCGTGTTGCCGACCGCCTCCACGGCCGCGACGGCGAGTTCCGAGCCCGAACTGACGAATTCCAGGATGGCATTCCCCATGTCGGCTTCGAGCAGTGTGCGGGCCGATGCAATGCCCACCGGTCCGTCCTTGTTGCGAGCCGCCACCTCGATGAGCGCGGGATAGTGCTCGGAAAGCCCGTACTGCCGAACGAGTCGGGCAAACTGCGCAGTGGACTGCCCTCGCCGCAGCAGCGCATCCACGGAACCGCGCGCCGAGGCGTCAGCTTGCAGATCGAGGGTCGGCAAGCGCAGCAGCGCTTCCGAGGCGATGAAGAACTCCCGGGGGCTGCCGTCGGCTGAGCGCCCGAAAGCCAGCTGCCTGAGGTTGCGGCGCTTGGACCCGCTGTCTTGCTGGAAGTCGAATGCCCGAAGGTAGCGTGCCGCAGAATCCCCGGTCACATCCGGGCTGCTCAGGATCCGGGCAAGGTAGTCAGGCGTGACGGAGGCCCGCGAGCGCCAGATGATGTCTCTTCCCGAGGGGGAGTTCCAGTTCGACCCGCTTCCGGCCAGCCAGCGTGCCAGGCAGGAGTCCCACTTCCCGGCCGCACCGATTCCGAGCGCCTCAAGGTGCCAGCGGTCGCCGGCCTCGTGCCGGTCCGCGAGCCGGGCCCACAGTGCCGCTGCCTGCACGGACGACTCGTTCCTGAGCGCGATGGCGCACTCGCGCCGCACGTGGGGCGAAGGGTCGGAGGCAACGGACTCCAGGACGGGAATCATGTCCATTCCCCGCCGACGCGCGGCCCGGATGCCAACGATCCGGATATCTTCGTCGGGGTCCCTGAGGGCCTCCGCTATGTAGTCGGGCCCGGTCTTCTCGTTGCGGGCGAGCAGCCAGAGTGCTCTGGCCCGGTGCCGGGTCGCGGTCCCCTGCCGAAACAGCCCGGCAAGAATGGGCTCGGCATCCGCCCGGGAATTGTCCAGGGCCATCCACGCAAGGTAGCGGGCAGCGTAGTTGGGACTCTTCAGGGCCTCGACTGCGGAGGTGGGCGTGTCGTAGGCATGGCTGGGAGGCAGATAGGCGTTCCCTGCTGGAGCGATCCGGAAGATGCGGCCCCGGTCAAGGTCCTCCTGCCGATTCCAGCCGATCACCGGGTCGTACCAGTCGCTCACGAAGACCGAGCCGTCCGGCGCAACCGCGACATCCACCGGGCGGACCCACTTGTCGCGCTCGCCCTTGAGAATGTCCACCATGCGGGCCGAGTAGCCCGCACCCGCCTTCTCGGACACGATGCCTCGCAGCACGCCGGGGCCCGCGTCCGTCGCGAGGATCTGGTCCCAGAACTCGCGAGGCAGCAAGCGGCCCTCGTAGGCAGTGACGCCAGTGGGCGAACCCGCGCCGGTGACGAGCAGATTCGGCACAACGCCAGGGTCGTTCTGGTGCCAGTGGCGATGGGGCACTTCCGCGTGCTGGCCGGTCCGCCCGACCTCGTTGCCGGCGCTCGTGAGTTCGTCGCGATAGCCGTAGTTCCCGTACTCGAGGATGTAGTTCAGGCGGCAGGCGTAGCTCCCGTCGTTGTCGTTGTCGGACTGCCAGACCCCTCCCAGCGAATCGACGGCCACCTCGTAGTTGTTGCGGAAGTTGTGACCGAGCACTTCCATGCCGGTGCCGTCAAGGTTGCAGCGGAAGGCCATCCCTCCCTGATAAGGACTCGAGCGACCCGCAAGCGCCCGCACGAAATCAGGACGCGGTTCCTGCGGGCTGTCCCGCAGGCGCTGCACGTAGTTCCTGTCCAGCACCGGGTTTCCGGCATCGTCGACCATCAGCCGTCCGTCCCTGTCATGGACGTACCAGCCGGCATTGCCCATGTTCCAGTAGAATCTCCCGTCGGGGCCGAAGGAAAGGGAATGCGTCGAGTGATCGTTCTGCGGCGCGCCGGAATCGGTGAACAGGTACTCTTTCCTGTCCGGGAGGTCATCGCCGTCCTCGTCCGTAAACACGATCACATTGGGGGCGGCGGTGACGATCACCCTGTTTCCCAGCACGGCAATTCCCAGCGCAGCGTCCACGTCCCTGCCCTGATAGAAGACCTTCGAGGAATCGGCCACTCCGTCTCCGTCGGAGTCCTCGAGGATGAGAATCCGGTCGCCCTCGGGGCGCTGGTCGTTCCGGGCGTGCTCGCGGTAGTTGACCACGTCGCAGGCCCAGACGCGACCGCGGTCGTCGACGTCGATGTTGGTGGGATTGGAGAGCATGGGCTCGGACGCGAAGAGCGTCGCCTCGAGTCCGGGGTAGACGTCGAGATTCGCGACGGCGGTCCGGGAGGCCCGGCTGTCCGTGGTGCCGGTCGAGCACGATACGGCGGCCATCACGATTGCGGCGAGCGCGAGCGGGGAGGGATTACGGAGCGTCATGGAAACCTTCATCGGGGACCCGGTTGCTGTCGGCGCGGCGATGTCCGGCCAGCGATCATGCAATGCTCCCATGAACTTACCGCAGGCGTCGCATGCAAGTCTTCCCGCTACCGCAACCACGTGTCGAGGTTCTCCGCCACGAACTCGTCGTCGGCCAGATGGGGATAGGCCCGGCACACCCTGTCGATTTCCTCGATCTGGCCCGCCGAGAGGCCTTCCGACTTGTCAAGGCACCAGATTCCCTGCATCAGGCCCTGTCTCCGCAGCACCTCATGGATCCCCGCAATACAGCCCGCAAACGCGTTGCGGACGTCGAACACGGCCGCGTTCGCATCCGTCACCTCGGCGTTGAGCCGGAGCAGGGACGGGTCGGCAGAGCCGTATGGTCCGTCTGCGGCCTGCCTGCAGCGCTGCCAGTATCGGCATGCGGGACGTGTCCAGATCGCCCAGTGGCCAAGGAGCCCGCCGACGAATCCGGTCTCGGAGCCCCCGGCGGCGAACTTCATCAGCAAGTCGGCCACGATGTTGTCGTCATTGCCCGTGTACAGCGCGATCTCGCCCGCCCGTCCCGAGTCGCAGACCGCGCGCATGACCTCGAGAGTGGCGTACCGGTTGAACGGGGCGACCTTGATCGCGGCAGCATTCTCGATCTCACAGAATTCCCGCCAAAATTCGTAACCGAGCGGGATGCCCCCGACGGCGGGCTGTAGATAGAAGCCCATCAGCGGGATGGCTTCCGCCACGGCACGGGCACGGTCCAGCAGGCTGATCGTGTTCGAGTCCTGGATCCCGCCGTAGCTGAGCAGTCCAAGGTGGTATCCGAGATCGGCCGCGGCCGTGGCCTCGGCGACGGCCTGCCGGGTCGGGCCGACGATTCCGGCAATCCGGATCACCGGTGCCCGGGCATCACCCCGCCACTCGTCCGCTGTTTCTGCCGCGAGGGCGAGGACGGGCTCGTAGAGCCCGACGGCGGAGTCCCGGATCGCGAACTGCGTGGTGTGGACACCGACGGCAATGCCTCCGGCGCCTGCGGCGAGATAGTAGCGCGTGAGCGCGCGCTGACGGCGCTCGTCGAGCCGCCTCCGCGCATCCAAGGCCAGCGGATGCGCCGGAATCACCGCTCCGGACAGCAGGCGGTCACGGACCGCGGGACAAAATCCTGGAACCGCAGCCATCAGCCCGGCTGGAACTCCGACGAACGTCCCGGGATCAGGCAGCCCGGGATTCGGGCCGCGAGGCCTGCGTCAGTCGCTCCACGATCTCCGCAAGGACGACCCCGGCGCGCTCCTCGATCTCGGACGGAAGCTGGTCCTGGATGGGATGCGGCACGTAGACCGCGTCATAGTCCGACCTGCCCAGCGCCGATGCCTGGGCCCGGGCAGCGGATCGAAACACGTCCGTCGCCACAGCGACTGCGGGAATGCCCGCGTTCTCAATTCGAACCGAGTCGTGCAAACTGCACGTCGTGCAGGACCCTCAATCGGCCAGGGCCTCGATAACGGCGTGCGGCTGCGCCTCCCGGATGTCGGCCAGTACCGCTTCCGGCGCCGGCTTGGCGAACGTGGGCTTGGCGTATCTGAGCACCTCCGAAACGCCATGTCTTGCCTTCAGCAGCGATTCCAAGCGGTCCAGAAAGATCGAGCCGCCGGGCTTGCTGATGTCAAGCAGAGCAATGCGGGAACTCTGCAGTGTCGCGAGCCGCGCCGGAACTGAGCCGGCAGGGGGATCGCGTTCGTCAAGTGGATTCACAAGCGTGGTGGCCAAGGGTCTCCTACCTCCTGTCCGGATGGGACATGCATAGCGTACCAGCGCACGCTTGCCGGCGAGGCCTCAGTCGATCTCCACGCACACCATCTGGCTCCCTCTCGGCCCGACTTGCCAGGATCCCAGCACAACGGAGAACTTTCCAGCCGGCCCGCCTGCCACCATCACACGAATCGATTCCGGTCGGCGGAACTTCCGGTAACAGCGCTCGCCGCGGATCACGCATTCCTCGTACCACTTGACCTCCTGCGTGCCCTCGCCCCCGTCGCCATCGTATTCCCGGAGCGCAACGCCGGTGTTCTCAAAGAGGTATTCGACGACGTCCCGCTTCGTGAAACCGCTCCGGCCAAGAGTCGAGGCGTGCTCGGGGCCGATCACGACGAGTGCCTCCTGCCGTCGGCAGACGCGATGGCTCCACAGGTTCGCCAGCACAGGGCAAAACGCCCGCAGCAACACCTCGGCGGTGCGGGCCTTGTGCTCGCTCACCGGGCGGGGGGGCTCTGCGCAATAGAACGTCACAGCGCTGCGGCCGCCGCCGACGCCGAAGTCCTCCGACAGCGGGCCCCAAGGGCTTGCTTCCTCGTTCTCGCCGATCACATAGGCGAAACGTCCGGGATTGCCCATCGTGGACATGTCGATCCGACCCGGGGCGGCGCCCCCGAGATTCCGGAGGACCAACTGCAGCGCCCGGCCGATCGTCGAGTTCGCGCGCGCGGCGTTCGAGAAGACGTTGCTGCCGCAGGCGAATCCCAGATCAAGGCGAACCGGGCCGTTGATCACGGCCAGCGGAGCGGCGAAGTGCGTCGTGCCTTGGACGCCGTGGATGTCAAGCCGCTCGTCACAAAGGGCGCGGACAGCGGGCACGAGCACTCGCATGTACTCAGGCAGACATCCGGCCATGACCGCGTTGGCCGCAAGCTTCTCCACACTGGCGGGCGCATAGTTGGGCGGCACATGCGCCACGATCTCGTCGGGCGCAAGGGCTGTCGCGGCAAGCATTCGATCGACGCGCCCGACCGTGGGCGGAATCACCGGAAGGGGATCGGCAAACCCTTGCTCGTAGCAGAACTCCTCGGGCTCGACGCCTTCCGGCACCTGGACTCTCGACGCCTTCAGGCCACGTCGGGAATACAGTTCCAAGGCGGGCGCGGCCTCCTCTGCCTCAGACGGGGGCTCGAGGTGGCGCGAGACGCAGCCGGGCTGAAAGTCCGGGTTGCCGTCCCCGCTGCGAATTGGAGCGGGCGGCTCTGTGACTGCCAGTCCCCCGAGAGCACTCGAGAGACGGTTCAGGTCAGCCTTGTCGAATCCCTGCGAGCTGTCGCAGACCCGGCCCCGGCGATCCAAGAGAAAGAGCGCCGGCACGGCTTCCAGGCCCCAGGCCTCGCTCGCTTGCAGGGAGGAGTCGAACCGCATGGGAAGCTCCAGTCCAAGCGACTCGGCCAAGCCCTGAGTCCCAGACGGATCGTCCTGCGAGACGGCAACGATGGCAGCGCGCCCGCGGTAGTGATGAAACAGACCGTCCAGATAGCGCAGGCCCAGGTGGCAGGCCGGGCAGTCGGTCTTGAAGAAGCACAACAGCGCGGGGCTGGGAAGGGGCTGGCCCCCGATCTCGGGCGCAATCTCTCCGTGGGCGAGCATCGTTCCTCCAACTCGAAGACGGTGAGCGGGCCATGGGGGCGGCCCCACGATTCAAGGTCCAAGCTTGAGCGCCCATCCTACACGACACGGAGCCACCCGGGGAATGCGCCCTGCACGTGCCGAAGGCTCCTGGTGTGGCCAGCCGAGAACATGTGTCGCTGGGAGGGGTCTCCACGACCGGCGTAGACGAGATCGCGTGGTAGAGCAGGCATCTTCACCCGACCTTCATCCGCCAGTTGGACGCGGGCCGCCGGCAGCTCTCCCAGAATTGCACGGGACCGCGCGGTCGCGACCCTTGAGCGTTCCAACGAGCGGTTCGGGGAGGATCGCTCCGCGGAGCAGCAAGCGGTCTGCAGGGACATGTGTCGGGCGTGCCCACAGGTGGGTTGGGACCCGCGAACACAGTCGCCACAAATCGGATGTTTGTGCTAGAGAGGAATGATCTTTAGACTTGGATCCTCCTCGACCACGTCCATGATTTCGTTGTAGCGGTCAATTAGATTTAACACCGTCCGCTTTCTTCCTTTCGAGCTAAACCCTCCCTTTTGGTAGACGTTGATTGCAATGAACTGTTCGATATCAAAGAAGTCAATGCGGTTTCTAAGCCCCAAGCACTCTGCAAGCCGGGAAGCGAAATCAAACTGTCGTCTGGTCGTCACCAAAATCGGTCTTAGACTCGCCTCGAGATTCTGCTTGCATTCCTTCATCACTGCCTCACTTGGAGCGATGGTCACGTGAAGTGCAGCATTGCGTATGCAGAAGTCGCCAATCCTCCCGGTGGGACTCTCAGCTGTCGAAACGCTGTCGTTGGCAACTTCGCCTGTGAATTTGCGGCGGGAGATCTCTCCTTTGCCAAGCACCAATTCCAATTGGGCGCCGACGAGGTGTTGTAAGACTGCCCCTGATACGTTGGTTCCGGAAGAATTTGCTTGTCGTCTGGGTGCCTGTTCAAGCAGATCACCAACAATCGAACCAACGCTTCGAGACAGACTCAGGTCTAGTCAAAGGCTTGCCCGCGAAGAATCGATGCAACCGGCCAAGGGCAGCACGCACTATTCCCGGTCCAGCGCCGAACTCGCGAAAGTCAAGCATTCTGATCCTACGCAACTCCAATTAGTCTCGAACAACCACCCGCCGGCAGTCCGAGCCACGACGTCCTGGATCTCTCCTTTGCCGCTTCTTCAAGCTCGATCACTGGCGCATCGATGCGGTCGTACGTATTGCCTACATTATATTGTGGCACCTGCCGCACTTCTGGCGACATATATGGGTAGGTGCTCAAGACACGTACTATTATCCGAATGGCGGCAGCCGGGCACGCTGACGAGGAACTCGAACAGGGAGCGCAGTTGCTGAATGCGTGTGCCGTGGACACGTTGCCCGACAGTCGGCGCAGGCTCGGGTCGGGCACCCGCGAGGCGAGGCTGGGACCTTCCGCGCACTAGGATCCCAAGACGCGAGTTCCGGATCACGAGGTGCAGGCACCGCTGCTTCCGCTGCGGGACTAGCCGAGCAAGCGATCCCTCGCTCCGAGCTTGAGGGCGGCCGGCTGCCAGCCCGGCAGCCCAATCCGGGCTCCCCCTCCGTCGCGACCTGGCGCAGAGCCCTCCCAGAGAGACGGTGGTGCCGCCGACGAGTCGATTCGGTTGACGGTGTTTCTGCGTACCCTGGATCGGGCGCACCCGGACGTTGTGTGAATACGGGTCGCGAAAGGCGGTCGGCAACGGCTACATGCACGTCATGCCGGAGGATCGAGAACAAAACGCGTATTTCCTGGAGCAGAAACCGCTCGAAACAGCGGATTGCAGCGCCCGGCAGGCCAGCAGAGAACTTGCCCCTACGGCCGTGCTCACCGCTGGAGCATGACCAACAGGTCGCCTTGAATCTGGTCGCCTTCCGCGCGAGCTACGATGTCGGCAAATACCCCAATCCCAGACTTGGAATCGCTGTACTGACAGCATCCTGAAGTCGACGCCGGTGAACGGCGCTGACGACGAGGCAATTCGGGTCGGCGATGGTAGAATACGGATGCTAGCGAGGCGCTTCCCATCCTCCCGCCCGCGATGAAGTTTGGCGTCGTCATATTCCCCGGGTCAAACTGTGACCATGACGCGGTGTACGCGCTGTCCGGCAACCTCGGCCAGAGCGTAACCGAGATCTGGCACGAGTCGGAGGATCTGGGAGACGTGGACGCGGTCTTCCTTCCCGGCGGGTTTTCCTACGGAGACTATCTGCGCTGCGGTGCCATCGCCCGCTTCTCCCCGGTTATCCGCTCCGTACGCAACTTCGCCCGCATGGGCGGGTTGGTAATCGGGGTCTGCAACGGCTTCCAGATCCTGTGCGAGACGGGTCTTCTGGAGGGAGCCCTCATCCGCAACAGGGGCCTGCGGTTCATCTGTCGGACCGTGGACGTGGTGCCCGGAACCTCGAATTCGCCGTTCACTTCCAATTGCAGGACCGACCGGCCGCTGAGAATCCCGATCGCGCATGGAGAGGGGTGCTATATCGCGGATGACGCGACGCTGGACCGCCTCGAGGCGGAAGACCGCATCGCCTTTCGCTACCACGGCGAGAATCCAAACGGCTCCCGCCGTGAAATCGCTGGAGTTCTCGGCGTAGGCCGGAACGTGTTGGGGATGATGCCCCATCCCGAAAGGGCGTGCGACCCGGCCGTCGGCTCCTCCGATGGCTCCGCCGTCTTTCATTCGATGATCGCCGCAGCGGAGGCCGCAAGAGCACTTCATGCAGCCTGAGGTTGCCGAACGCTTCGCCGCCGAGCAGGGGCTGACCCGACAGGAGTACCAGCGGGTCCTTGAGAGACTGGGCCGGATTCCGACGCTGACGGAACTAAGCATCGTCGGCGTGATGTGGAGCGAACACTGCTCCTACAAGAGTTCGCGACTGCATCTGAAGAAGCTTCCGACCCGCGGAAAGCGGATTCTCGTGGGCCCCGGCGAGAACGCCGGCATCGTGGACATCGGCGGAGGGTGGGCGGCGGCCTTCAAGATCGAGTCCCACAACCATCCGAGCTTCATTGAGCCGTTCCAGGGCGCGGCCACCGGAGTGGGCGGCATTTTGCGCGACATCTTCACGATGGGCGCTCGCCCGGTCGCAGTGCTCGACGCGCTGCGTTTCGGCCCGCCGGACGACCCGGAGGCCGGAGCCGTGAACCGCCGCGTGATCCGTGGCGTCGTCGAGGGCATCGCACACTACGGAAACTGCATCGGCGTGCCGACCATCGGCGGCGAATGCACCTTTGAGCCCTGCTTCAGCGCAAACCCCCTCATCAACGTGTTCGCGCTGGGCGTGTTCCGACGGGACTCGATCTTTCTCGGGGCCGCGAAAGGCGTCGGAAACCCCGTCATCTACGTAGGCGCCAAGACCGGACGCGACGGCATCCAGGGAGCCTCCATGGCTTCCGCCGAATTCGACGAGGACTCCGAGGCCAAGCGACCGAACGTGCAGGTCGGGGACCCGTTTCTGGAAAAACTGCTGCTGGAGGCCTGCATCGAGGCGATGAGGACAGGCGCGATTCTGGGCATCCAAGACATGGGTGCCGCAGGCCTGACCTGCTCGACTGCCGAGATGGGAGATCGCGGCGGCGTCGGAATCGAGATCGAACTGGACCTGGTCCCCCAGCGAGAGCACGGCATGACCCCGGAGGAGATCATGCTGTCCGAATCCCAGGAGCGCATGCTTCTCGTGGCCGAGCGCGGACGCGAGAGCGAAGTGGTCGGCGTCTTCGCCAAATGGGGCCTCGATGCCGTCGAGATCGGGGCCGTGACGGGGGACGGCCGCCTGCGCGTCAGGCATCACGGCGAGGTGGTTGCTGAACTCGAGAACACTTTCCTGAGTGACGACGCGCCCCTCTACGACCGTCCTCGAACGGCTCCGCTCCGGACGGCCCCGCTGGATGCCCCCAGCCTGCCCGACACCGGCGGTCCGGAGCTGCTGGCCGCGCTCGAGTCCCTGCTGGCCTCCGCGGACCTGTGTTCCAAGCGCTGGATCTGGGAGCAGTACGACTACCAGGTCCGAACCAACACCACGGCAGGGCCCGGCAGCGACGCAGCGGTGATCCGGATCAAGGAAGCAGGCGTGTCGCTCGCGATGTCGCTGGACGGCAATTCCCGGTACTGCGTCCTCGACCCCAGGCAGGGAACCTGGCTCATGGTCGCGGAGTGCTGTAGGAACCTCTCGACGGTTGGCGCCGAGCCCATCGCAGCCACCAACAACCTCAACTTCGGCAATCCGGAACGGCCGGAGGTCATGGCGCAGCTTGTGGAAGCGATCGAGGGGCTGGGTGATGCATGCCGGCACTTCGACACGCCGATCACTGGCGGCAACGTGAGCCTATACAACGAAACGCTCGGCGACGGCGTCTATCCCTCGCCCGTTCTGGGCATCGTCGGCACACTGGATCATGTCGAGGCCCCGGTGGGGCCGAGCTTCCGTCGGGCCGGCGACACGCTGGTCCTCCTGGGCGGCATCCTTCCCGGCTCAGGCGACAGGCTCGTCCAGCGGTTCGGATCCAGCCAGTACGCAAAGACGGTGCTGGGGCGGACTTGGGGTCTGCCTCCGGCGCTGGATGCGGACTACGAGGCGGCGGTCCAGGAAGCCACCCGCAGGATCGTTAACCGGGGGCTGGCGAGCTCGGCCCACGATCTCGGCAGCGGAGGACTGGCAGTGGCCTTGGCCGAGTGCTGCTTCAGTCCCGAGCGGATTGGCGCCGGGGTCGAGCTTCAGACCACGCTTGGCGCTCGTGAGACACTGTTTCACGAAGCGCCCTCCCGGGTGCTGATTTCGGTGGCTGCAGCTGACATCGAGGAAACCGTCCGCATCGCGGCCGGCACCGGCGTTGAGGCGGCGGTGATCGGCCAAACCCAGAAATCGGCGCTGTCCGTTCGGTTCAACGGAGCCTTGTTGTTCGAGGCCTCCGTCGATCGGCTGTACGATACGTGGGATACTGCCTTCGAACGGCTGGTGGAACCCTGATGACCAACGAGGCCGAGCCAGACGGCGCAGGGTGGGTCGAGATCGACCCCCAAGACCGGTTCCGGGAGGAATGTGGCGTCTGCGCCATCTTCGGCCATCCCGAAGCAGCGAACCTGGCCTATCTCGCGCTCTACGCGCTGCAGCACCGCGGCCAGGAGAGCGCCGGCATCTGCTCGAGCAACGGAGTCTCAGTCTTCACCCGCAAGGGCATGGGGCTCGTCAACGAGGTCTTCAGCGAGACAGACCTTCAGCAGCTCAGTGGGCACATGGCGATCGGCCACACCCGCTACTCGACGGCGGGGGACGTGAACTCCCTGAACGCCCAGCCCTTCTACGTGGAATGCAACAAGGGCGCCCTCGCCGTGGCGCACAACGGGAACCTGACCAACGGCCACCTGCTCAGGCACGAGATCGAGATGTCGGGATCGATCTTCCAAGCCACCAGCGACACCGAGGTCATTCCCCACCTCATGGCGCGGTCCCGCGAGCCTACACTGCGCCACGCGTTGCGCGAGTCGCTGCTGCGGCTGGAGGGAGCCTACTCGCTGGCCGTGCTCGGCCGGGACCAGATCATCGTCGCCCGGGACCAGCGCGGGTTCCGGCCCCTCGCCTACGGCACGATGCACCACAAGGGGCGGGAGGTCCATGTCTTCGCCTCCGAGACCTGCGCGTTTGACCTGATCGGCGCACGCTATGTGGATGACGTCAGGCCGGGCGAGATTGTGGTGGTGAGCGACGAGGGAGTCAGGCGCCAGCAATTCGCCCCGTCCATCTCCCGCTCGCAGTGCGTCTTCGAGCATGTGTATTTCTCGCGCCCTGACTCGATCGTTTTTGGCCGGCCGGTGCAGGAATCCAGGGAGGCCCTGGGTCGGCGGCTTGCCGAGGAGAGCCCCGTGGATGGGGATTGCGTCATTCCGGTTCCGGACTCGGGCAACGCAGCCGCGATCGGATACTCGAACCGCTCGGGCATCCCGTTCAGCCTCGGCCTGATACGCAACCACTACGTCGGGCGCACGTTCATCGAGCCGAAACAGTCGATCCGCAACTTCGGAGTCAAGCTCAAGCTCAATCCCATCCGGCAGATCGTGGCAGGCAAGCGCGTTGTGCTGGTGGACGACTCGCTGGTGCGGGGAACGACCAGCCGCAAGATCGTAGGGATCATGCGCGACGCCGGCGCACGCGAAGTGCATCTGAGGATCTCCTGCCCTCCCACGATCGGATCCTGCTACTACGGGGTTGACACGCCGGACCGGGACGACCTGATCGCGAACCGGATGTCAGTGGAGGAGATCCGGCAGCATACGGGGGCCGACTCTCTGGCCTATCTCTCGCTCGAGGGACTGAAGCAGGCCGTCCGGGACATCGCGGGCGACTACTGCTACTCCTGCTACACGGCCGAGTACCCCACCGAACTCGTTCAGATCGACCAGTTCGTCAGCGACCACCGGTTGAAGAATGCAACGGAAGACCGGTTCGCCTGGCGGGTGCTCCAGGCCGGTTAGGCGAACAGGCGGATCCTGGACCGGCACGGCCGGGCTCCCCGGAGAGCGGACCTGACGCTCGTTGCGGCCTGGTTCCAACGGCATCGCTCCGCCGGCCTGCCGCCAAGAACCAATCGGAGGGCTGCAGCCATGCGGAAACTGGCGATGTGAACGGCCACTTGCCTGCGGGCAGTGCTCGCCTGTGTGAAGGGCCGCCCCGTCGAGCGAACGGGCAGCGGAGGGCAGGGTCGGATATCAGGTGGTGCGTGGCTGGCCGGCGCTGCCCGAGGGACACACGCTTGGCCAGGCAACGGAAGTCGATGTCGATTCCCAGAATCGCGTCTGGGTATTCCACCTGGCCGACTTAACACGGGAGTAGCGAGTCCGCCCATGCTCCGAACTCCCCGGCAGATCGGCGGACCAATCCGGGCCCGTAACTCGGAACGGCCCGGTCAGGTGTGTATACTGTTGCCGGTCGCGAACGCGGATTTCTCGCGACGAACACGGAGCCAAAATGCAAATCAGCAAACTCATTCGCTGCAGCCTCCTTCCTCTGGCGCTGCTGACAGCCGGCCTCTCCTCCGGCGAGGAGAAACGGATGTTCAACACCGTGAAGCAGAAGCTCGCCGAAGGCAAGCAGGTGATTGGCGGGACCATCAACACCTCGGACCCCAACGTCTACTGCTCGATGGCGAACGCCGGCTTCGACTTCACGTGGATCGAGATGCAGCACAGCCCGCTGACCTACGACCAGGTCGCCAAGATGATCTGGGCCTGCCGCGATGCCCCTGCCATCCCGTTCATCCGCGTGCCGACGCCGACCGAGGGCGACATCCAGAAGGCCACCGACATCGGCGCACTGGGAATCGTCGTGCCGATGGTGGACAGCGTCCAGGAAGCCGAGGACGGAGTCACCTATGCGAAGTTCCCGCCCCGGGGCAAGCGCAGCCAAGGCGGGGGGCAGTACGGACGCTTGTGGGGCCCGAACTACCGCGCACTGGCGAACGACAACATCATGGTGATCGTGATGATCGAGTCCCCAGCCGGCGTCGACATCGTCGACAAGGTCGCTGCCATCGACGGTGTCGACGTCGTCTTCGCGGCAAGCGGCGACATCGGCAGCTTCACGGGCTGGGCGCGCGACGACCCACGCTACATGGCACTGATCGAGAAGATCAAGGTCGAGACGCTCAAGGCAGGCAAGATCCTGGCCGGTCCCCTGGCATGGCGCGACAGAGAAGGATTCATGTTCTTTCAGGGCCCATCCGAAGGTAGCCTGATCCGAGACGGAGCCAAGGCCGTACTGCAGCAGCCGGCTGAAGAGATGGAGGATGTTGCCACCGGGGACGAATCCAACTGAGGCGTAGATGATGGGGGTCAACAGACCCACAGCCGGACATGGATTCCGGTCTGGCTAGGAGGCGCGTTCCAGTTGTGTCCGCGCTTGCCGCTCACCCGCCTGAGCGGCCCGGGCCGCTGGCTCGGCCCGCAGGGAAGCTGACCTCGGGGCCGCGCCGGGCGGCTCCACAAGGCGTGGAACCAGAGATCGACTCCAATGAGGCACCCACGTCGCTACAACATTTGGACTTGGGTTAGCCCGAGCTTGCATCCAAGTCCGCACTTCGGATATGCAGATAGGCCTTTCCCACAGATTTGTGGGCTAGAGGCAAGTTCCTCCATTGGGCAGTAGGGTGCTTTCGCGCAGATGCACAGCGGTTGGGCCGCCGTGGTCCGGGTTGCAAAGGAACTCTCCGAAGGGCATCAAGATCAGCAAGCGCCAGCGTCCGGCCTACGCCCGGGCCGAAACAAGACACTGGCCCGACGGAACCATGCCGTCAAGCCTCGCGAGACATTCACCGGGGCCTGGCCGGGCGGCCGCCTCTCCTGGGGCGTAAGCTGTTGCATGCCCCTCATTTGCGCTTGTCGGCGAGCCACTTTCGTCGCGATTCGCATTCCGCCCAGCCGCACGACGGACCGGTCATAGCAGCACTTGGCATGCAGGCCGCCAAAGGAACATCCGGCGACCGGCCCGCGTCATCAGCCAAACCCACCAGTGCGCTGGCCGTCCCCTCCCACGGAACCTCGTTCCGCAAGGCGCCATGCCCGAACTCCGCACAGGAAGGAAAGGCTATTCTTCACTCCGCCCTGAGCGCCCCGATGGTCCTTCACCGGCAGCACAGCGCCTTCGAGTCTGATCAGCCGGTCGCTCACCTCATCCAGTCGCGCATCGATCCGCGTCTTAACTCGACCAATCCCCGTATCCACTCGATCAATCCGCTCTCCTAAGCGCTTCTCCACTCCCCCCATGAATGTCGCAAGCGCCATCGTTGCTCCGGTCACCGCCGAAATCGCCGCTAGAGTCTGCTTCCAGCTAGCCGCCATCACCGAAAGCATGGCAGACCGCGCAGCAACGCTTTGCAGGACAGCAAGCCCGGATCGACTCGGCGCTCTCTTGGAACGCCGCGCCGGCGGAACAGGGCACCCGTCTGCCCCGCACCTCAAGGAACTTGCGGCCATCAGGCTCTCTGGCCGGGGTCCCCGACGGGTCGTCGACATGTGACGCCTTCATGACGCCCGGGGCTTCCCATATGCGAGAGTGCCGAGTTGGGCTGCTCTGGAATACGGTTCTGGAGCGACGCAGGGCCCAACGGCCACGTCAGCGCTCCGGCGCCGTGCCCACACTTGCTCATGCCGACATGGCCGAGCAGTCGCTGCGAGCCCCTCCCCTATTGGCAACAGTGGCAGGGGAGCATGCCGGGAGGTATTCCATGAACAGCGGCGCACGTCGGCAACGCCGGGACCGGTGACCGATTCTCCGTTGGCAGGATGACGCACCGATTGGACAAGGCCCCGGTGGGTCGCGTGCAATACTCAAGCGTTCGTGCGCAAATTCAACACCGAGGGCCCGATGCTGCCCCGGCGCCATTACTGCATCCCACCCCTCAGCCGGATCAATCTGGAAGAAGTTCTCGAGCTTATCGAGGACATGCGGTACTTCATCCTCCATGCCCCCCGCCAGACTGGCAAGACCTCGATCCTCAGGGCCCTCGCCGACACACTCAACGTCACCGGCCAGTACGGTTGCGTGTACGTCAAGTTCGAGGTCGGCCAGACTGCGCGGGAGGACGTGCCAGAGGCCATGCGGGTACTCCTGGGCCAGATCGCAGAAAACGCGGAGGAGACGCTGCACGACCCCTTTGTCCGGGACACGCGACTACAGGTGCTGGCCGAGCATGGCGGCCATGGTGCGTTCAATGTGACCTTGAAGCGCTGGGCCAGGGCACGGGAGAAGCCCTTGGTTCTGCTGATCGACGAAATCGACAGCTTGGAAGGGGACTCCCTCATATCCGTGCTGAGACAGCTCCGCGCCGGCTATGTCGAGAGGCCGGACGGATTCCCGCAAAGCGTGATCCTGTGCGGTGTGCGCGACATTCGCGACTACCGCATCCATTCGAGTTCACAGGGCACGGATGTCGCCGGGGGCAGTGCATTCAACATCAAGGCCAAGTCGCTGCGGCTCGCGGACTTCACCGAGGAAGAGATGCGAGCGCTGCTCGGCCAGCACACTACCGAGACCGGCCAACAGTTCGAGGGGGGCGCGGTGGAGAGAATCTGGGAACTGACGGCTGGCCAGCCTTGGCTGGTCAACGCATTGGCTCTCCAGGCCTGCTTCAACGACAATGCGGGACGGGACCGCAGCAAGCCGATCGGGACCGCTGCGATCGATCGGGCCAGGGAGACTCTCGTCCGAGACCGGGACACCCATCTCGACCAGCTTGCCAACCAGCTGCGCGGGGAACGCGTGAGGCGTGTGATCCTGCCCATGCTCGGAGGATCCCTTAGTGGCAGCTACTCGCTCCGCGACCTGGAATACGTCCGGGATCTCGGGCTGGTGGCGGGCGAGGGCGAGGTTCGCATGGCCAACCCGATCTATGCCGAGGTCATCCCGCGGGAACTGACCGCAGTCCAGGAAACCGAGCTCGAGAGCCTCGTGTCACCCAGCTGGTATGTCAACGAGGACGGGAGCTTGGACATCCAGAAGCTGATTCGCGCATTCCAAGGGTACTTCCGTGAGCATTCCGAATCGTGGGTAGCCCGCTACGGACACCGGGAAGCCGGGCCCCAGCTTGTGCTGCACGCCTACATGCAGCGCGTGATCAACAGCGGCGGGCGCATCACGCGCGAGTATGCCGTCGCCCGCGGACGGACGGACCTGCTTGTGGAATGGCCGGCGCCCGGGGAGACGCTTCCATCCCATGCGAACAAGCATGTCATAGAATGCAAGGTGCTGAGGAAAGGGTCCAGCCTGAGGAGTGTGATCCGCAAGGGACGAGAGCAGACGGCCTGGTGCATGGACCGCTGCGGCGCCGAGTCGGGGCACCTGCTGGTCTTTGACATGCGAGAGGGGCGGTCGTGGGAAGAGCGCGCGTTCAGGAAGGCCCCCCAGCCGGGCAGCCCGCCAATCACGGTTTGGGGGCTCTAGCGCGCCGACCGCCGACCAACAACGGCGGAGGATGGAAGAATCCGAATCTGCGATTCCTCCGGTCTCTTCGAGGTCTCGGCTCCGGCTGACGAGACCCAACCTGCGGCGGCTCTCTTCTCTTGCTGCGAGAGGACCGCCGCCCGCCTTCAGCGCCGAGCCAGACAAGACCTTCCTTCGACAACCGACCGGAGAGCAAGCGCGCCACTTGGGGTCCACCGCCGCCACCCCCGCCCGCTCGCACTCGCAATCGGCCCGGTGCGGATGACCCTTTGACGCAGGCAGACTCCCGCGTGTCTGGCGGCCCGCCTGCACCGGCTCCTCACCCCAACGCACGACCGGAGCAGTTGGGAGCGGCGCAGGTGTTTCAGGGGCAGTTCCCTGCAAGCTGCGGGCAATCCCTTCGGTCGGATTCCGAAGCCGCCGAGTCGTCTTTGCTTCAAGGCTGAAACTGCCGACCTTGACCTCTGCCCGCTCGCCACGACGGGCGTCCCGGCACAACTTCGGGGCCCGGGGCTTCATGCGGCCGGGGCGGACAGCCGCGATCGTCGTGTTTCAATCGGAATGGCGCTGACGAATAGGAGGGGGAACAACCGATGATGAAGACGAAGTTCGAAATCACAATAGGAAGCCGGAAGCTCAAGCTTCAGACCGGTGACATCACCAAGGTGTCGGCTGACGCGATCGGCAACGCCGCGAACTCTCAGCTTCGCGGCGGCGGTGGAGTGGATGGCGCCATTCACCGCGCCGGCGGCCGGTCGATCATGCGCGAGCTCGATGAGATTCGCGCGCGCATCGGGCGATGTCCGGCCGGGGACGCTGTCGTGACGGGCGCAGGCCGCCTGCCTGCCAGATGGGTCCTGCACGCCGTGGGTCCCCGGTACCGCGACGGCAGGAGCGGCGAGCCCGAAGCCCTGGATTCGTGCTATCGGAAGTGCCTCACCCTCGCCGACGAACTGGGAGCGCAGACCGTGACGCTCCCGGCGATCAGCACGGGAGTCTACGGCTACCCGCTGGCGGAGGCCGCGAGAGTTGCAGTCACGGCCACGGCCCAGAGTCTCGCCGCCGGGCCACGGAACGTGACTTGCGTTGCTTTCGTTCTCTTTGGGGACCGCACCTTCGAGGCGTTCACGCTGGCAGCGCTCGCAATCGTTCCGCAGTTTCGCTGACTGCCTCGGCGGCGACGGGATGGGCCGGGCGGCCGCTAGTCGCCGCCGCCCGTCAAGTCCCTAGAACTCGAACCGGAGCGAAATCTGGGCCAGCCGCCCATTCGAGCCGACCAGGACCCTGCCGATCCGTCCGAAGGCTCCCCGGCCGCGTCGCAGTTCCGGATTCGAGAACGCCGCCCGGTTGAAGAGGTTGTAGAAGTCTCCGCGAAGCTGCAGGCGGTGCCTTTCCGTGAACGAGAACCACTTGTGCACCGAAAGGTCGAACCCGTTGAAGCCCGGGCCGCAGCAGATGTTCCGCGGGCTTGTCCCGACGCCGCCGGGACCGGGCGCTTCGAAGAGTGAGGGGTCGAAGTAGTTGCTGGCCCGAACATTGTCGCGCCAGTTCGAAAGCACCGAGACTGGGCCCAAGATGTTCGGCCGCTGCACGTGAGCATAGGTATTGGATCTGTTGGTGTTCTCGATGACCCCGAACGGCACGCCGCTTCGGAACTCCGCAATCAGACCAATGCCCCATCCGCCCGCGATGGCGTCCAGGGCTGCGCTGTCGAAGGCTATGGGACGACCCTCTCCGAAAGGCAGTTCGTAGACCATGCTGCCGATGAAGCGATGGCGGACGTCGTTGCCCGAAAGTGCCTTGTCGAGGTGCCGCAACGCTATGTGCGTGTAGCCATTTCCCTGCTCGCCCCCAAGTTCGGTGGCGGCCTCGACATCGTCGATGAACTTCGACCACGTGTAGTTCATCAGGAAGTTCATCCCGCCCGAGTAGCGCTTCTCGGCCTTGATGTTCATCGAGTGGTAGGCGGAGTTGCCCCACGGCGGGCTCTCGTGCCACACCGCGTTGAACTGCGGGAAGGGCCTCGCCGTCTGCGACTGCCGGTCAGGACCGCGGCCGCCGACGAGCGGAATCATGTTGATGTTGACGTTCGCACCTCCGAGATTGTGGCCTACATTGCCGATGTAGCTGATCTCGGCCAGCAGGTTGCCCGGCAGCTCCCTCTGCACGCCGAGGTTCCATTGCTGGTGCATGCCGTTGTGCTGGCTCTGCTGGAAGAAGTCAGGCGCCAGACGCGGTCTTTGACCGATCTCGACAGCGCCGAACGCGGGCGTCAGCTCCTCGCGCGGAACGTTGGGCATGCCGTCACTCAGCCGGAACGCCCTGGTGAAGCCTCCGTCTGCCGAATTGAAAGATCCGCTCAGGCTGAAGCCGTTGAACAGTGTGAATGGCACGGCGCGCGCATACATGCCGTTGTAGTTGATGCCGTAGCCGCCACGGACCACGAAGCCCCGGGCCGCCTCCCAGGCGAAGCCGAATCGGGGGCCGAAGTTGTTGGCGTCGAAGTCATGAGCGTACTTGCTGCGTCCGTCACGCCCCGAGAAGGTGACCACGCCGGGGCAGTCGCACACGGGATTGATCACGTTGGGGTCGAAGCCGCTCTGGCGGTTGTCCTGCCGTTCCCACCGCGGCGTGTCGAGTTCCCAGCGAAGACCGAGGTTCAGCGTGAACGTGGGAGTGACCCTCCAGTCGTCTTGGACGAAAAAGCCGTAGAAGTCGGTGCGGCTCTCCAGGATGTCGGCGTCGATGAGTTGCCCGCCGCCGACATGGCCGAGCAGCAGTTCCGCGAGCCCGACTCCCGTGGCCCGGTTGCCGAAGCCGAACCGTCCTCCGGTGGAGCGGTTGAAGTCGTCCACGTTCATGGCAAAACGCCACTCGCCGCCAAACCTGACCTGGTGGTTTCCGCGGATCCAGGTGTAAGTGTCGACGAACTGCCAAGTCTCGATCGGTGTCTGGATCCTCTCGTGGTTGCCGGCGCCCAGATTGGTCAGGCCGTTCACGGTCACGGTTGGCGAGGCTTCCGCGTTCACTCCCGGAATGCCGAGTTCGCCGTTCTTGCCCGAATACCGCCCGGCGGAGCGATTGATGTGCAGGCGGCGGCCCCAGTTGATGCGGACGTCCTGGATCAGCGTGGGCGAGAAATGGTGAATCCAGGCCCCGGTGGCGTTGGTGTGCTCGTTGTCCCGGGTCCCGGCCCTCGGATCCGCAAACTCGTTCGGAAAGACGCTGGCGACAACCGACGGGTTTCGCGAGTACTGGAATCGACCGTACATGCGGTCGTTGGCGCTGAAGTTGTGGTCCACCTTGACTGTGACGAAGTCCTGCGTCAGGGCGTTCGACGCGTTGTTCACGAAGTTGTTCGCGGGGGCCGCCGAAAGCGAGCCAGGCTGGTTTGGAGCCGGATACCAGCCCGCGATCTGGCGTCCGAGCGGATCGATCCGGCTCTGGGGAATGATGTTGTTTTCGAAAACGCCGCCGTCGGAGAGCGGATCGCGGAGCGTAAGGCCGGCCCGATTCGAGAAGTCGCCCCCGACCTCGGGCAGGTGCGGAACATCGTCGCTTGAGTAAGTGACGCCGTTGCGGCGCCGGCCACCCTCGTAATTGACGAAGTAGAATGACTTGTTCTTTGCGATCGGACCGCCGGCGGAGCCACCGAAGATGTTGTAGCGGAGCGGCGCCTTCCCCGGTGCGAAGAACGTCCTCGTGTCAATCGCCTGGTTGCGGAAGAACTCGTAGACGGCGCCGTGGAAGTTGTTCGTTCCCGAACGGGTGGTCATGACGATGAATCCGCCGCCGGCCCGCCCGAACTCAGCCGAGTAGTTGCTCTGCTCCGCCTTGAATTCCTGCAGGGACTCGGCGGGCGGGTTCAGGCCGAGCTGGGCGATGCCGAGGGACATGTTCTGGATGACCGTTCCGTCGAGGGTCCACATCTGGTTGCGGGACCGGCCGCCGGCCATGGAAAAGAACGGGAGGGCCTCCGCGCCGCCTTCATTCCGGTACGTGACATTTCCGAGCAGGCGCACCAGAGAGGCGCTGCGACGGCTCGCAAGCGGCATGTTGAAGACCGTGTCGCGCTCGATGAACTGTCCGACCGTCGAGCTCTCGGTCTCGAGGAGCGGCGCCGCCGCCTCGACCTCGATGGTCTCGGTCACGTCTCCCAGCTGCATTTGGATGTCGACGCCTCGAACCGAGCCGGTCTCCAGAACGATGCCAGACTGGCTGTATGTCTTGAACCCCTCGAACTCGCAGATCAGCTCGTACTGGCCTGCGGAAACAAACGGGAAGTTGTAGCTTCCCGACGCGTTGGTTTCCGCTTCCTGGCTCACGCCGGTGTTGACGTTCAAGATCGTGATCCGGGCTCCGGGAATCACGGAGCCGGTGTCGTCGTAGACCGTGCCCGTGAGCCTGGTCTGTGTCTGGGCGGCAGCCGGGATGGCGGCCATGGCTAATATAAGCGCCGTTAGCACGGCAAGCGCAGCAGTCCTCATGAGTGTCGTCGTCCCCCTAGCCAACTCAACGCGGGGCGCAAAAACTCCCGCTGTGCCAATCGTACGACCCCATTTCGTTTCGAGTCAAGGAGCGACTTCCACCAGGCTGTCGCAGGAGAATACCGTCGATGCCCGGAACCCGATCTTCCCTGGCCGGGAAACCAATCGTCTGGCGGGAGTGTCTATGGCTTCGATGAAGAGGCTTCTGACTCGAATCGGTCTTTGGCTGGCGGCGACGCTGGTCCTGACACTCGCAGTGGGCACGGTAGTGCAGTGGGCTCTTTCGCAACACACGTTGAGCAATGCGGTCGCTCCCGGGAGACTCATCGATGTTGGCGGGCACGGACTTCATCTGGTCTGCGAGGGAGCAGGGAACCCTGCCGTCATCCTCGAGGCCGGCCTGCCCGGCAGTTCCCTCACGTGGGCGTCCGTGACCGGAGGCATCGCGGAATTCGCGAGAGTCTGCGCCTACGACAGGGCCGGGTACGCGTGGAGCGAAACCGCGGTCCCGCCGCGGACCGCCGGCAACATCGTTGGGGAACTGAGGCTTCTGCTCCGGAATGCCGCCATCGATCCGCCCTACGTTCTCGTGGGCCATTCGTTCGGCGGCCTGATCGTACAGCTCTACGCCGCACGGTTCGTGGATGAAGTGGCAGGCATGGTTCTCGTCGATTCGTCCCATCCCGACCGGCTCTCCCAGACGAAGAGCCTGGAGACCGCAAACGCCTTCGGACGGACAGTGGGCTTTCTGGCGCCGACCGGCGTTCCGCGACTCCTGTTTCCCGTGCCTGCCGGAAGTCCCGAATCCCGCAACGAGTCGGTGCTGGTCGCGGAGAACAGAGTGATGAAGACGACACGCTCACTGCGAACGGTGGCGACGGAAGTGGCTGGGCTTCGCGAGAGTTTTCGAGAAGCCGCCGCCGAACCCGCGGATCTTGGACGCAGACCGCTGATCGTCCTGACAGAAGGACGCAGACGCGCCGAATCCTGGTACGAGATGCAGGAGGAGCTGGCTGGACTCTCCGAGACCAGCGACTGGCAGATCGCCGAGAACGCCGGCCATTACGTCCAGCATGATCGGCCGGAACTGGTGGTGGAAGCAATTCGTCGCGTCGTGGAACAGGTTCGATCGGAGGCCCGACCGGGCATCCTGCGGGAGACGTCTGAGCCGACGGCAGGCAAGACCGGCTAGCCGGTCCTTCAGGCCCCTCGGCGCTGTCGGCCGTCTGGACCGCGGCCAGTGCACTGGCGTGCCCAGACTGGCTCGCGGGACTCAAAGCCGCTCCCGGAGGCCTGGGAACATCCGGTCCGATCAGGCTGGCAGCTTCTTCCGGGAGGCCGTTTGAGCTGTGCCGAGGCGCAAACCCTCGCCTCCCAGGATCGGGCTGTTTCTGCGGACTCGGCGGCCTGACCGCGAAGCCCCGTGGGACTCGTGACGGTTCAGCCTCCGCTTTCGCCGGCCCGGGAAGCCCGAGCCTGGAATCGCGGACGATGCCGGCGACCCGGGCTGCGGGCTCTCAGGGCTTTGCCAAGAGAAGGAAGAGATAGAGCACGGGCAGGTACAGGACCGAAGCCTTCAGAAGCTCCTTCGCGCTCGCAGCCCTACGGTCCCTCGCAAGCCTGATCCCGCAAACCAGGTACGCCGTCCCAAGAAGGAAAGCGGGAACCGCGTACCACGGCTCCACCATCCCCAGCCACGCCGGAGCCATCGCGACCGGAATCAGCAGTGCGGCGCTGGCGACGATCTGCCGGCCTGTCGCCCTGCCGGTTGCCTCGATGACCGGGAGCATGCGAATCCCCGCGCGGCCGTAGTCTTCGCGGTACATCCACGCGATCGCGTAGAAATGAGGGAACTGCCACAGAAACAGGATTCCGTACAGAACCCAGACCTCGAGCGCCACGCTGTCCCGGACCGCCGCCCAGCCCATCAGCGGCGGCACGGCGCCGGGAAACGCGCCGACCGCCGTGGACCACCAGGTCCTCGTCTTGAGGGGGGTGTAGAGAAAGTTGTAGGTCAGGACCGTGCATGCGCCCAGGGCGAAGCACAGCGCGTTCACGCCCACGAGCAGGTAGGCCAGACCGGCCAGAGTCAGGCCCCCTGCATACAGCAGAGCGGCCCGCGGCTGGATCCTGCCGGCCGGTATCGGTCTCGAGACCGTGCGGCGCATCCGGGCGTCCACGTCCCGCTCCGACCACTGGTTGAGGGCGCCGGTCCCCGCGGCCAGCAGCGCCGTGGCGAGAAGGGCATGCAGCACCGGCAACGACAACAGTGAGCCGTCGGCGGCCAGATAGCAGCCCATGACCGCCGACATCAGGATCAGCCAGACGATCGAGGGCTTCGCCAGCGCGTAGTAGTCCGACATCGCAGCTGCCATGCCGGTGAGCTGCGAGGTGGGCGCGCTCGTCTGCGGATTGCCGTTCATGCGCGTGTGCCGCAAGGGGAACGCGGCCGGAGGGCGGTCAGCCAGTGAAGGCGAAGCTGACCTTCGTGCTCTCGCTGGCGCCGACCGTGAATTCCATCTCCTGCTCCCCGAGCCGTTCGTGCACGGCCTGGAGCGTGTACGTTCCCGGAGGCAGATTGCCGATCTCGAAGGCGCCGTTGGCGTCGGTCACTGCGAAGTACGGATGCTCTAGGACATGGACGTA
The DNA here is from genome assembly GCA_028819255.1 of Bryobacterales bacterium. Classification (GTDB taxonomy): domain Bacteria; phylum Acidobacteriota; class Terriglobia; order Bryobacterales; family UBA6623; genus VXMF01. Next base: position 61,599 of record JAPPMB010000059.1, on the reverse strand, counting down.
CGCCTGCATCCACGGATGGATGTTGCACTTCACCGCGATCTTCATCTCGGGCCTCGGGAACGCATAGTCGATCGCCGCCGCGCCGGAAGTCTGCGACTTGTTCCACTCCCTGTTCTCCCTCGGCAGCGGATGCACGTTGTGGGTGGTCGGATCCGAGTTGGTGATGTTGAGCGCCTGGCCCGCCTGCACCGCCACGACGTGGGGCTTGTAGATGCAGCCGTCCTGGTCAAGGTTCACCACGTCCGTCCGGACCGGAAAGCGCTTGCCCTCCAGGCCCTTGGAAACCCAGATCAGGGCGTCCTGGAGCATTCCGTCGTTCACGAGCACGCGGTCCGAGGGGACCCTGCCGCCGTGCAGCTGGACGCAGTCGGGCTCGGCACTCATGTTGATGGGCGGGAATCTCGGGATTTCCCCCGAAAACGAGACCATGCCGGTGACGGTGGCGGCCGTGGCCGGATCGACGGTCGTCATCACGCCGGCCGAGGCGGCCGCATCTTCTCCGGACCCGCCGCTGCCGCGGGCCTTGGCATCGTACTGGTCGAAGTAGTCGTCGCCGCCGCAGGCTGCGGCCAGCAGGAGCGCCGAAGCGCAGAGGATGGCAGGAAGATTACGGTTGAGCACGCAGTTCACCTCCGAAAAAGCGCAGTCTTGCTTCATTGTAGGGCTTGCAGCCGACTCAGCTCCGTGCTGTCCATCTGGAACATGTAGCGCGTGATCAGGTCGGCGTGGTCGCCGGCGTAGTTGCGGGCCGCGGTCGGAATGTCGCCCTGGAAGATCCAGCGGCCGGCGTCCCGGGCGAAGAGCTCGGACGGCATCGCCGTTCCGGGGGCGATCGAGGCAGGCTCCAGCATCCAGCGGTAGGTCCAGTTCGGCTTGAGCCGCTCCGCGGCGATGAGGAAGTTCGGCGCCGTGGCGTCGACGTCCTGGGACGGAATGCCGGTCATGTGGCAGTTCAGGCAGGGCGCGGCGTCGCTGATGAACAGCTGGCGGCCGATGGCCCGCTCGGACGGAGTCAGCGGAGCCATGTCCTCGGGCATGTACGGCACCGGCTGCGAGTCGCGGGCCATGAAGAACCTCGTGATCTTGGAGAGCTGGCGGTCCGAGAAGTAGAACGTCGGCATCCGGGCGTGTAGGTAGCTGCGCACGCCGTTGCGATTGACGTCCGTCTCGCTGAGCGCCGGGTTGCGCAGGAACTCCGTCAGCCAGTCGGGCTGCACGCGGGCGCCCTCCGTGTACAGCTGCGGCGGGAACTGCTCGGCCCAGTCCGGATCGTCCGTGTATCGCGGAATCGACATGAACGCCGACTCGTTGCCGGGACGAATCTGGTGGCAGCCCGTGCAGTTGTGCCGCGTCAGGATCCACCAGCCCTCCTGGACGTCCGCCCGCTCGTCCTCCGGCTCGTAGCGGTACTGCTCGGGGAACGTCGACTCGACCGCTCCCAGCAGAAACGTCGTCAGCGCATCGATCTCGGACTCGTTGAAGTTGAAGTTCGGCATGCGCAGGCGCTCGAGGTGCTCCCTCTCCTTGCCCTCGTCGAACACGGCCGGGTTCTCGAGCTTGCGCTCGAAAAAGCCCTTGTGGCTGTACCAGCCGTCCAGCTCCGCCTCGTGGGTCTTCAGGGCAAAGTCCAGGCGCTCCAGGGGCTTGCTGCCCTCGAACGTGAGGTCGGTCCCGATGCGGCCTTCCTCCTCGAGGCCCGAGATCTCGTGACACCCGGCGCAGCCGTAGTGCCGGATCACATCCTGGCCGGCCGCGGCCATTGCGGGGTCGTCCATGTAGTCCGCTGCCGGAAACTCCTCGCCCGTGCCCTGGTCGCTCAGGTACGTGGCGATGTCGCGCGCCTCGCCGATCGTCAGCCGCAGGCTCGGCATGATCGGCCGGGGACGCAACGCGTCGGGCACGTCCGGATCCGGGGTGACTTCCGACGGATCGTGGATCCAGCGGACCATGTAGTCGTAGTTCATCTTGTCGCCGACCCGGCTCAGGTTGGCGGCGAAGTCCCCGCCGACCTGGTCGGCGCCCTCGCCGATGGAGTGGCAGCCCATGCAGCCGCGCGTCTCGAAAAGCTCCTTGCCGCGGTCCGCGCTGCCCCGCGGGTGCTGGACGAGCTGGCCGTTCAGGGCGTTCTGCCACAGATAGGCCGAGATCTGCCGGACCTCCTCGTCCAGCAGGCGGAAGGCCGGCATCTTGGACCCGGGACGGAACTCGTGCGGGTCCTTGATCCAGACCGGAATCCACTCCTTGCGGTCCTTGAGCCTGATCTCCTTCAGGCTGGGGCCGAACTTCTTCACCTCCCGGGCCAGGTTCTCCTCCTCGACCGCGAGGTTGTGCAGCTCCGCATCGACGCGGGTGTTGGTCAGCCGGAGCTCCTCGGCGCGCGCGTAGTGCATGCGGGCCGCGGACGCGTCGGCGGAGGTGTCCCCCAGGTCGAGCCTGACGCGCATCTCCTTGGCGTTCGCGTCCCGGTCCGAGGAAAGGTTGCGGATCTGCTGGCGGACCGCGGTCAGCTCCTCGGACTCGGAGTCGAAGCCCTCGAAGCGGTGGCAGCCCCAGCAGCCCTTGTTCATGTAGAGCTCGCGGCCCTGGTTGAGCGTCTCGCCGCCAGGCGTCACGACCTCCCTGGAATGGCACTGGTGGCAGCCCGCCTCGAAGTTTTCCCGGTAGAACATCGGCCAGAGCCAGAACTTGTGGCGGCCGTGGCCCTTGGTCACGTTGCGCGTGGCCCGTCCGTTTCCGTTGTGGCAGGACGAGCACCCGAACCTCTCGGGGTCGTGGACCGCCAGGAGCTCGGGCCGCGGATGGCTCTGGAAGACCGGGTAGATCAGGTCGGTCGGCCCGATCTCCACCGGCTGGCGGATGCCTAGGTGGCAGGATTCGCACCGGTCGACGAGGTCGATGTCCATCAGGTGGATCTGCTTGATCCCGATGTCGAAGTCCCGCATCGTGGCAATGAGGCCGTCGATCTGGGTCGCGCCCAGTCCGACCAGGCGGTCGGACATCAGCGCGTCGCGCTCGGCGCGGATCCGGTTGGCCTCCTCCAGCGCCTCGAGGCGCTCGGCCTGCAGGGAGGCGCGGGCCTCCTGCATGCCGAGGAACTCCGCCTCCAGCTGCCCGTACCGCAGCTCGAGTTCCTCGGTTCCCCCGGAACCGTCCGCCAGGGGAAGCTCGACCTCGACGACCCGCGCGCGAATCGCGTCAATGTCTTCGCGAATGCTCGCCTTGTCGTCCTCGTCGCCGGACACCTCGACCTGGTAGCGCAGGGCGTCGATTTCGCTGCGCAGGACCTGGAATGCGTTGCGCGCCGCCGTCATCCGGGGGATCACCCCCCGGCCGGTCCGCTTGTCGAGATCGGCGATCCGGTCCAGCACGACGCCTTCGGCCGCGTTGAGCTCGGCGTTGAGCGCCTGGTACTCGGCCGAGTTCCGGATGGCCTCCTCCTTGGCCGCCTGCTCGGGCCGGAGATTCATCAGGAATCCCTGGTAGTAGGCGCGGAATCGGGCCTGGTAGTCCTTGTACGGACGCATGACCTCGACCTCGTCGTAGACGGCCCACACGAGCGACGCCATCAGCAGCAGCATCGACACGAGCAGGTGCACGCTGTACGACTTGGTGGTGATCGGATCCGGCTGAACCTTCTTGTCTTCTGCCATGAGAATTCCTAGATGCTACTCGTCTGTCCAGGCATGCGCGGCTACACGTTGAACCAAGGCGTGACCCAGACGTACTTGATGCGGAAGAGGAGGCGCGCCGCGATCTTCACCGGCAGCGCGAGCATGACGATCAGCAGCCCCTGGAGGATGGCGTACTGCAGCAGCGTCATGCGGTCGAGGATCTTGCGCGAGAACTCGGTCGCCGTGATGATCCGGTGGCACAGGTATCCGGCCACCGTCATGAAGCCGCCCACCACGAGGCCCCCGAAGATGCCGATCCAGGGCTGGGAGGTGATGCCCACGATCTCGTGGAGGTCGCGATTGATCTCGAAGATGAGCCGGTTGTGGTCCCAGGTCATGCCGGGCCAGAACCACATCCACCCCGGACCGCGGATCAGCGTTCCGATCACGATCATCGAGCACCACAGGATGATGAAGCCGAAGATGAACGTCCAGATCGCGAAGCGCCTCTGCCTGTAGGTGTAGTAGCCGTTGCCCAAGGGGTTCTCGTCGATGTAGGGGATCACGATGAGGCCGATGATGATCAGCGTGGGCATCACGACGCCGGCGATCCAGGGATCGAAGTAGACCAGCATCTCCTGCAGCCCGAGGAAGTACCACGGCGCCTTGGAGGGATTCATCGTCAGCGACGGATTGGCCGGCTCCTCGAGCGGCGCGTCGAGCGTGATGGACCACACCATCAGGATGAACGTGACGATGATCGCGGCGAGGAACTCCATCCGCAGCAGGTAGGGCCACACGGCTACCTCCCGCGTCCAGCCCTTCTGGAACGGCTCCGCCTTGCGGTGGTGCGTCCTCGCCATGGCCTTGTCGCCTTCCAGCCGCTCGGCGAGCCGGTCGTTGGCGAAGGCCTGCCTCAGTCCGTACCAGGTGAAGAACGGAATGATGAAGAGCATCCCGACGATGGGGATGTTGTCGGGGAGGGAGACGATCGTCCAGAGCTGATGCCAATCCATGATGCTGACTCCTGAAGTGCGGCCCGCCTACCTGCCGACGCGGGGCTTCTTGATCTCGCTCTCGAGCATGATCCGGGACGGGCCCGAGATCCCGCCGTCCTTCCTGACGCGCCAGAAGTGGACGATCATGAACGTCGCTGCGAAGCCCGGAATCGCGATGCAGTGCCATATGTAGGCCCGCAGCAGGGCGTTGGCATCGACGATCGAGCCGCCCAGCAGCGCGAAACGCACGTCGTTGAAGGGCGTCATGCCGAGCTGCGGCCCGAACGGACCCTCGTGGCCCAGGATGGGCGTGGCCCGCGCCATGTTCGTCCCGACCGTGACCGCCCAGAAGCCGAGCTGGTCGTCCGGGAGCAGGTAGCCGGTGAACGAGAGCAGCAGCGTAAGCACCAGAAGGATGACGCCCACGGACCAGTTGAACTGCCGCGGCTTCTTGTAGGAGCCGGTCAGGAACACCCGGAACATGTGCAGCTGCACCGTGAGAACCATGGCATGGGCGGCCCAGCGGTGCATGTTGCGCAGGAGCTTGCCGAACGGCACGTCGTGCTCAAGGTAGAGGATGTCGCGGAACGCCTGGACCTTCGTGGGGTGGTAGTAGAACATCAGCAGGACGCCGGTCCATGTGAGCACCCAGAAGAGGTAGAAGCTGATGCCGCCCATGCCCCACGTGAAGGAGTAGCGGACCGCGTCGCGGTTGACCCTCGCGGGGTGCAGGTGCAGGAAGACGTTGCTCAGCACGCCCAGCGTGCGGCTGCGCGAAGTCTGGTCGTGCCTGACGCGGAAGATCGACTTGTAGACGTCGGTCTTGGTCGGCTCCTGGATGGCCTTCAGGTCCATCTCGGCCTTGCGCTTGATCTCGGTCGGATCGACCGTGACGCCCAGCAGCTTGCGCGTTCCGTTGCCGTTGGAAGCAGGCTGCGCCGCTTTGGTCTTGGCGTCGGCGCCCTGTGTGTCAGCCATGCTGTTTCGTACCTCCCGACCTCACACCTGGATGTAGCTGCCCTGGTTGTCGAACTGGGTGGGCTGCCCCTTCTCCTCGCGGAAGAGCACGCTGGTGTCCACGATGATGCGGCCCTGGGGGTCGACCTCGACGTACGCCCTGTCCAGCGGACGGGGCGCAGGCCCCTCGTAGTTGCGGCCCTCCGGATCGTAGCCGCTGCCGTGGCAGGGGCACTTGAACTTCGCCTCGCTGAGCTTCCAGTCGGGCGTGCAGCCCAGATGGGTGCAGCTGGCGTAGATCACGAACAGACGGTCGGTGGTTCGAACGACCCAGATGCGCTTGCTCTTCTGAAACCGCGTGTCCACGCCGATCGGGAAGTCGGCGGGCAGCCCGATCGGGAACTGCGTTCGCGGCTCAAAGATGGTGCGCGGAAAGAAGAACCGCAGGAACATCAGAAAGTTCGCCGTCAGAAACCCGCCAGTGAGCAGGCCGATCAGGCGGCGACGCGACCTGATCCGGGTCTCCTGGTCGGTGCCCTCGGACCTGACGCTCTCCTTGATGCGGTCTATGAGCGAAGCACGGGCCGATCCCGCAGCCTTGTTGTCGGACATTCCTATCCCCCGAAGTCGCGGGCGTCCCGGGGAGCATGGGACGCCGTTGCCGAACTCCTATTGTAGAGAATCCCGAACGCGGTATCGCAATCCGGGCGGAAGCTCCCCGTCAGCATCGAGCCTCCGCGTTCACAAGCATAATGCGGGCGCGCTCGAGGTCGTCCGGCGTGTCCACGCTCAGACCGACGTGGTCCTCCGTGGGGACGGCCGCGATCCGGTGCCCGTGCTCCAGGGCGCGCAGCTGCTCGAGCCCCTCGACTCCCTCGAGCTCGGTGGGCCGCATCCGGCTGAAGGCGAGCAGGAACTCCCTCCGGTAGGCGTAGATCCCGATATGCTCCCAGGCGCTGTGCGGAACACAGCGGCCCGGATACGGTATCGGACTCCGGGAGAAGTAGATGGCGTCGCCGTCGCGGCCCGTGACCACCTTGACAACATTCGGGTCGTCCAGCAGGGCCGGATCGAGAATCCGCTTGCGGAGGGTCGACATCGGCGGGCCTTCGGGGTCGAGAAGCGGCCGGATCACCTGCTCCAGCACGGTGGCGTTGACAAAGGGCTCGTCGCCCTGCACGTTCACGACGATCGCGGAATCGTCGCCGGCGGCCACCTCGGCGACCCGGTCCGTCCCGGAGAGGTGATCTGTGGAGGTCATCAAAGCAACGCCGCCGAAGCCCTCGACCGCCGTCCGGATGCGCCCGCTGTCGGTCGCGACGACCAGCCGGCGGAAGAGCTCGCACCCGGAGGCTCGCTCGTAGACGTGCTGGATGAGAGGCTTGCCGCACAGCATGGCGAGCGGCTTGCCCTCGAAGCGACGGGAACCGTAGCGGGCGGGGATCACCCCGAGAACCGAGTCAGGCAACGCTCTTCATTCTGACTCAGGTCAGAGTTCGGGGATCGGATCGTCCCCGCCGACGTCCTCGCCCTCCCAGTTCACGCGGCCGCCGTCGTAGATCAGCACACGCGCCCGGCTGCCGGGAGCGGGCGGGAGATCGGAGTCGGGCAGGAACTTCCGGTGTTCGGCAATCACGTCCCCGAATTGCGGGTCGCCGGCCAGATTGTCGAATTCCTGCGGGTCCTTCTCCATGTCGTAGAGCTCCTCGCTGCCGTCGGCGTAGACGATGTAGCGCCATTTCTCGGAGCGGACTCCATGATTCCCTGCGTTGTGAGTTGTGATCGCGGGCCATTCACGGGGGGCGTCGGCATCCTCAAGCTGGGGCACCAGGCTGTGTCCCTCGAGCCCTTCGGCGGCCGGCAGGCCCGCGAGCTCGGCAAGCGTCGGGTAGATGTCGAGCAGTTCGGCCGGGCTGGTGACGCGGGTGCCTTCCGAGATGCCCGGGCCGGCAAAGATCAGGGGAACCCGCGCGGAGCGGTCCCAGAGCGTGTTCTTGCCGGTGATGAGCTTCTCGCCCAGGTGCCATCCGTGGTCCGACCACAGGACGATCACCGTGTTGTCGGCGTGACCGCTCGCATCGAGGGCGTCAAGCAGTCTCCCGACCTGGCTGTCCACGAACGTGATGGACGCGAGGTAGGAGGCGACGAGGTTGTGCCACTCGTCGGCTTCCTCGATGAATTTCAGACGCGGCTCGGGGAGCTTCCAGTGCAAGTACCAGCTGAAGCGCGGTGTGTCCTCGCGGTCGTCCCGGCGGATCTCCGGCAACTGGACCGCGTCCTTCGGGTACATGTCGTACCACTGCTGGGTAACGTAACAGGGCACGTGCGGAAGGAAGAAGCCCGCCGCCAGGAAGAACGGCTTCTCCTGAGGTCCGCTGAGCGGACCCTCGAGCTGCTCCACGGCCCAGCTCGCGACCGCCCAGTCGCCCTTGTCCTCGTCCTTGTGAGGGAAGGTGCCCCAGTCCATGAGGGGATGGTCCTGCGGCGTCTCGACCATCTTCTGCTCCGGACGCACCCGGACACCCGCCCGCGGTCCCAGGAAGTGGAACTCCGTGTCGCCGTCGGCCCGTCCGTACCTGCCGTGATAGATCTTTCCCGTGGAGTAAGTGGCGTAACCGTGCCGGGCGAAGAACTGAGGCAGGGACTCGATGTCCTTCAGGGTCTCGACCTCCCTGAACCATGGAGCGAGGCCGTAGATCCCCGTGCTGGAGGGGCGGCGACCAATTAGCAGGCTCGTCCGGGACGGATTGCAGAGCGGCGCCTGCGTATGAGCGTTGTAGAACGTGGTGCCTGCGGCGGCAAGCCGGTCCATGTGGGGCGTTCGCACCTGGGGATGCCCGTCGAGGGGGCCGACCCAGTCGTTGAGGTCGTCAATGGCGATGAACAGAATGTTGGGCATGGGCCTTGGCGCATCGGCCGAGCACGCCCCCAGAAGCACGGCCACCAGGCCCGTCGCACAGAGCGCTCGAATACGGAAGGTCATGGCGAAATCGAGGATTAACGTACCACAGAACCACTCGGCAGAATGGCCTTCGGGACGCATCCGAAAGGCGCCTCCAGGAGTCCGGCCCCGGAGATGGTCGCTGCCGCTACGATGAGGGAGTCGCTCATGGGTGAGGCCGCGCAGGAATTCTCAAGGCTGGTGGGGATCATGCGCAAGCTGCGGTCCGACGATGGCTGCCCGTGGGACCGCGAGCAAACCCTCTCCAGCCTGCGACCCTATGTCGTGGAGGAGACCTACGAGGTGCTTGACGCCATCGAGCGGGAAGATTGGGAGGCCCTGGCCGAAGAGCTCGGAGATCTCCAGCTGCAAGTGGTCTTTCAGGCGGAGATCGCCAGCAGCGAGGGCCTCTTCGACATCGAGCGGGTGCTCCGCTGCATCAACGACAAGCTGGTGCGTCGCCATCCGCATGTGTTTGAATCCGAGTCGCTTCGGACCGCAGTCGATGTCTCCGCCCGATGGGAGGAGATCAAGGCGCAGGAAAAGCCCGCGGGATCGGGAATGCTCGACGGCGTGCCTCGCAACCAGCCGGCCCTTCTGGAGGCCAGCCAAGTCGGCAAGAAGGCGGCTGGAGCCGGCTTCGACTGGGAGGGATTCGATGACCTGGGGGCCAAGGTCGAGGAAGAGTTCCTGGAGGTCAGCGAGGCATGGCAGTCCGGGGACCGGGATCTCGTGGAAGACGAGGTCGGCGACCTGCTGTTCATGGCAGTCAATGTGGCTCGCGTCGCAGGCGTGGACCCCGAGCTGGCGCTCCGCCGCGCAAACGCAAAGTTCCGGAAGCGCATAGGAACGATGGAGCGCGAACTTGCCGCGGTCGGCCGGGTGTTTGAAGACTGTGACATGGACGAGCTGGAGTCGCTATGGCAGAGAGCCAAGCAGGCCTGAGCGCCCTGGAGATCCGCCGCCTGGAAACACTCGACGAGTTCGAGGCGACGCTGAGGCTGCAGGAGCTGATATGGGGCTTCGACCCCAGCGACATGGTGGCGTCCCGGCTGTTCGGGGTGTTCAGCCGCATCGGGGGCTCGTCCCTCGGCGCATTCCTGCACGGGGAGCTCGTGGGCTACACGCTCGCCTTCGCGGCGTTCAAGCCGGACCTCCAAGCGTACTGGCACAGCCACATGGCGGGCGTGGATCCGGGTTTCCACAACCTTGGCATTGGGCTCAGGCTCAAACTGCGTCAGCGAGACGAGGCGCTCGCAGCTGGACTCGACCGGATCGAGTGGACGTTCGACCCGCTCCAGGCGCGCAACGCCTACTTCAACATCGAGAAGCTCGGAACCGCAATTGAGGCCTACATCCCCAACTTCTACGGCATCACCTCCAGCAAGCTGCACGGATCGCTGCCGACCGACCGGCTGGTAGCTGCCTGGCATCTGAAGAGCCGGGCCGTCGCCGAGCGGAAGGCAGGCCGGCGGTCTACGCAGAAGCACTTTGCGATGCGCATCGAGGTGCCGTCCCGAATTGGGGAGGTGGCGCGTCCGGAGGCCATCCGGATCCAGAACAGGGTCCGCGGACAGTTCCGGATCGCGTTCGAGGAGGGCCTCCGGGTCGTTGCGTTCGAGCGAGGGTCGACTCGAGGCGCCTACCTTCTTGACCAGTAGGCCCGTGTGCGCAATCACGTGCCAATTCTTGGGCAGGTCGATTCGAGCTTCCAAGGAGCCTCCTCAGTCTTCATGGCGCGACCAGTGCTAGGCCGGAAGGGCAAGCCTAGCTCTCCCGAGTGGTATCCATGTGTCAGGGGAGTGGAGTCGTGGGGGCGACTCAGCGATCACAGGCGCAAGACTCCCTGTCTGGGGCCACCATCCTGCCGCCCCACTGCCCTGTAGACTACTGCTAGGCGTCTTGGTAACAGATCCGAGTGTTGGATTGGATTCGCAGGGCGGCTAATTTGTACGTTGCGGCGATCCAGACCGGACCAAGGCCTCCCGTCCGCGCGAACCGGTGCGGTCGTGCGGCCTTCCCCGGCTGCCGGATCATCCGGTAGGGTCCGGCGATGACCGGACGGAGGCTGCCGATCGGCATCCAGACATTTCGGAAGATCCGAGAGGAAGACTACTACTACGTCGACAAGACCGCCTACCTCCAACGGCTGATCGACCGAGGAACACACTACTTCCTCTCGCGCCCCCGACGCTTTGGCAAGAGCCTCCTCCTGAACACTCTGAAGGAGCTTTTCGAGGGCAACGAAGCTCTATTTCGCGGGCTGGCGATCCATGATGATTGGGACTGGTCCGTTCGCTATCCAGTCCTGGTCCTGAGTTTCGGCGGTGGCATATTCCGGAGGGATGGTGACCTTGAGGAGGAGGTGGCGCACCAGTTGGAGACGGTGGAGAGAGACGCGTCGATCCTCCCGCACTCCGTTGCTCCTTCCGCACGTTTTCGCTCCGTGATCAGGTCGCTTCACGAGCGCACTGGACAGCGTGTCGTGGTCCTGGTTGACGAGTACGACAAGCCGATCCTGGATGCGCTCGAAGTTCCAGAGGTGGCTCGTGCCAATCGCGACTTCCTGCGCGGACTCTACGGCATGGTCAAGGACTGCGACGCGCATGTCCGGTTTGCGTTCCTCGCCGGGGTCACCAAGTTTTCCAAGGTGAGCCTGTTCTCAGGCCTCAACAATCTGGCCGACATCACGCTGGATCCGCGATACGCCGCCGTCTGCGGCTACACGGACACTGACCTCGACACAGTCTTCGCGGCGGAACAGTACGGCCTTGACCGGGACAAGATCCGTGCCTGGTACAACGGGTACAACTGGCGGGGCGCAGAGAGCGTCTACAACCCGTTTGACATCCTTCTGCTGTTTGACCGACGCGAGTTCGGTGCCTGGTGGTTTGAAACCGGCACACCCACGTTCCTGGTTGACACGCTTCTGGCGAGACAAGTTAGCGGCGTCGACCTCGACGCCATGATTGCCAGCGGCGACCTGTTGTCGTCGTTCGACGTGGGAGAAATTGCAACCGAGGCGCTGCTGTTCCAGACCGGCTACCTCACCATCACCGGCACGGAAGACCTCGGCGGCAAGACGCTCTACCGGCTTGGCTATCCGAACCGTGAGGTTCGCCAGAGCCTGAACGAGCGCCTGCTGCAGGCCATGACCCCGAAAGCGTCGCAGCAGGGGACGCGCGAGATTGAACTCTACGCGTTGCTTCGCGCCAACGATTTCGGCGGGTTACGGACGCTGTTCGAGTCCTTCTTCGCAAGCATTCCACACGACTGGCACCGAAAGAACGATATCGCCCGCTACGAGGGCTACTACGCCAGCGTGTTCTACGCCCAGTTTGCGGCGCTGGGTCTGGATGTGACGGTGGAGGACAGCAGCATCCGAGGTCGTCTGGACATGGCGGTGCGCTTCAATTGCCAGATGTATCTGTTCGAGTTCAAGGTGGTCGAGCTGGCGCGAAGAGGGACGGCGATGGCGCAGCTGAGAGCAAAGGACTACGCGGGCAAGTACCGTGGCCGTGGACTCCCGATGCACCTGATCGGAGTGGAGTTCAGTCGCGAGGAGAAGAACATCGTCGCGTTCGACGTGGAGCGGGCATGACCTTGGGAGACGCTCTCCGCGCCGGAGGACCATGGTAGAAGGGCAAGGGTTATGGACACTTGCTCGGGCCTGAAAGCATGTTCTCCGCAGTCGCCGACACTCCCAACTCCAAGCGTCGGACCAGCGGGTGCGACAACCTAGGATTGGTTGATGATCGCATCGTTCCGCCACCGGGGCCTGAGGGCGCTCTACGAGGGCAGGACGGCGCGGCGGGTCGCGCTGGAGCACGTCGGCAAGCTTCGGGACATCCTGGCGGCACTCGACCACAGTTCGGGGCCGGAGGGGATGAACCTGCCCGGGTTCCGTCTACATGTGCTCAAAGGGCGGCTGAAGGGGCACTACACAGTGTCGGTGTCGGGCAACTGGCGGGTGACGTTCCGGTTTGAGGACAGCGCAGCGGTCGATGTAGACTGCTTGGACTATCAATGAGGGGAGGACGGACAATGGTCATGCACAATCCGCCGCATCCGGGCAGCATCGTGAAGCGGCGGTGCCTCGATCCCCTTGGATTGACCGTGACCCGGGCTGCCCAAGGGCTGGGCGTAACCCGGCAGGCTCTCTTAGAGTTGTTGAACGGTCGCGCGGGAATCTCGGTGGAGATGGCCATCCGGCTGTCGAAGGCGTTCGGCTCTACTCCCGAGACGTGGCTGGGGATGCAGATGGCCTACGATCTCTGGCAGGTCCGCAGCCGCGCCGGGGAGATCGCGGTCGAGCGGTTCGTCGCGGCTTGACACCCGCAACCAGTAACATGTCCTCGTGCCGCTGACGCCCGAGCGGCGAGCCCGCGAGAAGATCCGCGGCCGGCTGGTTGGAAGCCTGTGGACGGAGCGTTCAGGGCTTCGGATCCATGAACGTCGATGCGGGACAGGCCCCAGAAGCGTCGCAGCAGTGCATACACGAGATTGAATCCTACGCGCTGCTGCGTGCCAACAATTTCGGCGGGCTGCGGGCGCTCGAGTCCTTGCTTGCAAGCGTTCCACACGACTCGCATCGAAAGAACGACATCGCCCGTTACGAGGGCTACTATGCCCGCCGGTTCTGTGCCGATTTCTCGGTGCTGGGGGCCTGGATGTGACGCTGGAGGACAGCAGCAGCCGTAGTCGTCTGGACATGACGGCGCGCTTCAATCGCCAGATGCATCTGTTCGAGTTTAAGGTGGTCGAGCCGGCGAGAAATGGGACGTCGATGGCACAGCTGAATGCAAGGCGCTTCGTGCACAGGTGCCGTGGCCGTGGACTCCCGATCCGCTTGATCGGCGTGGAGTTCAGGCGCGCTGAGAGGAAGATCGTCGCGTCCGACGCAGAGCGGGCATGATTTGGCGAGGATGCTCTCTGCGCTGGGGAACTGTGTGAGCGGCGCAAGGGCTGTGGGCATTTGCCTCGGGGACGAAGTCCGCCGGACGAGACACCGGACTGTCGTCGTGTTCGGGATCTTCGCGGCGTGCGTAGCGACCGCCGTGGCCGAACTCGTCGGGGTAGGCGAAGTAGGTCACAGACGGGCCTCCATAGGACACGGACGCCCACCCCGGAGCACTGGCCTTGAAGAGATGGCAAGACCAAGGACTTCCGTATCAAGAGGAACGATGCCTCATCGACCTCGAGAGGTCACGTCTCGGGTCCGAGTAATGATTGGTGTCAGCCGGTCGTTCCCGTGAGAATGGTTTCCTCGACCGAGGCGAACTCGCGATCGAGTTGGGCGCGGACCAATGACAGGCCACAAGAGGGGTTCTCGATCGACCGTGATGGGGAAGCGGTTCGCGGGCTCCGGGCTGGCGTTGAAGGCGGATGTGGCCGTAGGCTAGCACCCGCGGTGAGGTCGAATGGACGGTCCGGTGCGGGACCGCAACCATCTCGGGAGAGTTACGATAACTCATGAAGACGGGGGGCGATGGGAGTGTCCGCTTGGGAGATGCTCCGCCCCTCAACAACGCAATCACCGAGGGGGTGCTCATGATCGCAGGAGCTCGCCGGCTACCGGTACAGCACTTATCAATCCGCGTTCCATGGCACGATGCCAGCTGGGCTGGGGTCGTTTGCAATAGACCGGTGAGCAATATAGCCTGCCGTGCTCTTCACCGGATCGCCGACGCAAAGGATGACAGTGCCGAAGCAGCAGTGGCTGGCGAGTCTCTGGCCGACCTGTCGCCTGATCAGCTACCAGCGTGTATGGCTGAGCGTGCGAATTTCATGGCACCGTTCCCAATCACCGTCACCAAGCAGCATCCCTACGCAAATCAAGACTCCCATTGGCACGGCCATTTCCTTCCGACGCGCTACACAATGCGACCGTATAGCGCGGCCTGCGTTCCATTCCGCTGGATGCTCAGGGAGGACGGGCAGAACTTTGTAGAGCGCTACAACCTTGGTTTTCAACCGGATCGTGAGCCTGACTTGGGATTCGACACTGTCTGGATCCAAGAACGCGCAAACCAGCTCGTCATGCTGGACACCTTCTTCAGTGCCGTTCATCCAGACCAATCCCTGTGTTTTTTCTATGCAAAGGACACACCGCTATCGGCATCTAGTGGTCGAGTCATCGTCGGTGTCGGCCTAGTACGGGGCGTTGACGACCACGTCGAATACCAGTACTCAAGGTCCAACCCGCGCCACAGAAGTGTGCTCTGGGAACGGAACGTTGAGCACTCGATCCGTCCAGGCTCTGAGGAAGGGTTCCTTTTCCCCTACCAGGAGTTATCTGACCTCGCAGTCGAAGAGGGGCTAGACCCCGAGCAGTTCCTCGCCTTTGCCCCGGATGATGCATTCTGGAGTTTCTCGTACGCATCGGAGCACGTATCGCACGACCACGCGATCGTAGCGGTGCTCAACTGTATGCGGGCCTTGGACCGCATCGAAACATTGCTGCCTGGCCGCTGGAGACGTGCGAGGGCTTGGCTCGACCAGCAACTCAACCGGCTGTGGCGTTTGCGGGGTCCCTTTCCCGGCTTCGGCTCCGCCCTTAGCGCGCTTCTTGGTGACGGAGGCAATTTGGTGGCTTACGAACTCGCCGAGCAGTGCTCGGCGGCAAGGGGCGACCGCACTATCGATCCGTGGCCCGCGTTCGAGGAGGTGATGCGAGCGCCTCACACAGCTACACGCTCTGCCAAGGGGCTCATCGGCCAAGGCTTCGCTGGTGCTTGGCTCGCGATGACTCCAGAACGTAAGGAAGTGCTGAAGCTTCTCAGCCGCTTCTCGATCGAGACCAACCAAGCTATCCGATTCTTCAATCCTGATCTGCGACGGGAAGACGTTGACGACGCGGGCCTGATTTCAAATCCATACCTACTCTACGAACTCGATCGTCTGTCCCGCGATCCCATCTCGGTGATGACAATCGACCGCGGCATGCTACCCGACCGGGTCATTCTGGAGGCACATCCGATGCCCGAACGCTCTCGGCTTGAAGACAAGGTCGACCCCCGCCGGGTGCGAGCGCTGTTGGTTGCGGCGCTCGAGCATGGTGCCGAGCAGGGACACACGCTCTTGCCTCGCAACTGGCTGAAGGCCACGATCGACAAGATGCCGTTGGAGACCGACTGCCCGGTTGGACCAGAAGTGATTGCTGGCGCTGGTGATTCCCTATGTCCGGTTGTCGATTCCGTCGAGATGGCCGACGGTAGCCTTGGATACCAGCTTCGACGATTCACGGTCACAGCTCGGCTTATTCGCAGGACGGTCAAAAAGCGGCTGGGTCCCAGGAGTCGGCGCCACAAGAGTACACACGACTTCCGCTCGGTCGTCGACGAATCCCTTGAGGCGCTGCCGCCGGACTGGACCGACCGCGCAATCGAGGAACATGCGCGCACTGAGAAAGCGGCCGCGCTCGCCGAGCTCTTCGCGTCGAGGCTCTCCGTGCTGGTCGGTGCAGCCGGGACCGGGAAGACCACGCTCCTCAAAATGCTCTGCGGACTTACCGGCGTCTCGTCCAGTGGCGTCCTGCTGCTGGCTCCCACCGGAAAGGCACGCGTGCAGCTTGAAACTAAGACCAAGGTGGCAGGAGGGCTCACGGTCGCGCAGTTCCTGATGCGGTATGGCAGGCGATACGTTCCGGCCACCGGTCGTTACAGCGTTACCGGCAGCACAGACCGGTGCGGCAACTACCGGACGGTCATCGTCGACGAGTGTTCAATGCTCACCGAAGAGCAACTCGCTGCTCTGCTCGACGGTCTGAGTGGCGTTGACCGTCTCGTTCTGGTCGGTGATCCTCGTCAGCTTCCGCCCATTGGATCCGGGCGCCCCTTCGTCGATATTGTCCGAGAACTAGCACCCGAGGGCCTCGAGCACCACTTCCCGCGGGTAGGGCGGGGCTATGCCGAACTCACGATCCCACGCCGCCAGAAAGGAACGACACGAGCCGACCTGCTGTTGGCCAATTGGTTCGGCGGCACTGCGGATCCGGCCGCTGACGAGATTTGGGACCGACTCGAAACTGAGGAGGCGGCAGAGATCGGCTTCGAGTCATGGAGCGATGGCGAAGACCTCCACAGGCGCTTGCTCTCGCTCATCGCTAGGGAGCTCGGTCTCGGTGGTTTGGACGACGAACTGGGCTTCGAACGCGGGCTCGGCGCGACGATGTACAAAGGAAGGACCTACTTTAGGCGTAGCCGGAAAGATCACGATCTGAAGGCTGAACGATGGCAGATTATTTCTCCGGTGCGAGGAGCCGAACACGGTGTGGGCGTCCTAAACCGTGTCGTCCAGCAGTCTTTTCGAAGTAAATGGATGACAAGCGCAATGTCCGCCTATAGGGGACGACGCAAGGTACACCCTCCGCTCGGGCCACAAGGGATTATATACGGGGATAAAGTCATTAACCTGAAGAACAGTACTCAACGAACCGTTTACCCCAAGCGCCAGTCGTATGTTGCGAACGGTGACGTAGGGCTCGTCGTCGGCAATTACAGGAGCTGGAAGCAGAAAAGACTGTTTCCGCGGCTCGAAGTGGAGTTCACCTCTCAGCCTGGCCACGCCTACAATTTCCATACGGGGGAGTTCAATGGAGAGGAGGGACCGCCCCTAGAACTGGCGTACGCTCTTACCGTCCACAAGACGCAGGGAAGCGAGTTCGGGACAACGTTCGTCGTGTTACCGAATCCGTGCTGGCTCCTATCCCGCGAGCTGCTGTATACGGCACTCACACGGCAGAAGGAACGCGTCGTCGTCCTGCATCAAGGCAATGTACGTGACCTACGTCGCTACTCTAGCGAGAGATACTCCGACATCGCACGCAGGGTGACAAATCTCTTCGGCCCGCCCAGCCCGATCTTGGTCGAGGTTGACGGGAGGGAGCATTTCCTAGAGGACGGACTAATCCATCGGACCAAGCGTGGCGATCTCGTGCGGTCGAAATCCGAGGTCATCATTGCCAATGAACTTCTCGCTCAAGGAGTCGACCGTTACCAGTACGAGGCACCGCTCCGGTTGCCCAACAACCATACGCGCTACCCGGACTTTACGATCATAGACGACGACACAGGTGAACGATACTACTGGGAACACCTCGGCCTATTGCACAACCCAGACTACGCGGACCGCTGGGAGCGTAAGCTAGCCGCGTATCGTGCTGCCGACATTATTCCGCATGAGGAAGGCGGCGGTGACGCCGGGACACTGATCACCACGCGAGACGATGAGGGTGGTGGCATCGACGCCAAGCAGATTGCCGACTTAGTCGCTACGGTACTGCTGTAATGGGCGGTCGATCGCAGGGACCAGCAACCTCGGCCGTCGCCCGACGGGAAGGTTGTGGCGAACGCATCCTCGCCAATTGGGAGACAAGGGCTCATCGAGTGCCCCTTCGATGTCGAAGTTGAGTTCGACGCCCATCTCGATCCGCTTCCACAACAAACTCATCGTCACCCCGCGTCCGCCGAAAATACCGAGCCAAGCCATCGGCAACAGCGCACGCATCCGCATGGCGGCTTCCTCCGTATCACGCTCGACGGTACGCAGAGCATTACTCGCGGCGGCTCGCGAGTTCTCGCCGAGCGGTTCAAATTCGATCTTGGTCAACTCCTCGATCTCTCTGCACTCGTTCTCGATCCGTCGCCACAGCTGCTCGGTCAGGTCGCCCGCGCTTCAAGTTATGGGCATTCATCCCTCCCATAGCCACCACCGGCCGCCTGTCGCGGGGTCCAGCGCGGTTACGCCGGAGGTGTACTTGTGCTCGAACGCCAGCGTATGGGCCATGGCGGCCAACAAGCGGGGCTCAGTGGAGGACCTCGACACCTTCTCGCGGCTTCCGCACGGTGTCCCGTGCTCCGAGGAGGCAGTCGGCCGCCTTTCGGGCCAATCCGGTTCCGTGTGCGAGGATCATAGCGACGCCCAAGAATAGAGATGGCAAGGTTATTCTTGGGCGTGCACTCAAGGTCAAAGTGCAGGCTGTGGCCGTGGACTCCCGATCCACTTGGTCGGCCTAGAGTTCAGGCGCGGCGAAAAGAACATCGTTGCGTTCGACGAGGAGTGGGCATGACCTGGCAGGGATACTCTCCCCTCCGCGGAACTGTGACAGCGGCGCAAAGGTTGTGGACAATTGGGTTGGGTCTCCGAAGTCATGCTTTCAGTCTCCACCGATACACAGAAGGCCAAGCATCGGTCCACGGCATGCCCGGGATAGGTCGTCGGCACATCATGACCAACCTCCAGCCCGTTGGCCCGAATCTTGAATTGGACTCGGAGTGGGGAAGCTTCCGGGGACCGTGCTGGAGGTCCATGCAGCCGCGGCAGGATGCACGGGCAGATCGATGGATCAGGCCGAGGCTGGCCGGAACTCCAAGACTACCTCCAGACAGCTTCGGCAGGACCAGCGGCACAGGTAGGAATTTGGATGAGTCGGCATCGTCAGTCTGAGATTTGGGAGCCACGGGGCAAGGTGCGAATTCCCGATGACTCGGGATTTGTGAACCAACTCTTGTCTCTGGCCAACCTCCGCGCCTTCCGTCTTTGGCCGAGATACATCGCCAGACGACGAAAGTGCCGCGCCATAGCGTCTTGGTCGTCAAGCTCGTTGGCAGGGATCTCCAGAACTTCGTAGTCGCTGCCCTTCAGCCATGTGCGGATTGCCCGGTCCCTCTGGGCTGTTTTCGGGTTCCCGTGGATGTGTCTGCTCATGCCGTCAAGATAGATGCACACCCCTCTGCAGTAATCGTCGTCCGGGTCACGGTAGATCACGTCTGGAGTTGTGGTGCCGAGGGCACCGCCCAGATGGATCTGGTGTCCACGGACCCCTTCCCCGAATCCAGCTGCGATCAGCAGATGGCGAAGCTTCGTTTCCGCCAAGTTGACTGGCACTGCGTAATCGGATTGCAGAGAAGCCGGTAGCTGCGGAGAGACTTCGTGCTGAAACGCCAGTTGATGGCCACATTTCTTGAGTGTATCGAGGGCGATCCTTCGGTTGAGCCGATTGTGGTAGTACGAGTTGCGGAAGGTTTGCAGGCAGTCGACACAGGACGACTCACAGGCGCCAGGGCAGGCTGTCACTACGTCCCGGGCAGCCTCAATGACCTCGGCGAACCGTTCGTACAGACGCTCCAGAAGGCCCGAGCCTCCAGGCATGGGATCCCAAAGCAGCCCATTTACCGCCTCGTTTCCGATCTCGCCAATCACAAGGATCTGAAGATCTTCCATGTGCATGTCCAAGATTCCTGTCGCGCCTATCCGAAGAGCCTCGAGGACACTGTAGGCTTGAGTCGCGCTCGTGCATCCGGGGAGCGACAGCGCATCGGCCGCGATGTCAGCGTAGAATCCAACCGGATCCGGGTTGCGACCGCAGCGCGTCTGGTGGGATTCGCGGAATTTCTCACGCTGGGCTTCCGATGACAGGGACGAGACACTCTGTCCGCAAATGGTGCAAACCGGAAACCCAAGGCCGATTCCGCTCTTGATAGCCTCTGAAACACCAACGTTGACAAGACGTATTCGCACGCCTCGCCTCATGAGCAGGGACTGGCCACCCCATCGGAAGGCTTTACCTCCGCTGTGCTGGCCAAGCTCCACGCCGAATACGGCAACTCCGAGCTGGAAGCGCAGGTCCTCGTCGTCCGAGATGTGAGAGACATGGACAAGGTCGACGTCGCAGACCGCCATCGCACGAAGGATCTTACCCCCAAGCGATGACGACACACCGGCGGTCGTCTCCTTGACTGCCTGATGCTCGGCGGATACTTCGAACACGGGCATATCGACGTGTTCTTCGCTCGGATCCCGGTGGAATCGGCGGGCAGCGAAGCGGTGCCCGTTGGCATAGATGAGGTTGCCCGGCACATACTCGCGCAACGCCGTCGCCGGAGGTCTCGGAAGGACGAAGTCCATCCCACCCTCAACCCAGTAGGGGATTTCCGCCCATGCGATTACGTAACCGGTTTCCAGTCCATAGCCAGGCAGAAATCCCTCTGCCGCCAAGACACTGAACGTGATCGAGGAATCGTGGCCCTCCGCACGGCTGCGCCCGGATGCCTCGCCCTTCAGCCGGCTGACGAGCCGCCTACATCGCCTGAAAAGCGCCTCGTCCTCCTTGCTCAGTGTCCCGCGGCTTGCAAGCACGCTATTCAGCCGCGCGATCTGCGCCATTGCCCATCGCAGGCGCCGACGCAGTCGTGCCACCACCTCTTCGAGTTCATCCACAAAGTGATCGACATGCTTGCGAAGCGCTCCAGGCGTCACAACGTCCGAATCGGCCTCTGGCCAGCCCTGATCGAAGACTGAGCCCACGTTGTCCACCAGATACGGCCCATGCTGGCGAATAAGATCCCGCAGCTGGGCAAAATCGAACGGTTGCTGTCGCACATACTCTCCGTCGAACAGGTACGGTGTGACCTTCCCGGGAAGGCATGTGTCGAGAACCCCACGTACCAATTGCCGTTCGGACTTCGGCCGCCGGGAATCACGGCCGAGACGGTGCAGCGAGCCAATAACCGTCGCGTGGACGTGCTTGGCAACCATGACCTCGTTTCGGAGATTGAAGGCCGGAGGGTCGATCCGCCCACCGAGCAGCTTCGGGGGCTCCACGAAGTAGGCGCGGTCATGTGAGACCGGGCGGCAATAGGTCATATTGACCGCCATCCGGTGGCGGCGTCCTGCCCTCCCTGCTCGCTGCCAATAGTTCGCAGGGAGCGGCGGAACGTTGCGCATCAGGACCGAATCGAGACGGCCGATGTCGATCCCAAGTTCGAGTGTCGGTGTGCAGACGAGGCAGTTGACGGCGTTGGAATCACCCTTGAACCAGTTCTCGAGGCGCTCGCGGTGGTCGTTGGGGACCATGGCCGTGTGCTCTTCGGGGCGAAGCATCGCGTACGCCCCATCGAGGAGCTGAAGGTTGTAGTTGTCCGGGTTCTCGCGGATCCATTCGAGTTTGCCGCTGCAGCGCCAAGCGGGGCAACGGCCCTTCGGAACTTCGCGAGTGATCGTGCGGCGACACCTTCTACAGCGTGCGAGGCGTGTGTTCGGGTGGAGCCTGAGGGCGTCCCCATTGACCTGATGCACGCCCTCAAGGTTCGGCAGAGCTCTGCCCCGTGCTCCAAGCAGGCGCACCGGCTTGAGGAGGTTCTGCCGAACCAGGAATGCGTAGAAGCCATCCAGAAACGGAGCAATCGAGTCGGAAGGCTCGCCCCACTTCCTGGCAATCTGGCGCATCGTCGTGTCACCGGAGCTGCTGAGCCATTGCATGACCCACTTGCCTTCCTCGTCCGGTTCCCGCCGCAACTTCAATCCCAGCGGCCTGATAAAGCTGGGGATGAAGCCTTGCTGCACTTCAAGTGAGCCCTCGCCCCAGTACTTCGTGAAGACCTTATACTCAGGGTCGAGTAGCGCTCCTCGGCGGCGAAAGTAGTCGAGGACGCTTGCCACTCCATCCCGCAGGCGGTCGGCTGGGATGCCCAACCGGAGAGCGTTTTCCTGGACCCAAGGAAGCGAAGAGGAGAGCCCGTCGTACTGCACACTCATCCTGCCCCAGGGCTCCAGACCGAGCGCCTGCCGTGAAGAGAGGGTGACCTCCCGCAGTACCTGAACGCGGAGGTACTTTCGGCGTTCTCGCATGTGGCGGGAGGCAGAGCCCTCACGTCGGGCCACCTGCCAGACCTCCGGAATGAGTGCCCGGGACAGAGCCTCGTCTTCCTCCATACGCTCCTCGAGGTAGCCCGTCAGGTCTCCTACCGAGGTTCCCGGATTCGCCAGAATGCCCTCCGACATGAGCGCCCGGAGACGAAAGCGGCGGGCGTGATCCTTCATCCAGCCTGCCTGAAACGCCGCGTCCTGGCGGTTGTCACAGAACACGAGCAGTCGCGGCCGAGCCGCGTGATGCACCATGTCCTGGGTCAGGACGTGGACATCCGCGACTGGCACCGCCCGCACTGGCCGTGCCGGCTCCCGGTAGCGTCCCAGCACCCGGTGGCCGGTGGAACCGCAAGACAGACAGCTAGTCAACTTGCCAGGCTTCTCGCGGCTCTGCCGGACCACGTGAAGATCTACCGTGACACCGGCGTGGCCACAAGAGCGACACCGGTCCACCCGCTTGGGATGGGCGGCGGCGCAGCGACGGCAGAAGTGGAGGGACGCAGTGCGCGTAGACGCCGGGTTGCTGTCGGAATCGGCTTGGCCGATCAGATGATCAATCAATACCAATCGCCTGCCACCGTTCGCTTCGTCGAGGGGTTCCCAGTACGCGCCATCCTGGCTGGCCTCCCCGCCTCCAGGTTGCTTGCCCGTGTACGAGAAATCCTTGAGGAAAGCGATGTAGTAGTGCTGTCCACAAACGGTGCATGTCATGACCCGAAGGTGTGCGTAATGTTGCTCGGACTCGATGAGGCCGGTGTCGTCCTTTGCGGCGAGCCAAAGTTTCGCGCCTTGGTGGTGCTCCGGAAATGACACTACCGCTCCCCCGATCCCACGAACGAATCCGTGGACAACGGGCCGCAACAGCGGGCGTTCATCGTGCCGTGCGGCCGCACCGAGGGTCAGCCAAGCGAGAATCTCGGCTTCGGTGACGGGCCGCCCAACGTGCTTCTTGAGAGCGTCGGGAAGCTCATCAAGCGGGCGTGGCCCGGAGAGTTCGTCGTTGAGACGGAAGACCAACTCGTTGCGGGAGAGCGCGGCGTGGAGGGCGGCGGACCATCCGTTCGCGCCCTGAGTGTGCAGGGTCCGGCCTGACAGCAAGCGATACGCCCCTTCGACCGCGGAGCCAAAGTTGTCTTCGTCTTCCACGGCCTCGACGCACGTTTCCAATATCTTCGAAGGATCCCCGTTCGGCGTTGGCGGGACCACTCGCGGCTCGGCCCAAGTCTCGCTCTCGTAGTCTTCCCCAACCGTCACAACCTCGTCGGCCGCAACGCCGAAGAACCTCGCCGCGAAGTTGCGGGCCGCATCCGGATCGTTTCGGTCGACGATGGTCGCCGAGGTGGCGATGCATCTGGCATGCCCGGGAGCGATGTTGCAGAACGATCTCAAACGGCGGATCAGGCAGGCCGTCTCGGCCCCCATTGCACCGCTGAAGGTGTGGGCTTCGTCGAAGACCAAGTAGTCGAGGCGCGCTCCCGAGAACAGTTCGATGTCCTTCTGTCTTGTGAGAAGCAGTTCAAGCTGCTTGACGTTGGTGAGAAGGATTCGGGGCTGCCCTCCAGGTGACCGCATAGCTTGGCGCGAGCAGACCTCTTCTTCCGGGTGAACGGTCTCGCCGGTGCCGTCCCGTCGGGCTCTCTCAAGCCGAGCCAGGTAATCCGCACGCGACGAGCCTGGACGGAGGCGGGCACCGGCCACGTCGACTTCCCGCTCCGGAGTCTTCCCGATATAGATGCCGAAGGGTACTCCCGTGCCTGCCAGCAGCCCGCGGAGCCGCATGAGCTGGTCCTCGGCCAATGCGTTCATCGGGTAGACGACGACAGCGCTGATCCCGGGTGCCGCAGACTCGTCCTGGAGTCTCAGGCACTGGCTGACAACCGGATAGAGGAAGCACTCGGTCTTCCCCGAACCGGTGCCGGTAGAGATCAGCGTCGTGCGGCCCTCGCCGATTGCCCGGAGTGCGCGCTCCTGATGGCTGTAGAAATGGGTGATGCTTGACGGGACCCTGGACGCCAGGTGGGGGTGAATGATGCCTTCGCTGACCATCTGCTGGATGGGAGCACCGGCCCGGAAGGGGCGGGAGAGGCTTACGTACGGGCCTCGGAGGAGGGGAGACGCTCGAGTGTGGTCAAGGGAAAGGAGATCGCGCATCTGCGCGAAGAGGTGGGGATCGGAGAAGGGGTAGGCGGTGAGCTGGTAACGGAGGAAGCTCTTCGTGACCTTCTCGATGTAGACGACGGGATTCAGGGCCATGTGTTGAGGGAGACGGTAGCTGGTGTGGTACGGAGACTGTTGGTCGACTTCATCTCGAATCTCACAGTCGGCTGATGCGCGCTAGACTGACAACGTGAGTTTGGAGACATGGCAAGTGCAAACATGATCGACCTCTTGAGGTCTTGGGCTCGGTAGGGCAGCACTGACGACCTTCCAGACCGAGCCGGCTGGCGAACCTTCGATACCATCCAACCACAGATAGGGGGCGATTGGAAATGGAGGCCAAGACATTGGGTCAGAGGATTCGAGAGCTGCGACTGGAGAAGAACCTCTCGCTACGACAACTTGCGATGAAGGTCGGAAAATCAGCACCATTCATATCTGATGTTGAATTGGGGCATCGGTTCCCGTCGCCCGGAGTCCTCCAAGCCATCGCAACTGAACTCGAAGTCGACGCAAGCGACCTTCGCAGGTACGACTTCCGAGAATCGCTGTCGACACTCAAGCACCTATCCCAGACCAACCCGCGCTGGGGCGTGGCGTTCCGGACGACGGCTGAACAGATCGAGAAGGGACTGACGCCGGAAGAACTGGTGAGCAGGCTCACTGACGCGGATCCGGAGCAAGAGACCCCATGACAGAGAAGACAACACTCGGAGGGCCATTCGGCCGCCGACTCTACTTCGCCGTAGGCGAGATCGACGGCATCTGTTTGGATGCCTTGGAGTCGGTCGGATGTCTGCCATCTACTCCGAAGGCGATTGAGATCGAACTGTTCGTCGAGAAGTTTCTTGGCTGCCAAATAGCATATGAGGACCTTAAGCCTGACGTCTTGGGTCTTGCCGTCTTCGATTCCGGTGGCAGTGTCGAACTCGTAGGCGCGGCGAGATCGCTCTTCAGCGATGGTCGGGTTGGCGAACGTCGAGTTCGGTCCACGTTGGCTCACGAGGCTGGCCACGGCCTGCTCCACGCGCAGCTGTTCAGTGAAGGATTCGGGGCCCATCCGTTGCTTGACGGCAGCTTCGACTACAAGCGTCGAATGATTATGTGCCGCAAGGAAGACTTCGCCAACCATTCCCGAGGCTATGACGGGAAGTGGTGGGAATGGCAGGCGAACCAAGCCATTGGTGGGCTGTTGCTGCCGCGAGGACTCGTCGAGGCCTGCGTTGAACCGCTCATGGTCGCTTCGGGATTACTCGGTCTGCCCAGATTGCCAGATTCCAAGCGGGATCAGGCGGCTCGGCGCTTGGTGACGGCGTTCGACGTGAACTCTGTGGTCGCGAAGATTCGGCTCAAGTCAATCTTCCCACCGGGAGAGCAACGTTCGCTCTGACGCCCCCAGACGATGCCTTCCAAGCGGCGCGACAGAGTCTTCCGCGCTGAACTGTAAGCTTCCGTATGCTAACATTAGCTTGTGGACCCGATTCGAGTCCTGGCCTTGGACGGCGGCGGAATGCGCGGCCTGTACAGTGCGACCGTCCTGAACACACTTGCAAGCCGCTTCGCCCAATCCAGAGCGTCGGACCACCTGGACATCGGGAAGGGCTTCGATCTCGTAGTTGGAACGAGCACAGGTGCGATCCTAGCGGCGGCCATCGTAGCGGGGATCCGACCAAACCGTGTCATCCGGCTCTACGACGAGGCGGGACCTCGGATCTTCAGAGATTCGATGCCACCCTACGACCGGTCGCTGAAGTTTCGGGACAGAGCTCGGTTCTATCGCTGGGTAGTCCGGCACCTCGGCCGCGCCGGGAATCCCAACACCGCACTGAACTCTGAACTCCGAGAGATCTTTGGGAATCTGACACTCGGCGAAGTCTACGTACAGCGCCGCATCGGACTGTGCATATCGGCGACCTCGTTCCTTCGCCACAAGCCAAGAGTGTTCAAGACACCGCACCTCGAGAACAAGCACCGGGATAACGACCTAACTCTGGCCGACGCCTGTCTCGCGAGCAGTGCTGCTCCGATCTATCTTCCCTTGGCGTCTATCACAGCAGATGGTCTGACCGGCCATGCCTATGCCGATGGTGGCTTGTGGGCAAACAATCCGATGCTACTGGGTGTCATCGAGGGCCTCGCCCTCTCAGTTCCGGAGCAGCCGATCATAGTCATGTCGGTGGGCACCTGTTCTCCGCCAACCGGGTCTCGACTTCCAGCGGAGCTCGACCGCGGCATTATCGCGTGGCATGGCGGCGTCCTTCCTTTGGAGTTGGCCATGAACGCACAAGTGTCGGCCACCCACTTCGCGGTTACGCTTCTCGCGGACGAACTGAAGCGTCTCGACAAGCGGGTCCACATTTTGCGCTGTGAGGAATCGATGCCTTCAGCGGAGCAGGCCCACGTCCTCCGACTCGATTCGGCGTCGAAGGAGGCGCGTGACCTCATGAAGCAGTTGGGAAACGAGGACGGCCAAAAGACTTTCCGATGGTGCCAACTATCGGGCGACTGTCGTGGCGAAGTACTATCCCAGATCTTCGAGACGATGCCGGAGATCAATCACTCAGATACAATCAGAATGGAAGGGAATCGAAATGAAGAATTGTGACAAGGACATCCGGGCCTACCATCGTGAAGAGGTAGCTCTGACCTCTATTCAACGAGGAACGCTAAAGGACCGGCGTGACAGCAACCGGAAGCGACTGCGAAGCGGTCTTGAGAAACGAAGAGGACCCTCACCGATTGGGTCAGTCTCTCAAGGTTCCTACGCGATGCGAACGGTCACTCAAGAGCCAAACAACGCGTATGACATTGACGACGGCGTGGTCTTCGACGCTGCAACGCTGAAAGGGCCGAGGGGCGCGGAGAGGTCTGCTCTCGACGTGCGGAAGATGGTCTGTGCTGCGGTTCATAGCGATGCCTTCGTTTCGCCCCCTGAGGTGAAGACTAACTGTGTCCGCGTATTCTACAATGACGGACCTCATGTCGATATCCCAGTCTACCGTCAACGAGAAGACTGGTCCGGCGAGGTTTGGTATGAGCTTGCAAGTTCTGACTGGAAGAAGTCAGACCCAAATGGTGTGAATGACTGGTTCAAGAATTGGTTAGACCGAAACAGGTCTAGTGAGCGGAGGCATTCACGTGAGTTGATTCGTTTACTGAAGAGCTTCTGCAAGAACCGGCCATCATACTCTCTTCCGAGTGGGTTCGTAATCACGACCTTGGTAAAAGAGTGCTATGATATGGGCGATGATAGGCTCGACATCGAATTCCTTCAAATTGCGAAGCGGATTCTAGATCTCCTCGGCATTAATCCTTATGTAAGACATCCCGTTGTAGTGGGTGAGTGGATTATTGACGCTGAAAACGAACACCAAAGTCGGAATCTCTGCAAACTTCTTGAGAGAGCTGTCGACGATCTCGCGGAACTCGACCTGCCAAACTGTACACGCTCCAAGGCCCTCAAGGCATGGAAAAAAGTGTTTCACACCAATTTCTTCGACAAGAGAATTGCTGAGGCAGAGAAAAAAGAGAAGACCAGTAGCAAAGCGAGGATCGCAGCGCTGATCTCAGCCCCAAAACCCTATGCAAGCAAGGGATACGAAGAGATTGGATGATTCGAAATGAAACAAATGCCAGCGTCAAGAGAGCGAGATCATCTCTCCGAGACTTTTCCAACACTAACGCTAGATACGGCGCGAGTCCCTGCGAGGGTCACAGGGATAATGTGGATTGAACCTGGGCTCGGATTCACCATCAACTTGGAGATCCCAGGAAACTACCCTTGCGGAATCCCCAAGCTCTGGTGTAACCAGCGCGAGATCCCGTGGGAAATTGATCGGCATGTGTGCCGTAACGGCCTCGCCTGCCTATGTGTTACCTCCGAATACAGGATGCACTGGCCACCTAGGTCGGATCTTACAGACTTCCTGACTACGCTGGTTCGACCATACCTCGTAGCACAAGCCTACTACCAAAGCCACGGCCACTGGCCATTTAGCCACGAGAGGTCTCACGGAGCAAGAGGCGTCTTTGAAGCATTCGAAGACTTCCTTTCCCCATTGGGCTCGGTGAACCACACCTCAATCGTCGACTTCATGCTGCTTTTGGCTCGAAAGACACATCCCAAAGGACATGAGCCCTGTCCTTGCGGAAGTAGAATCAAACTTCGCAACTGTCACCGATCCCTCCTTATGGCCCTGCGGCAGATCGTTGACCCAGAGCTCGTACAGGCTGATCTCCAACTGCTGGCATACCTTCAGAGGCAGGGTGATCCCAGCATCCCTCGGTTGCCCAAGCGACTGCATCACCGGAATGGGAGGAGGCGGTTGGTCCATGCGAGGCGCCGTCACAAAGCCCAGCCTCGCTCTGTGGCATGATTCTCCCTGTTCTACGAGAAGACCATCCGCTATTCAGATGTAGTTCTGTAGAGTCCGTCGAGCGATTGCAGTCAATCCAGAGATGCCTCAGATTCTCGGCAGCGCCTCCGAATTGAGGTCGGCCTTCTATTCAAACAGGTTGCCCTGCTGCAGGATCGGTAGTTCCATCTGCGCAACGGCAGCCGACCGTGGAGAGATGTGCTCCCGTTTAGGTTCTTGATGCTTGTTAGTGTGCCTGCCGCGAAACGACCACTTAGAATGCTTCTCTGCGGTGATCGGCGCATATTCTACAGGCCAAGTACTCCGGATAGAGCCTGCAGAGGGTGCTAGGCAGCAGGTGTGCTCCACTGGACCTAGGAGATTGCGGGCATGAAGGTGCCACTCATGCCACAACTCTCTCCCGGCCTGGGTAAGTTGCCAGTCGTAGAATCGAGGGCCAAGCCTGCTTGCCACAGGCTGGTACTGGCGAGCCCGTTCGTCACGGCCCAAGCCGTAGTCAGAGAGGCATAGCGATTCAGGAAGAAGCCAGCCCTTCCCTTCATTCTGAGCAAAGAAATCCTGGATACCCTTGGCACGGATGCCATTCGCAGCATTGATCTTCGATTCAAGGTCACGAAATGCTACCAGTGTCAGGATGGTTTGCCGCAACTCGGGATCACGCTGGCGATCCAAACGCCAAAACCCCTTTGGATTCAAACTCCTAACTACCATACCCGCAGCGGGTGAGTCACAACCCTCAAGAACCCGCTGTAGGTCGTAGTAATCCAGTCCAAACATGACGAATACAATGGCATCTAGAATAGCTCGAATCCGTATTCTCTCTGCATTAGTTATGGCAGTCATTAGACCTCCCCAGTCCAAGTTGACTCCTGCCCTCTGAGATTCCAAGACCAATGGAGCTAGACATCTTGGAGACAAACAGAGTGCTCGTGAAGCCTCCGATATAATACCAGATCGAATCACGGTATTTCTGAGGGACATTAAAGGATTCTGTTCGAGGATATGATAGTCCAGATGTAGCCCCGTTACCCTGCGTCGAGTGACAAAATCGAACACGAACGAATTAAAGAGAGCAGTCAAAGTCAGCGTGTGACGAACATCTATTAGCCTCAAGATCGGTGCGGAGTGGCCTGCAGGAATGCCAGCAACTAGGGATCCAATGGCTGTCCGAGTGTTCGTCGCCGATCCTATGTTCATATGTACGACCTTTGGCCGCCAGAGGAATTCGCTCTGCTCAATGTACTCGTGAAGCCCCATGAGGAACTGTGGTCTGATTTCCTTCCATTCCCATGGGATAGCTTTCCAGATTGCCCCCCGTCCTTTTCCACGCACCCACTCCTTCTCACTGAAGTCGAACTGGCCGACCATCCGACCTTCGTAAAGCGGTAACGCCACATCCCGAATCTCCTCAAACCAAATCCACTCTGTCCCGTCCCGCGATAGAATGATTCCAGGCGGAATCGCCACGCGCGGAACCGGCAGCTGGTCATACGGCGGCTGTGCACATCGAACGGCCCAGTCGGTCCGTGCCACATCCCCCGGCTTGAGCAAATGACCATGCACATACTTTGCTTCCGCGTCGCGACGCTCAGGGCCAGCACTCGTGTCGAACAGCCAGTCCTCCAGTTCGAGCTCCGCGGGCACCGGCTTTTCAGGATCGACTTCCAATTCAGTCCATAGGTCTTCGATCGGATGCCAATCACCCTTGAGCCAACGACTGTACTCATCGGGACGGTAGCCCTTCGCCTCCCACTTCGGGCGGGGTGGAAATAGCTGCGAGTCGTTGGTCATATCGAACTCGCGAGCGTACTGGATCTCCCACCCTTCGCACCCGTTTTCGCCAAGCAGCACGGAATTAGCGTAGATTTTTTCCAAAATCTTCAGGTCACGCCCGGACTGAATCTCAAGGATGGCGCGGCTTTTGGGGCTGAACTGCTCCAGCTGCGCACGAGTGTAGGGAATGGCCAATTCCTCAGCGCACTCCCAATCTTCCACATCTCTGCGCATGAAGGCGGTCTGAATTGCTTGAGTTGACCCTCCCTTCTTGATAATGATGGGGTTAAACTTTGCACGGCTATCGATTGGAAATATCTTTGCACGGTTTTCGATACCGAATAGCCACTCCCAGCGACAGCCTCTGAGGAACAGCATCCGCAGAGCCTTCGTTCCGTTGTCGGAATAGAGCCCAGAGGGAACAAGGAACCCGATCCGGCCGCCCGTCTTAGCCAGCGCGTGCGCTGTCTCGAGGAATAGCTTGTAGAGATTCAGGTCAGCCGATCCTTGGTGACGGAACGGGTGTTGCGTGTCTGCGAAACCGTGCGAGCGTCTTCGAGCGGCTCGCCATCGTTGATGGAAGTCCGCGTTTCGTTTACCCCTTACAACGCTGAATCTGTTCTGACTCTTGTCACTCTTGTCCGGGTCCCCGAATGGATTCCGAGTTCGTCCTACAAAATTAGACTGAGCACGGAAGCCAGCGCAATAGTCCAGCCAAGCCCGCTCCACGGCCTCGTCTCCAAAGTACTCTTTCTGTTTGCCTAGAGCTTCCTGCTTGCCGTAAGACCGGTAAAGGGGATCGATATTCGAAAAGTACTCCATTGAGGCGGGCTTGGCAATGTCCCACGGTGGATTGCCAAGCATCGCATCGAACCCCGCTCCCTCTTTGTGGAACACATCTGGAAACTCCAGTTCCCAATGGTAGAACCGGTAGCGGGCAGCAACCTCCTTTGCCACCTCGCTTGTTCTTTCCGGAGGATCCGCGAATCTAGTCGGTAGCGGTGCGTAAGCGATCTTGTCTGCGGGCCAGAACCAGCAGGCACACCACAGGTCCATAGCGTTCCTCAATGACTTCCATTCCGCTGATCCACGGAGGTCGTTGCGGTAGACATCCGCCCGCTCGGTCGCATCTTGAATGGGCAGCTCGTGCATATGGTTTAGAACTTTGATCGCTTCAGTATGCGCCGTAACAGCCGTTTGTAGCAGATCCTCGTGAAATAATGTCTTTCCTCCCAAGAACTCCTTCATATCAGGCGTTAGCCGGTCTGTGTGAAACGCCTTGATTGCCTCCCCACGCGCGTTCTTCTTGAAATGCACCCCGTTGGAATGGTTCTTGTCGCCCCCTTCGCGGTTTTTCCAGGCAATCGCCGGATAGTGTTGGAATTGATCGAGCCAGGCACCGACCAGGGCGTTGCCGCACTTGATCTTGTGGTCCAGGAACCCGAACGGAAGATCTCGGTCCATGGTCTCGATCCATAGCGAGAGACGGCAAAGCTCGACCGCGAGAGGGTCGAGGTCGACCGCGTAGATGCATCGCTCAACCACATGGCGTCGCAGGCGGGCCTTGAGGATAGACTCGAAGTCGGGATGGTCAGGAGCACAGGGTATCTGTTCGTCGCTCAGCCTGTCGCCATCGTCGTTCTCGCCCGCCTTGATTCCGAGCATCCAGACGAGTGAATGGTCCCCGTAGGATTCGATGCGACCATGATGCTGCAGCGATTCGTACAGTGCTTCAGTCAGGAATCGAAGGGCAGCCAGCACGAATGAGCCGGAGCCGCACGCAGGGTCGCACGCCTTGAGGGAGAGGATTTCCTCCGGGAGCCTTGGACTCCAATCGGTAGCCGGTGCGTGCCTGGCATCTTTGGGAGGAACACCGTCAGGGGGTTCGTACGCCAGCGGACGCAGCGTACGCTGCACGGTTGGCACCGCCAGACTGGGTCGTGTGTAGTAGCTGCCCGAACCTTTGCGAGTACCGCCCCAGCGGACCAGATACCACTCGCCCGGGAGCACAAGTTGGTGGACAAGCTTGCGTGCGGTCTCACCGACCTTCCGATTGTACGCAAGGCGGCGTTCTGGAGTCATCCGTCCTCGCGGCTTCCTAACCAACCTGGCTACTTGGGCGGCACGGCGCGCCCATCCCTCGGCGCGTGTCCGGTCGGTCCGGCGTTCGTCAATGGTCTCCTCTGAAGTCGTCGGCCCGGTGACAGGCCCCTTACCTTCCACCGCCAATATGTCATCCGATCGGTCGTCCTCCCCCCCTCCGCCTTCGGAGGCGTCCTTCTTGAGCTTCTTGAACAGTTCACGAATCGCCTTGTCGTCCATCGCCTCCAGACGAGACAGCGGGAGCGCCGGGCGGTCGCCAACTGCGAGAAAGACCACCGGATCTCCGTCTGGTGCGGTCCTGAGTTCGTAGTCCAAGAGACCTTCATACACGATGCCGATGTATTCGGAGGAGAGGTCGGAGAAATCCACCGGAACGGTCACCCACATGCCCCCGCGACCCTGCCGTATCCTCGCCCGCGTGCGGGTCAGGAGGTGCAGCATCTTGTAGACACTTCGATCGGAGATAACATTGCCGCCGAAGCACGCCGTCTCGAGAACTTGGAGGGCTCGGGAGACTCCTTCCTTGGAGTCGCTACGTCCCGCCGCAAAGAGCTCGCCGCCGTATGCATGCACAGGAAGGTCGGGGTGGTGCGAGCCATCGGTCACCAGGCGGAAGAGCGCAAGAACGCGCGGCCACGCCCCGAAGACCTCGCTCATGGATTCTCCCCGCGCATCGCGGCGTTCGAGCTGGGAGAAGAGACCGTTCAGGCCGTAGCTCTCGTCATAGACGGTATTGCCCCTAGGAAGCAGTTCGCGTGATTCCGCGAACAGGATGACAACCGCGCGCATCGTGATCCGGCATGCCGCGCGATAGATGTCTGCCTCGGGAACCTCGTCATCACCGGCGGCAAGCTTCCTCAAGGCTTCGCCGTGGCTCTGCACCAGAATCTCCACAGCCTCCCGGACCCGCTCGCCCAGCACCTCGGACAGGTCGGCTTGCCCTTTTCGCGTCTCACGGATTGCCTGGAGAATCGGCGACGAGGCACCCTTCTTCCCGGGTGTCCAGATCTTCGGGCCCAGCAGGGTTCTCATGGCCGTGACTTGGTCCGCGAGCTCGCCTTCCTCGAACCAGAGTTCGGTATCCCATTCACACGAAGCGTCGTAGTCCAGACCAGCAAACACCAACCGCCACTGCCGACCGTTGGTGACCAGTGCGAGATGCTCGCTTTCTGCCCTGAGCCAGCCTAGGACCTGGCTGACGATCCTGCGGCCGCGTCCGATTCCGATCCGTTTCGCTTCGCCGATGAAGACAGGTAGCGAGGCGCCGTGCGAACCACTCCAGAGATGGCGGGGCTTGACGGTCTCCCCGGTGACCGCCCGCCTGCCTTGCGCCGGAGGGACCTGGCTGCCTCGTTGCCAGCTGCCCGAGATCCGTCCAAAGCCACACACTTCCTCAAGGACAAAGGACACGAAGTGGGAAATGGCCGATGTTCTGCCGGGGTCGTCACTACCCCCCGTCAGAGCCGCTGCCCGGCGGCGCAGCCGCTGCTCGACGTGTTTGTTCAGGGCTCCCGGCACGTATCCGTCCAGGGATTGGAGCCGCTGGCCGTCCAGCAGCAGTCCGGCATGGCGCAATTGGTCCCACCCCGGGATGGGTTCGCTTGGCTTGGCGGTCATCGGCCCCGCCCTCCGCCTGCCTCTCCCGGTTCGGGCAGCCGCACCTCAGTCGTCACCGGAAACACTCGAGCCTCACCCGCAAGTGAGGACCGGGCCGGGAGCAGGCGTTCGAGAATGCGGCTCCGTTCTCGGCCCAATTGGTCTCGAATCTCCGTGTAATGCCTGCGACGGCGCTCGATTTCCTTTTTCTTCTCCTCAATGGAGCCGTCGACCTTGTCGAGGGACCTCGCCTCGTCAAACAGATGGCCTTGCTCGCGCTTCACCTTGAGGTCGCTGATTTCGCGCTCGAGTCGGCGTACCGTGGAATTCTCGATCAGTCTCGACACTTCACCCTCTCGCTGGCGGTATCGTCGGTCTTCGCGCTTTCGGGCCGCGGCCTCGTCAGCCTTCAGCTGCCCATGCAAGAGGTCCGTGAGCTTGTCTTGATAGCTGCGCAGCCAGCGCCGCAGGTTGCTATGCGAATCGGCGAGCAGGTCACGGGCGAGGTCCAAGTCGGCGGATTCCGTCGTCGCATAGCCGGATTCAAGATCGTCAATCGACATGTTCATGAGCGGGCTCCCGATACGTCCACTCCGGACTGGAAACCCGACGATTCGCACCCAGTGGTGAAAGCTCTCCCTGAGTTCATTGACTCCGAGTTCCTCGACACTCAACAGGATCAGCGCTTCGGCGTCGGGAGGCACGCCACCAATCCGAACCGTCCAGCGGGACACACCGCCTTCGCCTGGATAGCGGCGCCTGGTCAGCATCCCGAGAGCGCGCTTCATCATTGGGTGCGCCAGATGCATGAGAACGGCGTCCGGGCGGGTCTTGAAAACACTCAAGTCACCAAGGCTTTCTATGAAGGGGGCAGGACCGAAAGCGATCTTTCGGACTGGACCAAGGGCATCGCCACTGCTCGATTGATGCTGACGAATAGAGCGGTCAATCACATTCTCCCATTCAGGCATGTTGGGACGACGGAGGCGGTATAGCTCCGGCTCGCCGGTCTCATCGAGCAGAGGGCGTGGGGCAGAAATGGCCATCGCCGCCTCGAGAGTCGAGGCCATCTTGACGCTGTCCAAGTCGATCGCAGATGCTAACGCCCGGACCCGATCACCGGTTCCTGCTGCACCATTCTCCGAAGTGACCGATCGGTCGAACTCATTGATCTGAATGTCGTGTGCGTTCTCGACGCCAAGGCGCAGGGCGTTCTGAAAGAGGCCGCCATCGTCACCGTCAATCAAGCGGCGACGCACCGCACGGTCGAAGACTTCATTGGCGGAACCCAGGTCCTCTCGGATGTCGTCCGCCTTTCGAATCACGCGGCCCAGAAAGGAAATGTCGGAATCGCCACTGCTGTCGAAGTGATGCACGGTCACGTCGCGAGCCTGCCCGTAGCGGTCGAGACGACCGTTGCGCTGTTCGATCCTCGACGGGTTCCAAGGGCAGTCGTAATGGAGCAGGTAGCGGGCGGTTCGATGGAGATTGAGTCCTTCGGATGCGGCATCCGTAGCGATCAGGATGCGCACTTCGCCATCTGGATCGTTGAAGGCGGCCTTGACGCTGTCGCGCTCGGTAACCTCCATACCCGCTGGGCCTCCTCCGCCGAACAGAGTCAGCACCCGTTGCTCTTGATATTTCTGCCGTAGACGATTGGCGAGGTAGTCCAGCGTTGTCTTGTATTCGGTGAAGACGATCAGCCGCTCGTCATGCCGGAATCTGCCGTCTCGGAGCAGTAGATCGTCGATAAGTCCAATCAGCGCGTCGAAACGCGCATCGTCAGTGGGCACCTGCTCAGTGACGGGTGGGCCGTCCGGGACGAATCCAAGACTTGCGACGACCCGCTGGATCCGGCGGATCTCCGCCGTCACTTCCTCGCTGTAGTTCTGGAGCCAGCCTCCCACGATCGCGGCGGCGGTCGCCTGACGCTGCTGCGCCTCTCTGTCATCTCCTGTCTCTTGGCGGAGAACTCGTTCCGCCATCCTCATGTCGGTTTCCGAGGCGGTCTCCTCAATCATCCCCTCCATGGTTCGGTACCAGGAGTCGACGAATGCTGCCGGGCAGGAAAGAAGGCGCTTGCCGAGCACCTCGACCGCAAAGGTGCCCGCACGACGGCGCCCTTGAGTGCCCACGGCGACCAGCTTTCCGATCGAGGAGCGAAACGCGTCAAAGGCGTTTGACAACTCGGATTCTCTGGGGTTGGCCGCGAGCGGCAACGCTTGAGGCGGCTTCCGGGTGCAGAAGCGGGGTCCTGAGCTTCCAACATTGATGTCGCTCTTCAGCCTTCGTATGACTACGTCCTCGACGCGTCGGCGCATGGCGGGACCCATCTCGTGGGTTCGGCTGAAGCGGACTGGATCGAGCATCTCCAGCAGGCCGGTGAAGGAGCGCGTGTGTCCGTTGTGGGGCGTGGCTGAGAGAAAGAGGCGGTGCTCAAACCGAGGGGCCAAGAGCCCGAGGGTTTGACAGAGCTGGCTGTCCTCGCCGACCGACATCGGCATGAGGTTGTGGCACTCATCCACAATCAGCAGGTCCCACGGGAGCCGGGGCGATCCATCGGGCACCGAGCATGCCGACAGGAACTGCTCCCGCACGTCCGGCTGTCGCAGATAGTGATAGGAGGCGATGATCCGGCTGAAAGATCGCCACGGGTTGGCGTCGATGCCAAGCTTTCGTCGGAGAGCCTCGGTTGATCGGCGGTCGACGACCTCAAAGGAAAGCGAGAACTTCTCCCACAGTTCCTCCTTCCACTGATCCCGCAGGGCAGCGGGGGCGAGGACGAGGACGCGGCGGATACGGCGCCGGAGCAGCAGTTCGGTAAGGATCAGTCCGGCCTCAATGGTCTTGCCGAGTCCAACGTCGTCCGCAATGAGCAGGCTGACTCGCGGCATTCGCAGTGCTTTCAGGAGTGGGACAAGTTGAAAGTCTTCGACGCGAACGCCGCCGTGGAAGGGACTGGCGATGGGTTCGTGGCCTTCTTCCCGGCCGGTGCCGGGCAGACCGAGGTAGGGGGAGAGTGCCGTCCAGCGAGCAGTGCGAAGGAGCGCGTCGAAATCCGCTGCGGGCATCGGATCGGTGTCGAACGGGTCGGGCAGGGCGGTCGGCTCCAGAAGTGCCCGCGATGGTTCAAGTTCCCACAGGAGACGCTCGGCGGAGGGAGAGACGCCGTCTTGGTATTCGAGGTGAACGATGTGGAGTCGACCGGCTTCGCCGTCAAACGGGTCGACGGCGGTCACGGTGCCACGGCGGTTGCGGACTGTGGCAAGCATCCCGGGACGGGGGATGGAGTTGTTGTCTGCCGCGGCGGTGCGGATCATGTGGCTACCTGGCGCGGGATCACAAATAAGGCTTTGTACCTCAATTCAGCGCCGCTCGACGAGACTTCCGACAGGGCGACGTAAGGCACCCCGTCCCTCGCGCCGGGGCAGAGTCCTGCTCCGGCGTCACCGCACCAGTTTAGAAGAGGTGCCTCAAGCCGATTTGAACGAAATGTGCGTCCCGGTCGTGCTGGTAGCCGTTGATGCGCCCGAAGCCCCCTGACTCGAGAGTCGTGTTTGGCGTGCCGAACGTCGGCGTGTTGGTTGCGTTCTGGAGTTCGAAACGGAACTGCGCGCGCTTGCCCTCCGCCACCGTGAAGAAATTTGACACCATGAAGGCCACGTTGGTCGCTTCCGGCCCGCGGTAGCTCAGCGTGCCCGGTGCCGCGCCCAGTTCGTCTGTCAGCGCCCGTTCGAAGGCACTCTCGTCGAACCACGAGGTCAGGCGATTGTAGACCGAGCCGCCCTGATCGGCGTTCCCGATCAGGTGCGGCCCCTGCGATGCGTCCCAGATGGAACCGCCCCGCTGCCTCAAATTAAGTGGCACGCCGCTCGGGAAGCTGGCAAATTTGCTGATCGTTTAGCCACCGAGCACGCCGTCCGTCGCCAGACTCCAGTCGGACCCGACCGCCTTCCCGCGGCCGGCGGGCAACTCATGGTTGAACGTCACGACCAGCCACTGCGGCACATCCTGCGCCGGCAGCGAGTGCTCGTTGCACAGGTTGGACCAGTCCTGCACGCCCGTGCTGCGTCCAAGCCAGCTGAGGTTCCCTGCTCCGTGCGAGATGTCGTCAATCATCGTTGCCTAGGTGTAGTGGGCAATCAGGTCCAGCCCGTGCGAATGGCGCTTTGAGGGCGCAGCTGCAGCGCATGCTAGAAGGAGTTCCCGCGAGCCAGTAAACGAAGGCAGGAGAGATGGCATGTCGTATCTTGGCTTTTCTGAGACGGCAGCCCGGCGGAGGTCCGGTGGGTATAAACTGTGTCACGCACCGGGGAGAAGTCCCGTAGGGTTCCTTCGAATGATCCAGTTTCGGATCCACGCTTGGACCGAGGGGTGAACTGGTCGAACTGGACGAGCAGCACTCTGGAGCACCGCGACTCGCTGGGCGGGTGGACGATCCGATGCGATTCGCGAGTCTTCGCTGATCCGAAGCGAAGGGGGGCGGAGACCCGGCGAATCAGACGCAAGCTGATTCGTGATGGTTGGTACTTGTCGCGCCATGGGGCGAGCCACGACATTTACCGGCACCCCACAATTGGCGGTATCATCACGTTGCCCCGTCATCGATACGTTTCGAAGGGCGTCGCCGCTTCGATCGCCAGTAAATCTAAGTGGTTTGAGTTGGAGAATGACGATGATGAACAGGTATCCAGCGCTGATTGATGGTGAGAAGGGGGACTACGGTGTTACGTTTCCCGATTTGCCAGGGATAGTCGCGATGGGTTCGACGATCGAAGAAGCCATGGCACATGCCGAGGCGGCGCTCCGCGACTGCGCCATCGAGGCCAAGAAAGACGGTCCTGTCCCTAGGCCACCGTCCACCATGGAGGCTGTCCGTGTCCCATCCGGCCATACGCTCGTCTCGATCCCAATGATCCCGATTTCCGGTCGTAGCGTTCGTGCGAATCTCTCGCTGGATGAGGGCATTGCTGAATTCATCGACGGAGAGGCGCGCCGACGCAAGATGACGCGAACGGCATATGTCGAATGGATGGCGCGACGGATTGCAAAAATGGGAGGATGACAACCTCGCGAACGATGACAGTCGGTGGACGGCGCGGCGGCTCTTGCAGCCCGACCACCCATCGGATGCACGCGTGATACGAAGCACCAAGGTGTCGACGGTCCTCCGAGTGCTCCGTCGACCCTTACATTTCGGGTTGGATTTGTTTGAACCTAGATTCCGCAGCTCCGATCGTGCATTTCTGCTACCGCGTCACGATTCAGTTAGCGACCTGGTGTTGATTCGCGGTTATTCTCGGCATGGACTTCGCGGATTGTTTGGGTCTGGCGGAGGGCATGGTTTTTCCCATTGAGACCCATGATTCCGAAAAGGTGCAGCCCTGGCAGCGTTTGCAGCGCAGCTGTGGCGCCGTCCAGACGCTCGGCTGGCGCACCCTGATCTGTTTTCCCGCCCCCTGCTTCGCCAGGATGTCCAGGACCGGAGCGGCCCATCCCACGCATCCACCGGGGATGCACCACCGCTTCCGCAGCCCGTTCCGAGTCGCTGGCAGAGCCAGCGTGGGCGGGCCGGCAGGTCAGCGGCCGAATCCCGGAACATCGCAAAGCGCTGCCCGTCGCAGTCCGCGTTTCTGTGGATCGCCGAAGCGGCGTCCCACACCCTCGTAGAACTGCACTGCACCGGAGGAAACCAGCATCTGTCCTCCGACTGAACCCCTTCCTCCCGCACCTTGCCTGGAGCCCCTACGGCCGTCCACTCTCGGACTGCTCTCGCAACTCAGCCCATTTCACGCCATCTGACCTCACAATTTGACCGGGGGGGCAAAATGATGTCGTACACCCACGCCAACGAGACCGGCAACAGGGGTCACGTCGGAGAGTCTGCCGTCGCCCTCGTTGCGGAACACGCTATTGCGGTTGACACTCTCTACGAAGGAATCCGGGGCCCGCACTGACACCCCGGACCGAGGGGAACACCGGCTGCATCATCCGCGTCGGTAGCCGCGATCGGCTTGCCGAAGAGCCGCCGTCGCCCAATGCCGGCTAGGATTCATCTTCGCCGCTGCGCCCGCGCCTGGCCACTTGGATGATCTTCTCCGCGATCTGGACCGGCACGAAGTCGTAGTGGTCCTGCTGCATCGAGAACGAGCCCCTGCCCTGCGTCATGGACGTGAGGTCGTTCGCGTAGGTCAGCATCTCGGCCATTGGCACGTCCGCGTGGATGAGCTGCGTCGAGCCCCTTGTGTCCATCCCCTGAATCCTGCCGCGCCGGCTGTTCAGGTCCCCCATCAGGTCTCCGGCGAACTCGATTGGAGCGACCACCTCGACTTTCGCGATCGGTTCCAGGAGCGCAGGCCGCGCCTCCGCCATCGCCAGCTTGAAAGCTTTGCTTCCTGCCAGCTTGAACGCGAGTTCGGACGAGTCGACGTCGTGGTGCGATCCGTCATAGAGGGTGACCTTGAAGTCGACCACCGGGTAGCCGGCAAGGTACCCTCTCGCCGCGGCTTCGATGATCCCCTTCTCGACCGCCGGTATGTAAGTCTTGGGAATCGCGCCCCCGAAGATCTCGTCGACGAACTCGAATTCGGCCCCGCGATCAAGAGGGGCCACTCGGATCTTGCAGTCGCCGAACTGGCCGTGGCCGCCGGTCTGCTTCTTGTGGCGGCCGTGGACATCGGCCGTGCCGCGGATGGTCTCCCGGTACGGGACCTTCGGCGCCCGCAGCTCGACATTCACGTTGTACCGGTTCTGCAGCTTGCTGCAGACGACGTCCAGGTGCTGCTGGCCGTTGCCGGCCAGCAGGAACTCCTGGGTCTGGGCGTCCCGGTAGAAGTTCAGCGCCTGGTCCTCCTCGAGCACGCGGGCGATGGCGCTGCTGAGACGGTCCTCGTCCTGGCGCGTCTTGGGCTGGATTGCGTAGGAAATCGAGGGATTCGGCAGACTGGCCTGCGGGAAGAGGACCTCCTTCTCCTTGAGTCCGAGGCTGTCGCCCGTGACCGTGTCCTTCAGCTTGGCGACGACGCCGATGTCCCCCGCACGGATCGCCTCGACGTTCGTCAGCGCCTTGCCCTGACTGACGCTCACCCGCGCGAACTTCTCCAGGCCCTTGCGGGAATGGTTGTAGACGCGGGCATCGGTCTCGAGGACGCCGGATGCGACGCGAAAATAGGTGACCCTCCCCGAGAATGCGTCCGAACTCGTCTTCCAGACGTACATGGCAAGGTGTCCGTTCTCGTCGATCCGAATCGCGCCGGACTCTGTCGGAAGTTCCCCGCGGTCGATGGCGGAGGGTGTCGAGGAGACCAGGAAATCGAGGAGGCGGTCGATGGCCATGTTGTGAAGCGCGGAGCCGCACACCAGCGGAGTCACCTCTCCTTCGGAAACGGCCTTCCTGAGACCGGCGACCAGACTGTCCTCCGGAAGCGTGCCTTCCTCGAAGTAGAGCTCCATGAGGTCCTCGTCGGTCTCCGCAACCGACTCGATCAGCGCGATCCGAGCCTCCTCGACCGCGTCTTCCATGTCGCCGGGCACCGGCACCTCGACGCCCTTGCCGCTGCCGTCCAGTTCGTACTCGTAGGCCTTGCCCGTCAGCAGGTCGACTACCCCGCGGAATCCTTTCTCCCGCCCCAACGGCAGCTGCACGGGGACTGCTGTCACTCCGAAGACCTCGCTGGCCTGTTCGACCACGGCGTTTACCGAAGCCCGCTCCTTTTGCATCTTGTTGACGAAGATGACTTTCGGCAGGCCGTACTCGGACGCGAAGCCCCACGCCTTCTCCGTCTGCACTTCGATGCCGTTCACGCCGTCCACGACGACCAGCGCGGTGTCCGCGGCGATCAGTGCCGCCTTTGCGTCGCTGATGAAAGTGTTGTAGCCGGGTGTGTCCAGCAGGTTGATCTTCGCGCCGCCCCACTCGGCGGCCGCCGCGGCCGTGGAAATCGACACCTTCCTCGCGATCTCCTCGTCGTCGTGGTCGGTGATCGTGTTGCCGTCGTCGACGCGCGTGAGCCGATTCGTCGCCCCGGACGTATAGAGCAGAGCCGAGGCCAACGTCGTCTTTCCGGAATCGCCGTGGCCTACGATTCCGACGTTCCTCACGTCGCTTCCCGCGTATACCTTCATCGCTACCTTCTCAAATCCGCTGGATCAAGCCGTCGGAATCCGTGATTGGAATCTCTGCAGACGGGCTGAGAACGCCCGCCGGGGCGACAGACGCCGCCAACCGGCTCTCGCGTCCAGTATAGGACGGATCCCGGCCTACGGTGCGTTGTGCTCCATCCAGGCCGAGTAGGAGTGCCGGCGGGAGCCCGTGTACCGATAGGTGTCGAAGACCCACTCCTGGCCGAGAGCGCGCGGGTCGCCGTCGTCCTCGAGCCTCTGCCGCAGCTCCGCGCGCAACGCCTTCTTGGCCTCGGCATGGGACGGGTCGCCGGAGAGGTCGTCCACGCAGTCCGGATCTCGGTCGACGCGATAGAGCTCCTCTGGGGGGCGCTTGCCGAACGACATCCTGTAGTACTTGTCAAAGCTCCTCACCAGCCGGCTCTTCGTGGGGCTCGCGTCGCAGTTGCGGTAGCCGGTTTCCGGATTTCCCGCGGGCCAGCGGTCCTGCTCGTAGTTGCGCACGTAGAGATACTCGGGCGTGCGGAT
This sequence comes from Bryobacterales bacterium, assembly GCA_028819255.1. Lineage (GTDB taxonomy): Bacteria > Acidobacteriota > Terriglobia > Bryobacterales > UBA6623 > VXMF01. The sequence continues at coordinate 18,791 of JAPPMB010000059.1, read as the reverse complement.
CGCGCGCACGGGATAGCCCCAGTCATTGGGCCTCCCGAGATCGTGGCGCTCCTTGCCGACGAGCATCCGGTTCCGGGCGGAGTCGATCCAGCCGTCCTGATCGGACTCCAGGATGTCGGTGAAGCTCCGGCCGGTCATCGAGTCCGGCGCCTTGACCCCTGCGAGCTCAAGAATCGTCGGCGCGAAGTCCCGGACGTTGACGAAGTCCTCGACGGTGCGCCCTCGGCGGCCCGCGCCCCAGCGCACGGCCAGCGGCAGGTGGAATCCGTACTCGTAGATCTGTCCCTTGACGCGCGGGAAGGGCATCCCGTGGTCCGAAGTGGCGATCACCAGAGTGTTGTCCAGCTCCCCGATCTCCTCCAGCTTGGCCAGAATCCGGCCCAGGTGCGTGTCGAACCACTCCGACTCGACCGCGTAGTCCGCCAGATCGCGGCGGATGGTCTCGTCGTCCGGATAGAAGGCCGGCACGTCCACATCCTGGTGGCGCTTGCCGCTGAGCGCGCCGGCTCCGTCCTGGAATGCCCGGTGGGGCTCGTGTGTGCCGAACCAGAAGCAGAAGGGTTGGCCCGGGTCCCGGTCCTCCAGGAAGTATTCGAAGTTCCGGGCGTAGTCCTTGTTGGACATGCTCCGGAACTCCGGCCTGAGGGTGTGCTTCGCGAATTCGGGCCCGGCGGGGTTGCGTTTGAACCCGCCGGCCTTGTGGTCACCGGGGCCCCAGCCCTTGCCGGTGTAGCCCACGCGGTAGCCGGCCTGTTCGAGCAGGTCCGGGAAGACGGCCCACTTCGCGGGAAACACGCCGAAGTGGTTCACGGCTTCCTCAAGCTGCCAGGTGTTCCTGCCGGTCAGGATGCTCGCCCGGCAGGGGGAGCACTTCGGATTCGACGTGAAGCAGTTTGCGAACAGCACGCCCTCGCCGGCGATCCGGTCGAATGCGGGTGTCCTGACCCATGTGCAGCCGTATGCGCCGGCGTGGGGCCAGCCCCAGTCGTCCGCGATGGCGAAGAGGATGTTGGGCCGCCTCGCCTGGCCGGCGGCCGAAACCGTGGCGCCGGCCCCCATCGCTGCGTACATCAGTTCCCGTCGGGTCATGCACGAGTAGGATAGCCGACCAGGCGGGAACAGGCGATCCGTAGGACGCACGGCGATGCGGCGCGGGCACGTGCCGCGAAGGGATCGCCGGCAGAGGACGACAGCCGCACTCAAGGCGCCGCCCCTGCATCGCCGTCCGCTGAATCGCAGTCCGGATGTGCTTGAGGCCCTGCACGCGGCGGGCGTGCGAGAATGATGCGTCGCACAGGGCAGCCGCGACGTACCGAGGCGGCATGCGGCAGAGGGGAATGAGCTTCAGTGACTGACGAGCACGACAAGGACAGCGTGGCCAGCGAAGGGGAGCGGGCGGACCCAGGGGCCGGGATCGGAGAACCGGCACGGGTCACGGCGACCGGCGAGACCTCGTGGATCCAGCGCACGTGGAATCGGGTCGTCGCAGTGCTGAAGCTCGAACCCGGCATCGCTGAAGAGATCGGAAAGGATCCGGAGAGCACGAAACAGGGCCTCGCCGTGGCCGCCGTCGCTAATTCCGTTGCCTCGCTCCTGGCCCTGCCGCTTCTTCCGATCGTGGTCCCGGTAGCCATCGGGATGACCGCAATCGCGGCCAAGGCCTATTCCTTGATCGCGCTCCTCTTCACGGACGACGTGCCGCCGTACTCGCACTGGCTCCGGGCGATGCTGTTCGCCTCTGCACCCGGGGCTCTCGGAATCGTTCCGTTCGTCGGGACGTTTGTGGGCGGCGTTTACTCGGTTGTTCTGCAGATCGTTGCAATCCGGGACCTTGCGCGCGTTCCTACGAGCACCGCGATCGTGGTCTGGGTGATTCTGCTCCTGGTGGGGATGGTTCTGGTGGCGGCGGTGCTGCTGCTGTTTGCGGCGACATTGATTGCTCCCCTGCTGGATCTCTTCCGATAGAGGCGGGGACCGGGCCGAAGCGGAGGACCGGGCTGCATGGGCGGGTGACAAGACTGCCGCACCTACGACGACGTCCGGGATTCCGGCGAGAGCTCAACGGGATCTTGCCCGTCGCTCTTCGGGTGCAGGCGAGCCGGGCTATTCGCGGTTCGACTGGTCTGCCTCCGGCCGCTCGATCGTGCCGAACAGGTTGCCTCCGTGAGTGGCGCCCCACCACATTCCCGCGTAGGAGTCCCGATAGAAGACGACACGCGCCGTATAGGTTCCCAGCCCGGGAATCCCCAGGTCCGTCACGCCCACGACCGGCGTGTCGCCGGCCCAGGACAGCTTGACCGGAACCGGGACAGTCACGTCCTTGTCGCCGAACTGGATTCGGGCGTGGAATGTCCAGAGGTCCCCTGTCCGCTTGACCGCCTTTTCGATCTCGTACCTTTCCGAACGGAGCCGGATCTCCCGGCCCTCGCCCTCGGCACCTTGCGACCGGCCAGCCTCGCCGAAAATCGTGAACTTCCCGACCAGCACTGCGCCGCGCATCGACTCTTCGAAAGCCTGCTCGAGAGCCTCCTGTTCTTCCGGAGCGGTGGCGCCGGTTGAGCAGGCAAAGGTGGCCAGGAGCGTGAGAGATGCCAAGGTTGCGCGTCGCACAGTCTCACTGTAGTGGATTGCTGCGCCGCATGTCGCAAATCTGGAAGGCTTGCGCCATTCGCGCGAACCGCTGGTTGGCAGGTGTGGTCGCAGCGGCATGCGACCTGCACGACGATGTCTTGAGGAGGCCGGTATTTGGTCGGGGCCTGCGCGAGGCAGACTTGAGGGGGGCGAACTGCACCAGGCCGGACTGCAAGGCTCCTTGAAGGGCGTCCCAACCCGTTCTCAACTCCGACTCGACAGCCGTCGAGCAGCCGCCTCCGTCCAGCTTGCGGACCGCCTGGCGGCAGGTCCGGAACCGCCGCCCCTTGCCCTACCACATAGTGCTGAAGCCGACCGTCACAGCCCGGCCCATTTCGGGAATTCGCTGCCGGGTAAACGGATTCAGGGAGTTTAGGTGCTCGGAGTAGTACTTGTCTCCGGCATTCTCGATTCCGAAATGCAGTGCTGCGCCGTCCCAAAGGTCGGCTCCGAACCGAAATCCATGCAGCGTGAATCCGGGCGAGGCTGTTTCCAGGCGGGCGGCGGAGACCCTCCGCTGGTCCCACACGTTCCTCATGCCGTACTCCGCCCAGACGCGCCTCCCCGGAGCCACGAACCGCACTGCCGAATCGATCTCCATCGGTGCAATGCCGAGAACCGGCTCCATCAGCTCTCGGTCGTCCGCGATGGTCTTGGATGCCTGCACGCGGAATTCAAACGCGTCAGCGGTCCGGCGCACGCCGAGATTCCATCCGCGGAAGAGCGCGCTCTCGCCGTTGACGTAGCGGAAGACCACGGGAGGGCTGAGCGGGAGACGCTTCTGCAGGCCGAGTCCCGGCATCACCGTGATGTAGTCCCCAATGCTGCGGAGAAACCCGCCGGCGTTCAAGCGGAACTTCCCGGCCTGCCACTCGATCTGGAGATCGCCCTGCAGGCTGGACTCCGGCCGGATGGCGGGGTTTCCCATGAACTCGGCGGCAACCTGGAACCGCGTGCTCGGAAAGCGGTCGGAATACCGCTCCAGGGCGCTGGCCGTTCGGACGACACGCCCGACACCTGCGGCAATCGTGAACCCGCCGGCCAGATCATAGCGGCCGGCCAGGCTGAAGTTCGCGTTGGGGGGGGGGGGGGGGCCCGCCGGGGGGGGGGGGGGGTGGAAGAGGGGGGGGGGGGGGCCCGCGGGGGGGGGGGGGGGGGGCACCCCCCCCGCCCCGCCCCCAACCCCCCGG
>JAPPMB010000059.1:0-14960 GCA_028819255.1 Bryobacterales bacterium | reverse complement strand
TCATAGCGGCCGGCCAGGCTGAAGTTCGCGTTGGTCTCGCTGCGCTCGACCTCCGTGCCGGCGTTGGCTAGAAAGAAGTCGCTGGGCCGTCCGGCGTCGCTGGTGACGAAGTCCAGCCGCGCAGCCGCGCGAATCTCGCCGCGGTCGAAACTGCGCCCGGCGTGAAAATAGGTTCCGAGATCGGCCAGCGAGGTCCCGGCCCAGACAGCGTCACTGAAAATGAGCTTGCGATTGCTGGCGTGCGCGATGAACCGCTGGGCGTCCTGCTCCAGTCGGAAGAAATCGAACCCGGCCTGCAACTGCCACTGCCCGGTCGGAGAGAACTCGACCCGCCCGGCTCCCCCGACCGTGTCGGACTCCGCCGGGAGCGACACGTCCAGCGCGAACGGCGGCTTCCGGCCGGGCATGTCCGCCGCGGTGGGCTTCCCGCGGTTGCTCATGCGATGGCTCTTCTTGTTGACGTAGGCGCGCAGCGCTACGGATGAGACCAGCCCCTCGGGATTCGCCACGCGATAGCTCGCCTGCCACGAGCGGAGCAGGAAGTGCTCGGCCGTCAGGAGCCTGCCCGGATAGTCGACGCCGGTTTGCTCGTCGTAGAAGCCTCCGATCAGCAATTCCTGGTCCGCGCTGGGACTGAAGCGCATCCTGGCGCCGAACTGATGCGAGGCGGCGTCCCCCGGCACGAGCGCCGGAGACGGCCTCCCGCCGGCTCCCGCTTCGTAGTCGTCGAGCAGATCGCCCGTCGCGCGCACGCTGAAACCGAAGCCGGGACTGCCCGCGTCGACGCGGGCGTTGCCCATGCGCCCAGCTCCGTTGCTCCTCCAGCCGAAGCCCGCCCTGCCCCCGACTCGCCAGTCCTGGCGTTTCGGGATGGGTTCCGAATTGACGAGGATGGCAGCCATCGCCCCCGCGCCCTCGGTCAGCGCGTAGGGACCCGTGACGACCTTGACCTCGCCAACGGAGCTGGGATCCACGTGGCTCAGCTCTGAGTCCATGCGCGCCGGCCCTGCCGCGAAAGTCCGCGTGCCGTCGACAACCGTCGCCAGCTGGGTTTCCCGGAGCCCCTGCACTACCGGTTCGAAGTTCGTTCCGCCCCTTCGAAGGATGCGCACGTGGGGAGTCGCGCGAAGGCTGTCGACCAGACCGGCTCTCGCCAAGCGATCGGGCTCGACCGAATCGGAGGCGACCGGCGCCACCCGATCGGACTCGTCAAAGACTTCGAGAACATCCGTAACAGGCGCCAGCTGCAGACGAACGGTCACCTCGTGCCGCCCGCTCGTCGCCACGGTCTCCGCCCTGAAGCCTTCAGCCGCTATCTCTGCAGCGGCCACATGCTCCGAAAACTCCGCGACACCGGAGGTGGCCGTCGTGCCACGGGCCACCTCCGAGCCGGATTCGTTCCTGAGGACGACAACCGCGCCCTGAACGACGGCTCCGGACGGATCGACCACCCGAACCGCCAGGTCCGCCCAAGCCGCCGTCGCGGTCCACACCAGAATCAGCCATCTTGCTGCTCTCACCAGATTTCCCCTTTGATTTCACTTGCGGACAGGAACCGGATTGCCGCAGCGTGCCGGCGGCACGCTGCGGGACCGAGCCGCACCCCTACAAGAGACCCGTCCGGACCGGCCGTCAGGGTGGGGTGTCTACTCAGCCAGGAATCAGGGGTTGGGGAGGCGGAGCAGGAGGAGAAAGGTGCTGCCTCGGCAAATCCGGCGTCAGCGGGCCGGGCTGGAACGTCATTCTCGCCGGCAGCGGCAGCGCTGCGGCGAACGCGGGCAGATACGGAGCTTCGGGATGCCACAGGGCCTTCGCGTGATCGCTGCTGCAGCGGCTTCTCATGCCGCACTTCGCGCTGGCCCCGGACGCGCGACTCGATCGATGACACGCCATCGAAGCATCCGCCGCCCCCGTTTCGTTCTCCGGCGACGCCTTCATCGGGCAATCCCTGCGGCATTCTCCGGCCGCCGGGTTCAGGCTGTGGCACGCCGGCCCAGGCGAGGCAGCGGCCCACGCTGCCTGCCACGGAAGCAATGCAAGCGCCAGAAACAACGCTGCGGGTCGGAAGAAGCGAAGGTGGCTCATGCGGCCCGGACTAGGCCCCGCTTCCATCGTAGCCGACGGGGAGTGGGACAGTCCCAGGCAGACCGGAACCTGCGCAGGCGCAGCTGCGCCTGCGCCGCGACAACCGGGTTGCCGGAGCTGATGGCGAGCGACACCAGGGCGGTCCCTGGCCCGTGTTCGGAGATCGTCACCCACGCCTCCTCGCGAACCTCGGACGCGCTCGCTTCGGCCCCCCGACGCGTCCGGGTGGACCCGCCGGATTCGAGCTCGTGCCGGTGCGCTCAGACGGAGCGGTGCGAATCTCTGTCAGCAAGGGTCGCGACCCAGCACCGGGAATCCTCCTGCCGCAGGTCTGGGCGGGCCACAGCAGATTGCCATATCCGTCGCGAGGCAAGTCCTCATGTCTCGTGACGTTCTGCCTGCTTCCTCTCCCTGCCTGCATGCGCCAGCCGGTCGACTCCGTCGAAAGAGTGATCCATGTCTTCCGGATCGATCTTTGGTTCCGTCTCGCTGCCCGCCGCGATGCTGCCGGTCGGAATCCCGCCCGGCCAGCGGTCAAGAATACTCTTCCAGCGGCGTGCTCCTAGGCCGGCTCAGGGCGGGTGCGAACCTCCGTGGCAGTTGGGAAGTCTTCCGGCACGGGCTGCGTGACCTCCCCCGTGACCGCCCACTCCGCCCCGCGCTGGAAGGTCGCGATGAAGCCCTTGCAGCGTTGCGAGACAAGTGCGTGGCCCAGAGTTGTGTGGAAGATTCGGCCCTTCTTGTAACTGATCGTCATGAGGATCGGCTCGTGCTCGCCCGTACCCTCGGTGTCGACACGCGAAAATGCGGTGGCAAGGACATGCAGATTCTGCGCCGGGCCCCGCAGGCGGTCATAGAGCTCGTCATTCGCGTGCATCCACGTCTCTGGAAGGCCGCGTGTGATCGGGTGGCCAGAGTCGCGAATGTCAATCGGGAATTCGTGCCGGATGCCGTGGCTGCCCCCAATTCCGGGAGTGTTGTCGTGGACGAATTCCCCGTCCCTCAGGCGCACGTACGGGCCGTGGCGCTCGGTCCGGTCGCCCCAGCCGCCGATACCGATCATTTCGTTGTACGCCGTCCACTCGGGAAACGCGTTGTTCGCGGCATGAACCGAAACAAACGCCCCGCCGCCGCCCACAAAGGCCTCGAAGTCGGCCATCGTTGCCTCCGGCCACGGTTCGCCGTTGTAGTTGGAGACAACGAGATCGTAGTTGGAGAACGGAGGCCGGTACGATTCGAGCGATTCCCCCGCGGGCGGCGTGGTCTCAATGTCGACCGTGAACATCCCGGTCTCTTCGAGGTAGCCCTTCAAGTACTGAGAGGTGGTCGGCCAGATTCGGTGGTTGCTCTGGCCGTCCACGATCAGAGCGGAATAGGTCGATTCCGGTCCAGCGGTCGTTTCCGGTGCGGCACCGCACGCTGCCAGAAGCACAAGAGCGACGAGAGCAGAGCAGATACGCATGGGACTTAGATCATACGATACCTGGGCGACGGTCGACGCAAGGCATCGCAGTTCACCGTGCCAATCCGGGCAGCAAGACCCCTCTCGAGTCGGTGGGATTCGTCGGCCGTTCAACCCGCGGGAGAAACACAACTGGTCGGGTCTTTCTCACGGCGCGTGCAGGCGGTGTCCGGCCCGAGGCCAGATGCGGCGGTTCGAAAGACCGACTGGTGGGCTGTAGGCACGCCATCCGCTACGCTCTCGATCACGCAAGAATGGCTGGAGTGTGATGTCCGGAAATGAGAGCGCGAGCGGGTATGCGAGTGAGCCCGAACCCAGTGCCGAGCTGGAAGCCCACGACCAGCCAGTCCAACCTGCAACTGGCAAGTTCCTCGCGGTTCGCGAATTGGTCCACCTGGCATCAGGGGCCGCTTCCATCGCCCGCCATGCTGCGAGGACACGAGGAAGTGGTCCTAGGCGGAGCCTAGCGGATTTTCGCGATGGCGGAGCGTCAGGCAGCCCACCGTCACCGCATTGAGTCCCGCGGGCGGCTCTTCGGCGTCAGCCTGGCGGCCAGTTCCACCGCCAGAAACTCTCGGCAGTTGCCGCCGGAGTGCCGCTGGCCGGCGTGTCGGGGATAATCCTCGCCGTGCAGCACTCCCCCTGACGAAACCCGGCCTGTTGCGCCGGAAGACAGGGAGCAGTGGCTCGTCCAACCGACCTCCGTCGCGCAAGAGACACCTTCCAGGCGAGGAGGGGATAGCAGTCTGACCGGGTCCGAAGCCTCACTGACCATGAAGGTAGACGGGACGGCGCTTGTCCCTCCGCATCCCCTCATCAAAGCGGCGGGCGATTCCGTCCAGCCGCTCGACGACCTCTGGGTGGTCGGACGAAAGGTTACGAGTTTCTCCGCTGTCGGCGCCAAGGTGATAGAGTTCCGGTTCCTCGCGCATACGGTGGTGCCGCTCAAACAGCTCGGAGTTCTGCAGATACCAGAGGGACGCCGACCGCTCGGACGGCTCGGTCTGGCGGAGGAACAGCTTCCAATGTCCCAGCCGGATTGCCTGCAGCTGCGTGCCGAAGTAGTAGTAGAACGGCGCCTCGGGCAGCGATTCTCGCCTCCCCAGCAGCAGATCCGCGATGGACCGTCCGTCCAGAATCCTGTCACCAGGGACGTCCGCGCCTGCCAGTTCGGCCAGCGTCGGGAGAAAGTCGAGGATCGAAGCCGGCTGACCTGTCACGGCCCCTGCGGCGATCTTGCCGGGCCAGCGGAAGATGCCCGGCTCCCGCATCCCTCCTTCAAACGTCGTCCCCTTGTTGCCCCGAAGGCCGCCGGCGCTTCCGCCGGCACTGCGGTGCCCCCACCGACCACCTCCGCGCGTTGGGCCGTTGTCGGATGTGAAGACGACAAGAGTCTTTTCGTCCAGACTGAGCTCGCGGATTGTCCGCAGGACCTCTCCGACGCTCCAGTCCAGTTCCTCGACCGTGTCCGCGTACAGTCCGTGCGGCGAGCGTCCCTCGAACTCCTCCGAGGCGTACTGCGGGTTGTGGGGGAAGGTGTGCGGGAAGTACAGGAAGAACGGCCGGTCCCGATTCTCCCTGATGAACTGCAGAGCCCGCTCCGTGTAGCGCCGGGTCAACGTGTGCTGGTTGACCGGAGCCTCTACGATTTCATCGTTGTCGAGCAGCGGCAGGTTCCAGAATGCGTGCTGCGGCCGGAGCACGTCGTCCGGCTCCCACTTGAGCATGTCGTTGGAGTACGGAAGGCCGTAGAAGAAGTCGAAGCCGTGGCGGTGGGCTCGGAACGCCCTGGGCCAGCCCAGGTGCCACTTGCCGATCGCCGCGGTGGAATAGCCCTCGTCCGACAGGATCTCGGCGACAGTGATCTCGGCAGGGGACAGACCCGTCAGCTCGGTCGGAAACAGGACATACGGCACTCCCGCCCGGACCGGGTACCGGCCGGTGAGCAGGGATGCTCTCGACGGGCTGCAGAAGGGGGCGGTCGCGTAGAAGTCGGTGAACCGCATGCCCTCTGCCGCCATCCGGTCCAAGTTTGGCGTACGGATCGTCTCCGAGCCATATGCGCCGAGGTCTCCGTATCCGAGGTCGTCGGCGAAGATCACGACGAAGTTCGGCTGCTCGGCCGGGGCGGCCAGTGCGAAGAGAACGAACAGGGCTCCGAAACGGATCCTGGAGGCGCATGACCTCTGCCGAAGTTTCGATCGTTGCTGCTCGGTGATCCTGGCTGGCGACTCTTGCGAGCAGTGCATCTGAATCATGGTGCCGGAACACGCGACCGGTTGCCAAGTCGTTCTCCGGTTGCGAGCCGCCGCTGAAGCGCTCAGCAAGGCCTTGGGCCGCGGCTCGCAGTGAGCGACCTGCGCGGGATGTGCCTCGGCGTGGAAAACCGGCGGACTCGGTGGAAGCCAGACATCCTCCAAGGGGGAACGGCTGATTTGCAAGCAGTAGGCATCTGGGGATTCGGCTTCCGACCCTGAGCAATCGGTGTGCGAGGGGTGCCTTGGCGAGAACGCGTGAAGAACAGGGGAGACCGGTGCCTCACGCCGCTGCGCATTCCGTGCCGACACCTGGACACCGCCCGTCGATCTTCAGTCCGGACTGCAAACGCCGGGCGCTCCGGCGGATTGGATGTCTACGCCGTTCGCGGTGACCGCGGTGCGCAATCATGGGCGCTCAATGGAACGGGCCCGGTCGCCGGATGCTGCTCGACGCGGAACTGCCTCGCGCGGCCGCAAGGGATTTTCGGGGTCGTACACGCCGATCCAGTGGTTTGTGAACCGCAGTTCGTCCTGCGGCCTCACCGGGGGCATGTGGCAGGACGAGCACGTCCGGCCGGCAGCCGGGCGGCAGACCGACGCCGGCGGCAGACCGTTCTCGTGGCACTCGGTGCAGCGTCGGATGTCGCGAGCGGCCTCCGCCGACAGCGGACCATGCGGATCGTGGCAGCGCATGCATGCGAGGGGCTGGCCGCCGGGCTGCGTGCAGGCGCTCCGCGAGAGATAGACGGGCTGGTGCCGTACGTTCCAGGGATCGCTCCAGTCGATCACCTGCCCGGCAGACGCCGGCGGCCTGTGGCAGGCGCCGCAGAATTCGAGCAGCCTGTCGCCCGGCAGACGTGCCGGATTCCTGATGGCGGCAGTGGCTTGCTCCAGGGCTCCGGACTCCACTGCCTCGACATGCTGCCGGCCCGGCCCGTGGCAGGCTTCGCAGCGGACCCCCAGCTCGCGCGGCCGGAGCGAGAACCCGTCTCCGAGCGCCAGGGGTCCCGTCGAGTGGCACTGGAAGCAGCGCATGATCGAGGGCTGCGGGCCGAAGGTCTCGTAGTACACGCCCAGTGCTTCGCGTGCTCCCCGGGCCGGAACATCGCGATGCCCCGGCGTCGTGCCCAGCCCGCCGCTTGCCGAGTAGTAGCTGAAGTGATGCTCGACATAGCGACCCTCGTCGACCTGTCCGACAAAAGTGACGGCCTGCTCGCCCGCGCCGAACGCCCACTCGAGGCGAGAGTCGATCCGCTGCCCTTGCGCTGTGACCTCGACGCGGAGACCGCCTTCGCCAGCGCGATACGAGTACCGGAGGCCTCCGCTCCGCACCAGCGGTCGCGACGGCACGAACGACGCCGAGGCCGGATGACCGGCTGTGGGGTGCAGCGAGAGAGCGTGCCCGCTGGCCGCCTGTCTGGCGAACTGCTCGCTGTGGCAGGCAGCGCATGAATCCGCCCCCAAGTATGACTCCGGGGAGTGGTCGAAGACGTCCAAGGGCTGGGCAAATGCCCGAAGCGCTAAGGCCGCGAGCCACGGCAGCGTCCGTTTCAGCGCTGGTTTTCCAAGCATCGGCGCACTGGCGACGTATCGTAGGAACCATGATACTCCGCTCCCGGCCCCGCCTGAGTTCGGGACCGCGGCAGCGCCCGGAGGCAAGCAGCTGGCCGGGAGGAGCGGCGGTGCCGGTCCTGTCCGCACTGGCTCTGGCAGGATGTCTCTACGCTGCCCGGGCCGAGGAATCGGACCTCGCACGCGCCCGGCCGGTCTGGGCCGACGAGCGGACCAACGCGCTTGGCGGTCCCTCGCCGGACGGCCGCTTCCTCTCCTTCGTGGACGCCGCGGGGAACCTCGCCGTCCGGGACCTTGCAACGGGCGCCACCCGTGCGCTCACCGGCGGTGCCGGCGGCCCTCTCCCGGGGCAGTTCGCCTATTTCTCCGTCTTCTCCCGCAACGGCCGGCAGGTCGCCTACGCGTGGTTCAACGAGGACCGGTTCTACGAGCTGAGGATCGTCGAGGTGGACGGCTCGGCTCCGCGGACGCTATACCGCAACCCGGAGGCCGGCTTTGTACAGCCCACCGCATTCTCTCCCGACGGCGACCAGATCCTTACGCTGCTGTTCCGGCGCGATAACGTCAGCCAGATCGCTCTGGTGTCGACAGTCGACGGGACGGCCCGCGTCCTGCGTTCCCTTGACTGGTTCTATCCCAAGAGGATCGACCTCTCGCCCGACGGTCGATTCATCGTCTACGACTCGATCCCCGCGAACGGGTCGGCGGCCCGCGACATCCACCTCATCGCGGTGGACGGGTCGACCCACGGCGCGCTTACGGACAGCCCGGCCAACGACCTGTTCCCGCTGTGGACGCCCAACGGCGAGGCGGTTGTGTTCGGCAGCGACCGGGACGGCGAAATGGACGCTTGGATGGTGCGGGTGGAGGGAGGCCAGCCGCTCGGCGAGCCCAGGCTCGTCCGGAGGAGACTCGGACGGGCCCTGCCGATGGCGTTCACGAGCGGGGGGAGCCTGTTCTACGGACTGCGAGCGGGTCGGACCGACATCTACCTGGGCCGCTTCGATGCGGCCAGAGGCGCACTCGTGGGCGGTGCAAGGGTCCTGCCGAGTCGGTTCGCCGGAGCGAACCGCGGTCCCGAGTGGTCGCCGGACGGCCGTTTCCTGGCCTACCTCTCCCGGGTCGGAACGGAGAACTACGGGCAGGAGCACCGTGCGGTGACGGTGCGTGACTTGGCTTCCGGGCGCGAGACCGTGCATGCGCCGCGCCTCGCGTTCGTCGCGCGGGTCAGGTGGGCGCCGGACGGAAGTTCCCTGCTGCTCAGCGGCGGGGACGCTCAGGGCCGGTCGGGACTCTTCGTGATGGACCTCGGCACTGGCGAGGCGAGGCAGGCCGTCATCGAACGCACCGGGAACTTCCGCGGCCTGGAGGGCGACTGGTCCGCCGACGGCAGCCGGATCTTCTTCGTCCAGGGCGCCGGTTCGGAGCGCTTCTCGATCCGGTCCCATTCCCTGGACTCAGGCCGGCAGGAGGACGTCTACGAGCCTCCGCCCGGCCGGGCGCTCATCAGCTCGCTTCGTCGCGCGCGGGCTGGGGACCGGCTTGCCTTCGTGCTGGCGGCCGGTCCCGAGGACGGGACGCAGTCGGTGCACGTGCTCGATGTCGAAGAGGGTCGGGCGAGTGCCGTCCTGCACTCGCGATACGGGGACATTTCCTCTCTGGAATGGATCGAGGAGGACGAGAGGCTGCTGGTGAGCGCCGAGTCCGCGGGAGGGTCGAGTCTGTGGATGGTCGATCCGGATGGTGCGGAGCCCACGCCTCTGGAAGCGCCGTGGAAGCGTTCCGGACCCGTCCGCGTCAGCCCTGACGGCGATGTGCTGGCTTACTCGCACGAGGAATCGAAGGACGAGGTCTGGTCACTCGAACTTCCCGAGACCGCCCGGTAGCAGCCGCCCGCCTCCCGGATGGCGATGGGGGCGGAACCGCGCGGCCCCGCCCCTCCGAGAGTCCCGTCCGGTCGCGGAATGCTACCAGATGAAGCGCCCGCTGTACTGCCACTCGCGGCCGAAGTGCGTGCGCACCTTGCTCGAGACGCGGCCGAAGTTTCCGCTGTTGACGTTGGTCGTCGGATTCGCGCCCATGAAGCTGTTCGTGAGGTTGTACGATTCCATGCGGAACTCGAACTCCAGCTTTTCCGAGATGCGGGTCCGTTTGGCGAATACCATGTCGATGTTCGAGAAGCGCGGCCCGAGGACGCCAGGGTAGGTCCAAGGGTTCGACCGTCGCGTGAAGGGCGGCAGGTTCGAGAAGACGTCGGTGTTGAACATTCTCTCCCTGGTCGGGTTGGAAATGGCCGGGTCGCCGCTGACTTCCAGGCCCCCGAACCGGAGAAGCTCACCGCTGACGTAGGTGTACAGCCAGCTGAGCTGCCATCCGCCGATGATCTTGTCCAGCGCGCCGCCGATGTCCGCTCCCACAGCCTTGTTCCGCCCGATCGGCAGCTCGTAGATGCCCGCCAGTGTGAACTTGTTGCGGCCACGGACGTCGTCCTGGAAGGTGAACTGCTGGTCGACTTCGTCGACTTCGTCGTAGAAGTCCTCGTTGCGGGCCCGGTGGTAGTTGTATCCCATGATGAAGTTGAAGCCGTTGGCGAAGGGCCTCTGCAACTGCAGCTGCAGCGAGTTGTAGCGCTCCCGGCGGCCGGGGAAGACGTGCTCGATGATGCCGTTGCTGAGGAAGTGCGGGTAGGGCGTGAGCAGATCCCTGACCCGTATGTTCCGCCGGCTTGCCAGCGGCCCCGGCATGATCTCCTGGGGCAGCCCGTAGAACGGGTTCGGCGTGGCCCTGTTGATCGCGCTGCCGTGCTGGAATCCGATGCGCGGGTCCAGCAGGTTGTGGCGCCGGTCGTAGGGCTGGTTGCTGCCGAAGTTCATGAAGTAGGTCGCGTCGAGGACGATGCGGTTGACGAGCTCGCGTTGCAGCGAGAAGTTGAACCGGTCGTTGACGCCGGCCGTCCAGTCCTGGTGGAAGTACCGCGCTTCATTCGATCCCAGGGTCGCGAAGCGTCCGAAGCGCTGGCCGAACGGCTCCGGCAGCGGGTTGGGGTGGGGACCGCCGCTGGGGAACGGGTCGCCGAAGTAGGCGCGGGGCGTGCCGTTGATCGACGAGAGCGGGCTGCCCTCGATCTCGTAGCCCGGATAGGGCGTGCTGCCGAGGATGTCGAGGCCGCGATCGGAAGCGCCGCCGCCCTTCTCCTGGATCGGTGGCGTGGCGTAGCGCGAGTAGCCGATTCGCAGGGCCGTGCGGGCGTTCAGCCTGACGGCCAGGCCCGCGCGCGGCAGGAACAGATCGGTCTGGCCGCTCCATGCGTACGGGTTGCCGGAGTCGGTGAACACCCAGGCTCCGAGCAGGTGGAACGGAGTGTTCCGCATGGACGTGATGCTCTGCGGGACGTGCTTCATCGCCGAGGCGACTTCGGGAAGCCCCTGGTTGAAGTCGAGGAAGCGGGAGAGCCGGAACTCGGGATCCCGCATCGGGGTCTCGTACTCGTAGCGCAGGCCCAGGTTGAGCGTGACGCGGGAGTTCAGCTTGAAGTCGTCCTGGATGAAGAAGCCGAACACGTCGATCCGCGGGCGGTTGACCGCCACCGTCCTCGCCCGGCTCCAGTTGCCGTCCTGCATGACGCCGAGCAGCATCGAGGCCCAGGCGTGACCCAGTTCGCCGGTGTTGGGGCTGTTGGCCGTGTCGGCCGTGGGGTTCGCGTTGAAGCGGAACCGCATGCCGCGCGGCCGCGCCGCCAGCACAAGCTGCTTGCGGTACTGGGCGCCGATCTTGACGTAGTGGCGGCCGATCTGCTTGGAGACCTTGGCTTCCAGGTTCCAGGTCGAAGGCTCCTGGAACCAGAAGCCCGAACGGCCGAACGACGTGGTTGCGTCGGCGTCGACCCGGATTTCAGGGAAGTGAACGGCCGGGATGTCCCGCACGTGCGACGCGTACCAGGAATTGTTCGGCCAGAGATCGGCCAGGCCCGCCTCGCCGATCTCGGCCTGGGGGGTGTAGAACGAGTCGGTGATCTTGGACCATGAGCCGCGCATGTTGAACACGGTCGTCGGCGAGATCGTCCAGACTACGTCTCCGGATGCCTGGACGCTGTTGCGGGCGCTGCCCTGGCGGCGCTGGGCGACCGAGCCGGAGTAGTCCGGCTCGCTCTGGGTGGTGTGGAAGCGGCTGATGCGGCCGAAGACCTTCACGGTGTCGCTGACGTTGTAGTCCGTCCGGTTCGTGAGGTTCCAGTAGTCGAAGGTGATCGGGAAGACGAGCCGGAAGTTGTTCGCTCCCGAAGCGTTGTCGCCCGGGTTGTTCGGCTCCCAGGTCTTGTCCAGGACCCGCAGCGATGTCTGGTCGAACCTGCTGGACGGAATGCGGTTGTCCGGGAACTGCGACCGGTTGTTGCCGTCCTGATCGGTCGTGAGCGGGTCGAAGATGCGCCGCAGGTCTCCCCGCCGGTTGAGGCTGTTGGAGAAGTCCCCGCTGCGCTCGCCCGGACGCGGAAGGGTCAGTCTGACGGTGCTCGGGGAGCGGACGTCCTGGGCCTCGTACGCAAAGTAGTTGAACACCTTGTTCCTGACGATCGGATTCCCTGAGCTGACGCCCCAGACGCTGCGCCGCACCACGCTCTTCTGCGAGGTCAGGGCGTTGGGCCGCGCATTCAGGACCGGATTGCGGCCGAAGTAGTAGGCGGTTCCGTGCCAGTCGTTGGTGCCGCTCTTCATCTGCACGGAGACGATTCCGCCGGCGCTGTGGCCGTACTCGGCGTCCGTGGCGTTTTGTTGCACGTTCACCTCGGAAACCGCGTCCATGGGAGGCGTGTAGACGCCCTTCGCCCCGACGAGCTGGGGCACGCCGTCCATGAGGACGTTGTTGCGGGTGGCAGTGTTGCCCCCGACATCCAGCTGGCTCATCGCCCAGTGGTGGTAGGGCGCGTTCTCGGCGCCGCCGCGATAGTTCACGGCCGGGTCAAGTGCCGCGAGCATGTAGGGATTCCGATTCAGCAGCGGCAGTTCCTGCGACATCTTGGTGTCGAGCGTGGTCTCCATGGTCGTCGTGGTGAACTGCACGGCGACAGGCGCCTCCTCGACCGTGACGGTCTCGGTAATCGCGCCGAGTTCCAAGGCGGCGTCGACGGTGATGTCGGCGCGCGTCTGAACGAGAATGTTCTGCTGGCGGAACGAGCGGAAACCTTCCGACTCGACGGTGATCGTGTACGTGCCGGGCAGGACGAAATCGAACAGGAACTGCCCAGCCGCGCTGGTCTGCGTCGTCGACGAGACGTTCGTGTTGTCGTTCGAAAGAGTGACGTTCGCCCCGGGAATGACCGCGCCGGATGCGTCGGCCACCGTGCCGCCGATCTTTCCGCGCAGGTCCTGGGCCGACGCGACCTGTACTCCCAGCGAGAGCACGGCGGCGATTGCCGCAGCAAGAAAAGAATGTTTAGTCATCAACCAACCTCCTGAAACCCATCGACTCGCATTTGGAGTCGACCCCTTTGGTAAGTGTAGCAGGGAGAACACTCAGGACGAATGCTCGCCATTTGTTCGCAGTCCATAGGCCGCAACAACCAGATGGATCGGGATATTCGGGGGCATCCAACCCTTCCACGCCCCGCAACACACAGCTCATCTTGCAGCGCGCCTCCGGACCTAGGGAGACGGTTTGTCCTCCCTCCCGGACTCCGTCCCCCGACGCACCCGCACTCTCGATCTTCCCGCGTCCCTTCGTCGTCCCCAGCTCATCTTTCAATTGGAAAGGACCGAGTCGCAAGGGTCTGGCTCGGAGGCTCGGAGCGCTCCGTTGCCTCGGCACGGCTCATGGCGCCACCCCGGAACAGCAGGGGTTGGTCCGCCCAACCAGCAGCGGTTCTTCCCTTGGATGGGTCGATTTCGATCGGCATTGACAGCTTCGGCAGGGCCTTGCGCGCCGGGGCTCCGCGATTCTGGCCTTGAAGGTTTCGCCACACCTCCTGCACGGCCAGCCGGCGGCCAAGGCATGGGCCGCCCGCGACAGAGGTACGATTGTTGGCGTGCAAGAGCACCTGGCCGTAGGGAGACTGTTTCAGGACCGATCCCGCACCGG
Source organism: Bryobacterales bacterium (assembly GCA_028819255.1). Classification (GTDB taxonomy): domain Bacteria; phylum Acidobacteriota; class Terriglobia; order Bryobacterales; family UBA6623; genus VXMF01. Next base: position 1,511 of record JAPPMB010000059.1, on the reverse strand, counting down.
ACCGCGGTGCGCCAACGGTGCATACGCCATGACCCTGGTCCGGATCATGTTCGGCTCGCAGCCGCCGCTCCGAATCGTCGTGCCCGGGGCGATGCTGGTGGCGATGGTCGCCGTGTGCAGCGCCTTGCCGACAACCGTCCAACTCCGATGGGGCAAGGTCTTGCTGCACCAGCCGCGCGAATGGTATGCCTCAGCCGAGGCGCGCAAAGCTGCAGACAGCGTCATCCGACATCAATCGCCGGCGGGAGGATGGCCCAAGAACTCCGATCTGCTTTCGGCGCCTGCGACACCCGGTCAACTGGGACGGCCGACGATCGACAACGGTGCCACGACGACGCCGATGAGATTCCTGGCCATGGTGGCCCAAGCCACCGGCGACGGCAACTGCCGGAAGGCGTTCGAGAGCGGAATGGACTACTTGTTCGCCGCTCAGCATCCGAACGGGGGCTGGCCGCAGTACTTCCCGTTGCGCAAGGGTTACTATTCCCGGATCACCTACAACGACGACGCGATGGTCAACGTGCTTACGCTGCTCCGCGACGTGAGCGAGGGGAATGCGCCGTTCGGCTTCGTGGACAGGGCCCGGCGCGACAAGGCTTCCGCCGCGGTGGACCGGGGGATCGATGTGATCCTGCGCTCCCAGGTCAGGCAGGACGGCCGGCTCACCGCCTGGTGCGCCCAGCATGACGAGAATTCGCTCGAACCTGCCTGGGCGCGCGCTTATGAGCCCCCGTCGCTTTCCGGCGGCGAGACAGTCGGCATCGTACGCTTTCTGATGTCGATCGAAGAGCCCACCGCGGAGATCATTGCCTCGATCGAGGGGGCCGTGCAGTGGCTGCGCTCGGTTGCGATTTCCGGAGTGCGCGTCGATCGGATTCCCAGACCCGATGGACGCACCGAGCGGATTCTCGTCGGGGATCCGGGCGCACCGTTGCTTTGGGCGCGGTTCTATGAGCTCGCCACGGACCGCCCCTTGTACGTGGACCGAGACTCGGTGTACCGCTACGACTTCTCTGAGATCAGCTACGAGCGTCGCAGCGGCTATGCATACCACGGCGACTGGGCGGCCGAGCTGTTGGGCGAGGACTACCCCCGCTGGCATGCGCAACACGCACGCCGGTAGCGCTGGACCTGTCCGGGCCGCCGGCGCCAACAACCGAGCCTGCCGGTAGGAATCGATTGACCAGGCTGACTCTCGGCATCAGGAGGACTCATTCGATGAACAGGATGCGATCCCGGCTCCAGTCGAACTAGTGGATGATCGTCCCCTTCCTGCTGCCGGAGCCTCAACCGGCGTTGCGGCCGGCGGCACAACCGGGCGCAGGGCATGACTCGTCTTCGACGGTTTCAAATCGGAAGAAACTGATAAGAAAGCGGTTGTGGATTGAGGCAAGGGCAGATCGGCACTACGCCCCTACCCGCTGGCGAGGACGCCTCGGTACTCCTCGATCGGCTCAACCCAAGTTCGCCATTTTGCGACTTGGAATTCTTGTAACTTGTTGACCAGTAAC
>JAPPMB010000072.1:1888-20207 GCA_028819255.1 Bryobacterales bacterium | reverse complement strand
CTTCACGGGCCGGAATTTCCAAATCCCTTACGAACGCTTATACGAATGCCATTGCATGCGGCCCTGATGTTCGTCATCGCGGAAAAGGAGGAGCTGTTCGACAACCGGGACCATGCGATCAAGGCGCACGCGGCGGCAACGGGAATCAAGAAGCTCGTGACCATCCCCGGCATCGCGCACTACGGCATCTACAGGGAGCAGCGCGAACGGGCGCAGCAGCTCGCCCTCGATTGGTTCGGCGAGCATCTCTGATCCCCGGACGCGGAGTTCGGCGCCCGCCGGCATCGCCACTAGAATAGGATCTGTGTCCGAGCCGCGAGTCGCAATCTACCCGGGCTCGTTCGATCCGATCACCAATGGCCACCTCGACCTGATCCGGCGGGCTTCCCGGCAGTTCGAGGACCTGATCGTAGCCGTCCTCAAGCACGACACCAAGCGGGCCGAGTTTCCGTTGGGCGAGAGGCTGGACATGATCCGGGAGGCGGTTGCAGGGCTGTCCAACGTCCGCGTCGGCAGCTTCGACGGTCTGCTCGTCGACTACGCCCGAGCCCAGGGGGCCAGCCTGATCCTGCGGGGGATCCGTGCGGTCTCGGACTACGAGTACGAGCTGCAGATGGCCCTTATGAACCGCAAGCTGGCCCCCGAGATCGAGACCGTCTTCATGCTCCCGGGCGAGGCCTACAGCTACCTGAGCTCGAGGCTCGTCAAGGAGGTCTGCCGCCACGGCGGACGGATCGACGACCTCGTCCCGCCCATGGTGGCCAATCGGCTCTGCGCCGAGAGAGTCGCAGGCTCCGACAACGTGTAGTCTGTAACGATGAGATTCTCTGACCGAGTCGGGCGGATTAGCGAGTCCGCCACCATGGCAGTCACCGCGGAGGCGGCAAGACTGAGGCGCGCCGGCGTGGACGTCGTGGCGCTTGGGGCCGGCGAGCCCGATTTCCCGACACCCGAGAACATCAAGCAGGCGGCGGTCCGCGCGATCGAGAGCAACTTCACGAGATACACCGCTGCAGGCGGCATTCCGGAGCTCAGGGAAGCCATCGTTGCGTGGCACGCTCGCGAGCTCGGGACGGACTACGGCCCGAGCGAGTGCATTGCCACGGTGGGCGGCAAGCACGCGATCTTCAACTTCCTCGCGGCGGTCGTGGACCGCGGAGCCGAGGTCATCCTGCCGGTGCCGTACTGGGTAACGTTCTACGACGTCATCAACTACTACGGAGGCACACCCGTCAAGGTCAGGACCCAGGAGTCGAACGCCTTCTCCCTGACTGCCGACGACATCGAGGGCGCGATCACCGACCGCACGCGCGTCGTCATCGTCAATTCACCCAACAACCCCTCGGGTGCGGTGGTCGAACGCGGGGAGTACGAGCGCATCCTCCGCCTGACCTCGGGGAAGGGCGTCACGCTGCTCAGCGACGAGTGCTACAGCCATTTCACCTACAGCTCCGATCCCTTCTCCATCGCCGCCTCGGAGGGGGCGAAACAGAACGTCGCCGTCGCCGGGTCGCTTTCGAAGACGTTCGCCATGACCGGCTGGCGCCTGGGCTATCTGCTGGGCCCGGCGGACCTCATCTCCAATGCCAACAAGCTGCAGAGCCATGCGACATCGAATCCCAACTCCATCGCTCAGAAAGCGGCGCTCGAGGCCCTCGAGGGGAACATGGACGCCGTATACGCGATGCTTGAGCAGTACCGTGCGCGGCGGGAGTATGTCGTTGCCGCGCTCAACGACATTCCCGGCGTGACCTGCCCTCAGCCCAACGGGGCGTTCTACGCCTATCCGAACATCAGCTCCACCTTCGGGCGCGGCGGGATCCATTCCGGCATGGACTTCGCCAAGAGGCTGCTGGGAGAGGCGCACGTCGCCCTGGTGCCTGGCGAGGCTTTCGGCACGACCGAGCATGTGCGGCTCTCCTATGCCGCATCCATGCAGGATCTCGAGGAGGGAGTCCGCCGCATCCGCGCATTCATCGACGGGCTGACGTGACGCGCCTGGAGCCTCTGAGATTCCGGCCGTCGCTCCGCGAGAAGGTCTGGGGCACGAACGACCTCGCGCCGGTGCTGGGCAGGACCCGGCGGCGGATCGGCGAGGCATGGTGCCTGCACGACGGGAGCGAGGTCGCCGAAGGGACCTTGCGCGGGCACTCGGTCGCCTCGCTGGTGGCCCGATTCGGCGAGCGCCTCATGGGGCCGGCCTGGAACCCGGCGTCGTTCGGCCGCACACCCGGGCCGGCGGCCGCGGGAGACAGGATCCCGGCGGCATTCCCGATCCTGGGGAAGCTCCTCTTCGCGGCGGGACAGCTGTCGATCCAGGTCCATCCCGACGACGAACAGGCACGCGCCCTAGAGGGCACGCGGGGCAAGACGGAGCTGTGGTACGTCGTCGACGCCAGACCCGGGGCGGAGCTCGGACTCGGCACGGCCGACGACCTCGACCGGAAGCGCCTCGCCGAGGCGTCTCTGAACGGCGGCATCGCACGGCTGATGCGCTGGGTTCCCGCGCGCAAGGGGCAGTGCGTGCTGGTCCCGGCGGGAACCGTGCACTCGATTCGCAACGGGGCTGTGCTGTGTGAAATCCAGCAGAACGCCGACATCACCTATCGTTTCTACGATCACGGACGTCGCGGGCTCGACGGGCGTCCGCGGCAACTGCAGATCCCGCAGGCGGTCGCTTCGGCCGATACCGGCTCCCGGCCCGAGGTCTCGCGACCGCAACCGGTGGGCGGCGGCCCGTGCCGGCTGGCCAAGCTGGGGCAGTGCCGTCACTTCGCCGTGGAACTGCTGAGCTGGGACCGGCCGTTTCTGTATTCGCCGGATCCCCGGCGCTGTCAGCTTCTGGTCTTCGTGCGCGGCATCGGCTCAGTCGATGCCGTGTCGTTCGAGGCCGGGGACGCGTTCCTCGTACCGGCGGAGGCTGCCCGCTTTCCGGTCGACGGCGAACGGGCCCAGGCCGTCCGCGCCTACCTGCCCTGAGCGATCCGGAGGCCGCCCGGCACCGCGCGGTCGCCGCTGCCCCACGACCGCCGCAGAGAAATCGCCCAGACCATGGCTGGCCCGAGCATCGCGATACCCAGTCCGAGCGCTCCGCTGCGCGCCGGAACGCCCGCGTCAAGGATGCGGCCCATGACGTAGGTCGAGACCGAGGCCGTGGCCATGAACAGGCCCATGTCGGCGGCGAAGACGCGCCCGAGATACTTGTTTTCCGCATTCAGGTGCAGCAGCGTCGTGGAACACACCCACACCAGCGCCGCCCCGCCATGGGCAAGCACGAGACACAGCCCGGCAAGAGGCAGCGCGACCGCCTGGCTGAACAGCATGTAGCCGCAGCCGCCGGCAACATAGCCAAGAAGCACCGTCCAGCGCATCGTGTTCTGGCTGCCGCTGAAGCGCTGGCCCATCAGCAGCGGCCCCAGGATCGAGCCTGTTCCCTGGAACGCAAACAGCATCGCCATGCCCAGCGCGGCGCTCCCGTCGATGGAGAAGTCCCTGCTGCCGAGGATCGTCGTCAGCACGACGCGGGCGCCCATGATCCCGAGGCCGAATTTCAGCGTGAGCAGGGTCAGCAGCCGCCAGTCGCGAACCATGTACACGAACCCCTCGACGATGGGGCGCAGGCTCAGCGCGTCCAGCCAAGACTGCTTCCGGAGTCCCGCCAGGTGACGCTCGAACACCCGCAGGTGAAAGACGAACCACGCCGAGGCCAGGAACGAGGCGGAGTTGGCGACGAACACGAAGTCCCGGCCAAAGAACGCGACCGCCAGCCCTCCGAGTGCGGCTCCCATCGTCACGGTCAGCGACCATGTGGTCGAGCCGAGAGCGTTGGCCACGGGCAGCAGGTCCCGGCGGACCAGACTGGGAACAATCGCGTTGCGCCCGGCCTCGAAGAACGCCGCCGTGCCGATCTCCAGCGTCAGCAGCACATAGAGGATCCAGATCTGGTCCTCGCGCTCGATCAGCAGCATGCATAGCACCAGACCTGCGCGGACCAGGTCGCTCGCAAGCATCACCTTGCGCCGGCTCACGCGGTCGTTGACCGATCCGGCCGTGGGACCGAGCAGCATCATGGGCAGGATCTGCAGAATCGCCGCCCACGCCACGGGCTCGGCTCGGCCGGTCAGCTCGAGGAGGAGGGAATAGATCGCGACCGAGTAGAACCAGTCGCCTGAGCCGCTGATCAGCTGCGCGATCCAGACGCGCCGGAAGTTCGGCGAATCCCTCAGCAGCGCCCCGTAGCCGCGCAGGGAGACAGCGGACGCCAATGTCGCTCACTCAGAGGCCATACAGCCCGGTGCGCTTGCGGGCGCGCCGCATCGTGGCCTCCGCGATCGGCGCAACGCGGTCAGCACTGTCGCGAAGCACGCCGCGCAGGTAGTCGCGGCTGTCCATCAGCTCCCCGTAGCGCCGCTGGATGGGCTCGAGCTTCGCGTTGACCATCGCCGTCACTTCCTTCTTGAGCGAGCCGTAGCGCATGCCGGCGAAATGACGTTCCATCTGACCGTCGGTCCAGTCGCCGAACGCCTGGAAGATCGTCAGCAGGTTCTTCACGCCGGGCCCCGGACCGGACCAGTCCACCCCGGGCTCCGAGTCGGTGACCGCCCGTCCGATCACCTTGCGGACGCGGCCAGGGGGGTCGAGCAGGCTGACCGCGTGGTTCGGCGAGCCTGCGGACTTGCTCATCTTCCTGGTCGGGTCGTCCAGACCCATGATGCGAGCCCCCACCGAGGGCAGCCTGGTCTCCGGAACCACGAACGTCTTCCCGTAGAGGCTGTTGAACCGCTGGGCGATGTTGCGGGTCAGCTCCATGTGCTGGGACTGGTCGTCGCCGACGGGCACGACACTTGCCTGATACAGGAGGATGTCGGCAGCCATCAGCACGGGATAGACGAACAGCCCGGTGCCCACCGCATCATGCTTCTGCCCGGCCTGCTGGAGCTTCGCCTTGAACTGGGTCATCCGGCCGAGCCAGCCGAAGGGGACGGTGCATGTGAAGATCCATGCGAGCTCGACATGGGCGGCGATCTGGGACTGGACGAACACCGCCGAGTGTCCCGGGTCGAGGCCGGCCGCCAGATAGAGGGCCGCAACCTGCTCGCAGCTCTCGCGAAGGCGCTTCGGGTCCTGGCGGACGGTGATGGCGTGCTGGTCGACGATGCAGAAGATCGGCTCGTAGTCGTGCTGGATTCGCGCCCAGTTGCGCAGCGCTCCCAGGTAGTTGCCAATATGCAACTCGCCCGTCGGCTGCATGCCCGAAAAAATGCGTGGTTTCATCGGCTGCCAAAACCATTCTATGGAACTTTCGAGACCGGTTGCGGAGCCCCCTGCCTCGGCACCCCCAGCCCCGCTCCGGACAGCCCGCGGCTGCCGTTTCCGAACCAGGCGGACACCTGGGTTCCGGCTGCGGGCTCCGGAGTGGCGGGCCGGCCGGCAGCAGGCACAGGGGAGATAGGATCGGCGCCTCCCGGATCCGTGGGCATCGAGGTTGGAAGCCTGCCTCCGACAGGGTACGGTAATAGCCGGAAATGGCTCGCAAGCTTCTGCCGATCGGCATCCAGACCTTCCGCGAGATTCGCGAGCGCGACTGCTACTACGTGGACAAGACCGGCTTCGCCGTGCGGCTGGCGGAGGAGGGCAAGCACTACTTCCTTTCGCGGCCGCGACGCTTCGGCAAGAGCCTGTTCCTCGACATGCTGAAGGAGCTGTTCGCGGGAAGCCGGGATCTGTTCACAGGGCTGCAGGCCCACGACCCCTGGGACTGGTCGGCGCGGCATCCTGTCGTGCGACTCGACTTCAGCGGCGGGGACTTCATGGTGCCGGGCTACCTGGAAACGAGTTTGATGGCGCAGCTCGGCAAGGCTGAGAGGCGCTTCGGAGTCGAAGCGATCCACGACTCCGGGCCGGAACGCTTCGCCTACCTGGTCGAGACACTGCACCAACAGGCCGGACAGCGAGTTGCGGTGCTGGTGGACGAGTATGACAAGCCGATTCTGGACGCCTTGGAGGAGCCGGGCATCGCACGGGCCAACCGGAACTACCTGCGCGGCCTGTACTCGATGGTGAAGTTCTGCGACGCCCACATCCGATTCTGCTTCCTCGCCGGCGTGAGCAAATTCTCCAAGGTCAGCCTGTTCTCCGGCCTCAACAATCTCGACGACATCACCCTGGACCCGTCCTACTCGTCGATCTGCGGCTACACGGAGGATGACCTGGACACGGTGTTCGGTCCGGAACTGGAGGGCCTGGAGCGGGAACGCGTGCGCGACTGGTACAACGGCTACAGCTGGGGCGGCGCGGAGAGGGTCTACAACCCCTTCGACGCGCTGCTGCTGTTCCGCAAGCGCAAGTACAAGGCCTGGTGGTTCGAGACCGGCACCCCGACTTTTCTCGTCAGGACGCTCGCGGAGCGCCGGGTCCACGCCGCCACACTGGAGGGCGCGCTCGCCAGCGAGAAGCTGCTGGGCACCTTTGACGTAGGCCGCATCGCGACGGAGGCGCTGCTGTTCCAGACGGGCTACCTGACGGTGGCGGGCGTCGAGACGGAGGACGGGCGGGAGTTCTACCGGCTGGGCTACCCGAACCGCGAGGTGCGGGAGAGCCTGAACGAGAGCCTGCTGGACTACCTGACGGGGTACGCGTGGCGGCCGGAGGAGCACCGGGGGCCGCTGCGGCGGATCCTGCGGGAGGGGGACTTCGCGGGGCTGGAGGAGCGCATCCGGGCGCTGTTCGCAGCGATTCCGCACGACTGGTACCGGCGCAACAACATCGACCGCTTCGAAGGGCACTACGCGAGCGTGATGTACGCCTACTTCGCGTCCCTGGGGCAGGACGTGAGGGCGGAGGACAGCGGGAGCCGGGGGCGGGCGGACCTGGCCCTGCGTGCGGGCGGCCGGGTGTACGTGTTCGAGTTCAAGGTGGTGGAGCGGGCGGGCACAGGGGGCGCGATGGCGCAGCTGAGGGAGCGGGGCTACGCGGACAAGCACCGGCACCTGGGCGTGCCGGTGCATCTGGTGGGAGTGGAGTTCAGCAAGCGGACGCGCAACGTCGAGAGGTTCGAGACGGAACTGGCGTGACGGTCGGCACGCCCCCCGCATCGACGGCAGCCGCCCATCCCACTGCTCCCCTTTTTGTGTTAGAGGGGTGCCGAAGAGAGCATCGGCCTCCGGAACCTCGGATCCTCTCTCTTCAGTGCTGCAGGTGGCGCAAGCCGTCGCTGCGGCAGGTAACAGATCCCTCCCCGCGCTGTGCGGGGAGGCTGCCGGGAATGCAAGAAGAGCGTTGCGCAGACAGCGGCGTGCAGAGTCAGTACGCTCCGCCGACGTCGGAAGCGGAAGAGGCGGCAAGGGCAGTGAGGACTCATTCCCAGGCGCCGGGTAGAAGGGGACATTGCTGCGCCTCCTCCTCCCCAAAATGTGGAGTTCGGACCGTAAGCCCCTGATAACTGGGAACTTGAGCGCCAGCGACTCCACATCGCCGGGTGGCCGCCCTGATAGCTCATGGGCTTTCCAGCCAGCTGAGGATTCCGGCCTTGTTCCGCCAGGTTGAGGACCCGGTGTCCGTGTCGAAAAGCGCTTTGGCCTTGTGCGCGGCCTCGCGATTCGATTCCAAGTCCACTGCGGCATAGATGCTGGTTGTCGAGACACGACGCGGCCCAGCCGGCACCCGATCGTGATCAGGTCCACGCCCGCCTGTAGGAAGTGGGACGCGGCGGTGTGCCGGTCATTCCCCGCTCGGAATGGTGCCTCAGCAGTTGCGGATGGACGCGCCTGTGCAGGATGCAGCGCACACCGAATCGCATCAGCGGACAACCGGAGCGGTTGCGGAGCAGCGGCTGCCTGGCCGCAGGATCAACGTCGCTGGCGCACAGCAGCTCATGCAGCAATGCGGCGGGTTCCCGCAATTACGGACAGCAGCGCCGCTTGCCTCCGTTGCCGCGCAGCAGAGCCTGGCGCGGCCGGTCCGGTTGGAGGTCGCAGGAACACAGGTCGGGGATCTCCGGGACCCGCGCTCCCGTGTTGTACCTGTACATCGTCAGCGGCAGGGCATGGTCGCGACGACCGGCCGCGGAGGAGCAGTCGGGCGCTTACAGCAGGGCTTGCATCTCGTTGTGTTCGAGATACTTGACGGCACGCTTGAAGGGAATGGCCAGAATGGACTGGCACGCGCCGCCTCCCGGTCCCCGCACAACATGCATGTGGCTCCCGCAGGCTGTGATGGGGACCAGATCCGGGCATGGACGGCTGTCTCGATGTGCATTTCGTATTTCAGTCTCCTATTGATCATTTTCTTTTCATGCCGATTTGCCGTCGTCCCAGTTCGTCGGAGCCCATGCAGAAGCGGGTGTCGGCGTGTTGTAACATGGTGGCACACGCACTACGAGAACGTGGCGATTCGTGCGTCGCAGGTGGTGGTGCGACGGACGGAGGAGACGTGGACTTTGATCAGTTACACACGTTCCTTGAAATCGTCCGTCTCAACAGTTTCTCGAAAGCGGCCAAGACCTGCTTCCGTACCCAGCCCGCGATAAGTGCCCAGATCCGGCAAATGGAGCAGGAACTGGGAACGCTTCTATTCGACCGGTTTGGCAGCCGAATCACGCTCACGATCGCGGGCCGCACCTTTGCCGAGTATGCCCGCACTATCCTCGACCTGCGCCGCCAGGGGTTCGATGCGGTCCGGGAACTGGAGAGGGTTCCCAGAGGCGAAGTGACCATCGCCGCGAACGAGGCGACGTGCGTTCACGTGCTTCCCGCCGTGTTCGCGCGCTACAAGGACCTTTTCCCGAAGGTGCAGATCCAAGTGGTGAGATCGTATGGTGTGCGTACGATCGAGTCGGTGCTGGACAACTCGGTGGACTTCGGCATCACGCAGCTGCCTCTGCAGCAGAAGAGGATTGAAGTCGTGCAGGTCTATTCGGACGAGATTCGGCTGCTGACGTCCCCGAAGCACCGTCTCGCTCGGAGAAAGACGGTGGGCGCGAAGGAGATCGTCAAGGAGGATCTGTTGCTGCCGAAGTCCGGCCGCACCCGGACGCGCATCAACGAGTTCCTCGACGCGTACGAGGACAAGCTCAGGATTTCGATGGAGCTCGAATCGAGTGAGATGCAGAAGCGCTTTGCCGAGGCCCAGCTCGGAGTGACGTTCATGGCCGTCACGAACGCCCGCGAGGAGATCCAGGCCGGCCGGCTCAAGGCCATACGGCTCCGGCCACTTCCGATGATCCGGACGATCGGGCTCATCTACCGGAAGGACAAGTCGCTGTCGCGGACCTCGCTGGGATTCATCCAGCTCATCGCCGAATTCGCCGCCGAGACGGGACTGGGCCTCCCCACTGCGAGGAAAGCATCGTGAAGTGGGTGCTCCGGACATCGAAGATCATCGTCGGCACCGACGAGGGCAACGCCGTGTTCCGTTCGGTGGAGGAGTGCCCGCCCCAGGTCAAACGGCGGCTCAGCGAAACCCATACGGGCCGCAACGCCTGCACGATTCTGATCACGAACCGGGAGGCGCTCGAAGCCATCCGGGACCGGGCGATCCAGGCGCCGCCCAGCGTCTCCGGGCAGGCCGCAAGCTCGGAAGAGCTGGATTCAAGGCCTCTCCTGCCCAAGTGGCAGCTCGCGACGCTGATCCTGCTCGCGCTCATGTCGGCGGTGGTGGGCCTGCTTTCGTGGGCGATGGGAAGCGGCTAGCGACACCCCGCCGGACTGGGCCGGGGCGCGAGCCCGTCGCGTCGTACCATGGATCTTCATGCGCATCGTCACCTACTCCCACGAGAGTCGCGGACCGGAAGCGGGCATCGTCGCCGGCGGGCTAGTTCGCAGCCTGGCCGACATCGGCTATCCGAGCGTGATCGCGTTCCTGGAGGCCGGGGAGCGGGCAGTCGCCAAGGCACGGATGCACGACGACGGCACTGGCCTCCCGCTTGAGAGTGTTCGCCTGCACGCCCCGATCCCGAATCCGGGGAAGTTCATCTGCATCGGTCTGAACTACCGGGATCACGCAATCGAGTCCGGAATGGAGATTCCCGAGATCCCGACCGTGTTCACAAAGTACGGAAACGCGGTGTGCGGTCCGGGAGATCCGATCGTCCTTCCCTCCGTCTCATCGCAGGTGGACTACGAGGCGGAGTTCGCCTTCGTCTTGGGCCGGCGCGCCAAGCGCGTCAAGGCCGCCGACTGGGAGGATTACGTCTTCGGCTACACCTGCGTGCACGATGTGAGCGCGAGGGACTACCAGCTCGCGACAAGCCAGTGGACGATCGGCAAGACCTTCGACACCTTCGGCCCGATGGGTCCGGTGCTGGTCAGCAGAGACGAGGTTCCGGACGTGAACAACCTGCGTGTTCGGTTCGACCTGAACGGTCGGATCCTCCAGGACTCGAGCACGAGCCAGCTCGTCTTCGACGTCCCTGCCCTGCTCGAGTACCTCTCGACGGTCATGACGCTGGAACCCGGCGACATTGTGTCTACGGGCACACCTCCGGGTGTCGGGATGGCGCGCAAGCCCCCGGTCTACCTGCAGCCCGGCGACACATGCACCGTCTTCGTCGAAGGCATAGGGGAACTGGTGAACCCCTGCATCAGCGAAGAGTAGGCCTGTTCAGGACGATGCGGTGTGGGCGGCGGCAATCCGGGCCCTGGCCCTGGCCAGCGCCTTCTGTGCCCGGTCCACGTCGATTTCGAGGGACCCGAGCTGGAGCCGATGGTCCGCCCTCTCAAGCGCCTTCCGGGCCCGGTCCAAGTCGATGTCCTCGTCCCGCTCCGCCCGGCTCGCGAGGATTCGCACCCGGTCGGGCAAGATCTCCACTGCGCCGCCGTCCAGGGCCAGATGCCGCTCCACCCCTCCTGGATCGCAATAGGTGAGTTCGCCGGTCCCAACCGCCCCGAGCATCGGAGCGTGACCCGGCAGCACGCCGAGGTAGCCGGTGGTCAGCGGCAGCTGAACGGACAACGCCTCGGCATCCAGAACCTGCCGGTCGGGCACGGCGATCTCGATTCGGATCGTGTTCTCTGGCATGGGATTCGAAGGAAGGGTCCTCTCCAGTCGGTGTCGGAAGGGCTTGCCGCTTCCCGCCCTATGCGCGGGCCGGGGGTCCGGCGGCTTAGTCCAATTGTACCCTTCCCAAGGCGTCTGCGTCGGCACCGGGGGTCCGCCGCCAAGTGAGCGCCGAGACGGAATTCGCAGGGGGCCGCTGAGGGATGAAGCAGGAGTGCCAAGCCGCCGACAGGGTGGCCCTCCGGCGCTCGAACGCCGGTCCGTGCCTGCAGCCACCGAAGTCGCGGCCGCACGCCGGCCCCCGCGGGATTCCGGTTCAGGGTCAGGAGGCCAGCTGCCGGGCTCGCGCTTGCGCGTCCTCGATTGTCCCGACCATGTAGAAGGCCTGCTCGGGAAGGTCGTCGTGCTGACCTTCGACGATCTCACGGAAACCGCGGATGGTGTCCGCCAATCTCACGTAGGTGCCCTTAACGCCCGTGAACTGCTCAGCGACGAAGAACGGCTGCGATAGGAAGCGCTGGATCTTTCGGGCCCGCGCGACGATCAGCTTGTCTTCTTCAGACAGCTCCTCAACGCCAAGAATCGCGATGATGTCCTGCAGTTCCTTGTTGCGCTGCAGCACGCGCTTGACCGACTGGGCCACCTCGTAGTGCTCGTCCCCGAGAACGTGGGGATCGAGAATCCTCGACGTCGACGTCAGCGGGTCCACGGCCGGGTAGATCCCCAGCGACGCGATCTCGCGCGACAGGTTCGACGTGGCGTCCAGATGGGTGAACGTCGTGGCCGGCGCCGGATCGGTGTAGTCGTCGGCTGGCACGTAAATCGCCTGGACCGAGGTGATGGACCCCTTCTTCGTCGAGGTGATGCGCTCCTCGAGAGCACCCATCTCGCTCGCGAGATTCGGCTGGTAGCCCACAGCGGAAGGCATTCGGCCCAGGAGCGCCGAGACCTCCGAGCCGGCTTGCGTGAATCGGAAGATGTTGTCGATGAAGAGCAGCGTGTCCTGGCCTTCGACATCGCGGAAATACTCAGCGACCGTGAGTCCTGTGAGACCAACCCGGAGCCGGGCGCCCGGGGGCTCGGTCATCTGGCCGTAGATCAGGGCCACCTTCGACGTCGTGTAGTCGTCCGGATTGACCACCCCGGATTCCTGCATCTCCAGCCAGAGGTCGTTGCCTTCCCTGGTGCGTTCACCAACGCCGGAAAAGACCGACACGCCGCCGTGCTGGAGCGCGATGTTGTTGATGAGCTCCATGATGATCACGGTCTTGCCGACTCCGGCCCCACCGAACAGCCCGATCTTCCCCCCTTTGAGGTAGGGCTCGATCAGGTCGATGACCTTGATTCCGGTCTCCAGGATCTCCGATTCGGTGGACTGGTCGGCCAGCGGGGGGGCGTCGCGGTGGATCGGAAACTCCCTCTCCGTCCGCACCGGGCCCCTCTCGTCCACGGGCTCCCCTAGCACGTTGAGCACGCGGCCCAGCACCTGTGGGCCAACCGGCACGGAGATGGCCTTGCCGGTGTCCTCGACGCGCATGCCCCGCACCAGGCCCTCCGTGGGCTGCATTGCCACGGTCCGCACCCGGCCCTCGCCGAGGTACTGCTGCACCTCGCAGGTGACGTCGATCGGATCGGGCACGTCGAAGCCCTCGCTCGTCACCCTGACGGCGCTGTAGATCTTCGGCAGGTGGCCCTCCGAGAACTGCATGTCAACCGCCGGGCCGGCAACCTGAATGACTTTTCCAACGACTTGCATACCTTCGCTTCCTCGGGGTCCGGGTCAGCCACTACTCCAGGGCAGTGGCGCCCGACACGATCTCGATGATTTCCGTTGTAATGCTGGCCTGTCTCACCCGGTTGAGGTGAAGGGTCAGTTTTTCCAACACCTCGCCGGCGTTCCGGGTGGCCGAGTCCATCGCGGTCATGCGGGCCGCGTGCTCGGCCGCTGCGGATTCGAGCATCGCCACGTAGAGCTGGGTCTCCACCCTCTTCGGCAGGAGCGCACCGAGAAGCCTCTCGGGCGGTTCCTCATAGTCGTAACCGACGTTCGCGTCCGGCCCCCCGCGCTCGGCAGGCAGGACCGGCAGCAGACGCTCCAGCGTGATTTCCTGCTTGAGCACGGTTCTGAATAAATTGAAGAGCACCCACACCTCGTCGGCCTCTCCAGCCCGAAAGTGCGCGACGGACTCTTGCGCGATCGTCTGGGCCGTGGCGTACTCGACGTGCGCAAACACCTGTTCCCAGGTGCCGCTCACCTTCGTGTCGCGACGGCCGAAGAACTCCACCGCCTTGCGACCCAGCAGCGCCAGATGGACGTCCCTCTCAGGCCGCTCTTCCAGGAACCGTGTTGCCGCCTTGAACACGCTGCTGTTGAACGACCCGCACAGCCCCTTCTCCCCGGCCAGCACGAGCAACTGAATGCTGCGGGTCTCCCGCCGCTCCAGGAGCGGGTGGCTGATCGCCGGCTCGGTGCCGTCGCCGTGCGCAAGCACGCTTCCGATCATGTCGTTGAGCAGCCGCGAGTACGGTCGGGCGTGGACCACCGCCTGCTGGGCCCGGCGCAGCTTGGCCGCCGAGACCATCTTCATGGCCTTGGTGATCTGCTGCGTATTCTTGACCGAACCGATCCGTCGGCGCAGGTCGATCAGAGAGGGCATCGCTAGCTGGCCTTTGCCATTGAGGCGAGAGTCAGGAACTGCTCCTTGAACTCCCCGATCGCACCCCTCAGAGCGGCGGTCGTCTCCTCGTCAAGCACGCCTCGCTCACGGATCAGCGCCAGCGCTCCGCCGTCCCCCTGCCGGTCGAGGAATTCGTAGAGGCCGTTCTCGAACTCGCCGATCTGAGCTAGCTCAAGATCGTCGAGATAGCCCTTGGTGCCGGCAAAGATGATCGCGACCTGCTTCTCGACAGAAACCGGCGCGTACTGCTTCTGCTTGAGGACCTCCACCAGACGGTCGCCTCGGTGCAGCTGCTGCTGGGAGGCCTTGTCGAGATCGGAACCGAACTGGGCGAAGGCAGACAGCGCCCGATACTGGGCGAGATCCAGCCTGAGCGTACCAGCGACCGACTTCATCGCCTTGATCTGAGCATTGCCCCCCACGCGGCTGACCGAGATGCCGACATCGACCGCTGGACGGACGTTCGCGTTGAACAGATCGGCCTGGAGATATATCTGCCCGTCCGTGATCGAGATGACATTCGTGGGGATGTAGGCCGAGACGTCGCCGGCCTGCGTCTCAATGAACGGCAAGGCCGTGAGCGAGCCCCCGCCTCTCTCGTCGCTGAGCTTGGCGGCGCGCTCGAGCAGGCGCGAGTGAAGGTAGAAGACATCGCCCGGGTACGCCTCGCGGCCCGGCGGGCGACGCAGCAGCAGCGAGATCTCGCGGTACGCCGCCGCGTGCTTCGACAAGTCGTCGTAGATGCAGAGGGCGTGGCGCTCCGTGTCGCGGAAGTATTCGCCGATTGCCGCACCGCAGAACGGCGCCAGGTACTGCATCGGGGCCGGATCGGACGCCGAAGCCACCACGACAATCGAGTACTCCATCGCTCCTCGCTGCTCAAGCGTCTTGATGACCTGGGCAACGGTCGAGCGCTTCTGGCCCACCGCGATGTAGATGCAGATGACGTCGCCATCCTTCTGATTGAGGATGGTGTCGACCGCAACCGCAGTCTTGCCGGTCTGTCTGTCGCCGATGATCAGCTCGCGCTGCCCGCGGCCGATCGGAATCATTGAGTCGATCGCCTTCAGACCGGTCTGCAGCGGCTGTTTGACGGGCTGGCGCTCGATGACGCCCGGAGCGATCCTTTCGACCGGGTTGAACTGCACGTAGTCGATGGGCCCCTTGCCGTCCAGCGGCTGGCCCAGCGAGTCGACGACGCGTCCCAGCATGGCGTCTCCGACCGGGATCGAGATGATCTTGCCCGAACGGCGCACCTGGTCGCCTTCCTTCAGCATCGAGTAGTCGCCAAGCAGCACGGCGCCGACCTGGTCCTCCTCGAGGTTCATCGCGATGCCGGAAACGCCGCCCGGGAAATCAATCATTTCTCCCGCCATGACCCTCTCGAGGCCGTGCAGGCGGGCGATGCCGTCACCGAGGGAAATCACCGAGCCGACCTCGGCAACCTCGACGGCGGACTCGTAGTTCTGAATGCGCTCGCGGATCAGCTGCGAGATCTCCGCGGCGTTCATCTGGGCCATTCGGTTGGGTTCCTTTCTAGGTGCGGGATCAGATGTCCCCCGAAGCGAGGCTGGAGGCCAGCGACCCCAGCGACTTGCGCAGCGAGCCGTCGTAGAGGATCGAGCCAATCTGGACGGACATCCCGCCCAACAGGCCGGGATCCACTACGTATGTGGGGCGGACCTGCATCCCGGTCAGCCGCTCGAACTGTCGCTCCAAAGAGGCTCGATGGCCGTCGCCAAGGCGACAGGCGGCGCGAACCTCGATCTTGACGCGATTGCGGAGCCGGTCCAGCCAGGTCCGAAAGCCGTCGAGCAGCAGGTTGAAGTGCCCGATGCGCCGCTGGTCAACGACAACGCACAGGAAGTTCCGAACGACGCGGTCCATTCCGAGCCGCTGACCGATGGCCGACACGAGCTCGCGCTTCTCTCGCGGCGAGACCGCGGGCGAGCGCAGCACGCCGTCCAGTTCCGGGGACTTGGCCAGCACGTCGCCAAAGGCCTCGAGCTGCTCAAGCGTACGTTCGGGCGTCAGGGCCGAGCCGGGCTCCGTGACGACATCCGCCAAGGCTGTGACGTAGCGGTTGGCAACGGCTTGAGTCATGGCAGCCGCAGGGACGGCTCTCGGTCTGCGAAATCGCGACGAGGCTGGATGGCTGTGGAGCGGGGAGCCGCGGCTGACACGGGCCTGCGATCCCCCCGAAACTCTAACCTAGCACAGATCCGTCCCGGCGGCGAGAGCAACCGACGGGAGGCGGGGTCTCGAGTCCCGCGGCACGCGGCGCCACACTCCGCGGACGCCTTGCGGCAAGGGCCCTCGGAGTGCGTGGGCGCAAGGCGGAAGAAACGCGGTGGAGGCACGGAAGCAGGCCCGGCCTTGCTGGTATGGTGATACGTCTCCTCAGGAACAGGAGTCCCGTCATGCCGAGAACGTCACCAGAGCTCGTGGGCCCCATAGGATTCCCCGTCACACCATGGAAGTCCGACCTCTCCCTCGACGAGGGGGCGCTTTTCGCCCACGCGGGGCGAATGCTCGACGCGGGCCTGGAGGCGCTCTGCTTCTGCGGCAGCAACGGCGAGCAGCATGCGCTGGACCTGTCGGAATACGAACGGATCTGCGCGGTCGCGGGGGAGGCGGCAGGGAGCCGCGCCTACCTCGTCTTCGGGGTTGGCCAGAGCTGGCGAACGGCCCGCGCCCAGTCCGTGCTCGCGCGTGAGGCGGGCGCCCACGCGGTGCTGTGCATTGCCCCGTACATGGGCGATGAGAACGAGCCGGGGCTGGCCGACTACTATAGGGGCGTCGCGGAACACTCCGGCCTGAGCGTCATCCTCTACCAGACCAGATGGAGCGGCGTCCTTTCCCTGTCGCTGCTGGAACGCCTCGCCGACGTCGAGAACATCCGCATGGTCAAGGACGAGAATGGAAACCTCTCCCACTACCTGCAGGTGAGACGGAAATTCGGAGACCGGTTTCGCTGGATCAACGGAATGGCAGAGCCCTTTGTGCCAAGCTACTGGAGTCTTGGCATCGAGACATTCACGTCCGGGCTTGCCTGCTTCATGCCGCAAGTTCCGCTTCGGATCCGGGACCTGGCGCGCCAGGGTAGGTTCAGCGAAGTGAATGCGATTCTGGACGACATCGTGATCCCGATGTACGAACTGAGGAACCGGCGGCCCGGCTACAAGGTGTCGATGATCAAGGCGGGAATGTCCCTCGCGGGCATGGACGCCGGCGGCGTCCGGCCCCCGCTGATCCCGATGGAGGCGGCCGACAGAGAAGACCTGCGCTCGCTGATGGGGCGCCACGGACTCCTGCGGGGACAGGGGGAGCTTCCGTGAAACGGACAGGCCCGCTTCTCACCGGCATCTCGCTCTGCCTCGCCCTGTTCGCCCCCTCCCTCGCCCAGCAGGACCCACTTCGGCCGGATGCCTCTCCGCCCGCCGGGACACCCCGGCAGATCGCTCCCGTCATGAGCTTCCTCGGTGCGGACTGGCTGATCCGCCCGGAGCGCGAGCAGGAGGAGAAACCCGATCTGGTCGTCGAGGCGCTCCGCATTCCGCGCGGGGCGACGGTCATCGATCTGGGTGCGGGCGTCGGCTACTTCACATGGCGGCTCGCCAACCAGGTCGGCCCGGAGGGAAGGGTGATCGCCACCGACGTCCAGCCGGAGATGCTGGCGATGCTCAGGCGGAACATGCGGGCGCGGGGCATCCGCAACTTCGAGTCCGTCCTTGTGACGCAGACGGACGCAGGGCTGCCCGCCGACACGGGGGCGGAGCTTGCCCTCCTGGTCGACGTCTACCACGAGCTTTCGCATCCCGCACTGACCATGCGCCAGGTGCTCCGCGCGTTGAAGCCCGGCGGCCGCGTGGTGCTCGTCGAGTACCGGCAGGAGGATCCTTCACTTCCGATCCACCCTCTGCACAAGATGAGCGTGGAGGGGGCGCGGGAGGAGATCGAGCCCGTGGGATTCGAGTTCGTTGAAGTGCTGGACTTCCTGCCTTCGCAGCACATCATCGTCTTCCGTCGGCCGGCGCAATGAGCGGCGGCGGCCGGGACGGCGGGTTCCGGCTCACCGGGCCGTCAGCTTGGCGAACGGCTTGGTGTGGATGACGGATTCCATGTCGGGGTCGTGCAGCGCGGTCACCCTGAGGTCCGGGTCGAGGGCGATCGCCTTCCTTAGCGGCGCCACGGCTCCCGTCGTCTTGCCGGAGAGGACTTTCGCGACCGCCTTGAGATAGTGGACGTGGGCAGCCTCCGCGTCAAACTTGAGCCCTCGATTGCACACTCGGACGGCCTCCGGGTACTTGCCGTCGTTGAACAGCCGCACCGCATGGTTGTAGTAGTCCTCCTGAGTCACAAGCTTGGGCCGCTTCCGGGCCCTCTTCTTGTTGCAAATCTCGATATAGACACGCGCCCTGTGCCCAAGCCCCAGGTTCGGGCCGGTCTTGACCTTTTGCAGGACCCTTCGCGCCATTCCGTACTTTCCGTCCCGGAACAGCGCCGTGGCGCGCCCGAACATTTCCGACTGGCGCGGGGGGGGGGGGGGGGGGCCCCCCCCCCGCCCCCCCCCCCCCCCCCCCCCCGGCGGGGGGCCCCCCCCCCCCCGGGGCGGAACCCCCCCCCCCCCCGGGGGCGCGCCCGGG
>JAPPMB010000072.1:0-1878 GCA_028819255.1 Bryobacterales bacterium | reverse complement strand
GGGGGGGGGTTTTTCACTTTTTCCGCCCCCTTCCCCCCATTCCTTATTTTCCGCCCCCCCACCGGGGGGGGGCCGCCCCCCAACCCCCCCCCGCGGGGGCCGGCGCCGCGGCGCCCCCGGCGCGGGGCCCGCCGCGCCGCGGCACGGGCCTTGGCCGCCGCCCGGGCCTTCTTCGAAAGCCGCCTGCGGGCCTTTGCACGCGTCCGGCGACTCGACGCGGCTCCATTTGACGGCGTCCGCTTGCTCGGCATAGACCCCTCCAGCGGCCGGCCAACGGTCCTCTGCTGCTCTCGGAAACGACCCTCGGTTTCCGACACGCTTGAGTCTGCGAGTTTATAGCAGAATCCGGCGCCTTAGGCAAGCGGCGCCGGCGCGGCGCCTGGCGGCACGGCAAGAACAGCAGGGCCGGGAGAGGGTCTCGAGCGCCGTCGAAGCCGCCGCCGGCGGCCGTTCCGACCCGCCTGCTAGACTGTGCCGGATCGTGACGGGGACCCCAGCACCGATCGCGCTCGATGTTCTTCAGAAGGAAATCGTGAGGTGCGAGCGGTGCCCGAGGCTCGTCAGGCACAGAGCGGACGTCGCGGCCAGGAAGCGCCGCGCCTACCGGGACTGGCAGTACTGGGGACAGCCGGTGCCGTCCTTCGGCGACCCACACGCCCGGCTGCTGCTCGTGGGACTGGCGCCGGGCGCTCACGGGGCCAACCGGACCGGACGCGTGTTCACCGGCGACGCTTCCGGGGATTTTCTTTTCGACGCGCTTCACGAGACCGGTTTCGCGTCCCAGCGAGGAGCGACCTCACGGGATGACGGCCTGACGCTGACGGACTGCTACATCACTTCCGCCGTGCGCTGCGCACCCCCCGGCAACCGGCCGAGACCTCGGGAATTCTCAAACTGCCGCGACTACCTCGATCGGGAAATCTCGCTGCTGCCACGAGTCCGCGCGATCCTGGCCCTCGGGCAGCTCGCCCACAACGCATACCTGAACGTCCTGCGCTCCCGAGGAGCCCGGTTCCTCAAAAAGGACGCGTCCTTCGCGCACGGCGCCGAGTACAGGCTGCCGGGCTCCGGTCCGACGCTGCTGTGCAGCTACCATCCCAGCCGCCAGAACACGCAGACCGGCAGGCTCACGAAGCCCAAGATGATCGCCGTGCTGCATCGTGCAAAGGGGCTCGTCGGGCATCGCTAGGCGCGGTTATGCGCTCAAGAACGGAAAAAATGAGAATTTTTTCCAAGGTGCAACCACTGGCCGGTGGTTTTCATCTATACTTATCTGGTCAAGGTCATCGGACCGAGTGAGTAGCCGCTCTCTCTTTGCGGGCGGCAACCGGTCAGCAACCACGCTCACTCAAGTTCAACCACGAGGGAGAAAAGGAAATGGTGCAACAGAACAAGGAAGAAGTGCGTCAGCAACTGCTGGGCAAGCTTGAGGACCTCAGCAAGAGGGACAACCGGGACGAGTTGATTCGCGAGCGGTGCAACGATCCGATGGATCAGATGCAGAACCGTTTCGAGATGGATCTCACGATCAGCGTCATCAACAACGACTGGGAGACGCGCAGGGCCGTGGAGACTGCCCTGAAGCTGCTCGAAGTCGGCGACTACGGCATCTGCCAGGATTGCGGCGCCGAGATCAACCCGAACCGCCTCGAAGCGATCCCGTGGACCACTCTGTGCGTGTTCTGCCAGGACGAGTACGATTGCTCGGGCGTCGCTGCCCATCTGAGCAACTACCGCCGGGCCGCGTAACCGCGATCTCAGCCAGGGACACCTAGCCCCGCCGCTTTGCGGCCTCGGGAGACGCTGTGTGCGTCAGCCCAAAGCTAGACCGAACTTACACCCCCCAGTTTCTGGTCTCACGGACACGCTCGCACTGAC
>JAPPMB010000091.1 GCA_028819255.1 Bryobacterales bacterium | reverse complement strand
TGATTCGAAAGGGCTTAGGGCCGTTTCTTGGTCTATGCTAGGGGGGAACTTCGGCTTAGACACCGCCGTTTTGATCGTCTCCATCAATCGACGAGCCTCCGATTCCACCCCTCGCAGGGCGAAGTGCAGGAAAGGCGTGACGTCGTGGCCCAACTGTCGAACGTCTGATAACGCTGCCAGGTACGCACTCTTCTCGTTGTGGTAGAAATCCGACATCGGCACGAACGAGATGTCCCTCAGCCCGGCCCGCTGCAGCATCAGCGCCTGGAGGGCCCTGGCCGTGCGACCGTTCCCAACCAGGAATGGATGCATCGCCGCAAAGTGGTAGTGAGCCGCCATCGCTTGAACAAGCGGGTCGTGGCCGCAAAACGATGTCGATAGTTCCCGAGCCAGACGTGCCAGGGCGTACTCGCATTGTTCTCCCCCGAGTACGCCGCGGTGTCCAAGAGTCCCGAACGTTACGTTCTGATCGTCCGTCCGGAGAATTCCAGGTGGGCAGTGGTCGTCGTCGCAATCGGTGACGATCAATCGATGGATTCGCTTGATGACGGCGACCGAGACTGGCTGATCGTCCGGGACCTTGGCGACCCATCGGTACGCCTTCAGCGCAGCGTGCGCTTGCTTCTGGGATCGCGTCCGCAGTTGTTCCGCAGTGTCCGCCTGAACGGCCGCCTCCAACTCGTCACCGACGAACTCGGCGTTCTCAATACGCGATGTCCCGGCAACCTCCATCTCGAGCTGGATCGCCTGGACCTCAGTCACCCAGCGCTTCTGGAACGGAATTGCCCGAAGAGCTAGAATCGCAGCCTTCGCATCCAGAAGGCGGTCCGCGACCTCGTCCATGCGGTAGCGAATCCAATGGGTTGGCAGTACCTAGTGGATTATCTCCGGCAACGATCCAATCATGACAGATTCTCCTGCAAAAAATATTCAGCCGGAAGTTATGGTCAAGTTACTGATAATAAATTCGTTATAGTCGTTAGACTACTTGCTTGCAACAGATTTCTCCGCACAAAATCTCCATGTTTGCCGAATTGCGTCACCAAGAAGCAGAGTGACGCACGGTTCCGGCTGGACACTTGCCTGTGAGCCGCGATCTTGGCGGGTCCGTCGGGCGGGGTACTGTTGAGACGGCTGCGGAAATCGTGAGACTGGCTCTTGGCATTGTCCGCGGACCTGTTCCGCGAGCGTGACATAGCGGTGTCCTTGTGGGGGCTCCCAAGTGCGGGCGTTCGATGCCACCACGGCGCAGGAGCCGGGCCGGACGGGATCGCTGTGGCGGCTTCACTATGGCGTCAGCCCGCCGTCCCTGTTCTGCGACCCCTTCAAGCCGGCGGCGGCGAGTCGTTCACGCAGTTTCCGATCCGTCCGGGGGACTACGTGTTGGCCAACCGTCGTTACTCGACCGCCGTTGGAATCCGGCCTGTCATGTTGGCCGGCTGTCATGTGATCGTGCGCGCGAATCCGGCCCGCCCCTCCCCCTCAGATGACGGCTCGTCTGCCGACGCCTGCAGAACTGATGGGCCATGAGCAGCTCGCCCATGCACCGCATCAGAGCCAGCTCGTCGGTGTTAGGTTCCCAAGGGCCAAAGTACAGCGCCGAGCGGCTCAGCCCCAGCAGTCGGCACTGCAGGCTCAACCTCGCCTGTGAGCGATCTGTGGAACACCTCTTCGTGCGAGCGAGGCAGTCTTGGAAAGGACCGGCTCCCAGTGACATAATAATGGCGGCTGCAAGCCGGACTGGAGTGGGAACGGAATCGCAATGAGATCGGAATGGGTGTCCAAGCGCCTGAAAGACCCTGTGCGGACGCAAATGCACTATGCGCGTCGCGGAATCGCCACGGAGGAGATGGACTACGTCGCCAAGCGCGAGCGCTTGCCCGTCGAGACGATCCGGGACGAGGTGGCTCGCGGCAGGATGATCATCCCCGCGAACATTCGGCATGCGAACCTCGAACCGATGTGCATCGGGGTCGCCTCCCGCTGCAAGGTCAATTCCAACATCGGCAATTCGGCGACGACCTCCGACATCGGCGCCGAGCTGGAGAAGCTGCGCTACTCCGTGCACTATGGGGCGGACACGGTGATGGACCTGTCCACCGGCGGCGACATCCCGAGGATCCGAGAGGCGATCATCCGGGACTCCCCGGTCCCGATCGGCACCGTGCCGATCTACGAGGCCCTGACCAGGGTCAACGGCAGGATCGAGGATCTCACCTGGCCGATCATGCGCGACGTCATTGAGGAGCAGGCCGAGCAAGGGGTGGACTACATGACCATTCACGCGGGCGTGCTCATCCAGTACGTCCCCATGGCGGTGAAGCGCATCACGGGCATCGTAAGCCGTGGCGGGTCACTGCTGGCGGAATGGATGGTTCGCCACCACCGGCAGAACATGCTCTACGACAACTTCGAGGAGATCTGCCGAATCTTCCAGAAATACGACGTGAGCTTTTCGCTGGGCGACGGGCTCCGTCCCGGATCCATCGCGGACGCCTCGGACGCGGCGCAGTTCGCGGAACTGAAGACCCTCGGCGAGCTCACGAAGAAGGCCTGGGAATACGATGTTCAGGTCATGATCGAGGGTCCTGGGCACATTCCGATGGACGAGATCAAGCTCCAGGTCGACAAGGAGAAGGAAATCTGCCACGAGGCGCCGTTCTACACCCTTGGTCCCCTGGTCACGGACATCGCGCCAGGCTACGACCACATCACATCGGCGATCGGCGCAGCGATGATCGGCTGGCACGGGGCGTCGATGCTCTGCTACGTGACTCCGAAGGAGCACTTGGGCCTGCCGAACAAGGACGATGTCAAACAGGGCATGATCGCGTACAAGATCGCCGCCCATGCCGCTGACGTCGCTCGCCACAGGCCCGGGGCGAGAGCGTGGGACGACGCCCTTTCGAAGGCGCGCTTCGAGTTCGACTGGAACCGGCAGTTCGAGCTGGCCCTTGACCCCGAGACTGCCCGGGGGATGCACGATGAGACCCTGCCCGAGGAAGGATACAAGTCGGCGCGGTTCTGCTCAATGTGCGGCCCAAGCTTCTGCTCGATGAACGTTTCCTCGCGTGTCGCGGACTTCACCGAGGAGGAGGCCCAGAAGGTTCTGCTGCAGGTCCAGCCCTCCGCCGGTCTGACCGTGGCTTCGTCTGCGACCGGGGACTAGGGACAGTGTCCGGGCAGGACTACGGCCTTCGATTCACGGTCCTCCCGCCGAGCACGGTTTCCAGGACCTGTGTCCCTCGCAGGCTCTCCTCGGAACACTCGAGGATGTCCCGGTCGAGCACTGCAAAATCGGCATACTTGCCCGGCTCGAGGGATCCCTTCACGTCCTCTTCAAACGAAAGGTAGGCCGCGTTCAGAGTCCACATGCGCAATGCCTCCTCACGGGTCACACGCTGTTCCGGATTGCGCACCGATCCGTCCGCGGCAATCCTCGTCACCGCAATCCACATCCCGAAGAACGGATCATATGGGTTGATCGCCTGCCTGGCGTCGGACTTGATCATGTGGTCCGAACCTCCGGCGACGACGACGCCGGCGTCGATGATCGAGCGGTAGGGCTGGAGGCGGGCCATTCGCTCGGGCCCGAGAACTCCGGCGAGTGCCGGCCCGTCATAGTGGTACCAGGCAGGCTGCATGCCTGCGACCACACCGAGCCGCGCGGCGCGCCGAATCGCCTCTTCGCTGAGAAAGTTCGCGGGTGTGATTGTGAACCGTCTGCCCGCAATCGGGAGGTCGCGGTCCACCCGCTCGTACGCATCGAGCAGGATGTCCGTTGAGCCGCCTCCGGTCGTGTGGGCGGTCATCTGCCATCCGAGCCGGGCTGCCAGCCCGACGATCTCGGCAAGGTCGCCGGGGTCGTCGAAGCCGTCCACCTCTGTGCTCTCGCCGTAAGGCTCCGGCATGTATGAGGACCCGAGCAGAGTTCCCCCGTCGAGGGCGACCCTGAGCGAGCCGATCCGGAACATCGCGTCCCCGAAGCCTGTGACAGGCGACAGGCCGCGGATATCGGCCAGCACCTCGTCGATAGGCCGATCGGTGTCCAGGCGCCGTGTGACATAGGTGCGCACCGAGAGGGCCCGCTCTTTCCACAGCTCCTGGTATGCCCGCACGCCCTCGGCAGTCTGGCTGCCGTCGATCACGCTGGTCAGTCCTGCGCGGAGATAGGCTCGCTGCATCACTTCGAGAGCCCGCGCACGGTCCTCGTGGCTGTAGGTTCTGGAAGCGAGGAGCGGCGCGACGAGCTGGCGAGCTCCGACAATGAGACCTGTCGGTCTGCCCATGCTGTCCCGAACCAGGTTTCCGTTGACCGGGTCGGGAGTCGACGCGGAGATTCCGGCGGCTCGCAAGGCGGCCGAATTCAGCACTGCGGCGTAGCCGTTGTCCAGCATGACAGGCCGGTCCCCGGAGTAGCCGTCGAGCTCCCTCCGGTCGGGATACCGCCGCTCGGAGAGCCTTGTCGGGTAGACCTTGGGGACGAGCACGGGCCCGGTGCTCTCCGAGAGCGTCCTCTCGACGTGAGCGCGGATGTCGTCGAAGCTCCGCAGGACCGGGATCTCGCCGTCGGACTCGGCGAGTGCGGCACTGATCGGATGCACGTGGCTGTCGATCAGCCCCGGCACGACCGTTCTGCCCCGGAGATTGACCTGGACCGTTCGCGGGCCGGCCTTCCGGCCCACGAGCTGCGTGGTCCCCACGTCCAGAATCCTTCCCGATGCAACCGTCATGGACTCGACGACCGGGCGCTCGTCCCACATCGTGACGATCTTGCCGTTGTAGTAGAGGAAGTCCGCCGGCCCCTCAGGCACGGACCGTTGCGGGGGCCATTCCTCGGCCGCTGCCGCCGCGGCGATCAGGAGGCCGAGGGTCCGCCACGCGGGCATCAGCGCGATCGCACCCGATCCCTTGCAGCCCCGACGCCGCCGAATGACAGCGAGTTTCCGCTCAGCCGACAAACTCTACCAGGTCGGATCGCCCGGCCGCCCGACGGTGGGCTCACCCTCCAGATACCCGAGGGACGCGAGGAACCGATCCATGTGCCAAACCGTGTTCGCGTAGGCCACGCGGCTTCGGCCGTAGTTGAAGAAGCCGTGGGGACGCCCGTCGAATCCAACCAGTTCGCAACGGTTCCCGGCCTCCGTCATGGCCTTGCAGAACGCCTCGGCAGTCTCGTAGGGGACGGTGGTGTCGGCCTTCCCGTGGAACACGATGGTCGGCGGATCACCCTTGTCGACGTGGTGCAGCGGAGACCCCTCGACGGCGCGGTCTCCCCAGCGCTGGATGCTGGCGACGTCGGTCGCCGGATTGTACAGCACAAGGGCGTTGGGCTTCGAACCGATCGACTGGTCCTCACCGGCTTCATCCAGACCGGCGATGACGCCGGTCGTCGCGGCGACATGGCCGCCTGCCGACCCACCTCCAGCCGCGATCCGGTCGGGATCGATTCCCAGATCGGCCGCGTGCTGCCGCATCCAGCGCACGGCTGACTTGGCGTCGGCAACACACTCGAACGGGGATGTGCCGTGGCTTCCGCGAGTGCGGTACTGGGCGCTGACGGCCACCATGCCGCGGGAGGCCAGATAGCGGGAATGGGGGAAGAACTGGGAGGGCGTGCCGCCCACCCAGCCCCCGCCGAAGAAAAAGACGATGGCGGGACGCTTGTCGCCGGCCTTCCAGCCCTCCGGCAGGAAAACGTTGAGCTCGAGTGGGTCTTTCTCGAAGTGCTTGAAGACGATTTCCCGGTCCGGCTTGAATTCGCGATCCTGCGCGAAGCCAGCCGCGACTCCGATACCGATCAGGCACGCCAAAAAACGCAGTGTCATCGCCACAAGTCTATCAGCGCGACTGCGATCCGGTGCCGCTTCGAGACGCAGTCCGCTTGCCCGCGACCCGCAGGACACGACCGGTGCCTGGAACCGCGACGGGTGCAAGCGCGGCCTCGCACTGGCAACGGTCCGCGATGACCCGCCTCGGAACTCACCCGGAGAGTGCCGCTGTCCAGCGGGGCCCGACGTCTACTTGTACGCGGCGACGAACGCTGTGCCGGGCTGCTCGGGCAGGGAATGGATCGAATGACTGATTTCGGTTTCGATTCGATCTCCGTCGGCCGTTCGAATGCTGATGCTGGTCATCATCTGCATCACGCGCCGCAGGTCGTCCACTTGGATCCGAACAGTCTTCCGGTCGGGAAGCAATCTGACGCCGCGCACGCTCATGACCTCGACCCCTGGCTCCCCGTCGAGTCTCCAGCGGTCCGACCCGTAGCGGCTGAGCCACTTGTAGTTCCAGCGCTTCACCAGATAGTTGGCGGGATCCTCGGCCGTCTCGGGATCCAGCTCGTGCAGGAACGACACGTCGATCCCCTGCTTGCTGACATGCAGCTCACTTGGCACGAGCACCTTGCCCCCCGTGTGCCTCACGCGGTAGAACCCGCCCACGGCCTTGCGCTTGGTGCCCCAGCCGTAGAGACCGGCCAGGTAGAGGTTGCCGTCGCCCTCGCGGAAGTCCGGCCGCATGAGGCCGGTGTCGAAGTCAACCGGCAATTCGACTGCGCCGCCCTGAACCGAGCCGTCGACAGTCTCCATGAGCACCAGGAAGATCTTGCCCCGCCCGAACGACGAGTGCACCAGGTGACCCTTGAACGGCCCCCACTTGTCGGTGCCGATCCACGCCTGGCCCGCCCCGGAGTTGTCAACGCTGATCGGAAGCCACGTGATCGGATCGTCGTAGGTGTCTTTTTCGGGGATGCTGCCTCCCCACATGTAGCCGTGGAAGCTGCCCGGCGAGCAAAGGTTGACGCGTGTGGACGGGATCCAGTGCCCTTCTTGGTCGGAGGTTGTGATCTCGCCGTTGGGACCGACAGCCACGCCGTTGGGTACACGGAACCCGGTGCACACGACCTCCAGGTTCTGCCCCTTCGGGTCCATCTTGAAGATCACTCCATGGTGCTTGACATTGGCGGGAAGGGCGTGTCTCGCCGCCTTCGCGAAGTAGAAGTTGCCTTCTCCGTCCCGGTCCAGGTCGAACGTGAACTCGTGGAAGTGGTGCGTCACGTGGAATTCGTTGTTGAAGTTCTCGTAGTAGTCGGCCTGGCCGTCCTGATTCAGGTCGTGCAGGACGGTGACCTGGTCCCGGTCCAGAACATAGACCTTGCCGTCCACGACCTCGAGTCCCTGCGGCATATGGAAACCCACTGCGTAGCGGGTCCACGTGAGCTCATCCAGATCCGCGTCGACGCCGTCGACGATCCAGACGTCGCCGGACCACGTGGCAACCGCCGCCCGGTCGTCGTCGAAGAACGCGAAGTCGGTGGGCCGGAACCAGGACCGCCAGGGATTCTCGAAGGGAACGGAAATCTCGTCGACCGTCCACGGCCCGGGACCGCTTCCCAGCCGGCCCTTCGTGACAACCGGCTTCCGGTAGGTTCTAGGCCCGCCGCGGGTGTACGGCTCGAGCCGCTCGGGCCGGGGAGCCTCGCGCAGCGCGCCGGCGAACGACCCGAGGCGCTCAGCAGGCAGGCTTGCGTAGTACACCGTGAATCGCTGCACTTCCCCGGACTTGGGAATTCGGAGGCGCACCTCGCCGGGAGCGGCCAGATCCCACCGGGCCTTCTTGGCGATCCCCGCCACGCCGACAGCGGGTCCGCGCCCCCCTCCCAGATGGACCAGGTGGTCCACTGCGGGGCCCTGCCCGCGGGTGAGCCTCCGCAGGGACAGCTGGCGGGCATCGGCGCCCTCGGCCGCCGCCACTTCCAGCAGCAGCTCCTCGCGCGTGGGCCCGACCTCGAATGTCCTCGACAGCGCATCCACTCCCCAGTCCGACTGCATGCCGGGCATCTCTAGGACGTCGGTCCCGCCGACGCTGTAGCGCAGCACGACCTTGTCGCCGAACATGTACCGGCCCTTGTACTTGGCCCAGTCCGCCGGCAGGGGGCCGAATCTCTCCGGCCTCGGATCCGAGAAAGTCTCGTCGCGGGCCCATCCGGGCGCTACGGGAGTCTCGAAGACCGGCTCGCCGTCGAGGTAAGGGTGCGGTCCGTGCTTCCAGTCGTAGACCGTCCCGGTCAGCACGTACCGAGGGCCGTTCCAGCCGGCTGCCATGCGCAGCAGCTCCGTGTCGAAGATCACTCCCGCGCGCCGCCCTTCGCCCAGCATGATGGCGTGCGACTTGTAGCTGACGTTGGTCCCGGGCTCCTTGTCGGCGCGGGGATCGTCAGGCTCCCTGACGGTGACGCTCGCCGAGATCACAGGACCGTAGTCCATGTGGAGCCAGGGCTGGTCCTGCGCGCGGGTGCTGTCGTTGAAGCGAGTGCTGGCGAACGGCGCTCCCTGGTCGATCCATGCCCGCAGGATTCCGATCTGCTCGTCGCTCAGCTTGCCGCCCGTGGGAGGCATCAGGAGGTTTTCCTCCAAGCCCGCGACAAGGTGGATCAGGCGGCTGTTCGCGCTGTCCCGAGTCTCGATTGCCGGCTCGCCGGAGTACCCGCCGCGCACCGCGGACTTCCTGCGCCACAGGCTGTAGCCGTTCATGACCGCCTCGTCGCCGTGGCACATGTAGCAGTGCTGGACAAAGATGGGGTCGACATCGGCCATGAAGTCGATCTTTCGATCGGCCGGCGGCGGAAGGCTCGACAGATCGGCTGGCAGCGCAGGCATGCCCACACCGAACACAGCACTGGCGAGTAGGATGGTCCTGCAGTACCCGATCATCGCGGCTCGCCCCATTGTATGTGGGATCCGCGCCCGCAGCCGGAATCCCTGGGCGCTCCGGCCGGAGGCGACAGGAAACGGACTGCCCGGCCGCTGCAGTGCCATTGCCATGAGGCCGGCCCCGTTGGCGGCGTGCGAGACGCGGCGCCCGACGTGCGGGCGGTGCAGCGCACTCAGCGCCTCGGCTTCACCGCGAAGCTGCTTCCGTCAGACGGCAATGGCCCGGTTCACCCATACCTGCCGCAATGCGTATCCGCAGGCACAGGCCAGGCATCCGAGCGCCACCGCCATGGCGAGGCGTCCGTACAGGAGGTACCCCGTCGAGAGGAGGGCTCCGTAGATGGCGAGCGATCCCAGCAGCGACGCTCCCAGCGGGGCGGCGAGCGACTGGTGGCCCGGCGCCCCGGCCGGACCCGAAATCCTGGCGATCGGGCACCACCCGGGGCCTCCCGGCCCGATCTTCCGATAGAAGGCGACCAGCGCAGACTGATCGGTCTGCGGAGCAAGAAAGGCACACGGCAGCCAGCACAGAGTCGTGACTGCGACACCGGCCAACACCTGCTGCCAGCCATCCAGGTGGCCCCCGAAGAACTGCATGGCGAGAGCAACCGAAAACGATGCGATCATTGCGACGATCTCGGTCGTCGCATTCACCCGCCACCAGAACCACCGCAGCAGGTACAACAAGCCGGTGCCGGCGCCAATCTGCACCAGGATCTGGAAGACCTCCAAGGCGCTCTCGATGGTGAGCGAGACTGCGCACGCCAGCACCATCAGCAGGACCGTGAACAGCCGACCCGCCCAGACGAGCCGGCGCTCCGTCGCGTCCGGGCGGAAGAACCGGCGGTAGACGTCGCTCACCAGGATCGACGAGCCCCAGTTTACCGACGTGGACATCGTCGACATGTACGCGGCCGCCAGCGACGCGACCACCAGCCCGAGCAGCCCAGGGGGAAGAAACGTGAGCATCGCCGGATACGCCAGATCGTCGCGCAGGACTTCGTCCGGCACGTGGGGAAACTGCTCCCGGATGTCCTCAAGTCCCGGGAACACCACCATCGACGCCAAGGCGACGAGAATCCACGGCCATGGCCTGACCGCATAGTGCAGGAGATTGAAGAGCAAGGTGGCCCAGAGCGCGTGGTTCTCGTCCCTGGCGGACAGCATCCGCTGGACAAGGTATCCTCCGCCCCCCGGCTCCGATCCCGGGTAGTAGGCTGCCCACCACTGCACGAGCAAGGGGATCAGGAAAACCGGCGCCAGGTCACTCCAGGACATCGTCGTGAGGGACGGCCAGAACTCCAGCTTGTCCTGGACAAGGGGGTTGGAGAAGAGCCCGTCCAGGCCGCCGACCTCCGGCAGCCGCAGGATGTGCGCGGTGGCAGCGACCGATCCGACCATTGCCATGGCGAACTGTGCGAGGTCGGTGAACAACACCCCCTGCAGCCCGCCTGCGGCGCTGTACACCAATGTCACCCCTGCCGCCACGAGGACGGTCTGAAGCGGGCTCCAGCCGAACATCACCGACCCGATCTTGATTGCTGCCAGGGTCACGGCGGCCATGATCAGGACGTTGAAGACCAGCCCGAGATAGACGCCGCGGAAAGCCCGCAGGAATGCGGCGGCCCGGCCGGAATAGCGGAGTTCGTAGAACTCGACGTCCGTGGACACGCCCGACCGCCGCCAAAGCTTCGCGTACAGGAACACCGTCAGCATTCCGGAGAGGAGGAACGCCCACCAGGTCCAGTTGCCCAGCACGCCGTGGTTTCGGACGATGTCGGCGATCAGATTGGGCGTGTCGGTCGAGAACGTCGTGGCGACCATCGAGACCCCAAGGAGCCACCACGGCTGCCGCCGTCCGGCGAGAAAGAACGCGCCGAAGTCCCTGCCTGCCGAGCGGGAGAGACGCAGCCCGATCGCGAGGGAGATCGCGAGGAAGCCGCCCACGATGAACGCGTCGGCGGTGCTCAGCTGCATCCGCGGAGTCCTACGGGATCCGGCGCGGCCACCGGCCATATGCGAGCGCACGGGCCGACCCGGTTCCGAGGCGTGCTTGGAACAGCCCGCTCATGCGCCCGGAACACCATTCACAGCTGCTGAACCGTCTTCAGGAGCCCCCTGAGCGAATGCTCGCTGGCCGCGTGCTTGCTGCCGCTGAGCCGGAAGTGCGTCTCAAGCGAGAACACACCCTCGTAGCCGTCGCCCAGCAGCGCCCTGATCTGGCCGGAATGATCGAACTCTCCGTCCCCTACGCCACACCACTCCAATGTGCCGTCGTCGAGGCGCCGATAGTCTCGCAGATGCACGTGCCAGATCCGATCGGCATCCAGACTTTCGTACCCCGAAGGGAACGGATCCGGATCTCCGGCACGAGCCGAATTGTTGGGATCCCAGGTGAGGCCGAGGCCCGGCGACGAAACGGCCTTCAGGAGCGCCGCCGACTGGACCGCCGTCGCGACATAGCTATCAGCCACGTTCTCGACCGCAAGTCGGAACCCGGCGGCATGTGCTCGCTCGGCGGACTCCTGGACCAGTTCATAGATCTGCGGATATGCGGTCTGGCGGGGCGATTCGCCGCGCCGGTAGGTAAATGCGAACGTCCTGATCAGGCGCGTGCCAAGGATGTCGGCCCTTTCGAAGGCCCTGCCGAGCAGATCCCACTGCCTGGTCATCGCCTTGGCCCCCTCGACAGAATCGAGTGCGGGAAGCGGAACCTTGAAGAACGAGGTGTCGAGGATCGCGAGCTTGATCCCCGCGTCGTCGAGCATCGACCGCGCGAGCTTGACCTTCGCCACAGGAAGCGAAGTGTTGTACTTGCCCCAGAGTCTCCGAATCTCGCAATGCCGCAGTCCGAAGCGGCGCAGGAACTCGATGGCGACCCCCAGATCATCGTGGATCTCGTCCGTCGTGACCGCGAGCGGCACGTTCGTTGATCCGGCAGCGGCCAGACTCACCGGCAGGGCGGCGCCCGCTCCCAGGAAGTTCCGTCGTGTCATCTGCTTCACGAACCGGAATTATATAACGGACGATCCGCGCCACCTTCGAGTTCGCATGGTTCGGAACGGAGGAACGCCCTCCTGGACTCGGCAGTAGCCTGGCTGGCCCGTGGCCGACGAAGTCGGCCTGGCACATCGGTCATCGCGTGCGGGCGGGTCTCGGCCGACCGCAGGCGTTGTTGGCTGAATGCATCACTGGGCAGCAGTTCGTGCTGCGAACCAAGAATTCCGACGGTTCCCAGGCTTCCGGTGCAGGCTTCCGCTCGGAGCGTGACCTCACGCCTCGCGGCCGCTTCCTGCGAGGCCAACGCCGGTGAGCGATCCGAGCCGTGAGCCTGAGCTGCGCCGGAACGAGGTGCAGGCGTCACCGCAGGATCCGAGAACGAGATTGCGACCGTACGCTTGGGGGCGGGCAACTTGCTACTGAGTGGCGTGAATAGAGCACGGGTTGCAACTTCGCAGAGTTCTGCCGATGGCCGGCAGCCACGTTCCCCGCCGAATACGCCGACAAGTGGTGAAGCAGCACCGGATCGCCTGCATCATGACCGTGACCCGGGTGCGGCGAAGCCCAGAGTCTCTGCAAATATCTTGCAATTCAGAAAATGGCAGCCGGAAGACAATGGGCAGTCCGAATCAGACGGATTCCGTCACAGGCTGGCGGCCCCGGGCAACCATGAACGAAGCGCCGGAGGATGACGGGTGTGTTGCCGGCGGACTGGATTTCCGCTGTGGAGTCGGCCCGTCGCAAGAATCGTGCCCTTGCCGCGCCCACAAGGGATCGTGTGCCTGACAGTCGCAGCAGCGGGCTGGTCGAATTCCAAGGAGAGATGCCAAGACGCATCCATATCAGCGAGGTCGTTGTACGAAGGCACCTTGCCTCGCAGGTGCCTCGCGCCGCCCACTCCCGCCAGGACGTCGGCGTGGAGCGCGGCTTGCCGACGAGCGTTCTCGCCGTATCGGAGCCCCTTGGAGCCATTGCGCATTTCGACCGTTTTTCCAGTGAGACCGACGACCCGGTTCAGGCACGAGTGCGACCGGTGACCGGGAAACCGGAATGCGACCAGGTCCCCGCACTCGATGCTGTCGAAGCGACAGGCAATCTTGCCCGCGAGGATCCCCGATCCTGGCCGGCTGGCACAGGAAGACGACCATGACTGCAGCAACGGATGGAGGGAGCAGGATGTCGCGGACCCAGACGCCGGGGTCCGACCGCGACGTCCGCTGAGGGTCCGGGCCTGTCCGCGGATCGGCTTCGATGACAGTCACGGCGCAAGTCGGGCCGTTCGGCTCCGGCCTGCTTCCATGCCGGCGGTCTCGGACGCCGCACCGTCCGTCTCCGTTCGGACTTGAAGGCTCCTGCGTGCCCGGCGATGATGCCCGCCGGAGGCAGTCCGGCTATCGGAATGCAACAATCATGCAATCATTGCTGAACAGTGATCGGGTCTGGCGCTATGGACACGCGCTGGGTGTTAGATATAAGTGTATTAGTTTCAATAGCATATACGAGATCTGTCGGGGGTCCGGATGCTCCGTCAGACTGTCCGTTATTGATACATTGTTGCAATATGTGATACGATAGTGATTCTCGGGGCGACGGCACCGAGCTCGAGGACAAGGGTTTCGCGGCCCGAACGGGAGGAGCGCATGCCGAACCACTTAGCAAACCAGTTTCAGATTTCGATGTCAGCGTTGCAGGACCGCTACTGCCGGGGGGTATCTCGGGCACTAGTCCTCGCGCTGGTCTCCACTGCCTTCCTTTGCGCAGCCAGCTTTCTTCAGTACGTCCTGGCGGGAGAGCGCGCCGCCGCCAATCCTGCAGCTGCCGCGGAGCTGTTGCAACAGACTCGCGACAACAGGGAGGTTCTGTCCGAGACTTTCCCCGGCTTCCGGAGCCGGCTGACCGTTAGTGTCGACGGCAAGGTCCACTACGGCACCTGCTCGTTCCGCTTGCCCGGGCGTCTGCAGGTGACGATGCAGGGAACCGAGGATCTTCCCGATGTCACGGCCACGATCCGATCGATGCTCATGCACCGGGTTCCCTCGACCAGGATGTCGGCCCAGGAGGCGAGCTTCGGCGCGGCCGACGAGCATCCGCTCGGTCGCGAACTCCTGCTTTCCGACCGCTACGGCTCGGTGTATCGCATCCGGGACAGGCAGATCACCCAGGTTGATCGCCGGCTCGCCGACACCCGGTTCGTCCTGACGGTACTCGAGACCCAAGTGACCACATCATATGCTACCCTGAACCCGTCGGGTTGGCTTTGAGCGAGTTGTCAAGCCAGCCTCCCCGGAGGCCGCTGCAACGGCCTCCGGGGGCTTCTTCGGTGTGAATTCCGCCAGGATCGAATCCTTGCGGTGAACCTTCCGGACGATCCGTCCGAGTCTCTCGCGCCTAGCCAGGTTCCAGGGCGCGTAGTGGCGCTCGGTCGTCGCCAGGCTCCCGTGCCCCAGCAGGGTGGACACGTCCTGCATCAGGACGCCGTTGAGCAGGAGGGACACCGCAAACGTGTCGCGCAGGCGGTGCGGGTGGAAGCCCTCGACGCCGGCGTCTTCCGCCACCTGCTTCAGTCGCCCGCGCCAGTATTTCGCCGCGGTGACGGGCTCGCTGCGCCCGGTCCAGAAGTAGTGCTCCCTGCCCGGCCGCCGCACGGCGTCGAGCGCGGCGGTCACCTCGGCCGGCAGCGCCACCGTGACCAGCTCCCCGGTCTTGGCGCGGCGCAGGACCAGATCCCCGCCGTCCTGGATCGCGTCGCGGCTGAGCGTTACGGCGTCCCCGATCCCGAGGCCGGAGTAGCGCAGCAGCAGGATCAGCGCCTGCTCCCGCGGCTTGCGCTTCGACGCCTTGAGGAGCGCCCGCACCTCGCTGGGCTCCAGCGGGTTGGTGGGCCGCGAGTCGTTCTTGGGCGCACGCATGTCCTGCACGGGCGACTCCCTGATCCACCGCTCGCGGAGTGCGTGGGCAAAGAACGTCTTCAGCTGGCTGAGCCGCAGCGCCTGCGTGCTGTAGGCCCAGTTCCACCCCTCGCGCCAGCGGCGCATTGTCGCGCGATCCAGGTCCTCGAGGGACGAGACCCCGAGCGGAGCCGCATACGCCTGCAGGTGGCGGAACAGGGCGCGGTAGCCCTCTTGCGTGCTCTTGCTCAGGTTGCGCGCCTGCAGGTCGCGCAGGTAGGCCCGGCACGCGTCCCCGACCGTCATGCGGCCCTCTCGCGCTCGGCCGGGCGCTCGGCCGGGATCTCGTAGGGGTCGCGGAAGGCGTCCGGATCCCCGCCCGGGAACCAGCGGTACAGCGTGACGGGGTGGCAGCCCAGCCGGCGGGCCACCGCCCTCTTGCTCAGGCTCCCGTCCCGCAGCAGCGCCTTGGCCGTGCGGACCTTCTCAGGATCGGCGAACATCCTCGGCTTCCCCCAGCGCCTGCCGTTGCGCTTGGCGGCGGCGGCGGCGGCCTTGCTGCGCTCGGAGTTCCTGGCCGCCTCGAACTCGGCCATCGCCCCCCAGATCTGGTAGGCGAAGCGGCCGGCGGCGGTCGTCGTGTCGATGCCCTCCTTCAGCGACCTCAGCTCGACCCCGCGCCGGTCGAGGCCGGTGCCGAGGCGGATCAGCTCGGTGAGGCTGCGGGCCAGACGGTCCAGCGCCCAGACCACGAGCACGTCGCCGGAGCGGAGGACCTCCAGCGCCGTCTCCAGCTGCGGCCTCCGGGGGCTGCGTCCGCCCTCCCTGTCGGTGTAGATCCGCTCGCAGCCGGCCCGCCGCAGGGCGTCGAGCTGCAGCTCGGGGTTCTGGTCCACTGTGGAGACTCTGGCGTATCCGATGACCATCGCAATAGGCACCATGCCAGCACAGCCGGGCGGCGGAACGCAAGCAGCGGCTTTTACAATCGCGGAAGGGGCGCCCGGCGGGCCGCCGGCGGCATTCCGCGCAACGTTGCAATAGGGATCCCTATTGCAATGGTCTATGCTGAGTTCGAGAGAGCAACGGGGGATGCCGATACCGTACCCAGCGAAGGCGGTCGCCAACTACTTTCTGAATAAGAATCGTGACCTCACGCAGATGAAGCTGCACAAGCTGGTCTACTACGCCCACGGCTGGCACCTGGGGTTCATGGGGCAGCCGCTGCTGGACGAGACCCTGGAGGCCTGGACCTACGGGCCGGTCGTGCCCTCGGTCTACAGCGAGTTCTGGCGCTGTGGGTCATCTCCGATCCGAAGGCTGGCCACCGCCTTCGACTGGGAGACGATGGCCGAGTACAGCCCGGAAGTGGATCCTTCTGACAGGATAGTCCGCGACCTGCTGGCCCGAGTCTGGGAAGTCTACGGGGACTACACGGCTGCCGAGTTGTCCAATCTGACGCACGCCGAGAATTCTCCATGGACTGCCACGAGGAAGGCCAATCCAGGCGTGAAGCGGGCCGGGATTCCCAACAAGCTGCTTCGCTCGCACTTTGAGGAGCGGATCGGGGGGGGCCCGGTTGACGGATAGCTTTGCTCAACTTCGCGAGGATCGGGACGTCGGGCAGTCTGCCGCCAGTCAGGCTCCGGCCGAGGGCGAGGGCGACGACCTTGACAGGCGGCTGGCAGAGGAGAAGCTCGGGCAGGCCAAGCAGGACCGCGGGGAGCGCAAGACCTACGCCAAGCGGATCTTCTGGCTGACCGTGATCTGGCTGGCCGTAGTTGCCGTCATCCTAGTCTTGCAGGGATTCGGCGGGTCCGGCGGCGGCTGGTTTTCCCTTCCCTCCTCGGTTCTGATCGCGACGGCCACCACGACAACCGCGAGCGTGACCGCCATTCTTGTCGTCGTGGCGCGCTACCTGTTTCCGTCCTAGGCGCGGGGTTCGCTGTGCCGGGAGAACGCCGCGCACAGGCGGCGCGGCTGCGCCGCGAGAGATCCCTCCCGCCGCCCGATGTGCTGAGAGGCTACGAGGAGGTGATTCCCGGCGGAGCGGAGCGGCTCCTCGCGATGGTGGAGCGCTAGGCCGCCCACCGCCAAGGCATCGAGTCCCGCGGCCAGCTGTTCGGGTTCAGCCTTGCGGCCAGCTCGATCGTCGGAGCCCTTCTTGCGGTCGCCGCCGGCGTGCCGCTTGTCGGCGTGTCCGGGTTGATGCTCGCCGTGGCGATCCTCGGCGGGTTCTTCGTTTGGGGCAGGGCGGGCGGCATCAAGCGCGTTCCGCCGGCACGGGATTCGGACTCGCGTCTGGCGGCGTCCTGACCGGTCACCGGCGGCGCGATGCCCGGCGGGCAAGCCAGAAGCAGACCCAGGCTGTCGCCAGCGCAGTGGCCGTCGCCTCGGCGGCGGCTTGCGGGAGGGCCGCGATCCAATCAAGGAACCAACGGGCGGGCAGGTAAAGGACTGCCACCGCCGCCAGGCCGAGCAGGATGCCGCGGACGGGCCCCGGCACCCTGCAGTTGCCGCTCGAGCTGCGCCGGTCGGGAGCTCCGGATGCCGGTCGCGGCTCCATGAGGCCAGCCTATGGCGGCGGCGCCATTGCCGCAAGCGGGTGCCGCGAGAAGGATCCCTATTGCCAAGGTTCACTGGGGGGCTTGATCCGGGCGGGTCGGCTACAATGCGGGCGTGCCGGGCTTGGCGTCAGCGCGGGAGTCGGCCGCGGCGGCCGTCGACGGGCGGCGCGAGCGGTCGCTGTACGACGAGGACTTCTGGAGCTGGACGCAGGAGCAGGCCGGGGCGCTGCGCCGCCGCGACCTCGACGCGATCGACTGGGAGAACGTGATCGAGGAGATCGAGACCTTGGGACGCAGCGAAAAGCGCGGCTGGACGTCGCTCTGCACCAACGTCATCCAGCACCTGCTGAAGATGGAGCACGGCGGGCGGCGGCACCTCCGCCACTGGCGGCGGGAAATCGTCGCCTGGCGCGTCACGATGTTCCGGAAGCTGAGGAGCCACCCCGGCATGAAGGGGGAGCTCCCCGAGATGCTGGCCGAGGCCTGGGAGGATGGCCGGGGGGACGCCGTCGCAAAGCTGGTCGAGCACGCCGGACCGCGCAACTGGGCGGCCGAGAAGGCCCTGCGGCGAAGCTGGGAGCGGCGGCTGCCGGAGCAATGCCCCTACGCCCTCGAGGACATCGCCGGCTACGACCCCTGGGAGAGCGGCGCCGCGCCGAATTCCGGCGTCTGGCCCGCGCCCGTGGCGCTTAGGATGAACGAGGAGCTGGGAGAGGACTACCCGGTCCGCCACCGCGCGCCCTCGCGTGCCGCCGGCCGCTCGCGCTGAGGGGCGCGGCGTCACGGGATCCCAAGGCCGCGGCGCTCCAAGCGGAAGGCGGAGCGGTTCCGCCGAGCCCGAAGAACACCGCGCACAGGCGGCGCCGCGCCGTGAGAGATCCTTCCGGCGGATGCGGCGCCGCTAGCGGCGCGGCTCGCGGGCGAGCCGCTGGCCTGCGGTGCCGGCATGCTCTTCCAGCCAAGCCCGAAGAGAGATCGTCCCGAGCGGCGGGTCGGCCGAGTCCAGGCGGTTTCGCGCCAGCCCGCGCAGCTCGTCGGCCGTGAGGATTGTCTCCCCACAGAGGCGCGCGGCGGCGAAGTAGAGGGCGCGGCAGGCGAGCAGCGGCAGGCGGACGGCCCTGCCCCGGCCCCCGGTGAGCCGGGCCAGGAGGCGCACGAAGGCGCAGAACTCGACCCGGTCCGGCCCTGCGGCGTCACGCGTCCAGGACTCGCGGGACGCGACCGCCTCGACCACGCGGGCGGCGAAGTCGTCGACGTGGATGGGCCGGATCCAGTACGGAGGACCCGACGGAACCGGCAGCAGGGGGAGGCGCCGCGCGGCCCAGGCGACGTTCTGGATCAGGACATCCTTCTCGCCCCGCCCAAAGAAGCACGCGGGCCGCAGAATCGCATAGGGGATGCCGCTGCGGCGGACGAGGCGCTCGACTTCGGCCTTGCCGCGGTAGTAGGACAGGTCCGGGTCGCGGGCGGCATTCGCGATCGAGGTCCAGACGAGGCGCTGCACGCCGGCCGCGGCTGCGGCCTCGATCAGCCGGGCGGAGTTGCGGACCGCCTGGGCGTGGGAGGTCCAAGGGCCGCGGTGCCCGACCGGCGCACGGTCGTGCCGCGTCCAGTAGCCGCATTGCAGGGCCTCCGTGCCATCGAGCGAGCGCGCGAGTTCGGGCACGGAGAAGCGGCCGTAGGGCACCGGCCGGACAAGCCCGTGGTGGGGGTCCGGATCGGGCACTGATCGGCCAGTCAGTGAGACGACCTCGTAGCCCGCGGCCAGCAGGGCCCTTGCAATTGGCACGCCCGAATAGGACCAGGCGCCCGTCACGGCAACCGCGGGCATGTAGTTCTGACGGTACCGGAAATCAGTGCCGGGAAAGGCCCCCTGTTGCGAAGGGGCCCGGGCCGCGATCCGGGCGGATCGACTACAATGCGGGCATGGCGGGCTTGGCGCCGACGCGGGAACTGGCGGGCGCCGCGGCCGCGGCCGCCGGCGCTACGCGCTCGGGGCGGCTGTACGACAAGGACTTCTGGAGCTGGACGCAGGAGCAGGCCGCCGCGCTGCGGCGCCGCGACCTCGACGCGGTCGACTGGGAGAACGTGATCGAGGAGATCGAGACCTTGGGGCGCAGCGAACAGCACGCTTGGACGTCGCACTGCAAGAACGTCATCGTGCATCTGCTGAAGATGGAGCACAGCCCGCGGGAGGGACACCTCAGCCACTGGCGGAAGGAAATCGTCACCTGGCGCAACCGGATGGCCGACCAGCTGCAGGACAACCCCGGCATGAAGGGCAGGCTGCGCGAGATGCTGGCCCTGGCCTGGAGCCGCGGACGGAGGGACGGCATCGAGAAGCTGGTGGAGCACGCCGGTCCGCGCGGCTGGGCGGCCGAGAAGGCCCTCCGGCGGAGCTGGGACCGGGAGCTGCCGGAGGAATGCCCGTACGCCCTCGAGGACATCGCCGGCTACGACCCGGATCCCAGGCGCTACAGCCGCCGGGACACGGAGCCGCAGCCGGACAGCGGCGTCTGGCCCGCGGCCGTGGCGCGCAGGATGAACGAGGAGCTGGGAGAGGACTACCCGGTCCGCCACCGCGCGCCCTCGCGAGGCGCCGGCCCTTCGCGCTGAGGGCGGGGCGTTCCGGGATCCCAAGGCTGGATCCTGATCTAGCTTCAGGCATCGAAGCCGGCCGAGGCGGCCGCCGCGCGGAGCCGCCGCGAGACGGCCCGCTCGACCGCACGGGCGCAGGCCGAGCAGAGATCCGGCTCGACCCAGTGGCACGGCGCGCCGTCCCGGTCCAGGCACGCCTCGAGCTCCCAGCAGCCGCACTCCCTGCAGAACCGCACGGGTGTAGGGTGCCGGCACACCGGAGGCAGCGGGGCGAAGCTCAGGATGTAGGCTCCCGGCACGGCCTGCGCCATGTGCCAGCGCCATGCCAGCCGGTCGACGCGGCACGTCCGGCACCCGCAGCGGCCGAACGCCAGTTCGATCAGCAGTCTCATCGGGCCCCACCTTAGGGCAGCGGCGCTCCAAGGGTGTACAGAGCCACATTATTTCGGCAGCAGGGCCCTGATTTTTCTCAAATTGCT
>JAPPMB010000082.1 GCA_028819255.1 Bryobacterales bacterium | reverse complement strand
CGAAGCGCTGAGGCAGCGCCAGCACCCGAAAGAGAGACTCGTCGTCGGTCGGCCTGATGCGCATTTCGCGGAGACCACGAGCGCTCATCCGCCTGAGCAGCCCATCCTCCGGCCGAAAGCGGATTGAGGGGCGAACGTAGTTCAACAGATTCACCCAGTAGGCCCCCTCGAAGGCCACGAGCGTACCCACGGCGCCCCCCAAGACGCCGGCGACAGCCACGCCGCCGGCCAGTCCGACGCCCGCCGCGGTCCATCTCACGATCCTGTGCCTCCGCCGGCGCCCGAATTGGTCCCCATAGCGCCAGGCGGCGAATTCCGGCCACAGCGGCCTTCCGATCCGCACCAGCTCGAGTCCCTCGGGGTGGCGGGCCAGGCCGATGTTCTCCGAAGACATGCGCATGCGGGTCTCGCGAAAGAGCTTTTCGCATGCCTCGACCGCTTCCCAGCGTTCTTCGAGTGGCGTCAGGTTCCAGCGCTCGCAGCTCCGGCATACGACCCAGAGACGTCCCTTGGCCGCGTCGAAGGCCAGCCGCCGCCCCACTGGAAAGGTCTCGACGACCTCGTTGGCGCCCAGGGAGCGCTGGCAGAACATACATGTGGTGTACATGGTGAATAGTCCTACTCAGCCCATGAGGTCTCAAGAGGCCCAACGGGGTTCTGTGTGATGTCGATAAGATGTTGTTATAATGTATCTTACTGGAATCACAGCGAGCTTCAGCGAGGATGTCTCCCGTCCATCCCTTGTCCCGACAGACGGCATGTGGTATCGTTTAGTATCGGTCATTTTGTGATAACTGGAAGGGTAATTCGTGAAGCGTCCCAAGAAGCTCAGCGCCGCGTTCGTGAAGACCGTGAAGCGGTCCGGCCGCTACGGCGACGGCCGAGGCGGCTTCGGGCTTTCCCTGCTCGTGAAGCCGACCACTACCGGGCGACTATCCAAGACGTGGAGCCAAAGACTGCGGATTCATGGGCACCCCGTCAACGTCGGGCTCGGGGCGTACCCGGTCGTGACGCTGGCGCAGGCGCGGGAGAAGGCATTGAACAACCGTCGCACGGTTGCACAGGGACGCGATCCCCGCTCGGGCGGCATCCCCACCTTCGCCGAGGCCGTGGAGACGGTGATCGCGATTCACCGGCCGTCGTGGCGGTCGGGTAGCAGGTACGAGGCCCAGTGGAGAGGGACGTTGCGTAGGTACGCGGTGCCCCGCTTTGGAGATAAGCGGGTCAACGAGATCACCACAGCCGACGTGATGAGGGCGCTGCTCGCCAACGACTTCTGGAACCAGAAGCGAGTGACGGCGCGGGTGGTGCGGCAGCGGATCGGAGCCGTGATGAAGTGGGCGGTCGCGCAGGGATACCGCGAGGACAATCCGGCGGGTGACGCCATCAGCGCGGCGTTGCCGAAGAATGGCGTCCGCGTCCGGCATCAACGGGCTTTGCCGCACGGCGACGTTGCGGCGGCGCTGGATCGGGTTCGCGCGTCCGAAGCCCTTCCCAGTACGAAGCTCGCGCTGGAGATGCTGGTCCTGACGGCGTGCCGGAGCGGCGAGGTGCGTATGGCAAGGTGGCCGGAGTTCGACCTGGAATCGGCGATCTGGACGATTCCGGAGGCCCGGACGAAGTCGGGGCGCGAGCACCGCGTGCCGCTGTCCTCGGGAGCCCTGAAGGTGCTGGACCAAGCGAAGGGTCTTGGGGACGGAAGGGGCCTGGTCTTCCCCGGTCGACGGCTGCGGCCGCTTGCCGACGCGACGATGTCGCTGCTGCTGCGGCGCTTTGGTATCCCCTGCGTTCCCCATGGCATGAGGTCGTCGTTCCGGGACTGGTGCTCGGAGACGGGCGTTCGGCGGGAGGTCGCGGAAGCGGCGCTGGCCCATGTCGTGAAAAACAAGGTCGAGGCCGCGTATGCGCGCTCGGACCTGCTGGAGAGTCGCCGGGAGGTGATGGAGAGGTGGAGTGAGTACCTACGAAGGAACCGGGGAATCCGCTAATGATGCCGGAAGATCGTAGTTGGTGAAGGGTTCTGGAGCGAATCCCCAAGGCTCGGGTCGGAATGCAACCGCGTTTCGGCACTGCGGAGTGACTCGTAGGCCAGAGCCCCCCATTCCTCAGGGTCTAACACGACGGGAGTAAATGGCGGGCTACGTTCTCTACCCTTCGCGCGACCTGCCGGGTGCGCCAGCGCCTCCGTTGCAGCCGCCAGGAGGGTGCAACGCGGTCCACATCCGGCGGAACTGCATACGCTCCACCGCTCGGACAGCCCTGGCTGTTTCCGCTCGTCGATTGGTACCGCGAGGTTAACCGGCAGGTGACCGACGCTCCCTCCTTTCGGATGTCAGCCGGGCCAGTGACCGTGGCAGTGGACTCCACGCCATACCCAGAGCGCCACGTCTGGCCGATCGACCCCGACCCGACCCTTGGCGCTCGGCGGTCGACCAATCTAGATTCCCCATGACGCGCCAACGACCACGAGGAGGATCACCA
Source organism: Bryobacterales bacterium (assembly GCA_028819255.1). Classification (GTDB taxonomy): domain Bacteria; phylum Acidobacteriota; class Terriglobia; order Bryobacterales; family UBA6623; genus VXMF01. The sequence goes on along the minus strand of JAPPMB010000082.1, from coordinate 18,164 downwards.
ATGGATCAGGTCCCCGATAGCCTTTGGGAGGTGAACCGAGCGCTACAGTTTGACGAACCGCTCGACGGTGACGACGATCCCCGTTGGGTGGATACCGAGGCGGCGAGAGGCGATTACAGCCACCGCCCTCTTTACCGAACCTTGGGCGTTTCCCAGGGAGTTCTGATGGGCGTACCCCCCGACCGAGGGTGCTACCTGTTCTGCGGACACCGAGGCTGCGGCAAGAGCACCGAACTGCGGCGTATTCGGAATAACCTCCATCACGGCGACCGCTATTACGTCGTGTTTAGTGACGCGACCAAGGAACTCGACGTCAACAACCTGCGTTACCAAGATGTTCTCCTGCATCTTGCCGGTCGGCTGGCGAGCCAATTGGAGGACGATGGAATCTCTGTCGATGCCGCCCACCTTCAGCGATTGCAGGATTGGTTCGGACAGCGAGTCGAAACGCGCGTGCAAACCAAGGACTTTGCCGAGCAAGCTCGGATGGGCGTCAGAGCCGAGACAGGCATTCCCTTTATTGGCAAGATATTCGGCGAAATCAGCAGCGCGCTTAAGACGAACTCCACCTACAAGGAAGAGTTGCGCCGCACCCTGCAGAACTATTTCAGCGATTTCGCCGACGCCTTCAGTCAGTTTATCGAAGCAAGCGTTTCGGCCGTCCTGGGTGCCAATAGAGGTCACCAGATCCTCTTCATTGTGGACGGTACCGACCGGCTCCGTGATACAGACGCTCGCGCCTTCTTCCTTGCGGATGTCCACCAGTTGCAACAAGTGCGGAGCCTATTCATATATTGTGCTCCCATACATCTAAGGTACGAAGGCGGATCTACGTTGCAGGGGTTTACCAAGACGTTTCAACTGCCCATGATCAAGATTGAGAATATCGACGAATCTGAAAACCCAGTCGGCTACGCCACTCTGCGGGCCATGCTACATCGCCGGGCGGCACCCAGTCTGTTCCAAGATGGAGTCGCCGACAGCTTGATCAAGTATAGCGGCGGGCATCCTCGAGACCTCCTGCGTTTGGTGCAAAGCGCCTTTTCGTTCGCGGAGGGATCACGATTCGATTTAGCTTCGACCGACCGCGCAGTAGCTCAACTTGCCTCTGATTACCGACGGATCTTGGATCCCGAAGACTATGAACTCTTAGTCAGGGTCGACCAGTCGCCGAACGATCCGGCGCACTCCGATCGGGCTCGGCATCTTCTTTATAATCTCGCACTCCTTGAATACAATAATTACTATTGGCGTAGTCATCCCGTCATTCGAACCTCGGCAGCGTATCACACGGCCCGTGTGAATCTTAGGCAGTCACTGGATGAGTAGGCCCACCGCGGCTTGGGCGCTACGCTCGGAACATTCTGGTGTTTTTCTCCGGCTACAGCGAACCCTCCGAAGCCGAGATAGCTTTACCCTATGTTTCCTTGTCTATTCCGATAGCGCGTATCGCGCCACGGTTGCGAGTTTTCTTGGAGCTCGATTGGGTGCGACGGCGGAGATCGCCATTGACGCGAACTGGCAGGATGGTACCGAACAACTGCTTGATCGGATCCGCGCCGCCAGAAACGACGGGCCCGTGCAACTGTTCGGCTTTCATCGGTGGCCGCTGGGACTCGACGATCTTCTGGCTCGTCTCAATCATCGAAGGGAGTCAATCGCCGAGCGGTTTCCATACGCCTTGCTGGTCTGGGCGCGCGAGAGCGACCTTTCTGCTATCGCGACCCAAGCTGCCGACCTTTGGGCTTGGCGGACCGGAGTCTTTGACTTCACGCTGCCCGGAGAGCCCCGTCGCGCCGCCCCGCATGGATACCATTCTCATCCGGCCACGATGACCGCTGCGGAGCGACGCAGCCGCATCGAGGCGCTACAGGGCTATCTTGAGGAACAGCTTGTCCTTCAACCCATCGACGCGGAATTGCTGCTGGAACTGGGTGACCTGCATCGGTTTCTCGGCGATACTAAGGAGGCAGAGAAGGTTTATCAGCAGGCGGAGCGGGTCTTGGCCAAGTCCGAGGACCGCAGACGCCTCGCGGTTGCACGCGGTCGCATCGCTGACATTTTGGCCTTGCGGGGTCGTTTGGACGAGGCTTTACAGCTGCGCAGGACCGAAGAACTGCCGGTGTACAAGGAACTCGGCGACTGGCGTCTGTATGCGGTGACCCAGGGCGAGATTGCCGATATCTTGACGTCGCGTGGTGACCTTGCCGAGGCTCTCGACATCCGGCGCACTGCGGAACTCCCCATTTACGAGCGTATCGGATTGGAGCGTCTGGCTGCGGTCACCAAGGGCCAGATTTCAGACATCCTCTTTGCTCAGGGGCAGTTCACTGAGGCCCTTCAAATCCGTGAACAGGAATTGCTTCCGTGGTTTCAGCAGGCAGGCGATGTCCACTCGGTTGCAGTTACATCAGGTAGAATCGCCGACGTACTTGAGATGCGAGGACTGTTCGACGAAGCGCTGCGCGTCCGAACGGATGAAGAACTACCCGTCTATGAGAAACTTGGAGACCGCCGCGCCTCTGCCGTCACCAAAGTTCAGATTGCAGACATCCTCCGATCACGCGGGGAATTGGACCAAGCACTCCGTATCATCCAGGAAGAAGCGCTTCCCGTATTTAAGGAACTAGGCTATACCAGGGGCCTCGCCTTCGCATACGACAAGATTGCCAACATATACCAGATGCAGGAACGTCTCGATGACGCTCTGGATTTACGACGCGGACTTGAGCTTCCGATATACAAAGAGATCGGCGACAAGCGCGCATTGGCGGCGACGAACGGCCAAATTGCGGACATCCTTGAGCTGCGCGGCGAGCTTGACGAGGCACTACGCATCCGTATCGAAGAGGAGATTCCGTTCTACGAGGGGGTTGATGACGGTTTATGGGCGCTAACAAAAGCTCAGATTGCGGGTATTCTAAAAGCTCAGGGCAGGTTCGACGAGGCGCTGCGCACTCTCAGAGAGGACGTGATTCCGATGTGGAGCCGAACTGATGACCCAGGCCATCTTGCAGCGGCACAAGGCGAGGTAGCTGAAATCCTCTCGGCCCAACGCCGATTCGACGAAGCACTGGCGGTCTACACGAACGACGTGATTCCACTGTTCAACCAACTTGGTAACGCTCGCTCGCAGGCCCTCGCTATTAGCCGTGTCGCGGACATTCTCCGAGCGCTCGGGCGCGCCAATGAGGCGCTCAAGCTGCTAAGAGAGGAGATAATACCGATATTCGAAGGACTCGGCGACGTCGACCGGCATGAGGAAACTGCACGAAGGATTGCAAAGATGGCCGAACGCGACCACTACCTGGGCCACCGATACGACGTGCCGGAGGGGCCACGGGTAAAGGTAGAGCGCTCTGACGGAACCGAGCTGCAACCGGGACGGGCTATCGACGCGCTGCAATGGGACCGGCCTGGTGTATTCGACTTCGGTGGCCACACAGACGGAGCGGAGTTGCTTGGTGCAGCAATCCTGCTCGACAGCGGTGTCGACATCACGATCGTCGGTCAAATCTACAAGGACTTCGCGGCCAGCGTGATAGCCGACCTCACGGGCGAATGGACGTTGAGGGTAGTGGACGTAAGAGCTTGGCTGACGAAACGTCTAATGACAGTACCGGCAGCCCCGAAGGAGGACGGAAGCACCGATACGGAAGCCGGGGGCTCCGAGCTTGCGGCACCTTAGCTCGTCTGTTCTGCATCTTCCGGGGCCGATGTCACATCGGCTGGCACAGCCTCGCCCATCTCCTCTTGCTGTGAGGGCGTAATGTAAGGGGATTATATACATAGCTTGAGACACTCACTGTGCCTTGTCTCCGCCGATGACGTTGCGTGTGAGTTCCAAGACATGCGAGGATGATCCGGCGTCGTCCTCATTTTGTCCGAACCCCGAGGGGCGGTGCGAGAAGATGCACTGTGTGGCTTGTACCAGCACGGCGTTCTTGGTTGCCCCGTCAGAAGCCGCGTTCACGAACTCCCTGAACGTAGTCAGAGCTGCGTATCTGTGCTCGTTGACGATCTGGTTGTGGGCGGCTGCACGGTAGATTCGGCCCGACCAGACCAGCGCGTAGCTGAGCACGCCCAACACGAAGATTCTTGATGCAGCGAATGAAATGGCGGTGGCAGCATCATCAGGTGGTGAGCCAAAGAGCAACCACCCCACGACCGCCGTGGCGGCGGCCAGCGAGACCGAAACGCAAAGCCATGTCTTCTTCGCTTTCCCGTAGTCCTCCGCTTTCTTCTTGAACGTTCCCGCGTGGCTGTCGGCCCCCATTTCAGCCAAGTCGCTTCGCGCATCCTCTAGCATCTTCCCTATTTGAACCCGCATATCAGCGATCTGCCGAGAATCGGCTTGCACGGCGTGGAGCATTTGCTGGGTTCTCTGGTCGGACTGCTCTGATTGGATGTACGGGATAATCGGTGACAGTTGCTGACAAGCATCCTGAAACAGACCTTTCCACCCGTTCTGCACTTCCGTTACACGAATGGTATGCGGATCATCGTGCATGATCCTCTGGAGAAGCTGGTGGATGCTGTAGATTTGGTTGCTGATCTGCTGGCGGGACTGATCCGTTAGGATGTCAATGTCCTCCCGCTTGATGGGGGCAAACAGACCAATGACCCTCTTGGCGAAGGGTACGCTGTCAGCAAGGTCAACGGTGACCCCTTGCCGATCCACCCGCGAGTAGGTCTCGGGATCGAGTTCCACAAGGTCAGAAATCGCATCCGCTATGGCTTTGGGGTTTGTCGTGTTTTGTTTGAAACTCATTATGCCGCTCATCGGGATCGCCCGTGGTCGCTGTTATCTTCGGCCTTCCCCCGCCCAATCGGCCTCAGCAGCGCCTTGGCCAGTTGTTCGGGCGTCGCGCCTTGCATGTCCTTGCGCCAGTCTTGCGCCTTGTGTTCCGCTTTCGTCGGCTTCCGGTTGGGCTTCATCCTTGTTCTCCTTCCACCTCTTTGTCGATCCACCACATCAGCATTCCCTTGCTAATCATTTCGCCCGAGAAGTTGGCACCATCCCTGTGTGCGTCCAAGAAATCGTGTAGTAGCAAGAGCGGTGACCTCCGGTTCTCACCCTTGCATAGCGCAGACTTCTTGATGATCCGTACCGCGCGCATACGACCGACCCATCCTCCGACGCCTGAGGCGGGTGGGGTGGCGCGATACGTCACGGACAGATTTGCCTTGCCGCGAACGCCCTCCGGCACCTGTCGCCGGGCGCGCCACTCGCGCAACCTGTTCACCCAATCCCATCGCTCGTCCGCCCACAGCAACGCAACGGTCGTCAGCGACAACACCCCGAGGTGGTTGATCGACAAGAAGTCAAGCATAGGTAGCCATTCCTCCCGCCACGTCCGCAGGTCGTCCGGCAGGCCCGCCAAGCCAACAACCCACACCACGACCGTTACCACGCTCAATATCGGCCACGACCGTTTCCGTTGGCCCACCATTCCGAGTCTTTCCCCTTGTCCTTGACCGGCCCCGTTGCCGGTCGCCTACCTTCCACGCGGTTGCTTCTTGCATGGAAGCCCATGTCGGGCTTCCTGCTGAATACAATAGCCGCTTTGTGCGGACGGAGGGTAGCTCCCCGAGTTCCCGGCGAATAGGCAGGACCTTTCCGCGTGTTCTTCCATGCGAGAGGCAGCCAAGCCCGGCCCCCGTTGGGTCGGGCCGCTACCTCTTGGCTGGGGGATGCCATGGCTGCCCACGTTCGTCCGTTGTTCGTCGCGCTCATGCTAGTACCCACCGCGGTGTTGGCCCAAGAGCCCACGTATTGCGGCCATTTGCGTGCTCAGCACGCGAACATGCCGGAAGCGACCCGTCCGACGTTCGACGAGTGGATTACCGCGAACTGGCCCGGCGGGCGGTTCAACCTCTGTATCGGCAAGCCGGTGCCGCCCGGAGTTCAGGCCGGGTTTCCGCAGCGAGGCGGGGGCCAGCCGGTCCTTACGACCTGCGAACAGCGGTACTGCTACACCATCGCGATCACGCACGGCCACATGCGCCCCAGCGCCGCCAAGGACGCTGACGGGGCCGCTTTGTGGATTCGCATGAGGTGTAGCGCGTTCTTGGAACGCCCGTTGCCGGGCGGACCGTTGCCGCCGGAAGAGGAAGCGCGCTACCAAGCCGCGCTGAACAGGCTTCCGCCGTCGTAGCGCGCCGATGCAATCCGAGGACCCAGGCTGCCTGTGGGGCTGTGGGCTCGCGCTGGCGTCGTTGCCGTTGTTCGTGATTCTGCAGCACCTAGAGGAACGCAACAAGCGCAAGGTGGAACGCTTGGAAGAGGAAACCAGCGTCTTGCGGCTTGAGGCCGAACGCGAGCGCCTGAAAACCGAACGCGACGAGGCGATAGCGGCGCGCAAGCAACGCAAGATGCTGGACGCCGGATACGCGCGCTGACCTGCGCTGATGTCCGGTTTACAGACCGTAGACGATGTTCCGGCAGGCGGGACCGGACCCCATGAGGCGGCAGTCCGGGTTGCCCACCGTTACGCGCCGCCCCACCCCTGCTTCCTTGCCTTCCAGAGCTACTCGAATGCTCACGTTACACAGGCAAGAGTAGCTCGACGCGTGCCAAGGGACCGGCAGCAGGTAGTCCTAGGAGACGAGACCCAACTCGACCAGTCAGAAGACCGGCGCCCTGCTTCGTCCTACGCCCGTCCGGTGCGAGTGCGACCACTACGACGGGCATGCTCCTTGCGCGAGTGTGAGCCAGCCCGGCAAGCTAAAGGAGGAGGAGCCCGAAATGGCCGATGTCCTCAGCGGTTTCTTCGGTCGGTTTTGCGCGCGATAACTGCCTTTATCGCGCGTGAACACTCTATGTTATCGAACTTAAACGACATCCTATCGTGGTGCTGTCGCTCCGTCAAGATTTACGCGACCGAAACCACGCTCGCAACAGTCGGAGAGAACGGTTCGGGAGCAGCGATCATGCCGACCATTGGCCGTAGGTTCCCAAGAACTTCGACGACAAGGCAGATCTTTCAGCGCTGCTGCATGGCGGCCAATTGCGCTGAGCCGCTACGGCGCGCCAGCAATCGCTCGCCGTAGCGTTGGACCATCCGCGCACTCTTCCAGCGCCCGGCCTGCAGGATCGCCGGCAACTCGATTCCGCAGGCGATCATGTCCTGAACCGGCCCCACGCGCGTGCTGTGCCCCGCCAGGGCGTCCACAGTATCGGCGGGAAGCCCGGCCCGCCGGGCCATGGCCTTGTAGATGCGGGGCACTTGACCCGATGGGAGTTGGTCCCCCACCGAGCCGTCCTTACGCACCGAACGCAACAACCGCCCTCCGGTGAGCCCGCTGCGGTTGAGCCATTCCCTCACGAGCATCACGGTGTCGCGAGCCAGATAGAGCACCGCGCCGGTTCCCCCCGCGTCGGTCTTGCTCTTCCGCACCAGCAGGGTCCCGGAGCCATCGATTTCTTCCGTCAAGTCGGACACTCTCAGCAACACCAGTTCCGATCGGCGGAGTAGCGTGTCGTAGGCTATGCCTACGAGCGCGCGGTTTCGGATGTCTATCAGTCGGCTGCCCGCCGCCTCCAGAAGCCGATTCCGCAGACTCCAGGTCAGTCCCTGTACCTGCGTCTGCCGACGCCCACGGATCTGGTACATGCGCTGCAGCGCGAGCCGGACGGCGGCGCTGTCGACCGGATTGGGGGCCCGAAGCACCCTGTGGAAGCTGGCGATGCTGGCCACGTAGCGTCTCACGGTAGCCGGGGCCCTGTCGCGCTCCATCTCGTCGATGAACGCGACCACGGTAGCGGTACTGGCCGGCATGGAGTCCAGCCGATGTTGCCGGCACCAGGACACGAATACCCGAAGGTCGGCCCTCAGCGCCCGCTCCGTATTGCGACTAAACGCACCCCTCACCGACTCCAAGAACGAGGCCAGTCGCTCCCCCCTTTCTCCGTCGAATTGGCTTCCGGTCAACGAGTTGAAATCCTCTTTGGTCCTTGCCTCTTGCATTCAGTGGCCCTCCGGTCCGGTGGCAGATTCCTCCGTTTGCGCGCGATAAAGGCAGTTATCGCCCGCTTAGGCTGGATTCACATCTGCACGGAGGAACCCCGATGCGACTGAGAGACCTGCGGTGCCTGCTCATGGCTTGCGCGCGCCTGCGCGGACCAAGCTTACACCGGCCAAGTCGCGGACGGAGAGCAATGATGACTCACGCTACTCGTCGGACCTCGCGGAGCCATGCTACCAGCTCCTTTTGTTGCTTAGTCCCTTCTCGTCCAACCCTCGTCCCGGTCGTCCTGATGCTTGGAGGAGTTCTGCTGCTGGCCTGCGAGAACGACCCCGTCGTGGCTCCCGACCCGGACCCGGCGGAGCCGCCCGAGGTCGTCCCCTCCCTCCGTCCGGAACTGATCGCCGAAGCGCGGCGACTGGTTCGCGAGCGCGGCCTCCATCCCGTCCTTCCTCCGCGTCCCGTTGAGCCCGTCATCGTCGAACTCGGCCGCTTCCTCGCCTTCGACAAGATCCTCAGCGGCGACCGCGACGTGTCCTGTATGACCTGCCACCTGCCGGCGATGTCCACAGGCGATGGCAAGTCGCTGCCCATCGGGCCGGGTGCTTCCGGGCTCGGACCGGAGCGTTCGCACCCGGACGGCGACTTCACGCTCAGGCACTCCATGGCCCTCTTCAATCTGCACCGAGTGCGCAAGTTCCTGTGGGGAGGCGAGATCGAAGCGTTGGCCGGTGGCGGCATCAGCACGCCGGCCGGTGACCACCTCACGCCGGAGATGCGAAGCGTGCTGCGATTCGGCATCTCGTCCGCTCCGGGGATGTTTCCTGTGAGCGCACCCGAGGAAATGCTCTCCTCCGGCAACGAACTCGCCGAGGGGTTCGGGGAGGACCACAACTTCACCGAACTCTGGTCGCGCCTGATGCTCCGCCTCGGCGAGATCGAGGAATACCGCGATCTCTTCGAGGCCGCCTATCCCGGCACGGACTTCGACGACATGACGTTCGCGCACGCCTCGAATGCTATCATGAGCTTCATCATCTCGGAGTTCTCGTTCGGCGATTCGCCGTGGGACCTCTTCCTGCACGGCGACAACAACCGCCTGACGGACCAGCAGCTACGGGGCGCCATCGACTTCATGACCGTGGGCTGCACCAACTGCCACCAGACCGACATCCTGGACGCCCGGCCCGGAAACGAGTTCCACAACGACGCGCTGGCCCAGTTCGGTCCCGGAAAGGGTGACGGACCGGGCGGCCGCGACGACTTCGGGCGCGAGCGCGTCACCGGCGATCCGACCGACCGCCGCCGATTCAAGGTGCCCCCGCTGCGCAACATCGAACTGACCGCGCCCTACGGACACGTCGGCCAGTTCACCACCTTGAGGGGCTTCGTCGAGCACTACAACAACGTTGACAGCACTCTGTACGCCTACGATGTGACTCCGGTCGACCCGCTCCTTCAGCCGACGTTGCTCGACAACTACGACGAGATCCTGGTCACCCGGGACACGCTGCTGCTCCCGATTCGGTTGGATGAGCAGACAGTCAGTGATCTGCTTGAGTTCCTGAAGGCGCTGACGGACGAGTCAGCACGCGACCTGTCGGAAGTTACGCCACCCAGGGTTCCGAGCGGGCTTTCGGTCGACAAGATCAGCTCCGGCGGATAGTCAAGACCGGTCGTGCTTGTTCGTGGAGAGGAAAGAACAGCATTGACGCGCGATAGAGGCAGTTCTCGCGAGGAGAACCGCCCCAGGAGAGGAGCTTGTGTACGATGACGAACGTGATCGATCAGAGGGCTGAGCCGGATGGATCGGTCGGCGCTTCCAGATTCCCGGCCCGCTCGCAAGATCTGCGTGGCGGGCTCCCTGCCGGCGGGTCCGCTCGTGCGATTCCAAGTGCCGGACCGCGGCCAGCTTCCTCTGTACCGGGTGCACGGCCTGGAAGTCACGGGGAGAGGACTACGGGCTCAGGGATGCAGCGGAGTACCGGGCCGTGATCACGCGCTGAGACCTCCAGACGTGATGGCCCCCCGACGTGCGTGCCGCAGTTCGCGAGCGTCGGGGGGCTCGGACCTGCGGCGACCCTGTTGCACACCAGCCTTCGCCGGTCCGGCCGGCGCGGGCCTTCACCGCACCGCCGCTCCATTACAGGCCAGGTGGCTCGGGGCTCGACGGTCGAAGACGCGGTCAAGATGACCATGAATCCCGACCCCGCATCGCCGGGTTTCGCAAACAACCACACCTAACCCATCCAGGGCCTCTCAGCCCCTGCATACTCCATGGTGCGCGCAGGAAGGCTCCTCATGGCTTCCCGCACCGAATCGGGAATCGACCCGCCGACAAGGCGCCGTCCTACTCCAAGCTAACAGCTCCGCCCGCCGGACGGTGGCCGAGTCCAAATCGCCCGTACGCGGGCCGCCCTTCCGGCCCGCCTTCCGTCCCTTTCGCCGAGCGCTCCGGCGAACCGAGCGGGGGCGTTTGCCGCGCACTGGCAATGCCATCCCGCAGCGTTTCCACTCTGTTGGATATCTCCATACGCTGCAGGATGTTAGGACATCTCCTACAGGTTGACGGCCTCCCCAATCGGCTTTCACCGTTCGCGTCATGGATACGCTGGAGCAGCTGTTCGCTTCGCGCGTAAGCGCGTTCCTCCGGCGCACGGGCATGAGCCCAACGAAGTTCGGCAGGCGCGTGCTGGACGACCCGAACCTGATCCGCCAGTTCGCCCAAGGCCGTTCTCCGACGCTCAGGACGGCCGACCGCATCCTGCACTACATCAGCCACTACGATGCCGACGCGCGTGGCACCTGGGACCCGCCATGGCCGCCCCGGAACCGAACGGTCTGGCCGCGCGCCAAGACAATCGCAACAAGGAGCAGACCGATGACCGAACATGAACGAACAGCCAACCCGCCGACCCGCTTCCTGCGGCTGCCGGAGGTGCAGGACCGCACGGGCCTGTCGCGGAGCACGATCTACGTGAGGCTGGACCAGGGGCTCTTCCCCCGGCCCGTCTCCCTCGGCTCGCGCGCCGTTGGCTGGATCGAGACGGAGGTCGAGGCATGGATGCGCGAGCAGATCGCGGTGAGCCGCGGCAACGCGGGGTGAGGCCTCGGGCATGGTGACGCCGACGACCCGGGGTCCCCGGCGTCGGGGGCCGTCTCACGCCGTTGAGGTGCGTAAGCCAGCCTACGCAGTGTTGAACACTGCGGCCTGGCAAGGGGGACGCTACGCCCCCCTTAGACCCCCGGCTTTTCGCGCCGCTGAGAGATCAGCGGACGGGCACGGGAGGCCGCGCCCCGAACTCCGTCGCCGGTGCGCCCGTGCCTGAGCGGCGCACCGTGATGCTCGCCGCCCGCGTCACTCCCGCGGAGCACGCCGCCTGGCGGGCGAAGGCGGTCGCGGCGGGCGTCTCGCCGTCCGAGTTGTTGCGCCGGGCGATGGCGCAAACGCGGACGTGGACCGCGCCGGCGAGGGCCGTCGAGCGGGAACGCACGCGCCAGATCGCGCGGATCGGCAACAACCTTAACCAGCTCGCGCGCTGGGCGAACACGCACAGGTCCGCCGCCGAAGCCGTCACGGTGCTCGCCAACCTCGTGTCGTTCGAGCGGTCGCTGCTTGCCGTAGCCCACACCGCCGAGGATTCCGGCGATGCACCTTAAGTTCCTCCCCCACGGCAAGGGCTCGGCCAAGGCGGCGGTCGACTATCTCGTCGGCGAGCGTGACGCCGAGGGACAGGAGCGCGAGGGCGTCGAAGTCGTCCGCGGCAATCCAGACATCGTGGCCGCCGTGGCCGACTCGCTGGAGTTCGAGCGCAAGTACACGTCGGCCGTGATCGCGTGGGCGCCGGAGGACCGGCCGACCGGCGAACAGATCGAAGCCGTCCTCGAGGAGTTCGAGAAGACGGCGTGGGCGGGGCTGGAGCCGGACCGCTACGCGTGGACGGCGGTCCTGCATCGCGAGCGCGGAGGAGGCGTCCACGCGCACATCCTCGCCGCGCAGTGCGACCTTCAGACGGGACGGAGCCTCAACATCGCGCCCCCCGGCTGGCAGAGGACCTTCGACCCGCTGCGCGACGCCTTCAACCACGAGCACGGCTGGAGCCGCCCGGACGACCCGAAGCGGGCCAGGGCGCAGCAGCCCGGCCACCGCGCCTACATCGAGGCGTCGAAGCTGCGGGCCGGGCTCGAACACGAGGCGGACCCGCGCGACCTGATCCGCGACTACCTGGTGCAGCACGTCGAGCACGGCGCGGTGCGGAGCCGCGCCGACGTGGTCTCCGCGCTGGAGGACGTGGGGCTGGAGGTGCCGCGCCAGGGCAAGGACTACATCACCGCCCGCGATCCCGACAGCGGGAAGCGGTGGCGCTTGAAGGGAGAACTGTATGAGCGAGACTTCGAGCCCGGACGACTTGACCTCCCGGCTGCGGAGCCGGCTGGAGGCCGACCGGATGGAGATCGAGGAGGCGACCGCGCGCGAGCTCGCGCGGCTTGGCGAGAACTTGAGCGCCGTCGCAAGCGCCGCGCTGCGCTCCATCGAGAGCGATACGGCGGAGGCGACCGCGCGGATGCGCGCGCTGTTGATGAAGGCTTGGCTCCGGCCGCTGGTCGTCGGGCTGAGCCTTTTTCTCGGGTTCAGCGGCGGGAGTTGGGCGACGATGCACTGGTTGTCGGCGAGCATCGACGCCCGGTTCGAGACCTTGACGGAGGTGAACATCCGGATTCATCGGGCGCGCGAGACTCTGGCGGAGATGCAGGAGACGACGTGGGGCGTGGAGTTGATGGAGATCAGCGGGGAGCGGTACGTGGCGCTGCCCGCCCGCACGCCGGGCCGTCCGGCGTTCACGATGGACGAGCGGCCCTACTTGAAGCTGTCGAGAGAGTGAGGAGGGCGCGGCGTGACCGATTTGGAACGGCAGTTGACGGCGGCCTTGGAGAGGTTGTCCGCGCAGTACGAAAAGGAACAGCGGCGGCACTCCGAGCACGTCGAAGCCTTGCGGCAGCAGGTCGAAGCCTTGCAGCGGCAAGTCGAGCGGTTGAGCGCGCAGGTGACGGACTTGACCGGATACTCCGGGACGTACGGCGCAGAGCCAGGCAGTGGGTGGAGATGACGAGGCGGGTGGTGGAAGGGATTAGGCCGCCCGGGCCGGACCGGGACTCGGGACCGAGCCGCTGACAGTGTAGCCGTGGTGCGCCCGCACGGGCGCTCGACAATTCCCGGGGCACCCACGTCACCGCCACACTCGGATTATGTTTCGATGCTGCTTAGCCACACCGCTCATGGGCGAGACGAGGACCGGAGACCGCATGGCCGGCAACGAAGCTGACATTAGTGATCGGCTCTTCACTCCAACGCGGGTAGGCGACCTAGCCGATCAGCTTGAGGAGGCGATCAGGAAGATGAGGAACCTGGGAATCCGCATCCCGCCAAACTGCCGATTGGCCATGATTGCTCGGGTTCTGCGCGACGTAGCTCCGACGCTAAGGTTTCCCGAATCGCCCGACAAGCTCATCGAGATTGGCCATGCTGTCCGAGACGGCCAGGAATTCGTCGAGATTAGTTGGGTGCTTCCGACAGAGCGGTTGGCACCGACGGTGCAGGCGAAGCTCCAGAAAGCGGTCTTCGGTGTCCTCAGACAGACTGGCACGCGACCGTACCAGTACCAAAGCGAGTTGTGGGTTGGTGCCGCACTGTTGCGCTCTGGCGCCAGCGCCGAAGTCGTCACTGATACGCAGGGCAAGCATCCTGATTTCGTCGTTCGGCGCGGGACGGCGCTTTTTCCTGTCGAAGTGAAACGACCCAAGACGATCGGCCATGCGCGTAACCTCGTATCCGAGGCAGCAAGGCAACTCGGTTCCCGCCAACGACAGTACCATGGGGGTGCATTGGTAGTGGACCTGACCGACTGCCTCGGCCCCACCTCAGCGATTCACCTCGATGCCGGCCCACCTGACCTGGTCGACATTCAATCCGAAGCCATCAAGCTAACGAGCAGCCTTCACACTGAAGTATTCGACGGCGCCGCGGCGATGATACGAGAACGACGCCGGCACATGTTCGGCGTGACAACGTTCGTTCGAGCGACGTGGTGGGATCTCACTGACCTGACACAGATCCATCCCTACCGATTCGTCTTACCAGTTTCCTATCTTGGCCGTCCGGACGAGAGGGAACGCCGTTCCCTCGCCCAGTGGCTCGCGCAGCTCATTGACCGGGGGATGCGACAAACGGGCCACCAAGACTTGGGCAAACAAGAAGTCTCATTCGACTGAGTGAGGTCGACGAGCCATTCACCGTCAGCGCTTGCCCGCACTGCCCCCACCGGAGACCGGTAGGCTTCCACCAGCGCCAACTGCGCAACCCGGCCAGCAATTTTAAGTCCCAGTGCGGGTGTGAGGTCGAGCCGCCTCGTGACTGGAGGCGTCGGGCGATGGAGAATCGTCTGCCGATTCCGACGAAGCGGCTGGTGGGAAATGCCGAGGCCGCGCGGGCCGGACCGGGATCACGGTCCCAGCCGGTGATCGAACTCCGGAACGGGCACATCGGCCCCGCTCGGCGGTCTCACGCGCTCGCCATCGGTTCGAGGCTCTTGAGAAAAGCCCACGCGATGCACTGCTCGATGTCCCCGAGCCAATTGACGGCCTCCCCGTGGACGTCCAGCGGCAGCAGCAGGGCCATGATCACCCACGCGCCGTCCAGAGGTTCGGGCAGCGAGGTCGGTACGCGTCCGGCGTGTAACCAAGGGGCTGCCTCCACCGTCTCCCGCCATGCGCGCCGCGCGCCCGCGCTACCCTCTTCCGCCACCGCCAGCACCGCCACGGGCAACTCGTTCGGCGCAAAGATGCGTGCCTTCAGAACGCGCGGGCCGTGCGGATGCGTGAGCACCTCCAGCCGCCACGGATCGTCCGGATCCCGCAACGGCGCGGGGACGCCGAGCGCACCCGCTGCCGCGATCAGCCGTCCGTATGCGCGCGTCACCTCGGCGGACATTCCGGAGCACACCGTCTGGCGGTAGTATCCAGTGTTCGCGGTCCAGTGTTCGAGCCTCACGGGTCGATTCCTACGGAATAGGTTGAAGGGTTCGGCTCCCTGCCTGCCAGCGCGTCGGCCAGTCCGGGTTCGGCCTCCGAACGAAGCACCTCAACGGTAAGGCATTCTGCGCCTCCCGCGAGTGGGAGAGAGGTTTCCGCAACCGGTGTCGGACACCGAATCCACGGTAACGAAACCGGTTCGTGGGCTTTGCACAGCCCCCCTCGTCGAACCATGCACGGCGGACCTACCGTGACCCAGGACTACCGGACGTTCGCCGCAACGCGGGCGCTGGCGGTGATCCGTCAGCGACTCTGTTTTGGTTACTTTTTCTGGCCCCAGCCGCGCTAGCAAGAGCCTTGACGAACGGAAATGTCACATATCGACACATCGAGGAAGCGGTTCCTGATGCTGGTGAAGTGCTACCGCGACAAGGACCACGCCGACAAGATGCTGGCCGGTGAGTTGCACGCCGGTCGGCTCTGGAAATTCAGGGAGACGGAGGACCGAGCGAGACGTGACGAATTCGAGGGGACCATGCTCTGGGAAGACGGGATTCTCACGCTTCGAGCCGGTGAGGGCGAGTCCGTAACCGTGTCCCCCAACGACCTCGACGGCCCAATCGAGCGGCGGTCGCATCTAGTGGACAACCTCAACGTGTTCTGCATGACGGTCTTCCGTTCGGATCTTGGCCCGTGGCCTTCTTGGCATTTGGTCGACCAGGTCACACAGCAGGTCGCGGAGTCCTTGCCGACCTGTCGCAAGTTCGGGGAACACGCTGTGGTCATCACGGATGCCAAGGAGTTCCTGCGCCGTGTCCGGCGGGCTGCGGAGCGCAAAGACTGGCAAGTGCGCTCGTCGCGCGTACAGTACTACGATGCGTATCCTCTCGATGTCGCTTTCGGGGACGATCGGTCATTCGCGCCGGCGTTCTGGAAATCCCGCGACTACCAGTCCGAACGGGAATTTCGCATCGCCATGAACACGCGTACGATGGGCGACAACCCGGTTACGCTGCACATCGGGGGAATCCGAGACATTGCCCAGTATATCAGGACCCGGGAACTTGGCTCGCTGCAGTATCAGATGAACGGGTCCTGCCTCCTGTGCGGGCATGGCCAGTCCGAAAGCCACAGGATGCGACCGGGCGAGCATTGCCAAGACGAGAGCAGTGAGTATCACGAACTCCACGGTTTCTCGTGCGAGGAGTGCGGTAAATTCTCTGTGACCACCACCGCGGGGGAATTGCTGGAGCAGCATGGGGAAGCCGGCATCACCGCTCTCGGGCTGATTCCCCGCTGGCATCCGTTAGTTGAGAGACACGTGGTGGACAGCTCACTCGTCGAAGAGGCCATCAGTTGGTTGTAGACCGGCGCACTTGATTCCATCGCATCCGCGCAGGGGGTAGCACGGGATGGCCGCAGGCCCTTGTGTTCGGGCGGCTAAATTCACGGCCGGTTGCTGGAGCTGAGGTCCGAACCACACACAGCGGAGGGCGAATGGACGTTACAGCGATGGAAGTGCTGATCCTGGACACCAATACGTTCGTCGAGGAGATCGGCCTGACCTCAAGCAGCGGGTCAGCGCTCAAGCACTATCTGTTCAATCGAGGAATGCAGTTGGTCGTGCCAGAGGTGGTCGTTGAAGAATGTGAACGCCACCTGACCAAGCGTGCCTTGGGAAAACGACACAGAATCGAGGGAGAGTTGAAATGGCTGGCACGGTTCTGCGGTGAAGTGAAGGGATGGCCTGGCCCTAGCGATGAGACCATAAAGGAACGTGCAAGGGCGCTCGCCCGGGCGGAACATCTTGCCGCTGTAGTCGTGCCCGAAACGCTCGGGGTGCGCCGTCGCGCGGATTCGAGGCACCAAGCTGAGCGGCCCCCCAGCCACAAGCGGGCCGCACGGTCAGATTGCAGAATCTGGGAGCAGTGTTTGGAACTGCTCCCCAGATGCCATGTCGTCTTCGTGTCGCGTGATGCAGACTTTCGCGGTCACCGCCATGAGGACCGATTGCATCCGACCTTGCGGGCCGAGGCTGACGATGTCGCCGAAGACCGGCGCCTGACCTTTCACCGGAGCATGGACTCTTTGCTCTCGGAACTCAGGAGCGAGATACAGCCCATACCGGATGACGTGGTATTCGCCTTCGTCTACGAGTCCATCGCCACCACCGTTGAAGAGCTCGAATCGAACAGCGGCTGCCGCCCCAAGCGAGGCGGCCAGGTCAAACAGACGCTGCTGACGACAGAACACCCGGAACTCATCGAGGTCCGCCTGGAGATCGAGGACATCTGGCAGAGCGCCGACCAGACTGAGACCATGGAATTCCGGTTGTCCGGCTCGTGCCAATACCGTCTGGCGGACGAAGCGCTCTCCGACTTGAACGCTTGGGACGTGAAGCTCTTGACCCAACAGCCTGATGGATCGCCGCGTGCTGTGAAGGGCTCCTATGTGCATTTGAGCGGCCACGCGTACTTGGGCGCACCGCCTATCCGACCGGAGCCCCAAGTGTTAGGGAAACGGGTGGGTGCCGATTGAGATACGCGGGACCGATGGGCAATCAGGCCGCGTTGCACCGGCCGGACGCGCGCACCGGGAAGTACTGGACGGATCGCAAGACGATGGGATCGATGGCGGCGCGACAACCGCGTGAAGGCGGACTACAGCCGGTTCGGAGGACGCAGACCGAGCATTCTCCGCGATCGCGACCGGGTGACACGGCGTTCCCAGCATTCCGGTAGCTGGGGTGGGGAGTCGTCCCAGGAGATCCAGCCGTGTCCCGTGCCGGTCGCCGAAATACCAAGTGATAGGAATAGTGATAACGCACAGGACCGATGTACGCCTATCATGTTGTATTGCAGTGAGTTAGAATTACGACTCGACCCCAACATACAGGTGGTATACATGGCTTTCGGGCCTGCTTCTGAACATTCCGGCTCCACAAACGTACCTGCCAACGGCCATTGAAGTCATCTCAAGCCTCTTCAGCAGAGAGCCGATACGTGAACGAAACGGCAGTCCGGCTGTCGGGCGTCACCAAGTCGTTCGGGGCGCACACCGCGGTTTCCGACTTCGACCTCGACATCCCCCGGGGCACGATCCTTGGCTTGCTGGGCCCGAACGGATCGGGCAAGACGACGACGATCCGCATGATCATGGCCATCCTG
>JAPPMB010000080.1 GCA_028819255.1 Bryobacterales bacterium | reverse complement strand
TCCGGAGATAATATGTCGATTTATTCAGATTGGGCACTCAGATCAGTAATTCCCTATTCTTTCTTGCCCATAGGGTTCGCAATGGCGCTGTGGAAGTTCCTGCCGTCATCCACGGAGCCCGCAAATGGCCAGGGAACTAGGATGTGGACCCCGGCCGCCGGAACCGACGTACCGAAGCGCCAAGATCTGGTGACCAGTCCCGCAAGCAGATCAGCCGGGCGTGTTCGACGAGGCGGGCCCAGCCCCAGCCGGCCCTGTGGGCCAGCTCTCGAGTGCCGCCCCGACTGCAGTCCAAGACGTGTTCCCGGTCTTCTTGTCTAGATCGCGCTACACACGGGGATCGCTTGTGACCGAGTCGCCCGGGACGGAAGCGGACCGGATTGGCCTGCAGGGTCCCGCGCTGGCGCTCGCACGACGCAGCCCTGAATCGAGGCTTGGCGACGCCTGGCAATAGGCCTTTGGGGAGGCTAATCTCGACGATGCGGTCGAGCCACTGCACATCAGGCTTTCTCGGCGCGGCGTTTCCGATGCAGCCCCGATTGGCAGGGTCGGGCAAGCGCCGATTCGGACTCCCTGCCTACAGGGCACCGCATTCGACAGCGGCCGCGTAATGCCGTCGCCGCTGAGGAAGCAGCCACACAACCGGGACAACGGCCGCGCGCCACCTGCGGTGCGGATCTCAGGCCACGTTGCGCTTCATGAGCACTGTGAATCCTTCCTGTTCGAAACGGTGGTCGTTGGTCAGGATTCGGGTGATCGATTCGGCCTCCATCAGGTTCATCGACGCGCAGTCCTGGAGACTGTATCCTTTGTCGCCACGCGCCTCGTAGCGGGCCAGCGCCCTCTTGAAGGACGACCTCGACTGGGGCATCACGCGGACGTTCGAACCTGACAGCATCGCACGCACCGCTCGCGCGGCGGCGGAGCGCACGCGCGGCCCGCCCTTCGCCAGCGGCGCGAGGAACTCGGTAAGCACCTCGTCGGTTGTGACGAGCCCGACGTGTCCAAGTCGCCGTCGCGCTTCCCGGGCCGCGGCGCGCCACCGATCGGCCAGGCGCGCCGTGGCGACCCAATAGACGGTGTCGGCGAACACCGGCCTCATGCGCGAGCGCTACCGTACAGATGGTCGTCGAGGCGCTCGGTAAGGTCCTCGGGAAGGCGGGCCCAGTCGTCCGCCGTTACGTCCTTGAATGCGCTGGCAATGGCGTCCTCGACTTCAACAGTGCTCTCTTCGCTACGAAGGCCATCGCCGCCGATGATGTTCCGAACGGCATCCGCAATCTCGCTCGGATTGGTCCGGAACCAGTCCTTGCCGGGCAGCTTGTGCAGCTTCTGCCCCCGACTCCTGAACCAGGCGCGGAGGAGACTCTCCCTGTCCCGGGCCTCGAGTTCTTCCGCGCAACCGAGCCGCAGCATGTAGCGTGGCCGCTCGGGAAGGTTCTCCTGAATCTTGGCAAGCGTCCTTCGGAATCCCTCAGGCCCTGCCCTGCCAATCTCGATCGGCCACCGATCGCCGGAAGTCGGCTGATGCTGCGGCAGACACCACGCATACACTTCCCAGGGTCCTTCGCCGATCCCGCGCTCTGGAGCCGGCGAACCGTCGCCGCTCTCAATGCCCCCATTCTCCGCTTCGAGGGTCTGCCTCGTCACGGCGTCGAATCCGAGAATGCGATATCGGCCGAAAGTCTCCCTCTTGAAGGGGCTGGCGGGGCCGAGCAGCCATTTCTTTAGTACGCGAGCCACGACGGCCCTTTGCGTTTCGTGATCGCCGCCACGCTTGACGAACTCGTCCCGCAGGGTCTCGACGATGACAATGCGCTTGTAGAGCTTGCCGAGCTCGAACAGGCGGGAGGTCTTGCACAGCTCAAGGGCTACGGCTGTTCCGAAGCGGTCCTTGACGAGATCATCCAATCGCTCCAGTGAATCCTTCAGGTCTCATAATGGCCTTTGTGGGACTGCCGGTCAGCAGATTGCGGTGACCGGCGGCCATCTGCTGGTATGCCGTCGCTTGGACAGCGCGAGCAACACCGGATTCCCTCCGCGCACTCGATTCCCGAATCCTTGGTGTGCTTCAGGGCGGTCTCGGCGGCAGGCGAAGTGAGCCGTGCGGAGGTCGCCTGCCGGATCGGCCCGCCCCCGCCCGGTTCAGCGAAGGGAATTCAACAGATTCGCCGCCTCCGAGGATCCCGGATGCGGCCGAAAGGCTTCGCGGGCCAACTGCCTGGCCTGGTCAATCTTCCCCCGCATGGCATTGGCTCGCGACTCCATCGGGTGGGCCCGGAGGTCGCCGGAATCCAGCTCGTTCGCCCGCCGGATTGAGATGCGGTCCGGGCGAATCCGGGTCGGATGCCGCCGCTTCCAGCGAAGGGTCCAGCGCTTGGGCAACACGACCGGTCCGATCCCGCGGTCACCGAGGGGGAATGCCGATGTCGGGAAGTCCCTGCCCCTTCGATCCCTTACGGCATCGGGTCGAAGTTGAAGACAATGGGACAGACCAAGGCGCAGACCAAGGCCAGAGCCAGCGTCATCGGCAGCCCCACGCGGGGAAAGTCCAGGAACTTGTACCCGCCGGGGCCGTAGACCATCAGGTTGGTGTTGTACGAAACCGGCGACATGAAGCTCAGCCCGCAGCCTACGATGAGGCTGAACGCAAACGGCTCAGGATGTACGCCGAGGTAGTTCGCGGCGGCCATCGCCACGGGGAACATCAGCGCTGCCGCTCCGTTCTTGTTGATGACCTGTGCCAATCCCGATGCCGTGAGCACGAGCCCCAGCACCATTCCCCGACGGCCCACGCCCATCGAGCCCGCAGTCTCCAGGAGCGTGTCGGCCACGACCTTCGCGGCCCCGGAATCCTCCAGGGCGGCCGCGATGCCCAGTGCCGAAGCAATCGTCGCGATGACCCGAACCTTCACGGCGCCGAAGGCCTTGGCCGAGGAGATGCAGCCGGCGGCCACCATGAGCAGAGCTGCGGTGAAGCACAGCACCATCGGCGGCCACGACGTGAACATGATCCCCAGCCCGAGCAGAATGCAGATGCCGATGGCCCTGCGCCGACCTTCATGGTTGGGGTGCTCGAAGTCGGGCACAGACGACACCAGGCAGAAGTCACTGGAACTGCGGTAGCGCTCGGCAAACCCGGAAGGCGCCTCCAGCAGGAGGGTGTCGCCGGCTTTGAGCTCAATGTCGCCGACGTTGCCACGGAGCGCCTGGCCGTTGCGATGCACGGCCACCACGCCGGCCTTGTAGGTGCTCCGAATGTCGGAATCGGCCACGGGTCTCCCGACCAGCGCCGAGCCGCTCGGTAAGACCGCCTCCACGAGCTCGCGCCCGAGCGAAGTCTGTCCGGCCACTCCGTCGCCGCGATTGCCCGGCACCAGGCCGCGCACCTTCTGCAGGTCCACAACCGAGTCGACGGCACCGGCGAACGACAGGCGGTCTCCTGCAGCCAAGCGTGTCTTGGGCCCGGGAGTCGGTATGACCAGGCCGGCGCGCTTGATGGCGTACAGGAACAGGCCCGGCAGGTGGTGCAGTCCCAGGCGCTCGATCTTCGCCCCCACTGCCTGAGACCCCGACGGGACCTCCATCAGGGCCGTGTACTCGCGGGCGTCGCTCTGGCTGGGGGGCACCTGGCGCCGCACGGGCAGCAGCCGGGCCGAAAAGCCGACCAGGTACGTCAGTCCGACGACCGCCACGGGCAGTCCCATCATCCCTGGGCCCCAGAACTGCCGATAGTTCGCCGGGCGCGCCAGTCCGAGCCCGTCGAGGTACTCCAAATAGAGGCCCATCACGATCAGGTTTGACGCGCTGCCGATGAGGGTGAGCTGTCCGCCAAGAAGCGATGCGAAGCTCAAGGGCATCAGCAGCTTGGAGGGACTCATGCGGATGCGCCTGGACCACTCGCGCACGATGGGCAGGTACATCGCTACGACCGGCGTGTTGTTGACACACGAGGAGAGGAGCGCCACTGGCACGATCAGGCGAAACTGTGCCATGCGAATCGTCTTCGGCAGGCCAAGCAGCGGTCCCGCGAAGGAGCTCGTCGCTCCTGTGCCGAAGAGCGCCGCCGCCACGACGAACAGTGATCCGATTGCGATCACGGCCGGGTGCGCAAATCCGGCCAAGGCCCTCTCGGGACTCACCACACCGAGGAAAACCTGCGCAACGAGGCCTCCCAGCATGCCGACCTCCACGGGTACGCGGTTGGTCGCGAGCACCACGATGACAAGGCCGGTGATGGAAAGCGCCCACACTCCTTCCGGAGGCATGCGTCCAAGGATATCGAATGCGGGGATGCCGGTTCAGCATCGCCGCGCGCTTGCGCAGGATCCGGGAATCGCTGTCGGACGATCTCCCGGCCGCCCGGGCTCCTGACAAGCGCGTCGGACTCCGGGTTCTTGGCCGACCCCGTCTCCAGGCGGGATCGACATCCCGCCCGGCCTCGACCCGGACCGCAGGTGCGATGGCGGGCCCGGTCGCGGCGGCCGGACTACACCGGGTCCGGCATCGTCCAGGGTTCCCGGTATTCCTTGGTGAGCAGCTTGTCCGCGTCGGAGTCCCCGACGAACCGCTCCTTCGACGGGTCGAAGTGCAGGACGCGTCCTGCCCGGTAGGCGATCTCGCCCAGATGCACCAGACCGCAGGACAGGTGTGCCACCTCGGCGTTGGCGACCGGCTGCTCGCGCGTCCGGACGCAGTCGAGAAAGTTGTACATGTGTTCGGGGTGCCCCGTCGGGCCCTGGGCCATTCCCGGACCCTTGATCTCCCCTTTTCCGAGATAGACCTGGAAGTAGCCCCTTCGCGAGAAGATCATGTAGCCTTCCGTCCCGTAGAACGCGTTGCCGCTGTCGAAGCCGTGGAGCCCGTACGGCGTCCATCCGCGGTCCTCGTACAGGAGCACTTTCCCCTCCTCGTACTGGTAGGCCACGGACATGTTGTCCGGAAACTCGCGAATGCCCTCCAGATCGATCCTGCTGCCGTGGGCGGTGATCCGCACCGGATGGGTCTCGACGCCCAGCCCCCAGCGAGCAAGGTCGATGTCGTGCGGCCCGTCGCCGCCGATGTCGCCGTTCCCGAACGCCCTGTACCAGTTCCAGTTGCGGTTGTAGCGGTTGGGGTTGAATGTTCCGTCGAACTGGGCGGGCCCGACCCACAGGTCGTAGTTGACTCCGGGTGGAACAGGCGTGTCGGAGACGGGCTGCCTGTGCTCGTGCCGCTGGCAGTTCCATGCCTTGGACATCTTGACCTCGCCGATGACGCCCTGCTTCAGGAGTTCGTCCGCTCTCTTCGTGACCTCGCTCGAGCGCATCTGCGTGCCGTGCTGGACGATCCGACCGTACTTCCTGGCCGCTTCCACCAGCAGCCGCCCTTCGCGGAACACGTGGCTGGCCGGCTTCTCGATGTAGACATCCTTGCCCGCCTGCATGGCGCGAACCGCGATCGGCGCGTGCCAGTGGTGCGGCGTCGCGACGATCACGGCTTCCACGTCCTTGTCTTCCAGCACCGTGCGGAAATCCTCGATCAGCCGCGGCGTCGTTCCGCGGGCCTTGTTGACGGTCTGGCCGGCCCGTTCCGCGTTGGCCTGGTCCACGTCGCAAATGGAGACGATGCGCACGTCGTCCCGCGCCACCAGGCGTTCGACGTGACCGTGGCCCATGCCGCCCACGCCGATCACGGACGCTCCGATCTGGTCATTGGGCGACTGTGCGCCTGCACGGATCGCCAGCGTTCCCAACGTCGCCCCGACGACCTCTCTCCGAGTCATTTGATTCATGGGTCCTCCTTGATGCCGACCGTATCATGTCCCGCCCGAATCCGTGCGTCCGGTCGGGCGCGCCCTGGCCGCTGCCAGAATACCCCTGTCTGGCATTCGCGGCAACCACCTGTCCGCTCCCAAGCCCGCCGCTGACACACCGAGCGGCGCCAAACGCATCTTCGGGTACAGCCCGCCTCGTTCGTTTCCCTCGCGGGCAGTCCAAGACGGACGGGGACCAGGTGAGTGCAACTCACCGCCGGCCGCCTTCCTCCCCGATGTCTTGCGCTACCGTCTCCTCCGGGCAACCTTCCATTCGAGCCGGCACGGAGCGGCAGCCCACATCTCCATCCTTGTGTCTGAGCACGGGAACCCGGCGGGGACCGCAAGGCGCGAGGGCGGGGCCTTGCCCGGATTATGCCGTCACGCCATCAGCCGCGGCCTTGCCGCCCGCACACCGCAGCCTTCCGCAAAGGCCGAACTGAGGCCGACGGCGCGGGCTCCTCCCCGCATCCGCTATCGAGAGGGTTCTGAAGCGCCCTTCTCCGGCATAGGGGGCACGTCTCCTACCCTCCGGGCCCTGCCGCCCTTCCTCCATGGAGCCAGGCTGCGGACCGGGCAGGCGGTGCGCCTGTCGGTCCGCGATGTTGATATCCGAGACGCTGCGCTGCCGCCGCGGAACACGATCTTCTTCAGAAAGCGCCTCCCTGGTGTGCCGATGCACTGCGGGCCTGCGATGTGCGTTGGTCGGAACGCCCAATGCCGCAGGGGACCGCTTCGGCTCGTCTCGCGAACCGGGACGGAACGCCGGCTTCCCATGCCGCGGCCGCGCGATCACTCCGCGGCATGGGCCTCTTGGCCGTCCTTGTCCGCCCGCGATCAATGCAGATCGAAGCGGTCCAGCGTCATCACTTTCGCCCATGCCGCGACGAAGTCCTGCAAGAACGCATCCTGCGCGTCGTCGCCTGCATAGAATTCGGAAACTGCCCGCAGCTCGGAGTTGGAGCCGAAGATCAGATCAACCGGAGTTGCGGTCCATTTGGGCTCGCCAGTGGCACGGTCGCGACCTTCGTAGATCCCCTCCGTCGATGACTTGGTCCACTCCGTTGACATGTCGAGCAGATTGACAAAGAAGTCGTTGGTCAGTGTGCCGGGACGGTCTGTGAGCACGCCGTGGGGCGAACCTCCGGCGTTGGCGGCCATGGCTCGCATCCCGCCTACCAGCGCCGCCATCTCGGGAACCGTGAGGTTCAGCAGAGCCGCCTTCTCCACCAGCATCTCTGCTGGAGAGCGGGGACTCCCGTCGGCGAAGTAGTTGCGGAATCCGTCTGCGACTGGCTCGAGCAGCGCGAAGGAGTCGATGTCGGTCTGCTCCTGCGAGGCGTCCATGCGTCCAGGCACAAAGGGGATGCGCACATCGGCCCCGGCCCTGCCGGCCGCCTGCTCAACGGCCGCAGCGCCGCCGAGAACGATCAGGTCGGCGAGAGCGACTCGCTTGTCGCCTGACTGCGCGCTGTTGAAATCGCTCTGGATCTTTCCTAGGGCCTTCAGCACGGAGTCGAGTTCGGCCGGATCGTTTGCCGCCCAGCCCTTCTGCGGCACGAGGCGCACACGCCCCCCGTTGGCTCCGCCCCGCATGTCCGTCCCGCGGAACGTGGACGCCGAAGCCCAGGCGGCCCTGACCAGCTCCGCAGTGGACAGGCCGGACTCGAGAATCTCGGCCTTCAGCCTGTCCGCATCCTGTGCGTTGATCAAGTCGTGATCGACCTCCGGGATCGGGTCCTGCCAGATGAACTCCCGGTCGGGCACCAGATCACCGAGGTAGCGCGAGGTCGGACCCATGTCGCGGTGGGTCAGCTTGAACCAGGCGCGGGCGAATGCGTCTTCGAATTCCTCCGGGTCGGCGAGCCAGCGCGAGGTGAGTGCGCGATAGGCCGGGTCGACCTTGAGTGCGAGGTCGGTGGTGAACATCATCGGAGCGTGCCGCACGGATGGATCGTGGGCGTCGGGCACCAGATCCGACGCGGCGCCGCCGGCGGGCTTCCACTGGATCGCACCGGCGGGGCTTCGAGTCTCCACCCACTCGTAGCCGTACAGATTCTCCAGGTAGCTGTGCGTCCACGCCGCCGGGTTGATCGTCCAGGCCCCTTCCAGTCCACTGGTGATCGTGTCGGCCCCCTTGCCGCTGCCGTAGCTGCTCTTCCAGCCGAGTCCCTGCTCCTCGACCTTGGCGGCCTCGGGCTCGGGACCGACGTGCCGGGACGCATCAGCGGCGCCATGGGCCTTGCCGAATGTGTGGCCGCCGGCGATCAGCGCGGCCGTCCCTTCGTCTTCCATTCCCATGCGGCCGAAAGCCTCGCGAATCGCATGACCGGCCGCCTCCGGATCCGGGCGGCCGCCCGGACCCTGGGGATTCACGTAGATCAGGCCCATCTGGGTGGCGCCGAGAGGCGGATCCAGTTCTCCCTCTTCGTTGCGTCGATCGGCGGCGAGCCACTCGCCCTCAGGTCCCCAGTTCACCTCCTCGGCGCGCCAGGCATCGATGCGGCCGCCAGCGAATCCCAGTGTCTGGAAGCCCATGGACTCCATGGCGACCGTGCCGGCCAGAATCAGGAGGTCGGCCCAGGAGATCTTCCGTCCGTACTTCTGCTTGATCGGCCAGAGCAGTCGGTGCGCCTTGTCTAGGTTCGCGTTGTCCGGCCAGCTGTTGAGCGGCGCGAAGCGTTGCAAGCCGCCGTCCGCGCCGCCCCGGCCGTCGATGGTCCGATAGGTGCCCGCGCTGTGCCAGGCCATTCGAATGAAGAACGGCCCGTAGTGGCCGAAGTCCGCCGGCCACCAGTCTTGAGAAGTCGTCATCAGCTTCTCGAGGTCCGCCTTCAGCACCTCAAGGTCGATACTCTCGAACTCTTCCGCATAGTTGAAGCCGTCCCCCAGGGGACTGGACCCGGGTGAGGCCTGGCGCAGCGGTTCGAGGCTCAACCGGTTGGGCCACCAGTAGTCGTTGGTCGGCGCCTTGTCCTCGGCAAGCGCCGGGTTGACCGGCAAGACCGGAGCAATCCCGATCGCCAGCACCGCAAGCCAGGAAATCGCTCGCTTTTTCATTTCAGTTGTCTCCTTCATGTTGAGGCCGCCGGCGGAATCCGCCGAAGTGTCACCTGGACCGGCGGCAACGCAGACAGCCGGGTCTCCGGCGGGCGACGGCAAGCCGGTTCCGTGATGTATCCAGTCTGAAACGTGTCGGGCTGATACGTCCAACACATTGTCCCTAACATCATGATAGCTTTTCGCTATCACAGCAATGAGACACCACGATTTCTCGCTCCGCCAGATCCAGTATGCGGTCGCCGTGGCCGACCTGAGGAACTTCCGTCGGGCGGCGGAGCGCTGCCATGTGTCCCAACCCTCGCTGAGTGCGCAGATTGCGGAGATTGAAGCCGCGCTGGGAGTGCAGCTGTTCGAACGCGGTCGTCGAGGCGTGATGATCACCACCGCCGGATCCGAACTCATCAAACGCATGCGGCGCGTTCTCGTCGAGGCGGACGATGTGCGCAAGTCCGCACAGCGGTTCCTGGACCCTCTGGCGGGCACGCTTCGAGTCGGCGTGATACCGACCATCGGACCGTACCTGCTCCCGGCGGCCGCAGCGGCGCTTCGCAGGGAACTTCCGCGCTTGGCAGTCGTCTGGCTGGAGGACAAGACCAAGGCACTCGTCCGCCGGATCCGTCATGGAGACCTCGACGGTGCGTTTCTTGCAATGGAATCCGACATCGGGGACTTCGCCTACGAGAAGATCGAACAGGATCCCTTCGTAGTCGCGATGCCGCCGGATCACCGCCTTGGAAGGGCGTCCGCACCCATACCCTTCAGCCGGCTGCGGGGCGAGCACATTCTGCTGCTCGACGAGGGGCACTGCTTTCGGGACCAGGTCATCGAGTTCTGCAGCAGAGGCGGAGTCGAGGAGCTCAGTTTTCGGGCGACGAGTCTGCCGACGCTCGTGCAGATGGCGCGCGCCAACATGGGCATCACCTTGCTGCCGCGCATCTCGGTGCCAACCGAGACTCTTCGGTCCGACCTCGTGACGCGTCCGATCACGCGCCCGGCTCCATACCGGACCATCGTGCTCGCCTGGCGGCGGCGATCGGCTCTGTCGGAAGCGATGCGGAAAATCGCCCGAACAGTGCGACATGCGGTCCGGCACCCACCGGCGACTGAGCGGTCCGCGGCCTCCGGCGCGACGGGCCCCGACGCCGGGAAAAGGGACGAGGACACGTGAGCGGCGGGTCGGGAGTCTTGGCGAAGTCCCGACTTGCGAGCCATGCGGAAGATCGCGCGGGATCAACGTGAACCGGCGGCAAACCCCCGCGGACACGGGTGTCAGGGATGGGCCAGGGGGGCCCAACGCCCCGCCCTGGCCGCTTCGATCAGGTCACGGTTCATGCCGGGCGGTGCGGAATCCTGCGTTCCCGCCAAGGCCGCCGACGGTCCGGGCGCTCAAGCCGTCACCGATTCGCCATCGTTTGGTGTGGGCGTGCGGCCAGCCACCCATCGCGCATTCCATGGCGATCCTGCTTCGGGACAGGCCGCACGGCGTGTCGCGGCGGCACCCGAGCGCTCGACGCTGGAATCGTCCGGACCTGCACGGTTTCGCGTCGCAGCGGCAGGCCTCGACAATCGGTCCCAACGCGCTTCATCGCAGCGAATCCAGCATCTGCGCCGCCTCGGCCGAAGAAGGGTCCAGGCGGAGTGCCCGTTCGGCCGCACCGCGCGCTTCCTGGACGCGGCCATCCATCGCGAGTGCTTGGGCTTCCATCAGCAGCGGGCCGAGATCTCTTGGAGCAGCCTCCTTGGCGCGCCGGATCGAGTCCAGGGCCTCGTCAATCTTGTTCTCCTGAAGCCGGAAGCGGGCCAGGTTGAGATGCGGCCCCGGCGAGCCCGGGTCGGCTTCGACGGCGCTGAGAAAGGAGTGCAGCGCCTCTTCGGCACGTCCTGTCCGCACGTAGAGGACGGCGAGATTCGTATGGAGCGCGGCGGAGGAGGCCCCGAGGTCACGCGCCCGCTCGTATTCGAGCAGTGCCGCTGCGAGGCTGCCTCTCGAAGCCAGTGCGGCCCCAAGGTTCTCCCGGAATCGCGCGTCTTCCGGATCGGCCTCGACCGCGCGGCGGAACAGCGTCTCCGCGGTCTCGGAACGGCGTTGGGAAAACCGGATCGAGCCGAGCACCGAAAGTGCCTGCCCGTCCCGCGGCTGCCCCGCCAAGACCTCCTCCAGCAGTGCCTCCGCCTCGGCGGCGGCTCCTCTCCCGGCGAGCAGTGATGCGAGGTTGACCTTCGCGTCGGTCATTTCCGGATCGGCGGCCAGAGCCCGGCGCAGCAGCTCCTCACTGCGAGAGGCGTCGCCGTCCGAAATCAGGATCCCGGCGAGGTTGTTGAGCAGCCGCGGAGAGGGGTCCCCTTCCGCCAGGGCCTCGTCGAACATCCGGAGCGCCGGCGATTTCAGGCCTCTCTCGGCGAACGCCGACGCAAGGTCCTCGAAGTCCCTTCGCGGCTGCGACACCGCCCACTCTCCGGCAAACGGCAGGGGACTGCCGGCGCCGGCGCCGGTGTCGGCGAGGATCAGCCTCGGGTCTGCCTCGCCGCGATAGACCTTGACGATGCGCCCGGCCCGGTCGAGCAGGAAACTCGTCGGAATCGCCAGAGCCCGACGGCGGTCGAATACGCGCTCGTTCAGGACGCTGTAGGTTTCGGCGGTCCGACGGTCGGCGAGCAGGACGGGAAAGTCCAGGCCTAGGTCCTCTGCCATGGCGGCGACCGAGTCTGCGGCCCCAGGATCATCGACGGAGACGGCGAGAATCGCGACGCCGGAGCGCTCGAATTCGGCTGACCGCTCCTGGAACTGCACCAGTTCGCTGCGGCAGGGTGGGCACCAGGTCGCCCAGAAGTTGAGGAGCACCCAACGGCCCTGGTACGCGGACAGCCGCACGCCGTCCGGGCCTCCGCCGACAGCCGGAAGGGCGAATTCCGGAGCCGGCAGGGGTCGGGCCAGCCACGTGCCACGCCCCCTCTTCAAGGCGCCGGCGGGCTCCGACCGCTGTCGGGTTGGTGCCGGCCCCGGAAACTCGCGAAATGCGTCCTCGCCCTCGACGAGGAGAAGGCGGCCCTGCTGGGGAGGGGAGACGATCTGCTGGGCCGGGGCGCCGGGCCACCGCACCCGCACCTCCCGCACGACCTCGTCGTCCGCCAGTGCGAACCGTGCGGTCCGGGAGCGCTGCGAAAGGAAGCCGCTTCCGGAGACGATCTGCCTGGTCAGCGTGCGGCGGCTGGTCACCGTTTGGACGCGCGCCCCGACTCCGTCCCGGTTGCTCCGCCGCCCCTCGAGCCGCACGGTCAAATGCCTCGTCCGGCCGGGCCGCAGGTCGTTGCGAAACGCCCGCAGCTGCGTGCCGTTCCGGTTCTTGACGATCAGATCCAGATCGCCGTCACCGTCGAGGTCAAGCGGGACGAACGCTCGCCCGTCCGCCGCCAGATCGAGCCCGCTTGTAAAGGAGATGTCCTCGAACGTCCCGTCGCCGCGGTTGCGGAAGCACAGGTTGCGCTCCCTGCCGCTCCACGTGCCGTCCGACCGGATAAGGATGTTGATCGCCCGCCATGCGTCACTGTACTGCCTGGATCCCTCCGCCCTGAGGGGTGACTGCGACACGACCTGCCGCCAGAAGAAGCTTCACAGGTCGTCCAATCGCTCGCCGGTGATGAATCCGTTCTGGACGAACAGATCGAGCAGCCCGTCCCCGTCCAGATCCACGAAGTCCGACGCCCACGCCCAGCGACCGGCACGGACCCCCGCCTCCTCGCTCGCGTCGTGGAATCCCGCGCCGCTGTCGTTGCGGAAGAGCGAGTTTCCTTGCGCCTGCCGCCGGAACATCCGCCGCTCACGCTCCCTGCTCGCCACACCCTCGAATTGCGGGCTTCCCGTAATCCGCAGACCCGCCGACGACCACATGTTGGCGGTGTAGAGGTCCAGGTCGCCGTCGTTGTCGTAGTCGCCCCAGGCCGCGGACATCCCCGCGCCGAGGTCTTCCACGCCGGCATCGGCCGCGATGTCCGAGAACGAGCCATCGCCGTTGTTGCGGTAGAGGTTGTTCCGCCCGAAGTCGTTCGCGACGTAGAGGTCGGGGTCCCCGTCGTCGTCGTAGTCGCCCCAGGCCGCCGCGAAGCTGAATCGGTCGTTGGTGGGTTCTAGGCCCGCCTCGCGGGACACCTCCTCGAACGAGCCCCGGCCGTCATTCCGAAAGAGCAGATTGGGCGGTCCGTTCACAGCGTCGAAGTAGGGCGTCGGGGCATCGTACCCGGCACCCGACTGCCAGAAGTCATACGCGCAGACATAGAGGTCGAGGTCCCCGTCGAGATCGTAGTCGGCCATCGCGGCTCCCGTGAACATGGCCGCCCGGTCCTCCGCGACATCGAGGCCGGCGGCGGGATCCAGGGCGAACCGGCCGTCACCCCTGTTGCGGAACAGCATCGGAGTCTCTCCGATCAGCACGAGGTCCTGGTCGCCGTCTCCGTCGGCATCGGCGAAAAGGCTCATCGATGTCTCGTCCAGAACGGCCAGGCCCGCGCTGAGGGTTGCGTCCGAGAAGGAGCCGTCGCCGTTGTTGCGGTAGAGGCGGTTCGGCAGCCCGCCCGGCTGGCTGACATAGAGGTCGTCGAGGCCGTCGCCGTCGAAGTCCCCCAAGGACACGCCGTGGTGACCGTAGACCGAGACGCCCAGCGCGGCGTCCAGCGAGTCCCGCCAGTAGTCCGTGCCTTGGGAGAGATGTTCCCTGAACGACTCGATTGCACCGAATGTGCCGTCGGTGATTTCGGTGAATCCCCTGCGGCCCGCCTGGATCTCGCGAAAGCTGTGAAGCTCGGTCCCACGAGGCTGCCAGGCGCCGCCGTTTCCAGACCAGGTCATCGAGGCCGAACCCAGGAGTGAGAGAAGACCTCCGCCGCGTGCCGATCCGCCCAACTCGATCCGGACCTC
Source organism: Bryobacterales bacterium (assembly GCA_028819255.1). Lineage (GTDB taxonomy): Bacteria > Acidobacteriota > Terriglobia > Bryobacterales > UBA6623 > VXMF01. The sequence goes on along the minus strand of JAPPMB010000080.1, from coordinate 7,064 downwards.
GACGCGTGAGAGGTCCTCGTCTGGAGAAACCCTCCCGGTCGAGACGATCTTGAACTCGACCAGATCTAGCCGCGCGAATCGTCGGGCTATCCCGGCCAGCGGCTCGAACGAGGCCGGGTCTTCGATCAGGGAATCTGCAACTGCCTTGAGTTCGGAGTCGATCCCCTCATAGTCCCGCTCGCCGATCCAGCTGTCGCCGGCCGCATCGACGCGGGCGAGGACGCGGTCCACCGGCCGGTCCTCCTGGTAGGAAACATCGAGGCTGAATTCGGGAGCCTGTCCCCAGACCGCCGGGGCGCAGGCCGCTGCCAGCGCTGCAGTGAGCGCCCTCACTTTCTCTGCATTCTACTTTCTGCACATCGAGCCTTCCGAGACCGGCGGTCTGACTGGCCATGACGCCCCGTCCGTTCCGCGCCGCAGGATCCCGCACTGTGTCCGCCCCGGCACGCAACACAGCGGACGGGCTGTGCCGGGGCTTTTTGGCAAAGCGTCGCCGGAGCAGAGTGCCGCCGAAACGGCAGCGTCTTGGCGTCGCGACGCAGTCTCGATGGGCGTTGCCGCCAATTACATCGCCTCCCCTGTCTCCAACACTCGTGCCCCCAGACCGAGGCGTAAACGGGAATGCTTCAGCGAGGCGCGGGCAAGGGCCCAGCCGGAGGTGGTCGGCTCGCGCACCTCCGAAGACGCCTCCGCGCGCCGATGACCGGATTCTTCATGTCAGACGGGTAACCCGCGCCGGAGATCGTTGCGTCGACCGAGGGACGGCGCTGTGGCCGCGCTCGGCCGCCATTTCCGAGTTCCGGGTCCGACGGATTCCCACACACGGTGGCCGAGTAGAACGCGTCCCGGCCAAGGCCTCGGGCGTGCCAGCTCCCGGCTCGGTTCTACGGATTCGGCGCCAACCGCTTCCTCAATCTGGATCGCTACGGCTACTCCGAAACCCCCCTGGAGCGCCGCAGTAGGCACAGTAATCACGGCATCTGGGCGGCCTCGCCCGTCGAAAAGGAGTATCCGCGCTGGCTCACGGGCGTCGGCTGCGGTTGACGATCGTGCCTTCTTGGCGGACGTGGGACACAGCCCTTGAAGCAGCATTCCCCTGATAACGCTACTGAGGATTCTGCCGGGGAGTGTGCCCTCGATCACCAGACATCGGACCAAGTCCCGGCGTTCTTGCAAGATCGGCCTCGAGGCTCCCGAAGGATTCCTGACGCCGCAGGCGCGCGTCGCGCTGGAGTTGGGGCCCTATGCCGAAGCAATCGGCTCCGCGATGAGTACCTGACAGGAGCGGGCTGCGACCGCGGGAGGTACCGCGCAGTCCCGGAGCTGCTGGACCGGTGAAACAGGAGAAGGCTGGCGCGAGGCAGCCGGTGAAGGGCTGAACCGGACCTTCGGGCCACTCCCTGCCTCACAGCGCCCAATCAACCCTCATGCGACTCCCTTTACGGGCCTGCCTTCCCGGTTCCAGAGCTGACCTGGCGTTCTGCGCAAAGGACCGCGGGACGGCACGCAGTCTTGGGGATGCCCAATCTCGCCGATCGAATTCGACCCAGGGTGTGGCAGTCGTGCCGGGAACAACTGCAACGCCGCTCGGACCGGCCGGAGCCCGCATGTCCGGCCGGGACGCGGATTGGTGTCGACGGAGACCTCAGTTCGCCGGTTCGCCCGTGCCCGCTCGGAGCCGTGCCGGGGCTGCCCTTCACACAGGTTGTGCCGATGTGTGCTGCTCCCGTACCAACAGCGGCCCTGCGGCGCAGTGCGCGGCCGCTCGGTCCTTCGATGTGGAGGTTCCGCCGCTTGCCGGAGGCGCCCCTCTTGGATTGGGCATTCCCTTCAATTCCACGTGCGCACGTTCCGCGACGCAAGCATCGCCCCGCCTCTTCGTGCCGATTTCGACGAAACGCCGCTTGTTCCTGGCGGAAAACTCGCCCAAAGAGCTGCATCGGCCTCTCCGTCTGCGCGCTCTCATGTATATTATCTGTATGTGTATATTATCTGTTCTGTCTGGGCCTGCGCCATCTGCCGCACCTGCGAGGAACGACTGCCGGTCCATGTGCAGGGGCTGGGCGGCGGCACCGCCCCACACCGGACCCGTCAAGGAGGAGAAGCGAGATGAGCAGCAGAATCACCGACTACCGCGATCTCATGTTCCCCGTGCGCACGGTCGGCGTGTTCGCGGAAATGTGTGAGGGAGACGAGGCGTCGCGGGTGCGCATCCCCGGCAAGAAAGCCATCGTTCACTCCAATACCGGCCGCGTCATCTCAGTCGTCGGGAGAGGCTACCAACTGGTAACCAACGAGCAGGCGCTGGAATACGGGTTCCAGTGCTGCGAGGTGGCGTTCCCCGATCTTCCCCGGGACTCATGGGTCGTCTCTGCCGCCGACGCGCCATCCTCGGGCGGACACTGCCACATCGACTTGACGCACAGCTCCGCGGCGATCCAGTTCGACTGGGTCGCGCCCGGCAAGCGGCCCGACACCTACGGTCCATTCGTCAGACTGACCAACAGCTACAACCGCATGCGAGCGCTCCGATTCGACATCGGCTTCATGAGAAAGGTGTGCAAGAACGGCATGATCCTTCCCATGTCGAGCATTCGCTTCTCGTTCAACCACAATGTCAGGAACCTTGCCGACCGACTCGGATTCGAGTGTCTGGACGGTCGGTTCCAGCGCCTGAAGAAGGATTTTCTGGACCTTCTCCAGCCCTTGCGGAAATGCGACGTGCCCGAGAAGTACTTCCTCCCGATCACCTTCCTCGCGCTGAAGGTCAGGAAGCCCGAGAATCCCTCGCCGCGCCAGCAGAAAGCGAGGACTGCCCTCGAGAAGCGAGTGGACAGGCTCAGTTCGAAGTATCGCGACGCGATCGGCTCGAACGGCTACGCGCTGATGAACGTGGTCTCCGACCTCGCAACCAGGCCGGAGGCTAACGCCCTGAACCGACGGGAGCGCCACAACCTGCAGCGGCTCGCCGGCGTCTGGCTGGCCGACTTCAGCGCCAAGTGCCAGGAGCACGCGTTCGATCTGCCATCCTACACTGAGCACCTCGAGGCCCAAGTGGACGCGGCTCGGACTGCCAGAGCCGGCAGTCCGTCCGCGGTGCCGGCCGTCATTTGAATCGCGCCGCCTGCGTGCGCCGATTCACCGTTCCCAGAGGTCGGTACCGCATGCCCGTGAACCCGCCGTCCACGAACATCCCAGCCCCTATGGTGAGGCAGCCTGCATCGCGGGCTGCCGGCAGCAGTGCTGCGCCGACCGCCTCCGGGGGCTCCCCGAATCGGACAATCGGCGTCTGCTCCATGATCTGGCGATTCTGTTGCAACGGAAGGAATCTCAGATTCAGCGAGGTCACCTGCACGCCGCGCGGCGAGTAGTCGCGCGGAATGTCCCGCGTCAGGTTGCCGCTGCCTTCGAAGCCGAATACGCGATGACACTCGAGAGCGGGAAGTGCGCGGTCCCGATGCCGAGGATCGGGTCTTGCCTGCCCTGTCGCGCGGAGCAGCACTGGCTGGTCCTGGGGAGGTGGCCTGGCCGCGGGGAACGCTGTTGCCGTGGTGTAGGCACGGGACGCGGCACCTGTCCTGGCAGTGCCACGGATTCGCGCGGTGGGCGACCGTGTAACCGCAGGTCGTCTCCCCACCTGCCGACCGAGCGGTCCCGCCCGCGTTCCCGTCGCGGAATAACCACATGACCGTCGCGAGAGATGGCGAGGTGCCAGCTTGGTCCGGACCGCAATGGCTGCGAATACAGGCGGCAGGGACGGGCCGACACTCTTGCGTGACCTCGAAGAAAGCCCGTTGTGCCGTGTTCGATCCGCTCGCCGACCAACCTCGACGATGCTCCGGCCTGTTCGAGCCATCCGTCGACAGCTCCGCAGCCATTGGATGCCCCTGGGCGGGGAAGCGGCGACGCGGTCGCTGAGCGGCGAGGGATACATCGTGCCGACTTGGCGCGCGAAGAGGCCCGCGCCGGTCGACGCTCGGGGTGTCCTCTGACGCCCCAAGAGCCCCTTCACGGGCGGCGCTTTGGAGTGAGGGGCCGATGCGGCAGCAGCCGGCTGACCGGTTCCGTCTTCGGGCTCGGATCCGGACCGGGCCCTGGTCCCTCTCGGGCTTGGGGCCTGTGCTAGTGTCTGGCAGGCAGGAGAATTCATGGCAGTCAATGCGCTCAATCGCCGTCGGTTTGTTGCTTCCGCCGCGGCTGGCCTCCCACTGGTGGGGGCCAGGGCGGCGGCAAGGCCCCGCCGGGTCGCTCTGGTCGGTTCCGGCTGGTACGGGAAGAACGACCTCTTTCGGCTCGTCCAGGTGGAGGATGTCGAGATCGTCGCACTGTGCGATCCGGATTCGAGAAGCCTCGCGGCCGACGCAAAGACTGCGGCAAGGCGTCACAAATCCGGCAAGACGCCGCGGACGTACGAGGACTACCGGGAACTTCTCAAGCAGGAGCAACCGGACATCGTCGAGGTCGCCACTCCAGATCACTGGCATTGTCTGCCAGCGGTCGACGCCATGCGGGCGGGGGCGGACGTGTATGTCCAGAAGCCGATTTCCGTCGACGTCGTAGAGGGGCAGTCGATGGTCGCGGCGGCCCGCAAGTACGGCCGCGTTTGTCAGGTCGGGACGCAGAGGCGCTCCGCCCCGCACCTCATCGAGGCCCGCGACCGGATCCAGAGCGGCATGCTGGGCAAGGTCTCGCACGCAGAGGTGTGCTGCTACGTCTACCGGAGCCCCCGCGGCAATCCTCCCGATGCCGATCCACCAGCGCATCTCAACTATGAAATGTGGACTGGCCCAGCTCCGATGCGTCCGTTCTGCCATTGGACGCATCCCCGTCGCTGGCGCTACTTCATGGAGTACGGGAACGGCGTCATCGGCGACATGTGCATCCACATGATCGATCTGGTCCGCTGGACGCTAGACTTGGGCTGGCCGTCCGTGATTCATTCGACAGGAGGCATCTTCGTCGACAGAGGAAGCAAGGCCAACACTCCGGACACGCAGACTGCGACGTTCTCCTTCCCGGATCTCAATGTCGTCTGGACCCATCGCAACTGGGGCCCTCCCGTCTACCCAGACTACCCCTGGGCCTACTTCATCTACGGAGAGAAGGGTCTGTTCAAGGGCTCTACGCGGAAATGGGAGTTCATCCCGGTCGACAAGAACGAGAAGCCCATCCTTAGGCATGCTGTGACCGAGATGGACAAGTACGAGATCGACAACGCCGATACGGTCGAGTCCAGGCTCGGGGCTCACGAGTTTCCAGTGCTGCGCGCCCATATGCGGGACTTCCTCAACGCGATCGACAATCGGTCGACGCCGGTCGCCGATATCGAGCAGGGCCACGTCTCGACAGCGTGCTGCATTCTGGCGAACGTCTCGATGGAGCTGGGGCGTTCTCTCCGATGGGACGAAAAGGGCGGCAAGGTCCTCGGGGATGCGGAAGCGAATCGAAAGCTGGCACGTCCGTATCGCAAGCCTTGGTTGCATCCGACACCGGAAACGGTCTAGCCCGCGCAACGTTGCAGTCGGACAGACATTGAGGACACGCGTAGGCGGCCCTCGCACCGAAACTGTCATCAGTTGGCCAGCCGCGAATGTCTTGGAATCATCTCGGACGGGGTCACCAAGGCAATCGTCGAGGTGGCTTGCCTGCTTGCGTGCCGAATCGGCGGTGGAAACCGAACGAGACCTGCGCGGTCCTCGGGAAAGTCTGATGCTCGGGTGAGCACAATGCAGGGCCTGCGATCGATGGCGGAATCCTCACGGAGCATCCGAGCCGAATGGGCCTTTCCCGGCAAGCTTAGACTCCTCGGCAACAGGGAACGCTGCAAACCACGGCGACACCCTCATGAGCCAGACGGTCCCGCGATTGCATGGGAATTGCGTTCAGAATCTTTAAGAGCCCTGCGCCGAGCGCTGGTGGAGAATTTCGGGGCGGCCCTTGTTCATGGGACCACCGGCAATGGACGGCAGTGCGATATCGAGTGGCGCGCTTGCTCTCCGAGGGCTTGGCGGGTGAGGAGAGGGCTCTGCATCCCCGTACTGGAATCGCACGGCAGTACTTTCGCCAAGAGGCGAGGACGGAATTATCGGTCTCAATGTGATTGCCACGAAGATCCGTCAATCGGCTAGTCTGATAGACTAGTTTGCTAGGAGGTCCTAGGATGGAGACCGTGGGGGCGTACGAGGCCAAGACCCATCTTCCTCGTCTTCTTGACAGGGTTGCCAGAGGAGAGTCTCTGACCATCACTCGCCGAGGCCGTCCCGTGGCGCGATTGGTGCCGGTGAAGGATGACGAGCTACGTCGAAGTCGCCGGGCCGCACGGCGCATACTTGAGCGGCGGAAGCGGTTGAAGCGAGCATCGTTGTCTGAATTGCTTGAGACCGTGCATGAAGGGCATCGGTTTTGAGCGCGATCGTGCTTGACGTTTCCGTTGTTCTCTCGTGGTGCCTTCAAGACGAGACAGAGCCGCTTGCCGACCAAGCCATGCGTGATGTAACCGAGCACGGGGCGATCGTCCCGGGCATCTGGTGGTACGAATTGCGGAATGCTCTGGTGATGAACGAACGCCGTGGGCGGCTGAGTTCGGCTGACACGGCAGCAACTCTGGCGGACCTCCGTCAGCTGCGCATCTTGATCGATCGGGCTCACGATGAGGACGTCGTTATCGCCTTGGCACGGGAGCAAAATCTCTCGGTATATGACGCGGCCTACATCGAGGTCGCCCTACGTCACACGCTACCGATCGCGTCGCTCGATAAGCGCCTGCGTCAAGCCGCGGCGGCCCTTGGTGTCACGATTCTTGGGTGATCGACTAAGGTCCCGGCCGCTAGTGCGGTCTCTCGCGTCGAAGTGATGTCCCGCGAGACCTCCGGTCGCATGCCGCGGTGCCGCGGGTGCGCGTCCCCATGCTCGTGCAACGGCTTAGGCTCGCGGGACGCGGGCGTTTCTTCAGAACCTTCTCGGAACTCAGTTCCAATCGAGAGTGCTGACTATGGAGGTCGGAGCGGGATGGTGGGCCCTGCAGGACTCGAACCTGCAACCAACGGATTATGAGTCCGCTGCTC
>JAPPMB010000116.1 GCA_028819255.1 Bryobacterales bacterium | reverse complement strand
ATGGACTTCCGATCACACCATATATTGAGGTTGGGCACTCAGGTCAGTAAGTCCCTATCGAAAGTGTTGGGCGGCGTAGGCGACGACGAGCAGGAGAGCCGCCAGGACCACGCCGCCGAAGGTGACCATGAACAGGGGCTCCTGCACGTAGAGGTAGAGAAGTGTCCAGGATGTCGGAAGGATCCACGCCAGCGCCCCGAACCAGCGGTCTCGCACCGGCTTGTCCGCATAGCGAAAGAGCCCCAACTGGGCGAAGGCGTCCGCAAACATCCGGGTGCTTGACGCGCAGTTGATGAACAGGGTGGAGAAGAGCACGGTGACTGCGCCGGCAAGGAACAGGCCCGATGCGCCAGGACCGAGGGTCTCGGTGTAGATTCCGGACAGGACCTCGATGATGCGCGCTCCCTCCGGGACCTCGCTGCGACCGTGGAGCACCGCCGCACCGAGAACGTAGAACGCGGCGGTCGCGGCGGTGTAGATCAGCATCGACGCAATCGCGTCGACGTACATGACCCGAATCCAGCCCCGCGCGCGCTTGGTCCACTCTGCCGATCCGTCGCGAGGACCCACCCAGGTCCCGTACCCCTTCTCAATGCACCAGTAGGGATAGGAAATGATCTCGTCGGCGCTGACGCCGGTGAGGCCGAACGCCGCCACCGCCACCCCGGCCGCCGCCGCAGGGAGTTCGAATGCCAGTCCCTCGGCGATCATCGAGCTCTCGATGCGGTACGGCGTCCATTGCAGACTCACGGCGCAGAACATGGTGACGAGCGAAAAGACTGCGGTCAGAGCGACCGCCGTGCGCTCGATGAATCCGTAGCTGCCTCGCCAGACGAGCAGGGACGCCGCCAGTCCGCACGTCCAAGCCCAGACTGCGGGCGGGGCCCAGGGGAGGGCGACGTTCATTGCGAGGGCGACCGCCCCGACGATGCCGCCCATCTGGAGGAGCTGGAGCAGCTTCGCCGCCAGCCAGGCGACGACGACTGCGGACGCTCCGCGCAACCGCGGCCCCGGCAGGCTGTTGAACGCGAGGAGCGTGGTCTCGCCGCTGGCGATTGCGTGCTTGCCGAATTCGAGCTGCACGGCCACCTTCACCGCACAGCTGACCAGAATCACCCACAGCGCGGTGAAGCCCGCAGCCGCGCCCAGGGCCGTCGTCATGATCAGCTCCCCCGAGCCGACGATGTTGGCGGTGAGAATCATCGAGGGCCCGATGGCGCGCAGGCTTCCGAAGAGCGTGCGCGGAGGCTCCCGCACCCCCGTCTCTTTCACTGCAGCGTCGCCTTGAGCGAGGACCTGCGAGTGCCGGTGCGACAAGCCGCTCCGATTCCGGCTGCCGGTCCGGGCGACGGCATGGAATGCGGCCGTCCCGAGTCAGACGCCGAGCATCCGCCCGAGCGTGGCTCGATCAGCCCTAATCGCCTCCATGTTCTCGGCCTTCTTCGACGGATCCCGGTGATCGACGTATTCCATGTGCAGCGAGAGGGGCGTCCCCTGTGTGATCTCGGCATGGATGATGTGCAGCAGCTCGGGATCGACCTGGCCTTTCCCCAGCGGCACGTTGACCGCTTTCCGGCCGTCCCATCGAAAGTCCTTCACGTAGATGAACCGCACCCGGTCCCGGATCAGCCGCCACAGCAGGGGCCAGGACTCCCCTCCCTCGACCGTGGCGTGCCGGACATCGAACACAGCCGCGACCCGGTCCTTGGGAGCTCCGTCCAGCAGGCGCCGCTGGTCCCAGATCGAGGCGCCCACGAGGCGGCTTCCCGAGTGGTTCTGGTACAGCCCCGCAATCCGGAAGTCGGCGAGGTAGTCGGCAAGCCGGAGCACGGTCCGGCGGTGAGTCTCGAGCTGCTCGAGGACGGGCCTGTCCAGGTCGTAGCGGAAGTATGCCATGCGGAAGAAGCGGATGCCGAGACCGTCGGCGACCCGAATCACCCGCTGCGCAAGCGGGTCCTCCGGCCCCCTGATGTCGGTTGTGATCAGCTCGACCGTGCGGTCGCGGGACTTCAGCGCTTCAACCAGCTTCGGCAGGTCCCTTTCGACGTTCTCCGGCTCGACCTGCCCGCCCTTGCGAACCGTCGCCTCAAGGCCGTCGAAGTCGTTTTCCTCAAGAAACTCGGCGACTTCGTCGTACGACAGGAACTGCAGGTGCTTGCCGAACGTTACGATCGGACCGAGGCGGCGATCCTCGGTTCGGCCCGCACCGGCCAGACCGGCCAGTGCGCCCAGTCCCAATAGCTGCCTTCTGTTCATGGACACGTCCTCCTCGATCGCCGTAACCACCATACCGGAGGTGAGGGTTCGGGGGTGCGGTGCCGAGTTGCGGCCAGGTGCGGCGCTGTGAACGGCGGCGGACCTCGAATCGAGCCTCGGTGGTGCGGGAAGGGCCCGAGACCGTCCCGGAACACGTGGCCGGGCGGCGCCGCCGCTTCGGGGAAGGAAGGAACGCATGTCCGACATCGAAGCTGACAGGGCGAAGCAGAGGGGAGTGGTCGCAGTGCTGGCAAGCGCCATCGCGCTGGCATGTGCCGGACCCGGAACCGAGCCGCCGGAGCGCTCGCTTGAAGCGCCGGGCGTGCAGGAAGCCGCTGCGCGTGCGATGGCGAGCCTGGACCGGCGACTGGTCTGCTGGAGAGGAGAAACGCCACGGTTCGACGGCCGGATCGACGAGGACGAATACGCGGATGCCTCGTCGTTCCGCTGGAACGCGGAGTGGATCGAAGCGATGCAGCAGGAGATCTCCTCTCGCCAGGACCTCGACTTCGAGGGCTGGATCAAGCACGACGGGAAGCATGTCCACCTGGCCTTGGACGTGACCGACGACCTGTTCTACGGGATCGACACAGAGCGCTGGCTGCCGCCCCAGGCCCCCGACGCACACGTGATGGGCGAGCGCGAGCGGGGGTGGCCCTGGTTCGGCGATATGGTCGAGGTGCTGCTCTACGGCCGCATGCTGGATGTCGGCGAGCCCATCTCGGACGTCACCGGAGACGGCCGCGGCGTCCAGATCATCTACAACCTGACCAAGTCGCATGAAGGCGGGGTTGGCGTTCCGGGCATGCTGCCGCACGGTCCGGGTCGAACTGTCGAGAACTGGGAGAACAACGCAAGGTGGATTCTCGACGACGTCATCGAGACGAGGACGGTCATGATCGCGCGCGAGAATCGCTACATGGTCGAGTTCCGGATCCGTCTGGAAGGGGGGATCGAGATCACGGACGGCGGGTACTGGGCGGATGGAGACGCCGACACGCCGATTGGCTTCAACCTCGCCGTTGGCGACGTGGACCTTGCAGAGAATTCCCCGGACGGGCTCCTGCACCACGAAACGTGGTGGGCCGGGAAGACGACTCCCCGCGACCGGAGCCCCCGAGCCAAGCTCTGGGGCGTCCTGGTCCTGACCTCGCAGAGGAAACCTGTCCAGGCGTCCGGGAGCGGCCGGTTGTACTGAACTGACGCGGGCGCGGACCGGCGCCCGTGCGTCGGCGGCTCGCGTCGCGCCGTCCGCAGTGCCGGACCGCCGGCCGCACTTCCATCGCGCGCCCGCCGGACGGGTATTCTAGGAGAACGATGCCTCCACGCCAGTTGCGCTTTTTGCTGATCGCTTTCGCCCTCGTTCTCATTCTGGGCAGCGCCCGGGGGATCGCGGACTTCGCAATCGAGTACTTCTGGTGGTCGGAGGTCGAACAGATCCCCACCTGGTTCAGCATCCTCCTGTACAAGATCGTGCCCACGGTGCTGGGCACCGCGCTCGCGTGGGGAGCCCTGCTGTGGGCGCACCGTCGCGGGACGGCCTTCGCCGGGGCCGACACTTCCGGATTCTCGATCTACCGCAGGATTGTCCCCGTCGCGCTTCTCGTGATTGCCGCGGTGTTCATCGGCTCCCAGATCGAATCGTGGGTTGTGATGGCGTTCGTCGGCTCGCGCGGCATTGCGGCCGGTGCGGGTCACTGGGTTGATCCCATCTTCGGAGAGAACCTGTCGTTCTACCTCTTCGACCTGCCTTTCCTGAAGCTGCTGGTCAAGTACCTGTTCACGCTCGCCTTCGTGGGGACCGCCGTGTTCTGGGCTTCGGGGCGCGGCTGGCAGATCTACAACCAGTTCAAGCGCTTCCGGGCCGATGGCGGAAACCTGGAGGAATTCGACCTGGGACCGCAGCCGCTGCGGCTCCCCGGAGCCACGAAGACCAACTTCGCGAGGATCATCGCCTGCATCGGACTGGCCGGCGCCGCCGCGTGGTTCTATCTCGGCCAGTACAGCCTCCTGCTCACGGACCACTCCTTCATGGTCGGCATGGACTTCCTGGACGAGATGTGGCGGCTTCCTCTTCGATGGCTCGTCGTCATAGCCCTGCTCCTCTCGATCGTGCTCGTCGCGACCTCGCGTCTGAAGGCCATGGCCTACATCGTGGGCGGCGCGTTCGCGCTGCACCTCGCCGTTCCGGTGATCATGCAGGTCGTCTACGTGAGTCCGAACGAACTCACGTTGCAGCGCGACTTCATCGATCGCCACATCCAGGCAACCCGACAGGCCTACGCCATCAACACCGGTAAGGAGGAGTTCCTCTCGCTCAGCGAGACACCCTACCTCGACGTCGAGGCGAACGCGACACTGATCGACAACATCCGCCTCTGGGACGAGCAGGCCTACACCGACACCATCACCCAGATCCAGGCGCTGCGGCTGTACTACCGCTTCGCCGACATGGACATCGACCGTTACCAGATCGACGGCAAGGTGAAGCAGCTGCTGCTTTCCCCCCGCGAGATCGACGTGGATGCGCTCTCCCCCGAGGCGCGGACATGGATCAACCGGCACTGGGTCTACACGCATGGCTACGGCGTCGTCACCTCCGAGGTGAACCGGACGACGCCGGACGGCCTGCCGGTGCTGCTGATCCAGGACGCCCCGCCGGTGATCAGGGTTCCTGAGATCCAGATCAAGCAGCCCGAGATCTACTACGGCGAGCTGACCCACGACCCCGTGTTCGTGGGGACGGACCAGGAGGAGTTCGACTATCCCAAGGAGGACCAGAACGTCACCTCCAGCTACTCGGGCGACGGCGGCTTCGGGATCCACTCGGTGGTGAGGCGCCTAGCCGCGGCGATTCGCGAGGGCGAGTACAACATCCTCTTCACCGGCCTGACGAACGAGAACAGCCGGATGATGATCTACCGCAACGTCAGTCAGCGGCTGGAGCACCTCGCGAGCTTCGTGGCCTGGGACCCGGACCCCTACCTGATGGCGACCGACGACGGCCGTCTGGTCTGGATCCTTGACGGCTACACGACGTCGGCGGTGCATCCCTACTCCCAGCCGATCCGCGTCGGCCAGTTCGACGCGCCCGTGAACTACATCCGCAACTCGGTCAAGGCCACGGTCGACGCGTACCACGGCACGACCAAGATCTACCTCTTCGACGACTCGGACCCGATCATCCAGGCCTACGCGAACCTGTTTCCCGGTCTCTTCCACCCGATGGAGGCCATGCCGCCCTCCGTCCGGGAGCACCTGCGCTATCCGGAACTGATCTTCAACATCCAGGCGGAGATCTATCGCACGTTCCACATGCGCGATCCCACGGTCTTCTACAACAAGGAGGACATCTGGGACGTCGGCAAGAGCCTCGCCGGAGCCACGGACCTCGCGGAGCGCATGCAGCCGACGTACATCGTTGCCACGCTTCCCGGCATGTCCGAACCGGAGTTCCTGCTGATGCTGCCGTTCACGCCGAGCAACAAGGACAACCTCATCGGCTGGATGGCCGCCCGCTGCGACGGCGACAGTCTGGGCGAGCTGATCTTCTACCAGCTCTCCAAGCAGGAGCTCGTCTACGGGCCGAACCAGATCGAGGCACAGATCAACCAGGAGCAGCAGATCGCGCGAGACCTGACACTCTGGAACCAGCAGGGCTCCCGCGTGCTGCGCGGCGAGATGATCGCGCTGCCTGTCGGCGAGAACTTCCTGTACGTGGAGTCGATCTACATCCAGGCGGAATCGGCCCGCATGCCGCAGCTCCGCAAGGTCGTGCTCGCCATGGGAGACGAGCTGGTATACGAGGACACGTTCGAGCAGGCGCTGGCCGCACTGGGGGACATCGACGTTGGCGCAACGGCGGCCTTGATGGCCGGAGGGACCGGCGCGGATGCGGCCGCTGCCCCGCCCCGGGCGCCGGCTGTCCCGACCCTTGCCGAGAGGCTGTCGATCCTGCAGCGGCAGGCCCGGCAGCTCGCGGACGCCCTCGCTGATCTCGAGCGCGAGATCGAGCGCTGATCCGGCTCAGGGCAGCCGTCCCGGACCGTTCCAGTCCGCGACGAAGATGTTGAACTCATAGCGGGACTTGGCGTCGCGGTCGGACGCGAACACCAGTCTCGATCCGTCCGGGGAGAACTCGGCGAACGAGGTGAATCCGCCAAAGTCCGTGATCTGCCGGACGTCGCTGCCGTCCGACCGCATCAGGAACAGGTCGAATTCGCGGCTGTCACAGTTGTTCCTGTTGGACGAGAAGACGATGTGCGAGCCGTCCGGAGTGAACTGCGGGGCAAAGCTGGCGCAGCCGAAATCGGTCAGGCGAGCCATTCCCGAGCCGTCGGCGTTGCCGACGTAGATCTCCATCTTCATCGGCGCGGTCAGATTCTGGGAGAGCAGGTCCGTGTAGCGGTCCCAAGCCTCGCCCTCGGCGGGGTGGTTCGCCCGCATCACCAGCCTGGAGCCGTCGCGCGAAAAGAAGGCCCCTCCGTCGTATCCGTAGGCGGTGGAGAGGCGGGTCTTGCCGGAGCCGTCGAGATTCATCGACCAGAGGTCCAGGTCGCCGGACGCCATCGAGGTGAAGACGATCCTGCCGGTCTCCCAGTTGACGGTCCCTTCGGCGTCGTACCCCGGGGTGTCGGTGATCCTGCGCGGCTCCGAGCCGTCGAGGTCGGTCAGGAACAGGTCGTAGCCGGCGTGCACCGGCCAGACATATCCCTTGCTGCGATCCGGACGGGGCGGGCAATCGTCTCCGGACAGGTGCGTCGATGCGTAGACGATCGTGCGGTTGTCGGGAAGGAAATAGCCGCAGGTCGTCACCCCCTTGCCGGTCGAGACCATCGTCTGATCCGTGCCGTCGGCGTTCATGACGTAAATCTGGTCGCACCCGCCGTCCCCCCTCGTTGACTGGAACACCAGTCTTGTGCCATCCGGCGACCAGTACGCTTCCGCGTTCTGGCCGCCGAAGGTCAGTTGCTGGATATTCGACACAAGACTCTCCCGTTCGGGTGCGCTGCCGGGCTCGTCGGAGCTCGGCGCCATGCCGCAACTGAGCGTGAACAGCAAGATCGGGACGGCCGGACACAGCGTGCGCAATGGAACTCCCACGTACTCGATTCTAGCGATGCAGCGAGAATCAGGACGCCTGTGCCGCAAGCTGGGGAGCCGGCGTCACACCCTCCACGCACCGTGAGCAATCAGCCCCTTCTTGCCGTGCCGGGGCCCTTCCTGGGCCGGGCGCGGCTCAAGTCGTCGCCAACTGGGATCAGGTCCGCGATCCGGGCCTTCGTCACATTCGCTTGCGAAGTGGTGGCCAAGCGACTGCCGATCCCGCCTGCAACCGACCAGGTCAGGAGCCAGCATGGGCCGTGACCGTGGCCCCGGGGGACGGCGCAGAAGCAATTGGGCTGGCCACAGCGCCGCATCCCAGGCCGCTGGGACCGACCGCAGGCTTCATGGGCCGCCGCAAGTGGGTATTCTGGCGGGCCGCTCACTCGCTGCGGCGTCAGTCACCGGCGGTCGCTGCACAAGAACATCAACGTTCGATTGGAGCACATGGATGAACGCCTGGATAATCTGGAACAGAATCAGGTGGTCTAGCTAGAACGCACGGCATCGCCAGCCCTTGCCCGCCCCGGCAGTGAGCCGCTGACGGTTCTAGCATCAGGGACAGCCGCAAGCCACCCTGCCGTCGATGCGCTGTGAAGGCCAAGCGGACGTGCTCCGCACGACCGGGAGCCGTCCTGGATTGCTAGACGGCGCACGGCACGCTCTCGAATTGGGACAGCATAAAACACCAGTGTCGGCCTGCCGGCGCGGGGCCGGCCGCTTCCTCCGCCATCGGACGCCTGGTAAGAAACGATCGGCCACGCCCACCTTACGCGACATTGACCATCCTCTCGATGACCCAATTCCCTCATCTCGGCGGCCGTTGTCGCCGCTTGAGTCGGCGAGGGCCGCGTCCAGTCCATGGCCGCCATATCCTCGCCTCGCTTCGCAAATGCAATGGCATGGTCGTTTGTGTCCCGAATCACGCCAACGAGCCATCGGCCGTCGTCAGCGTTGCGAGCCCAGTCCCACAAGTCCGGCGGATCTTGATACAAGCAGTCGGCGGCCGCGTCGATTCCCAGATACGTCATGGCATCCCAAACGGTCTCTCGTAGAACGCTTCCGACGTCTTTCGGCCTCACACATGGGCTGACCGCACTGATAGCCTCCGCAGCTTCTCGGTTGGCTTGCCTGTCAAAGCGGCGAGCGCGGCAGGCACACAGAAGCGATTGCCCCCTACAATCGGGTGAAGCAGGATCGAGGCTAAATTCACTCCGGCGCACTGCCCAACGGGCGCGCACCGCACAGGCGTGAGCCTCGTTCTATTGCTGCTCGTGTCAGGATTCGCGTACGACGCAGTGAAACTGTATCGGACTTCGCTGTCCGTTCAGGGCACAAGCGCTCCGAGCCCTTCACTGGAGTCCCAAACTGATGAGGCTCGGACAATTTGGACTCCGATCGAGGCACTACGGCTGGGGTTGGTTTCTCCCTCACGTATCAGTGCCAGCCTACCATCTCTTGGTGCGGTCAGGGATCCTTTGTCGCCCAAGGCTCCAGCATCAGGCGCCTCGTCCCCATCTCCTACACACGTAGTCTGTTGCGACAGTTCGCCGACCCGGTCGCAGGAGTTCCGGCGGGCCATTCTCTCGCTGCGGCGTCAGTCACCGCCGCGGCTTCGGCGGTCGCCTCCCTCGCCCAGCCTCTCCCGCAATCTCTTCACTAGGGCCATCCGTTACTTTCTCGCAGTCGTCCGCCGTTCCAATGCCTTGATTCGAGCCGCCGGAGCATCCATGCGCCGTTCCGTATTTGGCTTGCAGGTCAGGATCAGCCCCCCTACGGCGACGCCGACACCTGAGACCCCGATCAGCTCCGCGCACATGCGGACAGTCTAGTTCTCCGAAACTGCGCAGGCTCTCTAGAATGCGACTCTCAACGCGCTGAACGCTGGCCTGAGCCTTCACCTTGTCTCTCGGTCTCGCGTTGGCAAGAACGACCGCGATTCCGCAACGCCTCGCGAATTCAAAGCTGGTTCGGTTTGGCTTCGGCCCGTCGCGGCGTGCTCGAATGACCTCCGTGCTCGCGCCATCCGACACCAGCGTCTCCGGTGACCCGCCCAGGAACTCGAGCGTGCGCACACGCGAACCGATCGCCGGGGCCGCGGGCATGGCGTGCCGGTCGCTTCGAGGAAGCGGCACTGCCCATGTTGGGCTATGATGAAGCCAACCCCCTGTGTCTTGTTGAGCGGTTGTCCAAAGCTAGGCTATGCTATGCCAGCAGTGGCCCTCACTAGCGACATCTGTCCAGCCAGTCCCGCTGCTTCCGGCTTCGGCAGGGCAGGGAAGACACAGTTCCGCGAGGTGACCCAGTCGTGCTGAGGCTCAAGCAAATCGACCTTTGTGGATTCAAGTCGTTTTGCGACCGCGAGCGGCTCCGATTCTCGGGGACCGGCATAGCCGCGGTCGTCGGGCCCAACGGCTGTGGCAAGTCCAACATCTGCGACGCCGTGAACTGGGTCCTGGGCGAGCAGTCCGCCAAGTCCTTGCGCGGGGCAAGGATGCACGACGTCATCTTCAACGGTTCGAGAAACCGGGCGCCTGCCGGCTTGGCGACCGTCACGCTGATCCTGCACGACTCGGGTTTGGCCTCAGGCTCGGCCGGCGAAGACAACGGGATGCCTCGCCCGGTAAGGCTACCGGCCAGCCGAGCACCCGGCGAGATCGCCGTCACTCGCAAGCTCTTCAGCAGCGGACAGAGCAAGTACATGCTCAACGGGAAGGTCGTGCGCCTGCGGGACGTTCAGGACCTGTTTCTCGGAAGCGGCCTCGGTCCCAATCACTACGCCATCATCGAGCAGGGGCGGATCGGACGGCTGCTCAGCGCCCGTGCATTGGACCGGCGGGCATTCGTTGAGGAGGCTGCCGGCGTCACGCGATTCAAGGCCCGCAAGAGGCTCGCCGAACTCAAGCTCGCCAACGCGGAGTTGAACCTCGAGCGCGTGCACGACATCCTTCAGGAGGTGCTGCGTCAAGTCAACTCCCTCAAGCGTCAGGCCGAACGGGCCGAACGATACGAGACCTACCGGAGCGATTTGCGCGACGCTCTGAGGGTGCTCTTCGCCAGCCGCTTCCGGGTAGCGGACTCGGAGCGCGAGCGGCTCGAGGCCGAGGTCGAAGAGGCCAGGGAACGTCTGGCCGCCGCCAGCGCGGAAACCGAACGGATGGAGTCGGACTTTTCCGCGGAGCGCGACCGCGAGCGGACTCTGGACGAGCGCCTCGATGCGTTGCGGGAGGAGCTGTCCGGACTGCGGATCGACGAGGAGCGCATGCGGGAGCGAGTGCTGCAGCAGTCAAGGGCTGCCGCCGACAATTCCACCCGGATTGAGGGCGCTCGCCGCGACATCGAGGCCAACTCGGTCCGGATCCTCGGCCTTGAAGCAGATGTGCTTCGGGAAAGGAATCGAATCGAGCGACTCGCCGCTGAGACCAAGGCCGCCGCCCTGCGTCGGGAAGCGAAGGAGTCGGACTGCGCCGAGCGCGAGGCTGCCATGTCCGAAAAGCGGGAGGCGCAGGAGGCCTGCCGGACCAGGCTCATGCAGTCCCTCCGGGAGCTCTCGAATTCCAGGCTGCGCATCGGACAGATTGAGGAGACGATGGCCGGCCAGGGGCGCCGCATGCAGATCCTGTGCCAGCGCAGGGATGACGCGGCCCGGCGGCTCGATGCCGCCTGGCAGCGTCGTGACCGCGAGGCCGGCCGGGCGGCAGAGCTCAGGAAGAGCGTTCTTGAGGAACGAGCCCGATCCAAGAGCTTGCGGGAAGCGGTGGCGGGCCGGAACACGGAAGTCGAGACGCTGCGGAGGCGCATCCAGGACCGAGGGGCCGAGGCTTCCCGACTGACAGCCCGTCGCGACTCGCTGAGGGAAATGCTCGAGCACCGCGCCTACACGACGGAGGCCGTCAAGGACGTGTTCGACGCCCTCGAGCGGAGCTCGCGGCCGGGTTTTCGTCCGCTGGGAATCCTGGCGGACTTTCTCGAAGTGGACGAGGGCTACGAGAAACCGGTTGAGCAGTTCCTGGAGGAGGATCTCGAACGTGTCGTTGTGGCGGACTGGGAGGCGGCCCGCCACGGCGCGTTCCTTGTGCGCACGGACATTGGTGGCCGGGCCGCGTTCCTCGTGCGCTCGCATCCGAGTTCGGCGGCCGAGGAGACGGTCCCGGCCGTGGAGGGCGCCGAGCCCCTTTCGCGCCATGTGCGTTTTGCTGGTGGTGACGCCGAGTGGGGTCCATGCCCACTCCCCAAGCTGCGAAACGGCTTCCTGGTTGACGATTCCCGTGAGGCGGAGCGGCTGGCTGACCGGCACCCCCATCTCTATTTCCTCGTGCGCGACGGCACCTGGTATCAGGGGAACCTGGTCCATGCAGGGCGCAAGTCGTCCGGCGGTCCGTTGGTCCTGAAGCAACAGCTCAGGATGCTGGCGCCCCAGATCGCCGAAGCCGCGGAAGCGCTGGAGTCCACCGAGAGGGAATTCGCGGCCGCGGAGCGCTCGGCCAGACGGGATAGCGAGGATCTGGAGGCTGCCCGCTCCAACCTGCAGGATCTCGAGAAGGACCTGCTCGCGGCCGAACATGGCCTTCGGCAGGCCTCGCGGCACGCCGGCAATCTGGAACGGACCAGGTCAGCGGCATCCGAAGAGATCGTCCGGACAGAGGACGCGCTGGCGAAGACCGAGGTCAAGTGCGAGGAGCTGCATGCCAAGCGATCCGACCTCGAAGAGGCGTGCAAGCGTGAGGAGTTGCTGACCACTGAGCTGGAGAAGGCTTCACGCGACGGCCAGTCCGCCCTTGCCCGACTGCAGGAGGAGCGCGCGGCCCTTCGAGCCGGGGCGGCAGCCCTCAAGGAGAGGAGTCGCGCATCCGCAGCGTCCCTTCAGCGGGCCGAGTCTCTGCTCACCGACCACCGACGGCGCCTGCGACAGTTGGAACGCCAAGTCGGGCAGTGGGCCGGGGAGAAAAGCCGGCTTCTGGGCGCCAATCGCGATCTCGAGCGCCGCATCCAGTCGGGGGGAGCCGCGCAAGACGACCTTCGCCTGCGGATTGACGCCGCCTCCGGCGATCTGAAGGAATCCCGCGTGCGGATCGGCAATCTGATTGAAGCGGTGCGCGCCAACCGGGAGGTGGTGGAGCGCGCGGGCAGCGCGTGCTCAGCGAAGGAGATCGAGCTCGCCAAGGTCGAGCTGGACTTGGAACACATCGCCGCGAGCTGCGCCTCCGAACTCGACGAGCCCGTTGACGAGGTCGCCGCGCGGGCTCCCTCCGACCTGCCCGAAGGTGCATTGCGAGCGGCCGAAGAACGCCACAGGAAGCTCAAGGCGAAGCTTGAGCGCCTCGGCGCGGTCAACGTGCTTGCGCGCGAGGAATTCGAGCAAGTCTCCGAACGGCGGGACTTTCTTGAGGCGCAGCAGCAGGATCTCGTCGACTCGATCCGCGGCACGCATCAGGCGATCCGGGAGATCGACACGGAGACCCGCAAGAAGTTCACGGCCGCATTCGAAGGAATCAACCTGCACTTCCGACAGGTCTTCGCGACGCTCTTCGGAGGGGGCATCGGGGAGATGCGGCTCTCTGATCCTGACAATCCCGGCGAGTCGGGCATCGACATCGTCGCTCAGCCGCCCGGCAAGCGACTGCAGAGCGTAGCGTTACTCTCCGGCGGCGAAAAGTCCCTGACAGTAATGGCGCTGCTCATGGCGACATTCCGCTACAAGCCCAGCCCCTTTTGCATCCTGGACGAGGTCGACTCGCAGCTTGACGAGTCCAACACGGTCCGCATGCGCAGCCTGCTCAAGGAAATGGCGCCCGAGACGCAGTTCATCGTTATCACCCATTCGAAGACCACCATGGAGGTCGCGGAGACCCTCTACGGAGTCACCATGGGCGAGGCGGGCGTTTCGAGGCTCGTGTCCGTGCGCATGTCCGATCCGGCCGCCGGCGCCGAGGAGCAGGACCGGGAAAGGGAGCCGGCGCTGGCGGCAAGCGCCTGAACGGTCGGCGTCCCCGCCGGAGCCGCCACCGACCGCCGCCGCTCCCGGCGTTCCTGTAGTCTGGAGTGTCCGTCGGCGCTCGGAACGTGTCCTGTTCTTGGGGCTCTTCCTGCCGGCTACGTCGATGCAGAGGACCAGAGTTGCTTTCCAGGGTGCGCGCGGGGCGTTCAGCGAGCAGGCCTGCAAGCAGATCCTGGCCGGACGCCGGTTCGAGCTGGCGCCCTACGAGAAGTTCTTCGATGTGTTCTGCGCCCTGAGGGACGGCCGGGTCCACCGCGCGGTGATTCCCGTCGAGAACACGCTCCATGGGTCGGTGCACGAGAACTACGACCATCTCCTCGACTTCAATCTGGCGATTCTGGCGGAGACCCACGTCCGTATCGTCCACAACCTGATCGCGCGTCCCGGAGCCACACTGGACCGCATCACGCGGGCGATTTCGCATCCCGTTGCCCTCGCGCAGTGTGTGGAGTTCTTTCGCCGGCATCCGGGTATTCTCGTCGAGAGCCACTACGACACGGGCGGCAGCGTGAAGACCGTGATGGAGGGGAGTGATGACACCCTTGGGGCGGTAGCCTCCTCAGCCGCCGCCGACTACTACGGCGCCTCGATCATCGAGGCATCCATCGAAGACGATCCGGAGAACTACACGCGGTTCTTTCTGCTGGGACCGCAAGGGGACAGCGAAGGAGCGCCGTCCGGCCCCCGCAAGACATCCATGGTGTTCGTCACGAAGAACATTCCGGGCGCACTCTTCAAGTGCCTCAGCGCCTTCGCCCTGCGCGACATCGGCCTCACCAAGATCGAGTCGCGCCCGCTGAAAGGGCGGCCATTCGAGTACCTGTTCTATGTGGACGTCTTGGCGTCTCCCGAGGAGACGAACTGCGCCAACGCGATGCGCCATCTGGAGGAAATGACCGAATTCCTGACCGTGATGGGAACGTACGCTCCGGCGGCGATCGGATCTTCGGATCCGACGCCAGCGGACACCAAGGCCGCAGGCGAAGCCGGCTAGTTCCGGCAGGCCGACGATTCCGACTTGACGAAATAGCTCTTGTAGCTCGGATCGTCGGGATCCATGCACCCCGCAAGGTTCAGCAGTTCGACTTTCCGCACCTCCATGGGGTGGCTTTCGCTCTGCAGCGAGATGTAGCCGCCGTCAAGCAGCTCGCCGTCCCGTTTGAACGCGGGGTCGTGTCCGTCCACGTTGCCGCCGCCCATCTGGGGCATTTCGTACTCCAGAACGACCTCCCCCTCCGCGATGTGCCGGATCACTGCGCTGCCCAGCACCAGCACTTCGGCCCGAACCCATTGGTCCCCGTGATAGGTCTTCGAACTCGACTGGATGCAATGGCGTTTCTCGAGTCTGCCGTTCATCACCACATTGGTGCCGGGCGTACAGAGATTCATCGTTGTGCGCTCGCGCTCGCCGTCGCCGCCGAGCAGCTGGACCTCGATGGAAATCGGGAAGGTCTGGTCGACGCGCATGCTGTCCGGAGGCGGCGAATGCAGCATGATGCCGCTGTTTCGAACGGCCCATCCCGGACCGCCCTCGACCTGCTCCCCGACGAAACGGTATTCCACTGCGAGGCGGTAGTAGGAATAGGGCCGCTCAAAGAAGACGTGGCCGAATCGAGCATTGAACGGCGGGTCATAGCCCTCGTAGCTGACCTGCATCACGCCGTTCTTCACGCGAAAGGTGTCCGCGAAGTTCACCCCGGTCTCGTGACCGCGGACCTTCGGAATCCAGCCGTCGAGATTCTCGCCGTTGAACAGCTGGATCCATTCCTCCTGGTCATGAGACTGCCCGCTCGCCGCAAGCACGGCGAGCAGACACAAGCCGCCAAGTCGCCACCGCATCGCAGACGAGTATAGCCACCGTGGAGCGGCGCGTCCCGGCCCCGCGACTTGAGGCGATCAACCTGACCGGCCGCAGTGGGCCTTTCCCACTTCCCCGGGGCTGATATCCTGCACTTGTTCGTTCGGCCGCCCGGCCCTACCGGAGAGGAACCCATGACCGACCAAGAGAATCACGAGCTCTTCGAACTTGTCCGCTCGAAGGCGAGCGCCGAAGACCAGGCCGCCGGAGTCCGACGCCACTTCCCGGCAAGCGCGCTCAAGGACGGCTCAGCCGTCTCCGCCTACCGCGGCGAGTTCGTGTGGGCTCTGGAGTCAGACTCACGCCCCCATCTGTATGTCGACGACGAGCCGACGCCGCCGTTGCGCGAGCTGCCCGGCAATCTGTGGGTTCGGGCCGGGCGACTGAGGACAGGCACGTCACACGCCCACTTCTACCGGGTGAACACCGCCATTCTTGGCGGGAGGCGGTTCGACACCGCCGCCTACGGGGACGATTCCTATCCGCAGGACGGCGTCCCGCAGGGAGAGCTCTCAGAGGAGCTGGTTCACGAAAGCGAGACCTACCGCGGATGGCAGGTCTCCTACTGGGTCTACGCCTCTCCCGGGGTCGACCCGGCGAAGCCTTCCGCCGTGATGGTGTGGCAGGACGGACACCGGTTCCTTGAGCGCGAGCAGCGGTCCAGGATCATGACGGTCGTCGAGAACCTGGAGCACAAGAGGAAGATCCCGCCCATGGTGCTCGTGCTGATCGCTCCCGGGCACATCGGGGACTTCGACAACAGCCGCGGCTACGCCCCGCGGGCCATCGGCCACATGAGGAGCCTCCTCTACGACACGTTCAACGACGACTACAACAAGATGGTCGTCGACGAGATCTTTCCCGAAGTGAACAAGACCTACCGTCTGCGGAGCGACGGCTACAGCCGGGCGATCGGCGGGCAGTCCTCCGGCGGCATCTGCTCGCTCAACTCTGCGTGGTTCCGGCCTCACGCGTTCGGCCGCGTCCTGTCCCGGATCGGCAGCTACGCCAGCATTCAATGGCGCTGGGGCCAGAAGAACCCGTTCGGGGAGTATCCGTTGGGCCGCTTTGGCGACCGGGACCCGTGCGAGCCGCTCGACGGCGGCAATATCTGGCCGTTCCTGATCCGCAAGCGCGACAGGAAGAACATCAGGATCTGGCTGGAGGACGGGAGCTACGACCTCGAGAACGACCACGGCAGCTGGCCGCTGCAGAACATCCAGCTGGCGAATTCCCTGAAAATGAAGGAGTACGACTACTTCTTCAGCTTCGGCAACGCCCAGCACAGCACCAGGTACGGCGACGCAGAACTGCCCGAGGCGATGACTTGGCTGTGGCGTGACTACGACCCGATGCTGACGCATCAGACCTTTGTGATGGATCCCGCCGAGAAGGGCAAGCCGTACTACCGGGTGAGAATCTTCAATCGCTGAGGGCAGAGTCCCACGCCGCGATGAGGGAACTGTCGGTATGTCGGGGCCTCGGTACCCAGCCTATGCTCGAAGAGAGTCAGCGCAGAGTGAGAGAGCAGGTCTGTCGCGATAGGTTGAGTCGAAAGTTCACACAGTGATCGGGGAGAAACGGGTACTGAACAACTGGCTGACATTGTTCGGCCGCGTCGGCCCGCTGCTGCTTGTCGCGACTTTATTCGCAGCCGGATTCCTGACGGCCCAGCAGCCACTACAGTCACCTAGGCCGAACATCGTTCTCATCCTCGCCGACGACCTGAGCTATCGCGACTTGAGTTCTTGGGGCCAGGTCCGATTCTCGACTCCCAACCTGGACCGACTCGCGCTCGAAGGCCTGCGCTTCACACAGGCATACGCAGGGGCACCGGAGTGCGCACCCTCCCGAGGCACGCTCATGACAGGCCTGCACACGGGGCATGCGTCGATTCGCGACAATCGCAGCGCGCGGGGACAGGACCATCTCCTGGACTCAGACATCACGATTGCCGAGGTCCTGAAGCAATCCGGCTACGCGACCGGATTCTTCGGGAAGTGGGGTATCGGACTGCCCGGGACTCCGGGTACGCCGGAAAGGCAGGGATTCGACGAGGCATTCGGGTTCTATGACCAGCGCCGCGCCCATACGTTCTTCCCCTTCTATCTCTATCGCAACGGACGCAAGGTCGACTATCCGGGGAACAATGGCTTCGACATGCTCGAAATGTACGAGGACAACCGGACGCCCCCCGCCTCAAGGGACTCCGCCCGCCACTATGACAGCGCGGGCCGACTGATTCCGCCCGGCATCGCAGAGCCCTCGAAGGCGGTCTATTCGGAGGACGTGCTTGAGGATGCAGCCATCAACTTTGTGCGCCGCAACCGGGACCGGCCGTTCTTCCTTTATTTCGCAACCCAGCTTCCCCACGGGCCAGTCGTGACCGACAGCCTGGGCCCGCTCCTCAACCGCACCGACTTCCCGACGACAGCCCACAAGGAATGGGCCTCAATGGTGCTGAGGATCGACACGCTTGCAGGCGAACTGGTTGACCTCCTCGGCGACCTTGGAATCCGCGACCGCACGCTTCTCGTATTCGCCTCGGACAACGGATACTCGATGTGCGGTTACTTCGCGCGGGGAAACCAGAACGCCAATTGGCCGGACGATCCGTTCTTTCGAAACAAGGGACCGTTTCGGGGCGGGAAGTTCTCGCTGCTGGAAGGAGGCATCCGCATCCCGTTCTTCGTGAACTGGCCTGCTGAAATTCCCTCCGGCGCATCCAGCGTGCCCGTCTGGCTCGTCGATCTGCTCCCGACATTCGCGGAACTTGGGGGCACCTTCGCGGTGCCGGAGACCGACGGTTCGAGCCTGGTCCCGATCTGGGCCGGCGACGCGGGGAGCTTCCCATCGGACAGGCCGCTGTACTGGGAGAACGCCGGGGAGCAGGCGGTTCGCATGGGACCTTGGAAGGCGTACCGACCGTCTCCTGGAGAGCCCCTAGAGTTGTTCCTAATTGAGGAGGATCTGGGCTGCGAACGCGACCTCTCCGGCATCTACCCACAGGTCGTTGCGACGATCGAGACGGTCATGGAGCGGGAGCACGTCGACCATCCGTGGTACTGGAATCCAGAAGAGACGATCGAGGACTTTCAGCGGAAGGAGGCGCTGGCCGAAGAGCTTGGCCAGCTGCAGGTGGCCCGGCAGGGCAACGCTGCTCCGTAGTGTCCGAACCCGTCCGGTCCTCGGGGCCGGGTCTTGCCGGGAGCCTTGAGCGTTCGTCTGCCGGCCGCGTGCGGCGGCGAATCCTGTCTGCCGGGATGGCTTCTAGCCGAATCGGGAGATCTCCTGCTCCTTGGAGGTGATGAACTCCAGCAAGGTTGGGACGCCTTCCTTCGTCTTGGCGATTCCGCGCCGGATCGCGGGCACGATTTCCGATGGATCGGTAATCCGTTCGCCGTACCCGCCGAGCGCTCTCGCGAACTCGGCATAGTTGCCCGAGATGTCGGTACTGCCGTACTTCTCGGTCGCCGTCCTCATGATGGGGATCTCGATTGCCATCGAGAAGTTGTTGGACAGCACCGACAGAATCGGAATTCGCTCGCGGACCGCCGTTTCAAAGTCCATCCCCGTGAAGCCGATCGCCGCGTCCCCCCACCAGTTGATGCAGAGCTTGTCCGGATGCTCCAGCTTCGCCCCCATGGCGAGGCCGAGCCCGTATCCCAGCTGCGTGGTCTTTCCCCATCCGACATAGCTCAGGGGCACCTCCGATTCCCAGAATGGTGTGAGCTGGTCTCTCGGGCTTCCGGCGTCGTGCGTGATGATTGTGTTCACCGGATCGACGGTCCGGAGCAGGTCCCGGACGACTCGGTACGGGTTGATGGGAACCGCCGAGGAGTCGAGCTTCCTGTCCCAGACAGCGCGCCATCGCCCGTTGACCGCGGCGATCTCGGACGCAAGCCCGGCAGCACGGCCACGAGGCTTCCCGATCATGCGGCGAACCTCTTCGACAATGGCGGCGAGTGTCAGCTGTGCGTCGCCGACCAGACCAAGGTCGATCGGCACATCCTTGTGCAGGTCCGCTGTGTCGATCGTGGACTGGATGATGGTCGTGTCGTCCGTATACCTTGCCCAGGGAATGCCGAACGCGGTCCGCGTGAAGCTCGTGCCGATGCCGAACACGACGTCGGCGCGAAGCAGGAACTCGTCCATCTGCTGCGAATAGGACCGACCGCCGGATTGCAGTGACAGGGGATGGGTTTCCGGAATCGAGCTCTTGCCCTCGATGCTGGTCGTGATCGGCGCCTCGAGAAGGTCAACCAGTTCGCGCAGCTCCTTCCATGCCATTGCATAGTGGACGCCTTGGCCGGAGTAGATTACCGGCAGCTTCGCGTCCACCAGGATTCTTGCCGCCTCCCTGACGGCATCGGGGTCCGGGGCGCTTCTCGTCCGGATCGACGGACGGTAGTCCGGCCCTCCTGGGTAGTCCTCGCCGAACAGGTCCCACGGGATCTCAACCATGCAGGGTCCGGGACGCCCGTTCTTCGCCTGCGTGAAGGCCCTGCGGAGAGCGTTCGGCACTTCCGCGGCGAGCGTGACCTGTTCGACCGACTTGGTCACGCTCTGAAAGTTCACCAGCGAACTGAAGTTGGGCCGGACATTCGTCTGGCCGCGGGAATAGCCGGCGGGCAGAATGACCATCGGGACTGACTCGCCATACGCCTGGGCGACGCCGCCGAAGGCGTTTTCCGTTCCCGGGCCGTGTTGCATCGCGAAGACGCCGACCTTGCGCCCGGAACTGAGCCTCCCGACGGCGTCGGCCATGTGAAGACCGGTGCGCTCCTGACGGACGATGACGGTGCGGATGTCCTCTTCGGCGCAGCCCTCGATGACCGGATTGACCGGATAGGCGAAGAGGCGGTCCACCCCTTCCTGTTTGAGCATCTTCGCAATCGCGCGGGACACCTTCACTGGATCTGCCTCGTTCCTGACGGATGAATGGAGCGTGGACGGAACAGTCTCATCAAGTGGATTAGAGCACCGCCAGGCGAAGAGGCGCAACGCCACGGCACCTTGCGCTGACTGATAGCCCGTCCCCCCGCCTTCGGCGTCAGTGTTCGACCGCCGATGCGGAAACAGGGAGGGTGCCGAAGCCGTGCGCCCGGCAGGAGGGCAGCGATCCTGTAACATGGGGCTGCCATATGCACCTCAGAGGAGGGACCAAAATGCCGCTTGACGCAACCCGCCGCTCGTTTTTCCAAGGCATGTTCGGAAGTGCCGCCGCAGTCGCCATGGCTCAGCAGGCGCTCGCCCAGCAGGACTCCCCGAACGGACTGCCCACCCGCCGGCTCGGACGGACCAACGAGCAGGTCTCGATCCTCTGTCTCGGCGGCTGGCACATCGGCGCCGTGCCCGATCAGAAAGAGGCGATCAAGATCATGCACGCCGCGATCGATGAGGGCATGACCTTCTTCGACAATGCATGGGACTATCACGACGGAGGATCCGAGGAGATCATGGGCCGTGCGCTCGCCGAGGGCGGCAAGCGGGACAAGGTCTTCCTCATGACCAAGAACTGCGAGCGCGACTACAAGGGCTCCATGAGCAACCTTGAAGACAGCCTCCGGCGCATGAAGACCGACCGGATCGATCTCTGGCAGTTCCACGAGATGGTCTATGACTCGGACCCCGACTGGGTCTTCGAGAAGGGCGGCCTCAAGGCGGCTCTCGAGGCCCAGAAGGCGGGCAAGGTCCGCCATATCGGCTTCACGGGACACAAGGATCCCAGCATCCACATCAAGATGCTCAACAAGCCGTACGACTGGGCAACCGCCCAGATGCCGGTCAACGTTCTGGATGCGCACTACCGCAGCTTCCAGAGGGAGGCCATCCCCGTCTGCCTGGCCCGCGATGTGGGCGTTGTCGGCATGAAGAGCCTTGGCGGCGGCGGACCGCGGGGAGAGATCCCGACAAACACGTCTGTCACCGCCGTAGAGTGCCATCGCTTCGCCCTGAGCCTGCCGGTTTCCACGCTCGTGGTCGGCATCATGTCCATGGAGGACCTGCACGGGGTGGTCGCGACCGCTCGTGACTTCAAGCCGATGTCCGACGCTTCCAAGGCCGTCCTGCTCAGCAAGGTGGCTGACGTTGCCGGCGACGGCAGGTATGAACGTTTCAAGTCCACTCAGGACTTTGACGGACCACATCACCGCAAACAACACGGCTTCGCGGTGTAGCGGCAAGCTTCGGCGAAGAACATTGACGAGCCGTCTCTGACATGAGCTGCCTTCGACCCTAGGATTGAGAGCTTGGGAACGATGCGGAGCACTGGATCCGCCGAGAGAATGCCGAGCCGGAACCTGCCGGATTAGTGCGACCGGCGATTGTCGGGTCGCGTCAGGCACGACCTGCAGGTACGCCCCCGAGACTGTCTTGTCAATGGCATTGACGCTTGGCCCAGCGTCGCACCCAACATTCCCAATGAGCGGCTCAACGCAGCTCCCGGTTTGGTGAACGCAACGAGGCTTCCCCACGCCACCGGATGTCGGAGTTCCCAATATGGCAACTCGCGTCCCGACCGAGATGCCTTCTGGCACGCAATCTCTCAAGGCGGCGGAAGTGCCGGCGAGAACCGCCCGCAGCGGACGGGTGAAGTCTGTGCGGCTTACGCCGTCGATTCGTCCGAATCCGACTCCTTCTCCCTCAGGAACGACTCAATGCGTGCTGCCACGGCCTTGGTGTCTTTCGTTTCGCATTCCCAGATCACCATCGTCCTCCAGCCCAGATCGGTGAGCGCCAGTTCGTTTCGCCTGTCCCTGAGAACGTTCCCTTCGAACTTCTTCGTCCAGTACTCGGTTCGCGTCTTGGGGCTGGAGGCGAAGCGACAGTTGGGATGTCGATGCCAGAAGCACCCGTGCACCTGGATCACGGCTCGATACTTGGGAAATACGATGTCCGGACAGCCGGGAAGGTCCCTCCGGTGCAGCCTGAAACGGAATCCGAGTCCGTGGGCGATCCGTCGCACGAGCAGTTCGGGCTTGGTGTCGCGCCCGCGGATGCGCGACATGATCTCGCTTCGTTTTGCAGTGTCGAAGACGTCAGCCATCAGGTTCCGAGTTAGGCGTCAAGCATTTCCCTCGTTCGTGGGTATGGGCCTGCGGGTGCACCGAATGCCCGGTGGCACGCACGAAGCCGGCTGGCAATTCTCGGCCCAGCAGGGTTCACTTCGCAGTGACCCAGATGGGCGAGCCCCACGCGACCTGTCTGTCGCGGTCGGACTGCCGGACCCGCACGTAGTAGAAGTCTGCTTCCTCTCCTGGCGCCTCGCCGTCTTGATACTCGAAGTCGACGATCTTGGTGCCGGGTGTCTGCCGGTAGACGCGGGTGTTGTTCTTGACGATTTCCACTTCGCCGACGTTGTCCGTGCCCTCGATATGGATGCGGAAGGTCGGGGTTCCGGCGATTGCCACTTCCTCGCCCATCATGTGCTGCCGACCGGCTGCCTCCAGGCGGAAGTCGACGATGATGTTGTCGGTTGCGCCGTACGTGCGGCGGGCCCGGATCGCGCCGACCAGCCCGTGTCGCGAGTTTTCCTCGGCCAGCAGCATGGAGTACGAGGTGTGCGTGGCAAGGTGGTCCGAACTCGCCTGGACGCCGAGCCGATAGCCCTTCTCCCACGCCACAGACACCATCCCGTCGGGACGGTACCCACCGAACTGCTTCCTCGGCTCGTCCCCGGGAGCGGACCGCCAACAGCCTTCGCACTCGTAGCTGTTGCGGTCGCTCTGGTAGATCTCGACGATCGGCTCCACCTCGGGGTCGTAGTCCGCCCAGTCCGTCCCCATGTCGGTTCCCGAGGTGTGGGCCATCGCGATTCCCTTGTACTTGCGCAGATAGGCGAAGAATCGCTCTGGACCCTGGCGGGCGTAGCTCGCGCCGGTCGACCATTCGTAGTGCTGGTAGTCCAGGATCGGTGCGCCGCGGTACGGGAACACGACGTTGCGATGGCCGTTCGGATACCTGATGGATCGTTCGTACGCGAAGAGCGGAACGAAGGCCTGCCCGACTCGGAAAATGTCCGCGTATTTCTGGCTGCGAAACCAGTCGTACTCGTCTGCAACGCCGAAATTGTGTTCTGTGATCGCTAGGAAGTCGAGCGCTGCAGAGTCGATCGCGTATCGGTAGGTGTCCTCTGTGGACCCGTCGTTGTAGCCGTCCCACGAGATCTCGGTGTGGCGGTGCATGTCGCCGCGGTAGATCTTGTAGCGCCTGTCTCCAAGGTCGTAGACATAGTCCCGGATCCGCGCCACGTCCTCGGCGTCGTTCGGATGAACCGGCTCGCTGGCGGCCATCTCGCGCCGGGGCCGGTTCGGAGGCTGCCGGGCCGCCTCGACGGGCGGCAGACTGAACGGGACCAGATTGTGGGAGACTGCCGAGCCCTCGGGGGAGGGCAGACGGGAAACGAAGACGTCAAGCATGATGTTGACGAAATCCCGGAAGCTGCGCCTGTCAGTGGGATAGGCGGCCACCAGCTTTCCGGCCGCATCGCTCCCGGCCTCCACGCGCATGTCGTTCCGGCCCGTCGAGTACGGCAGGAGCACCGGAGACGACCACTTCTCGCCATCGTAGTAGCTGGCCTGGATCTCCCACAGCGCGTGATGCGAGGGGGTGCGCCAGTACACGTTGTGCTGCATGGGACGACGGTGGCGGAACAGCGCCCAGACCCGGTTGGCCCCGTCTACCGCCAGCTGCGGGTATTCGTAGAAGTTGTTGCCCGGCCCCGGGTCGGGCAGGGAGGAGTCGAGGCTCTTGGCCGGCATCCGCAGCTGGCCGCGGTCGTAGACCGCCATGCGGATGTTGCGTGAATTGTAGAGTCCGGTCGCGTTCGCCTGGATGTCAAACGGATAGCCCCAGTCTTTTCCCCAATTGATGCCCGACTCGTGCCATGCGATCCAGACCCGGTCCTGCCTGTCGGCCGCCAGCGTGGCGTAGGCCTCGAACCGGCCCGTCCGGGCGATGGCTCGGGGGGCGTCCCAGGACGCGCCGGCCTTCCTCGACATGTACACGTCGTATCCCGTAGCCTCGGCGTACTGGTCCCATGCCACGTAGACCGTCCCGTTGCTGTCGGTGGCGACCGAGGGCTCCCAGGCGTTGCCCGCATTCGCGGCGCTCACCCGCTCCGGCTCGCTCCAGCCCGCAGCTGGGTCGTAGCTCATGTGGAAGATCCCGAACCGGTTTCCGCGGGCTCCCTGCCAGACGAGGTGGATCCTGCCCGAGGGGTCTTGGGCGACCTTGTGATGGACGTCGGGCTGCGACGCTGACGTTAGCCTCACGATCCGGCCCCATCCCTCCCCGTCGAACGCGCGGGCCCGCAGGTCCCAGTTCCCTTCGACCTGCTCTGACCAGACGACCCAGATCTTGCCTTCGCCGTCTTCGGCGACCGCGGTGCGGTAGACATCGCCGCCATCGCGGCTGACCGCGTGTGGCCGCCTTCTCCGCCCTGTCGACTGTCCGGGCAGGACGCGGTCCGCGTAGACGCGGTCGGAGTCTCCGCCGAATCCGCTGTAGGCGACCCAGATCGTGTCGTCGGAAGCGATCGCCAGCGAGGCGAAATCGTTGTCCGTGAGCCGTTCGTCGGGCCGCCCCGAGCCCCCTCGTCCAATCAGCATGGCTATCGGCGCACGCGCGACGCTCGCCCGGCCGTCCAGGAACGCTGCGCCGCCGACCTGTGGAACGTCTGCAATCCGAACGGCGAAGTCTCCCTGCTCCGTCCTGAACGCGATCTCGGTGGTGTCTGAGCCCTTGAGGTACACATAGAATCTCGGCGTGAGGTAGGAGGCGTCGGCAGGCAGGTCCACGAGGATGTCCTCGTCGTGGTTCCTCCGGTTGAACGCAAAAGCCGGACGCGTCGACATTTCCCACCGCCTCGGCGGGTGGATCACGTCGCCCAGCCCCATTTCGTAGCCGATCAGCTCGACCAGCGCGCCGTCCCGGACCTCGAGGCTCCCGTTCCACCCGGTTTCGCTCCTGTCACCGACTCCGAACGTCACCAGCAGGGCGTGAGTTGCCCCATCGGGCGGGTTGCGGAGGGTGGTCTGGGTGGAGGACTGGCTCCAGGCCATGGGCGTGGCGAGCGCGGCTATGACGATGAACGCGAGCGATCGGAGGTACATGGCAATACGCATGGGGCCTACGAGAATACCAAGGGCGGAACGGGCCCGATCCCACCGGGCCGGGGCCGGCGATCGACGGGATCAGTTTGCGCCGCTTCCGGCCACGACGACCGGCACCGTCAGCACGAGGATTCTCAGGTCGAGCAGCAGGGACCAGTTGTCGATGTACTCCAGGTCCATCTGCATCCAGCTGTCGAAGTCGACCTGGTCCCGCCCGCGGATCGCCCACAGGCACGTCAGGCCGGGCCGCATTCTCAGCCTCCGTCGCTGCCAGGTCTCGTACTGCCCAACCTCGGAGGGGATGGCCGGGCGCGGCCCGACGAAGGACATCTCGCCCCGCAGGATGTTCCAGAACTGCGGCCATTCGTCAATGGAGAAGCGTCGCAGAAACCGTCCGATCGGCGTGAGGCGCGGGTCGTTTCGTACCTTGAATGCGGGTCCGTCCTTCTCGTTGAGATGCCGGATCTCCTCACGCAGCGAATCGGCCCCTTCGACCATCGAGCGGAACTTGTAGCAGGTGAAGAGCCTGCCGTTCAGCCCGCAGCGCGGCTGCCGGAAAATCGCCGGCCCGGGCGACGTTGCCTTGACCAAAACGGCGACCAGGGCCATCGGCACGCTCAGCAGCAGAAGGCACGCTCCGGCGCCGAGCACGTCGAGACAGCGCTTGACCAGCAGCTGGAGATGGTCGGCAGGGGCGATCGAGAAGGTCAGCATCGGACGCCCGCCCAGCCGGTCGAAATGCATCCGGCTGTGGACGTGGGGAAAGAAGTCCGCGGCCACACGCGTCTTGATTCCGTGCTCGTCGCAGAGTACGAACACGCCCTCCAGGGACCGCAGCCGCGAACTTGAGACGGCGAAGAGCACCTCGTCGATCGCCTCCGACTCGAGCATCGCGGGCATCTCTCCGACCGTCCGCACGCGGTAGTCGCGCGAGAGGCCCGCGACAGGTCCGATTTCGTCCCCGCAGCCCACGACGGCCAGCAACTCGAGGCCGTGCCGGTCGGAATCGTCGACTGCCCGGGCCAGTGCGAGCGCCCTGTCGCCTTCGCCGACGACCACAACCGAGGTGACAGCCCCGAGCGCTCGGCGAACCTCGGGGAGGAATCCCTCCGCAAGGAGGCGCTGGGCGACCTGCAGGATCGCTAGATAGGCGAAGAAGAGCGCTAGGAGCAGCCTGCTGACCGGCACTTCGAGATTCAGAAGGTACAGGAATGCGAGCAGGGCGGGGGCCGCGAGCAGCGCCTGCTTCAGCGTTCCGCCGAGCACCTGCGGCCGGTCGCCTGCGTACAGGCTGGAGTAGACGCCGGCCACCCGCCCGGCTGCCACGACCGCAACTGCCGACGCGACCAGCACCAGGATCCGGGCGGCGGGATCGAGGTGCAGTTCCCGCATTGGGAGGGCCGCACGTGTCCAGAATGCGCCCGCGAACGCGATCACGGCGAGGATCGTGTCGACCGTGGCAAGCAGCAGAACCGCGCGCTGCTGTCGGCGTTGAAACACGAGAGTCCCTCAACCTGACAGGGGAACAGGGGCAGACGGCGGCCGTTGCATAATACGGACATGGACAACAAGCCCCTGGCTGGCGCAGAGCAGGTCCGCCCGCAGCCCGACAAAGTGCGCGTTGAGCGTCTGGAAGAGTATCGCGAGGACTATGCGAACAGTGTCCAGGTCAACGTCAGCGTCTGGGATTTCTTCCTTCAGTTCGGCCGGCTCAAGGTCCAGTCCCCGAACGACGTGACGTTCTCCTCGTTTCACGGCGTCTACATGAGTCCGCAGCAGGCCAAGGCCCTGCATCTCGTTCTTGCCCAGAACATTGCACAGTATGAGTCGGCGTTCGGCGAGATTCGGATCGAGAATCCCAAGGAAGTGCTGCCGAACCGGGTCGATCTGGTGCAGTGAGCCAAGTCAGGGGGTCAGGCAGTGCCGCCCAGCGCCTCGAGCGCTTTCTGGAGAAACGGATCTCCCGCCTCTTCCACCGCCTCCCGCCGGGCTTCCGGCGAATCGAATTCCCGACGCTGGACATCGCGATAGCGCCGCAGGTCGCGCGGCGAGACTGGCCGGTCGGGTTCCAGGCCGTCCTTGTGCACCGGCTCTCCATTCGGCCCGCGGTAGGTCGCGACTGACAGGATCAGTGCCGCGCCGTCGTCGAGCCGGATCTCCTCCTGCAAGGCGGCGAGACCCGCCGTGGACTCGCCCACGACCTCTCCGCGCCCGCTCTGCTGGATCGCTGCGGCCGCAATCTCGGCCCCTCCCGCCGTCGGGCGGCTGACGATGACCGCGATCGGCAGGGACGTCACTTTGGAGCCGGGACTGGCATGGATCGCCTCTTGGGAGTAGCCCTGGCCCTCAAGGGTGGTGATCAGCCCCTGGTCCATCAGCAGGTTCGCCAGTGCGATCCCATCCTCGGGCGTTCCCAGCGCGTTCCCACGCAAGTCGAGGATCAGTCGGTCGGCCCCTTGGGCTTCCAGATCCTTGAAGGCGTCGGCGATCTGGTCCACTTGTTCGGCGCCGAGCACGTCGGCGTCCACGTAGCCTATGCCGTCATCCCGCAAACGGCGCTGAACATCTGGCAGCACCGGCTCCACTCGCACCAGGGTGTGCTCGACCGGCGAGTCATAGTCCGACGAAGACCGCACCATCACCGTGACGCTGCTGCCGGGCTCGCCGCTCAAACGCGACAGCAGATACGCAGGCGGCATGACCCGCGTGCTGATGTTGTCGATCGCGTCGAGGAGATCGTCGGCCCGGATTCCGGCCTGTGCCGCAGGGGAGTTCGGCAAGACCGCCATCACGCTCGTGTAGGCCCCCTGCTTGCGGACGATCATGCCCGTGGACAGTCCGCTGCCGCCGTCGATCGATTCCCGTGCGGCCTGGTATTCGGCGTACTGCTCGGGAACGAGGTAGCTTGAGACCGGGTCTAGGTATTCCACCAAGCCCTGGATCGCCCCCTGGGTGACCTTCGGGATGTCGGGCTCCTCGACGTAGTCGCTCTTGATTCTCGCGAGGATCTCCGTGTACACCGCGAGGGGCCGGTAGGCCCCCTCCTGCTCCTCGCTCTTGCCTAGAACGGCCCCGACGACGAGGAGGATCGTGATCAGGAAGGAACTGCAGATAACGCTGAACTTGAAGCGCGAGCCCATTGGAACAATCCAATGATACAACGCAGCCTCGGTGCTTGGGCCTGTTTCAGAAGGCTCTTGAGGATGCCGTGCGGATTCGAGCGGCTGCCGCGTCTGGGCCGCCATGCTCCCTCGGGGATCCCGTTCCGTATCGGTGCAACCGGCCAAACGATCCGGATCAGAGCGATCATGAGCGCGAATCCAGCACCAGCGTGACCTGCTCGCAGCCGGCGCAGCTCCCTTCTAGGAGGTCCGCCACTTTGGGCGGTGCCACCGGGATCACTTGACGAACGTACCTTGTCTTGGTACACACTAGGCTTGGCGATACGGAGCTTCAGGCGCGGCGCGGCTGAGCGGCTGTTCCATCGCGGCGACTCGCGGGGCGTCAATCCGGCGCATGTTCGGCGCCTGGGGGATATCCTTGCTGCGCTGGACGGGCCGGAGCCTCTGCGCGCGCTGTCTCTGCCAACCTATTGGCTGCATCGGCTGCAGGGCAAGCGAGCGGGCGAATGGAGCGTGAGGGTATCGCGCGGCTGGAGAGTGACGTTTCGCGTCGACGCGGAGGGCGACGTGTGGGCCGTCCGCTATGAGAACTACCACCACTAGGAGGGACAATGGCTGAGATTGCTGCGAGGGAGGATGCGTGGCTGCGTCGGAACCCGGAGCATCCGGGTCAGGCCATCGTGGATGGCTGCATCGGAGCGGACGCAGCTCGCCGTGGTGGCGCGGCCAGCGTGACCGCGGCGGCGAAGCGACTGGGAGTGGATCGCAAGACGCTCAGTCGCGTCATTCACGGCCACTGCGCAATTACCCCGGATATGGCAGTGCGGCTGGAGTCTGCCGGCTGGGGGAGCGCCGAATCATGGCTGTGGCGTCAGGCACGGTACGATCTGGCGCGAGCTCGAGCGCGATTGGCCGCGTAACGCAACTGACTGGAGGCTGAGCGGCTCTACGTCGGCTAGGAACCGCTGATTGAGGCAAACGGCATCGTGCGGCCGGAGGTCCAGGTCGACTTTGGGGCGCACTCCACACTACGGAAGAACCACAGCGATACCCTTTCATGTTCGGCTGACTTCCGGAAGGCGCCTGCGGTCAGCTTGCCGTCTCGATGAATCGCCTTGAACCCAGTGGGCCCAAGCGGCCGCCGTGTTCTCCCGAGGATCCAGCTCTACATCGGTGCGACCGGCCAGATGATCCGGATCAGCGCCACCGTGATCGCAATTCCAGCCGCCGGCGGGTCAATGTGCGTGTCGCCATGCTGGTGGAATACGCGTGAGAACCCCTCCCCCGCGCAGGCTCCCACGATCCCGAACGTCGTTCCGACAACCAAGTCCCCCGTGGCCAGCGCCGCCACGGCCGCCGGCAGCGCCATGTGATGTGTCACCGGCACCTTGAGCCCGAACTGTGCGAAGACCAGGGACGCCGCCGCGATTCCGAACCCTAGGACGTCGCCTCCGCGGTCTGCTCCGAACGTGAGCGCGACAAAGGCCGACAGCAGGCCGACTCCCAGGCCGATCGTCACGAACTGGGTCGGCCGTTCCTGATGCCGCACCCAGTTCGACTTCTCATTTGGCCGAAACCGCCTGCTCGCCAGTGGGGTTCGGCCGAAGACAAGCCGCGCGACCATGGCGGAGACCACCACGGTCATGGCGATCGTGTCGGTCCGGGGGCCCAGCCCGGCGAACTGCCAGCCGGCGTTCAGCAGATAGCCCAGCATGCCGAAGCAGCCTCCGATGATCAGTACCTCGGGGCGCCCGACGCCCATGAGGGGCAGAGCAATGTCCCTTCCGCTCGGAATCAGGCCCCGACGATGGGCGTAGGCGGTCGCCGCCGCGCCGCCGCCGAATGCGATGTGCGGACCGAAGACCGGACCGAACGCCACGTGTGTCAGCATCTCCGTGCCGCCTCCGGAAGCCGCAACGGCTGCGCCCACGAGAACGAGCACGCCGGTGAACACGAAGGACGGCAGCGTTCCGATCGCCGCAGCGAACAGGCCTCCGCCGAATGCGGCGAGCAGTGTGGTCCAGTCAAAGAGCATGGCGGTTGGGTCCTCGGGGTTCTGAAGTGGCTGCGGACAGGTCTGGGCGTTGCCGCCTATGACCCCAGCGGCAGAAAGAACTGCGTTCCCGTGACGGGTTTGGTCAGTTCCTCGAGCAGGCTATCGAGGTCCTCGGGATTGCTGAGGATGTCGGTCTGGTCCGTGTCCACCACGAGGACGTCTGCCGCCTGGTACCTGCTGAAGAAGTGGTCATAGGCCTGGACCGTCCCTTCTAGGTAGGCATCCGAGACTCTCGCATCCGGGTCGTCCCGCAGTTCCGACAGCTGGGCGCGCAGCCGTTCGGGTGTCGCCTTGAGGTAGACCGTGAGGTCGGGATCCGGAAGCAGGCCCTTGAACAGCCTGTAGTAGGCGTCGTAGATCGCGATTTCGTCGTCGTCCAGGTTGAGGTATGCGAACAGCTTGTCTTTCTCGAACAGGAAGTCCGTCACGACAGGAAAGTGCGACTGCTCGATTCCGGCTTCGGAGAGCTTGCGGTAGCGCCCGATCAGGGAGTGCATCTGAGCTCGAAACGCGGCCCCGGCCCGGCCCAGGTAGAAGCCCTCCAGGTGTGGATTCTCCCGGTCATCGAGAATGTCGCGGCCCCGAAGGTGATCCGCCAGGGCCGTGGCAAGTCTCTTCTTGCCGACCCGCAGCGGCCCTTCGACCGCGATGTAGTGCGGCGCCTTCCTCATGTGTCCGCCCCCAGGAATCCCAGGGTGGGCTGGATGCCCGCCGGCGGGGTCATGTCGAAGTGCTCGTACGCCACGAGCGTTCCGACCCGGCCCCGGTGCGTCCGGTCAAGAAACCCGAGCTGCATGAGGTATGGCTCGTAGACCTCCTCGATGGTGTGCGCGTCTTCGCCCACGGACGCGGAGATGGTGTTCAGCCCGACCGGGCCGCCGGAGTACTTGCCCAGAATCGTCTCCATGATCTTGCGGTCGATCTCGTCAAGGCCCAGCGGATCCACTTCGAGCATGTCGAGCGCGGTCACGGCGACCTCGTGGGTCACGTGGCCGTCCGCCCGCACCTCCGAGTAGTCCCTCACGCGCCGCAGCAGCCGGTTCGCGATCCGGGGCGTGCCGCGCGACCTGCGAGCGATCTCCTCGGCCGCGTCGTCGGTGATTTCCACGCCTAGCAGGCCCGCCGACCGGAAGACGATCCGCGTCAGGTCGACCGTGTCGTAGGGGTTGATGCGGAGAGTGATGCCGAATCGCGCCCGCAGGGGTGCGCTGATCAGGCCTTGGCGGGTCGTCGCCCCGATCGCCGTGAACGGCGCCACCGGAATCGAGTGCATGCGGGCGCCGGGTCCGGTTCCCACCACCAGGTCGACACGGTAGTCCTCCAGCGCTGAATACAGCATTTCCTCGACGTCGGCGAGCAGCCGGTGGATCTCGTCGACAAAGAAGACCTGGCGCTTCTGCATCGTGGTGAGCACCCCCGTCAGGTCCAGCTTCTTCTGCAGCACCGGTCCGGAGGTGAAGTCCGAATGC
The DNA here is from genome assembly GCA_028819255.1 of Bryobacterales bacterium. GTDB lineage: Bacteria > Acidobacteriota > Terriglobia > Bryobacterales > UBA6623 > VXMF01. Next base: position 82,805 of record JAPPMB010000116.1, on the reverse strand, counting down.
ACTCCCAGCTCGTTGGCGATGATCATCGCGAGCGTCGTCTTGCCCAGGCCCGGCGGGCCGTACAGCAGCACGTGGTCGAGCGCGTCGCCGCGTCTTGTGGCGGCCTCGATCGCGATCGAGAGAATCTCCTTGAGCGGATTCTGGCCGACAAACTCGTCCAGCCGTTTCGGCCGGAGAGCGAGGTCGGAAACCCGGTCCTCGTCGGAGCCGTATGGGCTGACAACCTGCTTGCGGGCCATGGGCTGCTAGCGCTTGATGGATGCCATGGCGGTGCGGAACAGCGTCTCGAACTCTGCGGGAGCCCCTTTGCGCCTCGCGGCCGCGACACCGCGCGCGGCAGCGGCCGGACTGCAGCCCAGGTTGACCAGAACGGAGATCACGTCTTCCTCCACCGCCGTCGCGCCGTCCCCGGCGCCGTCGTCGTCGCTGTCGAAGGCCTCGAGCTTGTCCTTCAATTCTAGGATGATCCGCTGCCCGGTCCGCTTGCCCACGCCGGGAATGCGGACGAGCTTCTTCGTGTCTCCGGTCCGGATCGCCCGCAGCAGTTCCGGCGTCGACAGGCCTGACAGCAAGGCCAGTCCCAGGCGCGGACCCACGCCGCTGACGCCCAGGAATTTCTCGAAGAGCTCCTTGTCCTGGCGGGCATGGAAGCCGAACAGCGCCAGGACGTTCTCCCGGACGTGGGTGTGGATGTGCAGGGAGACCTCCTCGCCCGGCTCGCCGATGCGGCTGTAGGTCTCGATCGGGATCAGGACCTCGTAGCCGACCCCTCCCACGTCCAGGACGATGGCGCCGGCCTGCTTTTCGGCCACCTTCCCGCGGAGCGCTGCGATCATCACTGATTCCGGGTGCGGACCGGGCTCCCGGCTTGGGCGGCGGGCCAGTCGCTCCCCTCCAGCCGAATGATCCGCGAATCCTCGCCATCGTACTCCATATGCACTTCGAGCCTCTCGCCCGGCAGTTCGGAATCGAACTTCTCGCCCCACTCGACGATGACGATGGCGGGCTCGTCCCAGATGTCCTCGAGTCCCAGCGTCTCCAGTTCGGGCACGGTGTCGAGGCGGTACAGGTCGAGGTGGTAGACCTTCGGGTCCCCATCGTACTCGTGGACCAGCGAGAACGTCGGGCTCAGCACGTCCGCGACGGGCGCGACGCCAAGAGCGGACACGATCCCCTTGGCCATCGTGGTCTTTCCCGCCCCTAGTTCGCCGATCAGCATGACGACCGCCGGGGGCCTGAGGCGGGCCGCGACCGCCTCCCCGACCGCGGTGGTCTCCTCTGCTGAAGTGGTCCGGTAGGTCACGTCTCGATCGCCCTCCTGGTGTCCGCGAGATGGCGCCCGATGTCGGTCGCCAGCATCCCCTGCTCGCCCAGATCGTTGCTGGCCAGCTCGCCCGCCAGCCCGTGAAGATAAACGGCCGCCGCAACGGTCTCGAACAGCGGTCGGTCCGGAAACTGAGCCATCAGTCCGGCAACGATGCCCGTTAAAATGTCGCCCGAACCCGCCGTGGCCATGCCCGGCGTGCCGGTCGGATTGACCGCCGTATCGCCGTCTGGCGAGGCGATCAGGGAGCGCTGGCCCTTCAGCACCACGACCGCCCCGGTGCGGGAGGCCGCCTGCCTCACGACTTGAAGCCGGTTCCGCGCAATGGTCCCCGTGTCGGTTCCGACCAGCCGGGCCATCTCGCCCGGGTGAGGCGTCAGCACCGTCGGGGCGGAGCGGGGGATGCCGAGCCGGACCGCTGCCAGACCGTCCGCATCGACCACTAGGGGCAGCGGGCATTTCTCGTAGACCTGTCCGGCGAGTGCGACGTTCGACCTGGACGTCCCCAGGCCCGGTCCGAGGGCCGCGACCGTCTTGCCGTCAAAGATCCCCTCATCGAAGGAATCCGGCCCCAGGGTGCCGTCCGGGAGCTCCCGGCCCCGCTCCAGCATGAGTTCGGGGGTGGCGGTGATGATGGTCTGCGACGCGCCCGCAGCGGTGGCAACGGTGACCAGGCCGGCCCCGGCCCTCAGCGCCGCGGTGCCGGCCATCAGGATCGCGCCGGGCTTTGATCGCGACCCTCCAACGGCGATCACGTGGCCGCAGGTTCCCTTGTGCGCCGCCAATGCTCTGGGCCGCGCGTACTCTGCAGCGTCAGAGGCCTCACTGAGCAGGACTCGCGGACCGGGCAGCGCATCAAGCACCGAACCGGCCGTGCCGATCGCGGCGACTTCCAGTGTTCCGACGCGCTCACACGACGGCGGGAGCACCTGGCTTGCCTTGGGGGCCGTGAAGGTCACGGTGTGGTCGGCCCGCATGGTCCCGCCCAGCAGCCTGCCCGAGTCGCTGCCCAGGCCGGACGGCATGTCTGCGGCGATGACCGTGGCATTGCGGAATCCGGCGTTGACGTCCGAGACCACTTGTGCGGGTATTCCTCGGACCGGACCCGACAGACCGGTTCCGAGCACCGCGTCCACGATCACTGTCGAGTCGGACAGGTCCGGGAGCAGGGCCTGCCAGCGATCGGGGGTCGAGGCGACGAGAGGCCGGTGGTCCTGGGCCGCGAGCATCTTCAGATTGGCGAGCGCGTCCGGCGAGAGGTCCTCCGGTTCGGCGAGCACAACGACCCGGAGGTCCAGTCCGGGGTGCCGGACCAGCAGCTGCCGGGCCACGGCAAGGCCGTCCCCGCCGTTGTTGCCCTTGCCGCAAAGCACAAGCACCTTTGCGCGCTCCAGATCGGCAAACCTCTCGGCAAGGCATCGCGTGACGGCGAAGGCGGCGTTCTCCATGAGGACGAGGCTCGGCACGTGCCGGTCCTGGATCGTCGCCCGATCCGCCTCGCGCATCTCGGCTGCCGTTAGTACGCGCAGCATCAGCCGCCCACTAGCCGCTTCATCCGGTCGAGTTCTTGCAGCCGGCCCAGAACGATCAGCACGTGACCCGATTCAATCCGGGTGTCGGAGGGAGGATTGAACTGTAGGGCTCCTCCCGACCGGATGACTGCAAGGACGATCAGGTTCGATGCGTCCGTCAGTCCGGATTCCTGGAGGGTCTTGCCGCAGCAGCGGCTCCGGTCCGTGACGCAGTACTCCTCGATGTCGAGGTCCCATTCCAAGTGCTCGACGGCGGCCGCGAGGTCGAGAATGCTCGACGACTCCGGGCGGAGCATGGCCTGAGCTATCCGGTCTCCCGTGAAGGCGTACGGCGTGATGACGGTATTGGCGCCAGCTCGGAGCAGCTTCGTCCTGGCCTCTTCGTCGCTGGCTCGCGCGGCGATCCGCAGGTCGGGGTTGATGACGCGAGCTGAGAGGGTGATGTAGACATTCACGGCGTCGCTGCTCGTGGCTGCGACCAAGCCCTTGGCTCGCCTCGCTCCTGCCTGCTCCAGGGTTCCGTCCAAGGTTGCGTCCCCTGTGAGCAGCGGCACTCCGGTCTCTCGCGCCCAGTCCTTGAGCGAAGGCGAACTGTCGACCGCCATAAACGCAACCTCACTGTGCTTTAGCCGGTCGATCACGCCCCGTCCCACGCGACCGATGCCGCAAACGATCAGATGGCCGGACATCTTGTCGATCATGCGTCGAATCCTTCTCTGACCAAAGTACCCCAATGCCTCCAGTTCGAGGTACGATTCGGCCATCATTCCCAAGGTGATGAAGACGACGCCGAATCCCGCCAGGATCAGGATTGCGTTGAAGTGGCGGCCCGCGTTGCTGAGCTCGAAGATCTCCCCGTAGCCCACGGTGGTCAGCGTGATCAGCGTGAAGTAGAAGCTGTCGAACAGGGGCTGGCCTTCAATCCAGTGGAAGCCCAGGGTGCCGGTGACCAGCAGGCTCGTTGAGAGCGCGAACAGTCCCGCGATTCGCCGCAGGGGCTGGTGCAGAGGCCCCGGCGCCTTCATCGCTTCTTCACCACCAGCATCGTCATGTCGTCCTGCAGCGTTGAGTTCCCGGTCCAGCCGATCACCTCGTCCATCACGCTCTCGATGCACTCCCGCGGAGGCTGCTGCGCGGACCTGGCCAGCGCAGTCCTCAGCCGGTCCTCGCCGAATTCCTGGCCGTCCGCGTTCTCGGGCTCGGTGATGCCGTCGGTGTAGGCAATGAGGATGTCGCCCGGCACCAGCGACAGGTTCGATGCCGTGTATTTCGCGAAGGGGAACGCCCCCACGATCATCCCATTGATCTCCAGCGGCTGCACGCTCCCGTTCCGGAGCAGCAGCGGGGGAAGGTGGCCCGCGTTCGCGTAGGTCAAGGTGCCCGTGAGGGCGTCGTAGGCGCCAAAGAACAGGGTGGAGAACTTTTCCGGAGAGGTGTTCTCGCAAAGCTGCCGGTTGGCCCTCTCCACGAGCCTGGCAGCCGAGCCCTCCAGCGGCTGCGACTGGTCGGACGGCAGGAGGGACAGCTGCGCACGGACGATGGAGTGCAGGGAGGCCATGACGAGTGCCGCCGAAATGCCCTTGCCTGACACGTCCCCGAAGCTGATCGCAAGGCGTCCGCCGTCCAGGCTCACGTAGTCGAAGAAGTCGCCCGAGACGGAGCGGGCGGGCCGGCAGATGCCCAGCAGCTCAAGTCCCTCGAGCTCGGGCGGCGTTGCGGGGAACAGCCTCGACTGGACCTCCCGCGCGATTTCGAGTTCCGCCTCGAGCTGCTGTCGCCGCTTGGACTCCTCGATCAATCCCTCGATGGACCGCGTCATCGTGTTGAACGAGCGCGAGAGGTCGCTGACCTGGTCGGATCCCGAGACGGGAATCCTGTAGCTGAAGTCCCCCTTGTTGACGTGCTGCGTTCCGACATAGAGGTCGTTCACTGCCCGGGTCATGGTGCGGGTTAGGGAGGTGGCGATCACCAGGGAGACCAGCAAGCTCGCCCCGAAGGTTGCCAGAAGCAGATAGCCGATGATGGCGAAGAAACGAAAAGTCTCCGGGCCCTGGGGACTGAAGATCGTCGTCCACAGTGCTGACGCCCGTGTCAGCAGGGCGTAGGTGGCGGTCTCGACTTCGTTGGTGTTCCAGTCCAGGATCCTGGCCTGGATAGGCCAGCGCACCACCCAGTCGAAGGGGTGACGTGGCGGCGGAACGCCGGATCTCGCGATCTGGGCGCCGCCTTCAACGACGGGGCCCGGCTCTGCCGGCCAGCCTCCTCCATCCTGGCCCCTGCCCTCCGCAGACAGTGAGAGGATGCCAAGTCCCGGCATCAGGTCCTGAACGACCTGCTCTGTGACCGGGACCGCTAGGACGACACGGTCGTCATTCTGCCCGTCCTTGACGGCGGCTGTCAGGAACAGCCCGTCGCTCCGGCGCAGCATGGCCCACTCCTCGCCCAGCCTGGAAGGCATCTCGCCCGCCAGCGAGCCTTCCGGATACGAGACCCGCACCCCATCGAACTCCGCCTGGATCAGAACACCGGGAAAACGCTCCTCGGCGTGCCTGTGGAAACTCGCAACGGTTGCCGGACGGTCTGGCTGCGCCTGGTTCCGGAGCTGCCACATGAGGGACTCCGCCACCGCCTCGATGCGGTCGGAATGACGCAGGAAGTGCGCCGTGACCATGTATCCCGTAATCGGACCGAGCATGAGGGCGACGCCCCATGTCGCCACCAGAGTGCCGAACGAGATCGGCAGAGCGCCGACGAAGAAGAACACCGCGACCATGCGGTGACGCACCCGCCACAGGAACCTGCGGATCAGCCACGCCCCGAGGCGGCCCAGCCGGATCATGGCCAGCAGGCCGCCAAGAATCAGCACCAGCGCCAGAGCGAACTGGCGGAGGGACCGCAGGGACGGGAGCGCGGTCTCCAGCAGCGCCAGCACAGCCGTGGCCGCGACCATCGCCGCCAAGGCCTTCTCGGACTTGCCGAACCCCAGTCCGAGAAACCTCATACGAGCATTCCATCATAGTCCCGCCCTCCGTCAGACCGGACGCCGCGAGAGCGTCGAGAAGGCACGGTCGGCGCGCTTCCGCCGAACGAGTCCCGAGGGATGAGGACCGGCTGACCCGGAACGGAAACCTGCACTACACTGAGTGTGAAATGTGGGCTGACCGGGCATTGAAATTGTGCCGTTGCCTCCCCTGCCTGGTGTTGTTCGCGGTCCTGTCGGTCCTGTCGGCACCGCCCTCGGCGCAGGCGGGACGCGTGCTGGTTCTGGAACTTGATACCGTTGTGCATCCCTTGACCCGGGAGATCATCAGTGCGGGTCTCCAGCAGGCGTCCGAGTCCGGGGACGCCGCGGTCGTGCTGAGGATCAACACGCCGGGCGGCCTGCTCGAAGCGACCAACGAGATCGTCCAGGCCATCCTCGCGTCACCCGTTCCGGTGATCACCTACGTGTCGCCCAGCGGCGGGCACGCAGCCTCGGCCGGCTTCATCATCCTGGTTTCCGCCGACGTTGCCGCCATGGCGCCCGGCACGAACACCGGCGCGGCGCAGCCGGTGCTCGCCATGGGCGGCGAGATCGAGGGCGCGATGAAGCAGAAGATCGAGAACGACACCGCGGCCTCGCTGCGGGCTGTCACGGACAAGCGGGGCAGGAACAGCGAACTGGCGGTTGAAGCGGTCCTGGAGAGCAAGTCGTACACGGAAGAGGACGCCTTGGAGGCGAGCCTGATCGAGGTGATTGCGACGGACATCGATGACCTGCTGGCCCAGCTCGACGGTCGCACCGTCGTTCGGTTCGACGGGACCGAGGAGACCCTCGATCTGGCGGGCGCCGAGACGTACGGCTATGCGCCGAGCCTGCGGCAGAAGGTGTTGCTCCCGCTCATCAATCCCAGCCTGGCCCTTCTGGTGCTGATCGTGGGCCTCGCGGGCGTCTACATCGAGTTCACGAATCCGGGGCTGATCGTGCCGGGCGTGCTGGGCGGGATCCTGCTCATCGTCGGGCTGATGGCGCTTTCGTTCCTGCCGATCAACTTGGCGGGAGTCGCGCTGATCGTGCTTGCCGCGACATTCTTCGTCATTGAGGCGGTGACCCCCGTGAATGGCATTCTCGCCACGGGCGGGGTCGTTGCCATGGTTCTCGGCATCGTCATCCTCGTGGACACCGACGTGCCCGAATTGCAGATCGGCTGGATTCCGGCGATTGCGATCACGTTGCCGTTCGCAGCGATCAGCGTCTTCCTGCTCCAGCTGGCGATCCGGTCCTTCCGCTTCAAGGTCGCCACGGGCACCGAGGCGATGGCCGGGGAGTGGGGCGAGACGCGCACCGCGCTCGATCCCGGCGGGACCGTCTTCGTGCACGGAGAACTCTGGAGTGCCCGCTCTGCGGCCTATGTGGAGCCGGGCACGAGGGTCCGCGTGACGGAGGTGCGCGGGATGACGCTCGAGGTGGAGCCCGAGAACGGGTCCGGAGACGGAAGTCCCGGTCCGGCGAAGTCCGGATAGGCGCCTTCGCGGCGCGGGACTCCGCATCGGCTAGAATTCAACCAGTGTCCGCCTACGCCCCGGCGGCGGTCGGCGGACGCCCGTTGCGAACCCCAAGGAGCCCCTGATGAACTTCTCTCTCATCGTCTTCGGCATCGTCGCTCTCTATCTGATCAACAGCATCAAGATCCTCACCGAGTACGAGCGCGGCGTGATCTTCCGGCTAGGCCGCCTGCTTCCGAGACCCAAGGGCCCCGGGATCATCCTCGTCTTTCGTCCCATCGACCGCATCGTGCGGATTCCTCTGCGCGTCGAGACGCTGGAGGTGCCTTCCCAGGACGTCGTGACGCGCGACAACGTCACTGTGAAGGTCAGCGCCGTAGTGTTCTTCCGCGTGCTGGACCCCGCCAAGGCGGTGGTCGAGGTGAAGCACTACGTCCACGCGACCTCGCAGCTAGCGCAGACGCGCCTCCGGTCCGTGCTCGGCGAAGCCGACCTCGATGAGCTCCTGAGCGAGCGGGAGAAGCTCAACGCCAGGCTGCAGTCGACGCTGGACGAGCAGACGGGCACTTGGGGCATCAAGGTCCAGGCCGTCGAGGTGAAGCATGTCGACCTTCCGGAGCAGATGATCCGCGCAATCGCCCGCCAGGCGGAAGCGGAGCGCGAGCGGCGCGCCAAGATCATCCACGCCGACGGAGAGAATCAGGCCGCCGCCAAGCTCACGCAGGCGGCTGAGATGCTCAGCAGCCAGCCCGCCTCGATCACGCTTCGCTATCTCCAGACGCTGACCGAGATCGGAGCCGAGAAGAATACGACCGTCGTTCTGCCTCTGCCAGTCGATCTCTTCCGGGGGCTGTCCGGCTGGGCGGATGCGCAGCAGGGAGGCAATTCCTCGAACACAACCTAGGAATATTGTTTCAGTTGGGGTAGGATGGATGCATGAAGGGCACGGCCAAGCCCCTGCCGCCACCCAAGTCCCGGTCGAAGAAGCCCAAACCCAGGGAAGAGATCGAGGTCGTATTCGGTCTCAAGCAGGCGCTGATCATCCTGATCGCGATCGTGGTCATGTTCGGCGGGGCGTTCCTCTGGGGCGTCGAGACCGGACACACGCGGGCCGGGGAGGGAAAGGCGAGCCTGCTCGCCTTCCTGGAATCCAAGGCCGCTCCAGCGCCCGGACCGGTTGACATACCGGATGTCCTGCTCAAGCCAGACAAGCCGGGAGCGGCGGCTTCGGACTCCCGGAGTGCGAGCGCAGAGCCGCCGGCCGAGGAATCCTCCGAACCAGCCGGCGACCCGAAGCCGGCGCGACCGGTCAGGGAACGCGAGAAGCCCGTGCCCGGAATCAAGCTGAAGGTGGAGAGGCCGCCGGCGGTTGCGCAGAGTCCTCCACCCGCCGCTGCGGCTCCTCCCGCACGGGTGAAGCCCGCGGTGAAGCCGGCCCCCCGGATGACCGCTCCAGTCTCGGACAGGCAGCCTCCCGATGCGAGCGTCCATTTTCAGATCGCCGCCTTCAAGGTGCGGACAAATGCCAGGGGACTGGTCAGCTGGCTGCGCAGCGAGGGCCTGGAAGCGAAGATCGGAGACAAGAGCGGGGACGGACTCTACCGCGTGTACGTAGGCCCGTTCAGCAACGCGGCGGACGCCGCCGATGCCAAGACCAAGCTTGCCAAGGAGGGCTTCCAGCCCTTGGCGCGCAGGCTCTGAGACCTCTCCCGGCCCTACTTCCGCCGTTCCCCGATCAGCCTCGCCAGAGACTCCTGTTCCTGGCGCAGCTGGCGATAGCTATCGAGCCGCCCCGCATCGATGCGGCCCTCCTCGAGTGCCTCCAGCACGGAGCAGCCCGGTTCCTGCCCGTGCCGACAGTCCCGGTAGTAGCAGGTTCCGCCGAGTTCGGAGATTTCTGTGAAGACGGTGTCGACGGTCTCGGGGCGGCTCCAAGGGAACAGCTCCCTGATACCCGGCAGGTCCATCAACAGCCAGCCCCGCGGGTGCGCGACGAGTTCCCGCCTTGTCGTCGTGTGCTTGCCCCGACGATCCTGGCTCCGCACGGATCCCACGCGAAGATAGTCGGATTGCAGTAGCGCATTGACGAGCGAGGACTTTCCCACGCCCGACGGTCCGGCGAGCGCCACCGTGTCGTGATCGCCCAGGTGGCGTGTGAGGGCGGAAAGGCCGCTGCCGGCGACCGCACTCGTCGCTACGACGGGATAGCCCGGATTCGCGCGCTCGCATGCCGCGGTCCTTGCCCCGGGGTCCGGGCACAGGTCCGCCTTGTTGAGGACGATGACGGCCTTCGCGCCGCTCTCCTCGACGCAGAGCAGATAGCGCTCGATCTGCCGTGCGCTGAAGTCCCGGTCCAGCGTTGCGACGACCAGTGCCGTGTCAATGTTCGACGCCAGAATCTGCCGTCTCGCAGTATGCCCGGGGCGGTTGCGTGCAATCGCATTGCGCCGCTGGAGGACGCGAACAGCCGTTCGTCGCTTCGGGTTGAAGAGCAGCCAGTCCCCAACGGCGGCGGGCCCAACGTTGCGGGGCACGCTGACGTTGACCACGCGCTTGGCTGCGTAGAGCTGGGCCCTCCTGGCCGTGGCGAGCCGAACCCTTCCCGGCACGCTCCTGGCCGGACCCGGCAGCTGGGCCTCGAAGAACGGACTCCAGCCGTACCGGCCGAGGCTCATGCCGAACTGCGCCCGTTCTCGGGCAAGCGGCGGCAGGCCGCAAGAAGCGTGTTGGACATCAGCATCGCGACCGTCAGTGGTCCAACGCCTCCCGGCACGGGAGTGTATGCAGACGCAATCTCGCGCACGTGGCCCGGATGCACGTCGCCCACAAGCGCGCTTCCGGTCCTGCGGAATCTCCGCAGCCGCGCGGGCGCGTGAGCCAGAAGCCTGTCGACCTCGGCCGCATCCACCAGCCGGTTGATCCCGACATCCAGAACCACGGCGCCCTCACGGATGTATTCGCGCGTCAGCATCGCCGGCCTTCCCACCGCCGCGACCAGAATGTCCGCCTGCCTGCAGACGGACGGCAGGTCGGGCGTCCTCGAATGGCAGATCGTGACCGTGGCGTGCTCGGCCAGCAGAAGCAGGGCCGCGGGCTTGCCCACGATGTTGCTCCGGCCCACCACGACCGCCCGGCTCCCGGCGATCGGGATCCGGCTGCGCTTGAGGATCTCGATCAGGCCGCGAGGCGTGCAGGGCTTGAGACCCTCCTGGCCGCTGGCGAGCCTGCCGACGTTGACTGGATGGAATCCGTCCACATCCTTGTCCGGGGAGACCGCAGCCAGCACCCGGCGGGAGTCGATGTGTCCCGGCAGCGGAAGCTGGACCAGAATCCCGTCGATGTCGTCCCGGTCGTTGAGCTCCTGCACAAGCGCGAGCAGGCGGTCGGTTGCAGTCTCGGACGGCAGGCGGATCGTTTCCGAGTAGGCCCCGATCCGGTCGCAGGCCCGGACCTTGTTGCGGACGTATATCCTCGAGGCGGGATCGTCGCCGACGAGGACTGCTGCCAGCCCTGGCCGGACACCGTGCCGTACGGCGGCCTCCACGCCCGACGCAACGTCCGCAAGCACGCTGTCGCGAATCGCCTTGCCGTCGAGTTTGCGTGCAGACATCCGTGAAGACCGGATTGCAGCCGGCCAACCCTCCGTAACGGATTTCGACCGGTTTGCGGAACTGGCTCAGCCGTCCGCCGAAGCCCCGGCCGAAATGTCATCGTACAACGCTTCCACGGGTCATCCAAGACGCGCGCCGGAAGCGGACCGCAGTCCGCCCCGGAATGCGCGGGGGCCGGCCCTCCCGCGTTCAGACAGGGCCGGCCGGAGCATGCGATAGAGTTCAATGAAGGGCCGGATCTCCGGCGACCGGCGGGAAACCGGTCGGGCCGTCTTGCCGAGTGTCCAGCAAAACCAACTCTGATGACCGCGAAGTGCTCTCCGGGCTGGTCGAGCGGGTCGTGTTCCACAACCCGGAGAACGGCTTTTCAGTCCTGACGGTCCAGGCGCGGGGAATTCGGGACCCGCAAGCCGTGGTCGGCCGTGCGCCGTCCGTGAACCGCGGCGAGTGGATCACCGCGTCAGGCCAGTGGGTCAACAACCGTCTGCACGGACACCAGTTCGAAGCGTCGTACATCAGGACTTCCGAGCCGACCTCCCAGGATGGGGTCGAGAAATACCTCGCGTCGGGAGCGATCCCCGGCATTGGCCCGGTCTATGCGCGAAAGCTGGTCGACGAGTTCGGCGACAAGGTCTTCGACGTCATCGCGAGCGAACCGCAACGCCTGCACGAAGTGGCGGGCATCGGGCCTGTGCGGGCCAACCGCATCATCGCCGCGTGGGAAGAGCAGAAGGTCGTCCGGGAGATCATGGTCTTCCTCCACGACCGCGGCTTGGGCACTGCACGCGCCAACCAGATATTCAAGGTCTATGGCGCGGATGCACCGGAGATCATCACCGAGAATCCGTACAGGCTGGCCCGCGACTTCCGTGGAATCGGCTTTGCCTCCGCGGACCAGGTCGCCTCCCGGCAAGGATTCGAGAAGGACGACGAGAGGCGGGTCCGCGCCGGAATCGGACACACTCTCACCGAGGCGACCAAGGACGGCCACTGCGGCCTGCCCAGGGACGAGCTGCTGAGCCGCGGCTCGAAACTGCTCGAGGTGCGTCCCGAGCTCGTCGAGAGCGCTCTCGATCAAGAGCTGCGTGAAGAGGAACCGACCGTTGTTCAAGACCGGACCGCAGAGGTGCCCTGTATCTTTCTCAAGCATCTGCACCTCGCCGAGCGCGGTATCGCAAGAGCGCTCGGCAGGCTGGTCCAGGGCGTGCCCCCGTGGCCCCCAATTGACGTTGACCGGGCGATTCCCTGGGTCGAGCGCAAGCTCGGCCTGACGCTGGCAAAGAGCCAGGCCGGGGCGGTCCGCACTGCCATCCGCTCGAAGGTGATGGTAATCACAGGCGGTCCGGGCGTGGGCAAGACGACGATCGTCAAGGCGATTCTCGGCATTCTCATGGCCAAGGGCACAGGGATCAGCCTCTGCGCCCCGACCGGGCGAGCCGCCAGGCGCCTGGGCGAGACGGTGGGTCAGGACGCCAAGACGATCCACCGCCTTCTCGAATTCGACCCGCGACGAGGGAGGTTCCGGCGCAGCGAGCACGAACCGCTGGAGTGCGACTTGCTCGTGGTTGACGAGGCATCAATGGTCGATGTTCCGCTGATGCACTCGCTCCTTCGGGCCCTGCCCGGTGAAGCGGCCCTGCTCGCCGTTGGGGACGTCGATCAGCTGCCGTCGGTCGGCCCCGGACAGGTGCTGTCCGACCTGATCGAGAGCGGGGCCGTACCCGTGGCGCGGCTGGTCGAGGTCTTCCGCCAGGCGGCCACAAGCCGCATCGTCGTCAATGCACATCGAATCAACCGGGGCGAGATGCCGGAATTGGGCAGACCGGAAGGCGAGACCGACTTCTACTTCGTCCCAGCCGAGACTCCGGATGACGCCACCCGGAAGATCGTGGAGCTGGTCCGCAACCGCATCCCGAAGCGCTTCGGGCTCGATCCCGTCCGCGACATTCAGGTCCTTTGTCCAATGAACCGGGGAGGCGTCGGCTCGAGGGCGCTCAATCTTGAACTGCAGGCAGTGCTGAACCCCAGGAACGAGGACAAGGCCGAAAGACTGGGCTGGACCTACTCGAGGGGTGACAAGGTAATGCAGGTCGAGAACGACTACGACAAGGAGGTCTACAACGGGGACATCGGCCTCATCGACAGCCTGGACGTGGATCTTGAGCATCTGCAGGTCGAGTTCGACGGACGCAAGGTGGACTATTCCTTCAAGGAGCTTGACGCACTTCTGCCGGCCTACGCCACGACGATCCACAAGAGCCAGGGATCGGAGTACCCGGCTGTCGTGCTGCCCATCATGAAGAGGCACTTCGTCATGCTTCAGAGGAATCTGATCTACACGGGGATCACCAGGGCTCGCCGGCTGGTCGTCGTGCTCGGGCAGCCCGGCGCGGTCAGGCAGGCTGTCCAGACGGTCTCGCAGTCCGTCCGCTGGTCGAACCTGCGCGAACTGGTTCGCAGTGCCTGCGCAACAGGTGCGGGGTCTGCCGAATCCTGAACGAGCCTGGTTCATGGCTCAACGCGCAGGACAAATGCAGCCCAACGCGGCTCGACAGGACTCCTTGCCTCGGCTATGCACCTTGGCCCTGCGGGATCAGCCGACCCGAACAAGACGCAATCTTGGCGCCATCCCCCGAAGCGAGCTACGAGAGCCAGTCCTCCACGACGGTGCCGTGGATGTCGGTCAGCCGGAAGTCTCTTCCGCTGTACCGATACGTCAGTTTCGTGTGGTCCAGGCCCAGCAGATGCAGCGCAGTTGCGTGCAGGTCGTGGGGCGTCACCGGATTGACGGCGGCCTTGTAGCCGAAGTCGTCGGTTGCGCCGTAGGTTTGGCCGCCCCGGATCCCGCCGCCAGCCAGCAGAATCGAATAGCCCGGAGGATTGTGGTCGCGACCCCTGCCGACCTTCTCGGTCCCTGAGTTCTGGATCATCGGCGTGCGTCCGAACTCGCTGCCGACAATCACCAGGGTCTCGTCCAGCATTCCGCGGAGTTTCAGATCCTCGATCAGGGCCGCGATCGGGCCGTCCGAACGCTCCGCATGGTCCTTTTGGGTCATGATGTCGTCGTGGCTGTCCCAGGGCTGGCCATCCCCGTAGTACACCTGGACGACGCGGACCCCTGCCTCGGCTAGGCGCAGAGCCATCAGGCAGCCGCGCCCGAATTCCCCTTCCCCGTAACGCGAGCGCACATGCTCGGGTTCCCTGGTCAGGTCGAAGATCCCCGGTGCCTCGGCCTGCATTCGAAACGCGGTTTCCATGGATTCGATGTTGGACTCGAGCCGGGGGTCGAAGCCGACCCGATCTAGGAATGACGCATCAATCCGGTTCAGCAGGTCGAGCTGACGGCGCTGCTGGTCGGGCGTGTAGGTCGCGTTGGCGATGTTCCGGACGACCTTGTCGGGCGTCTCCGCATTGTTCCGGAGCAGCATGCCGTGGAACGCGGTGGGCAGGAACGAGGAAGACCAGTTCCTCGAGGCGCCAACCGGCGTCCCTGGGCACAGGACCACGAATCCCGGCAGGTTCCTGTTCTCCGTTCCCAGTCCGTATGCGACCCACGAACCGAACGACGGTCGGGAGCCGCCGCGCAGCGCGTGCCCCGTGTTCATCATCAGCATCGAAGGCAGGTGGTTGACGCTCTCAGACCACATCGAGCGAACGACGAGAATGTCGTCGATGCGCGACCCCACCTGAGGGAAGATGTCGCTGACCTCGATGCCGCTTTCGCCGTATGGCCGGAACTCGAAGGGCGACTTCATGAGGCCGCCGGAAGCACGGTCGGTCTTGATCTTGGGCCCCGGCATGGGCTGGCCGTCGAACTTGGCCAGCGCCGGCTTCGGGTCGAAGGTGTCGACGTGAGACAGGCCGCCGTTGAGGTAGAGGAATATTACACGCTTCGCTCTCGCCGGAAAGTGCGGGGACCCGGGGCCGTCGGCTTGCAGGGAGGCGGCCAGACCCACGGACCCGAAGCCGGCTCCCAGGATTCTGAGCGTTTCTCGCCGGGACAACAGCATTGAATTCACCTTACAGACAGAAACTCGCTGGAAGCGAGCAGGACCTGACAATAGCGCTCCCATGTGTCGGAGCCGACGTATCGGTGCGCCGCGGCAAGTTCCTCGTCATCCGGGGGCCGGCTGAACAGTAATTCGTAGGCCCGTTTCACGCGGGCTTCGGTGCCGCCCGCCCCGTCCTTGGCCAGGCGGCCTGCCAACGCGACCGATTGCTCGATGAAGAACGGGTTGTTGAGGTAGTAGAGCCGCTGCAGCGGCCCGACGGTTACGTCGCGCATGGGAGCGTGGCTCTTCGCATCCGGGAAATCGAAGAGGGCCATGCTCGGGTCCGGGTTGGTCCTGTCCACCGTTGTGTAGAGCGCGCGCCGCGGAACGCTTCCTGCCGGCGCGTCGGGAGGGCCTCCCGGTGTTCGGTCGAGCCGGCCCGAAACGGAAAGCAGCGAATCCCGGAGCGTCTCCGCGTCGAGACGCCTCACGGGACTGAACCTCCATAGGAGCCGGTTGTCCGCATCAGCCTCGTGGTTGGCCGCCACGACCCGGGAACTCCGGCGATAGGCCTCGGAGAGGAGAATGGCCCTGTCCAGCTTCTTTATCGACCATCCGGATTCCACGAATTCAGCCGCGAGCCAGTCCAGAAGTTCGGGATGCGTGGGACGCTCCCCCAGCTGGCCGAAATTGCTGGGCGTCGAGACGAGGCCGCGCCCGAAGCGCCACTGCCACAGACGGTTGACGAAGACCCGGGCGGTCAGCGGGTTCCGAGGCGAAGCGATGGCCCGGGCCAGCTCCAGACGACCGCTGCCCTGCTCGAATCGATCGGAATCGCCGTCGCTCAAGACCGCGAGGAATCGGCGGGGCACCGCTGGGCCCAGGTTCTTCTTGTCGCCCCGGACCGCCAAGCGAGCGTCCTTCGGAACTTCGGCGTCTCGGTACGCGTGCAGGAACGGATACGGCGCCGGCACGTCCTTTTTGAGGCGCTCAACTTCGGCCTTCTGCGCTTCGAGGTGCCGGAGCCACACGCCACCGAGGAATCTCTCGATCTCCTCCGGTCCGTAATGGTAGACACCTCCGACAAACGGCAGTCCCCGCTTCTTTGCAGGCGGGGCGGTCATGTCCCGCCAGAGGTAGTAGCGCACCGGATCGAGAAACTCGAGGTTCGTGTTGAGCAAGGTGCGCTGAGTCCGGACGCCTTCCGCCCCGCCGAGCTTGACGTAATTCCTGTCGTCGACCGCCCGCTTCTCGCGGTGGATCGACAGTAGGGTGAGCTCGAACTCCTGGGCGGTCTGACGGGCCTCGACAAGCGAGCCGGCCCGGTCCGTCAGCGCGTGCCAGTCGTCCAGGTACGGGTGATCGTGCGGGCGCGCGCTCAGATAGGCCAGCCACCGCTCAAGCGTCTGCGAGTCCAAACCCGTCTCGGAAGCGACGTCGCCGGATTCGGCCCCTTGGGCCATGACCCGGTAGCTCGCGACCAGGTAGTCGGCCGTGCGCGCCATCAGAATGTCGATCAGCTGGTCACGTTCGCGTTCAAGGAACAGATCGATTGCAAGTTCCTTTTCCTTGACCTTCTTGGTCGCCGACTCGTACGCCTCCACCTGCTGCACAGGGGCGAGCGGATGATTGTATGCCTCCGTGCTGTTGAACACGCCCTGCAGGGCGTAGAAGTCCGTTTGCGGTATCGGGTCGAACTTGTGGTCGTGGCACTGCGCACAACCGATCGTCAAGCCCAAGAACGTCCGACCGGTCACGTCCACTCGGTCGTCATCACGGTCCCGCAAGGCGTGAAAACCCAGCGCAGCCAGATTCTCGCCGCCCCCAGGCGCGGGCTCGAGATCCGCGGCGAGTTGGAACACAACAAACCGGTCGTACGGCAAATCGCGGTTGAACGCCTCCACGACCCAGTCCCGATAGCGCCAGGCGTTCTTCAGGGGCGTGTCGGCGTATGCAGCCGACTGCCCGTCGGCATACCGGGCGAGGTCAAGCCACCGCCTGGCCATGCGTTCTCCGTAGTGCGGCGACCCGAGCAGTCGGTCGACGAGCCGCCGATAGGCGGCGGGCGCATCATCCGCCAGGAACGCAGCTGTCTCCGCGGGGCTCGGGGGCAGTCCGAGAAGATCGAAGGAGACACGCCGAATCAGAGTTCTCCTGTCCGCCGGCGGTGCCGGCTCGAGCCCCGCCTCCGCCAGCCGATCCTTCAAGAGGGCGTCGATCGCTCCCGCCGCATCGACGCTGGGCACTCCGGGCCTCCGTACGGGCCGGAACGCCCAAAACTGCCGACTCTGGCGCGACACTTCCGCAGTGGGTGTGGCGGATCTCGCATTGTCTGCCCAAACTGCTCCCTTGTCGATCCACTGTTCTAGGACGGCGATCTCGGATGCCGTCAATGCCTCGGACGGAGGCATCTTGAGGTCGTCGCGCGTACGTCGAACTGCCGTCAGCAGCAGGCTGCCGACGGGGTCCCCGGGAACGATCGCGGCACCGCGTGATCCCCCCTGCAGTGCTCGTTCCAGCGAATCCAGCCGCAGGCCCCCCATCTCCGAATCGGCGTGGCAGGCAAAGCACCTCTCTGCAAGAAGCGGCCGCACCTTTGACTCAAAGAAATGCAGGTCGCCTGCGGACCAACACGGAACCGCGAACATTAGCGCTAGGGCCAGGCGCTTCATGACAGGGATACTATGGCTCGCGTCTATAGGCTATCGCACCCGGCCACCCGCCCGGCTTGCATTCCGTTGGAAGTGAAGGCCTGAGGTTGGTGACCGCATCTCCCGGAGTCGCGCTCCGCCGCGTTGAACCCCGGCATTTCTCGCCGTTGCCGGGGCAACGGGCGCCTGGGGTCTCCGCCACCGAACGCCATCGCCGATGCGCTCTCGTGGATTGCTCGCGCATAGGCTGTGCATCGGTGGGCCGAGACCGCCGACGGACTGAGGGGGCAGTCCCTCATCAGGTCGCGACTTGTCTGGCGAGAGACCCGACTCACGCTGACTTTCCGATGGCCCGGATCGAGAGACGCCATCTGCACACTACACTCGAAGGGGAGGCGGACGCATGGAAGACGACCTGCGGAACCTGATCGACGCTCCCAGGTTTCGGGCATACCACCGGAAGTTCGGGGGGCCACGGAAATTCAACACGTTCGATGTTCTCCAGTACGCGAATTACGAAATACGCCACAGCAACGTGCTGGCATGGCTGCTCCGGCCCGCCGACACCCATGGAATCGGCTCGCGGTTCCTAAGATGGTTCGTCAACCACGTCAATGGCCAATTCCCGGCGGCGGATACGAAGCCTCTTCCCGAGACCAGCTTCGAGGCGGGGAATGTCGAGGTCTGGAGAGAACGGGACCACGTCGACATCACGATCCGCTTCAAGACGGAGAAGTGCTTGATCGCCGTCGAGAACAAGACGGAGTCGGCTTCTCCCCACCATCTTGATCAAGTCAGGCGCTACGAAGAGACGCTACTAGGAAAGCACGAGGGCCACACGGTGAGAAGCGTCCTGTTGACCACCTCGCTGGAAGGAAGCGATAACTTCCCGAGCATCGCCCATGTCGGTTGGGACTCGGTCCTCCAAGCCATCCGTACGGTCTCGGCGGCTGGGGAGTTTACGTGTCCAAGCGTGCAAACCTTCATCAGGCAGTACCTCGACATGATCGAGCGGTGGTTTCGTCCCGGCGGCGAGGGCTACAGGGTGCTTCTCGACGACCATCGCGCAATCCTGAAGAGATTGCGCCGGGTCCTAGGGAAGCACGGCGACGATGGTGTCCGCGGGATGGTGTCAGCAGACCGGGCAGAGTACCGCAACTCGCTCGTCAACCTGGTGAAGGAGTCCAGACACAATCCGATGGAACTGCGGGCTGCGGTGGCAAACTACTTGAGAGGCCGGGGCGTTACGCCAACGTCTTCCAACAACCGCTCGGGGACCTACTGGCTGGGATGGACCGATGTGACCTTGGGTGACGCCGTGCTGAGGATGGGCGGCCATCGTGACGCGCTTTCCTGGTTCATAACATTCACACGTCACGATGTCAAGATAGACTTCGCTTTCCGCAGCGATAACCGCAAGGAGCGTTCCTTCGTGAACCGGCTGAAGAGTTTCATGGAGAAGACACCGATCAACAGACAAAAACCAGACAAGTACTCCGTCAGGGTCTGGAGCTACCGCTGGCAAGGCGTTTATCGCGAGGAGATCCTCTCCAACGAAGAGCTTGTCGAATTGTCAGCACGCGAAGTTAGGAACAAAGTGATCCGAAGATTGGAAGTCTTCATGGATTCGGACGATCGGGAGTACAGACGAATTGACGACTTCTTCCAGTGCCTCGCCTTCAGATCCGACGCACTGGCATCCACCCGAGAGGACTCGCCCTCGGGATGACCTTGAACTGCGGCCGGATCGGGGACCGTCTTGTAAGGGTGCCAACATGGGCTGCGCCCCTACCGGCTCTATTGCCTCGGTCGCCCTAAGATGGGGGGCCAATCTGGGCCGTATTCCACCACGAGCGCGGGCCTCGGCTTTCCCGGCGCCGGGCAGTCGGGGACCGGCTGCTCCAGCGCCTCGAAGCGGCGCTCGAAGAGCCTTCCCGCTAGGTGATGTAGTCTCGCGGGATCACCCATCCGTCTCCGATATCGGCGTTCACGAACAGCCGCCAGTCTTTCGAGCGCAACGCACTTTCGGCACTCGTGCTCGGCAGGAGCTTCGTATAGTTTGGGGATTATATACGAGAGTGACCGCAGGGCGGGCGGTCAGCAGGAGGTATGATTGCTCAAGTGAGCAGGGACACAGAGGTTTGCTGCCGGGGCTGAAGCACCCTCTCGGGCACTTCAAAGCTTCAGCCCCGGCAACTCAAAGGAGGCTGCGGGATGAATGCTTCCGACAGAACTCTCATGATCTTCATCTCCTTTCTGGCCCGCTGATTCCGGGCCGGATTCGTGTCCCTGCCACTTGCTCTTGAGCCTAGCATACACAAAGCCGAAAACCGCTTGACATCGTGGTCAAACAGTGATGGAATGCAGGGCAGACGGCTCACCTACAAGGAGTTAACCGCATGAAACTGGCTTTTGCATCATTATGGATAGCAATTCGGGCGTTCTGCGGGGGGATCCTCGACCTGGCAGGAGCCCCCGTGATCCTTTGGCCGGGAGAGCACCAGTGCGGACTGTCCGGTAAGAAGATCATTATCGAGGGCGGACCTCTGCTCGCCCGGTTGAGGATTGCCGAGCGAGGCAAGATCTACGACCTGTACTTCACTCGACTGACTGGAAGGTACAACGGTACAGGAGGCGCACTCACTGGCGATTGCAACGAGGACCCAGCGCAAATCGCAACTCACGTTCCCTAGCCCATCGCAGTTCTCGGTCGAAAATCACCAGAAACTGGAAGGTTGCCGGCGACCATTGATTGATGCAGTATGCCTGCATGCTTGATCCGCCACAGTGCTGCAAGAGTCGATCGCGGATGCTTGCTTCGGCAAGTCCAACATAGATGTGTGTTCCGTCCACGCTTTGAATCAGGTAGACTCCTGGGCTGTGCGGGACATTCAGGCTAATCGCTAGGTCGTTGTACGGGTAGGAATTGCTCATAGCTGTTTTCTCCAGCCGGTTTGATCGCCTGACGCAAGGGCACCGGCGCAACCCCTGCAACAGTCTCGAATAACTGCAACTCTGGGGAGACACAGGCACAGCCCAAATGCTATACTGAACATGCTTTTGTTCAGCGTTCGGGTTGTGTATGATCTCCCCGACATTCGAGGCCGGCGCTGCTAACGCCGGCCTCGTTCTTTTGCTTGAAATATTCTAGCAGACGATTTTCCCAAAATTTGCTTGACATCGTGGTTACTTTCCTGTAAACTGTAGTCATGGCAGGAACAGGACCGGGCAAGGCACGTCGAGAGGGAATCCCGCTGAAGAAGTTCTTCAAGCTGTTTCCGACTGACGCGGCCGCCGAGAGGTGGTTCGTCAAGCAGCGCTGGCCGGACGGCATTTGGTGCCCGCGCTGCGGATCATTCAACGTGCAGGTCGGCACGACGCACAAGACGATGCCCTACCGCTGCCGGGAGAAAGTCTGCGGTCGGAAGTTCTTCAGCGTCAAGACCGGCACGGTGATGGAAGGATCGAAGATCGGCTATCAGGACTGGCTGCTTGCCACGTTCCTGCTCAACACCAGCCTCAAGAGCGTTTCGAGCATGAAGCTGCACCGTGACCTGGGCATCACGCAGAAGAGTGCGTGGTTCCTTGCCCATCGCGTGCGCTCCGGCATGGCGGACGGTGCCGGCGACTTCGCCGGACCCGTGGAGGTGGATGAGACGTACATGGGCGGGAAGCGCAAGAAAATGAGCAATGCGAAGCGCAAGACGATGACAGGCCGTGGACCGACGGGCAAGGCGGCCGTGGTCGGCGCGAAGGATCGCGCCACCAACAAGGTCGCGGCCAAGGCGGTCGATTCGACGGACAAGGAGACGCTACAGGGCTTCGTTGCCGAGCATGCCGATCCCAATGCCACCGTCTACACGGACGAGGCCAAGGCTTACGAGAGCCTGCCCCACAACCATGATGCGGTGAAGCATTCACTCAAGGAGTACGTCCGGGGCTCGGTTCACACGAACGGCGTGGTATCGTTCTGGTCCATGCTCAAGCGGGCGCACAAGGGCACGTTCCACAAGATGAGCCCGAAGCACCTGCAGCGGTATGTGGACGAGTTTGCGGGCAAGCACAACATCCGCGAACTGGACACCATCAGGCAAATAGAGGCCGTTGCGGACGGCATGGACGGCAAGCGGCTCACCTACAAGGCCCTGATAAAGGAAAACGGGCGGGCGTCCAGTGCTCGGGCTGCCTAGAACAATCCACAGCTACTCATAGCCGTCGATTTCTCGAATCTGACGATCCAGTGTGCCCTTCCTCTCAAGTCCATCCTTGTACTCTTTCATGTAGCGGGACAGATCACCGCCACCAACCTTGAGGAAGTCGTTGTGCCTATGCTTGAAATTAACGTGATTGGACTCGACAGCTGCTTTCAGTTTTTCGCTAATCCTCTCGATCTTCGATTTCAGGCACGCAAGCGACCTGCGAAGTCTGCGCTGCTCCACAAGCAACTCTCCCAGATGGCGGTCCTGCTCCTGCTCCGACACTGAGACCATCATACCTCATGGCGGCAACGGTCAGGCGTCCGAAGCCAGGGCGGCCTAAGCTGCGATCTCCTGTTCCTAGGTTCCTAGATCGGCAGACTGACACAGGCGTGCGCCGCTGTGAATCCGATCAGGCTGGCACTGTAGCTGTATGTCCTGCCACTGTCTGGCACGATCTCGATCCATACATTCAGACCTCGCTTGAGGGCCGTTGTCAACTCATTGGTGAGGACGGCCTCCAGATTCCCATACTGAGTCTCGATGGTGTGCGTTCCACCTCCGTCAACCGTGAATTTCACCTCTCTCGGAGAGTGTTCCAAGAGCCATACTCCGCCGTCAGGAATCATGAACGCAAGTATGAACCTTTCCCTAGAGCGGGTCAATATCAGGCGCTGGCTCACATTCGAAGCCTGCCTCATCCCTTGAGACTTCTCGAACTCACTTTGCTCGTTGCATTTCCAGCCGCCTCTCATGGCAAGGCGTGGAGCAGGATCAAACCCAGCCATAGGGGAGTAGTAGCCACCGCCTGGCAAGTAGATCAGTCCCCATCCAGAAGGTGCTCCCGCCACGAATGTTCCCTGTTTGACCACGGTGCAAGACGCACCTGAGCTTCGAGCCCTGTTGGCTATGGACAGCGCACGAGAGTCCTGCCCAGAATTGAGTGCCCTAACGAACTCGATCATCGCGGGCTTGTCGTCACAGGCAACGGCGTTGACCACCGCCTCGTATCGTTCCGCTGCGTTCGCGGGCGTGATCGCCGCCCAGAGACACAGCGCGATGGCTGCCGCAACGGGCAGTACGTGCTTCTTCATGTTGTCTCCCATATGCGGATGGACACCCGCAGGTCAAGCCTCCCCGGTGAATACGTAGGGCCGCCGTTCCCCCATAGGCGAGCTTCATGGCCCGACACCAGTCATGCTCCTGCCGAC
This sequence comes from Bryobacterales bacterium, assembly GCA_028819255.1. Lineage (GTDB taxonomy): Bacteria > Acidobacteriota > Terriglobia > Bryobacterales > UBA6623 > VXMF01. Next base: position 59,803 of record JAPPMB010000116.1, on the reverse strand, counting down.
AAGGCAGTGCAAGTCATCTTTCCCACGGGTCTCCCCCATCCGGCTCCGTGGAGCCGGGTCGTGGACACATCATCCGGAGATTAGGTGAAATCCTGCCTATTCGCCGGGGCTCCGGGAGCTACCCATCGCCACTGCGTCGGTTTATTCAGCAGGCGGCCCGGCACGGGCTCCCCGCTGATGTGTCCGCTTGAATCATAGCATACGCAAGGAAAATCGGGCGAAAATCCGGAAAACCGCCAAATATGCTATGATTCAGGTGTCATGAAGTCGAAGCCCGAGCCGCGTGACGTTAAGATCGTGCATCCGAGCTACCAGCCGAACCGTGCGGAACTGCGGGAAGATCTGCGGATGGGCTCGAGGTGGGATGACTTCGAGCAGGCAGCGAAGGCACTGGTCCGCCCGGCGCGGGTGCGCTATGTGAAGCAGCCCGAGAGGGGCCGGTCATGAGCGACAGAGGGGGAGCGATGTTCGCGAGGTTGGTGATAGCCGGGGGACTGCTTGCGGTGATTCTAGGAGTTCCAGTGATCTACACCCAGACCGCGGACACGGATTCTCAGGACGCCGGAACAGTCGTTGTCGAGCCCGGTCCTTGGCGTATGCAGCCGGCAACGATTCGAGCCCAACTCACGAACCGCGTGACGGAAACGACATCATTCACAGATCAGCCTACAGTGTTTCTGTACAACACGAAGACCGGCATCGTATACCAGTACTTCAATGACTGTACGCTGTCAGATACGCTGACAAACGACTGCTTCTCTATCGTTCCAATCCAGCACCTGCAGTCCGCAACGTCGAATTTCGGCACGCTGCCGCTTCCCACTGAAGACGGACAGCCGCCACCGGCGTACTAAGCGCGATACACCTGAAAGCCATCGCTGGAAGAGTCTGCCCGCCCCCGCCGGCCCGCCCTGCGGTCACTCTCGTATATAATCCCCTATAGTTTCTCGCGCTCCGCCGAACATGCTCCTTGAGAGGCACAGCTCTTTCCCCGGCAACGACATGCTTGAGGAGATAGCCTAGGCGCTGCGCCCAATGGATCGACGAGGACCCGAAAGCTTCAACTAGGCGCTCCGGACGAATATCCTCACCGAGTTCGGAAGGCACGCCCAGCACCCGAACCACGCCGCCGGCGCGATGCATGTATCCAACCAGATCGAACGCTGTCGCCTTCACTGTCGAGACCAGAACTGGTCCCCGCGGATTGTTGAAGCTCTTCACTGGCACGGTAGCGAGTTCCTTGCACGCAACTAAGACAACCCTGACGGATCCGCACACGATTGCCGGCCGGTTCCTCCTTAACATCATCTGGAATCCCTGCGGGCGATGATGGGCCGCTCCGTAATACTGCGCGGCCGAGAGCAATCCGATGACGTAGCGGGTGCTGCGGTGCTCCATCAACGCCCGAACGAACTGGTGCGCAGGGAGACAGCCGATACGCCTGTATTCGGGAGGCATGACCACATAGAATCCACGCGCGGAACTTGCGATCTCCCCCTTGGCTGCGCAGCGGCTCAGCGATTGGCGTGCCGCCTGATCGGAGACTTCGAGCGCAGAGCGAATCTCGAACGAACTAAAGTGATACCGGCCGCAGGCAGCTATGTCCCGGATGACGTCGCGGGCTCACGGTGCGGCAGATGCAGACATGACGCTAGCAAAGTAGCATTATTCGTCACATTATCGCTGTGAAATCGTAGCCTTGGGCATGCACGGATCGATGCTCCCGTGCCAGAACCCGGAATTGCGGTCGGCGACCATTGGCTCCGGCGGCTCCTCCGCCCCCTTTACGCGTCGGCTAGCCGTCTGAAGCTTCTCAAGATCGGCGTAGGGGTCAGCATCAGTGTACGGTCTGTGCGCCCGTCGATCGACGCGGGGTCCCCGGAAGCGGTTCTGTTCGGGGTCATGCTGGAGGTCGTCCCGAATCTGGCCCTGCGCACGCAACTGCCAGAGAGCGCCGTGTCACGGACACGCTGGGGCTGCGGGTTGTCTCCATCCGGGGCCGCACGGCGTCCGGCGCGACTTCACGTTTGTCCGGAACCAGTCCCGACGGGCGATCGAACCGGCGGTCCCACGAGCGGAAACTCTCGACGAGTGGCAAGCGAATTTGGCGGAACTGGCAGACAACTCTCACAATCGCCAGCCCCAGCCTACGGGGCACTCTTGATCGGAGTCCTCGATAAGTTAGCCCTTCTGGGCATGGCACCTTGGCTGCAAGGGACGAAAATGCACGCGCTCCGGGTTGGTCCCAAGCGCTGCGCACCAGGCTCACCTGCCAATCCGCTGGAGCTCAACCAGCTCAACGGTTCCTTGGAGGTTGAGGACTGCGCCGCAGAGAGCGGACAGTGATCCCGTCGGATATCAACATGCCTGCCTACGCATGCAACGATGGCGCGTCCCAAGAAGCTCTGCCCGCGCCGCCGGTCCTTCTCTCTCGGCCAGCCGCTGTCAGCGGCCCGATTGACGCAGACGGCCGTGCTCGAACCGGAACATCCTGTCACAGAGCGCGGCGAAGGCGGGGTTATGGGTCGCAACAAGGATCGCCAGCTTGTCCTCGCGAACCAGGCTGAGCAGCATCCGCATCACGGTCTCGCCCGTCCGCTCGTCGAGGTTTCCGGTCGGCTCGTCCGCAAGGAGCAGCCTCGGCCCGGCGACCAGTGCGCGAGCGATTGCGACGCGCTGCTGCTCCCCGCCGGACAGCTCTCCGGACTGGTGGTTAACACGGTCTGCCAGGCCCACGCGCTCCAGCAGGCGGTCCGCTGCCCTCAGGCTTGGCTTCTCGGCATTCCCGTCGATTCGGAGCGGAAGGGCCACGTTCTCGCGGGCGGTGAATTCCGGAAGGAGATGGCAGTTCTGCCAGACATATCCGATCTCCCTGTTGCGATAGTTGGCCAGCTGCCGCTCGTTCAGCGAGCCGAGCGCAGTGCCCCTGAAGATCACCTTGCCCGCCGTGGGTCTCTCCAGGGCCCCAAGAATGTGCAGAAGCGTGGACTTGCCGGCGCCGGACTCCCCCACGAGGGCGACGCTCTCCCCTTCGTTGACCCGAAAGGTGAGGCCGGAGAAGATCGTGAGTGCCTGCTGCCCCGTGCGGAACGTCTTGCCCAGGCCTTCAGCGCGAATGACAGGATCAGGCATCGGCCAGCAGGTCCTGCATCCATCCTAGCCCGAAGATCCGCGCCACCACCTCGGCCACCGACCCTGCGCCGTCAATCCGGTGCTCGGCCTTGGCGTAGGAATCCTTGCGTGACGCGTGGAGCCGCTTGAACGCCCCGGGGTCATGGGCGAGTGGCCGGTGCGTTGCGCCCCGGACGCGCCTCCACAGCGTGTCCGCGTCAACGTCGATCCAGAGCGTCGGTCCAATCTGTCGCAGCAGGTCGCGATTGCGGGCGTAAGCGTACGTTCCCCCTCCGAGGGCGAGGACGAATCGATGCCCGGCTAGCCCGCGAGCAGCCTGGTCGCGCAACGCGTTGTGCTCGCGGTCCCGGAAGCCCTGCTCGCCGAATTCCTCGAAGATCTCGGGTATCGTGAGTCCGGCAGCTTGTTCGATCTCGTCGTCCAGATCCACGAAAGGCCAGCCCAGTCGGCTGCCTAGGGTGCGCCCCACGGTGGATTTTCCGGATCCCATGAATCCCGCGACGAAGATTGCGTTCGGAGCGGTGCCGACCACCCTAATCGTGGGATCGTCACTCGTCATCTAGTGCCGTCCCCGAGCAAGTGCCGTGTCATCAGCTTGTGCGTCATCGCGGGAAAAAGCCGCTCGGCGGCAACAAGCAGCCAGCCAATCCGGGGCACGACTACCGTCCGCTTTCGACCCAGGATTCCTTGACGAATTGCCTCAGCGCACTGCTCGGCGGTGATTCCGAAGCGCCCGCGCCGTTCGGGGTGTCTATCCGTTTCTCCCTGCAGCATGTTCCCGATGAACGGTGTTTTGACGTAGCCGGGGCAGACGCTCAGCACGTGAATCCCTCGTTGGCGCGATTCCATTCGAAGAATGTCGGCGTACGCATTCAGGGCATGCTTGGAAGCGCAGTAGACAGCCATCCCGGGAAGGGCGACCTTTCCGGCGATCGAACTGATCGCCACCACAGAGCCGCCCGCAGGAATGCTGGGGAGAAGCCTGCGGGTGATCTCCACCGGTGCCAGGAGATTAAGTGCCATGAGGCTCTTCGCCTTCTCGGCATCCGTTGCGAACGAAGGGGCGTAGATACCTACCCCCGCATTGTGGACCAGGATGTCGAGCACGGGTGCGGCCTCAAGGACACGGTCGCAAAACCGAGCGAGATCCCCGGGCATCGTCAGGTCCGCCTCGACGATCGCGACGGCTCCCGTCTCGGCCGCTGTCTTCTCCAAGGCCGCCCGATTGCGCCCTGCAAGAATCAGTCTTGCTCCGTCGCGGGCAAACCGGAATGCACACGCCCTCCCGATCCCTGAGGATGCGCCTGTGATCAGAGCGGTCTTGGCGGCAAGGCTCATGGTGTGCGCGTAGCCCCCGCCAAGACTGCATACTGTAGCATGGCTCAGGAATCGCTCCTTCCCCTGTTTCCGCTCGACTTGGTCCTGCTGCCTGGCGAGGTGCTGCCACTGCATATCTTCGAGATGCGATATCGCAAAATGATCTCGAAATGCCATTCCGACGGGAGCGAGTTCGGAATCGTACTCAAGAGTGGCGACGAACTGGAACGGATTGGGTGTGCGGCCAGGGTGCGCGAAATCACGGAGCGTTTCGACGATGGCCGCTTCAATGTCCAGGTGATCGGTTCCCGGCGCTTCTTCGTCCGCGCATTCGACAAGTCCGAGGAATACCTCCAAGGGGCCGTCGATTACTTTTCCGACGAGACGCCGGAACAGGCTTCCGCATCGGAGGTGGAGGCGATGCTTGCTCTTGGGGACGAGGTGCGGCGGCTGACTGGGTCCAAGTCGTCACGCTGGGATCCCAACCATCCTTGGCTGAGCTTCAAGGTCGCAGCAGCCCTGCCCGTGTCCAAGGATCTCAAGCAGCAGTTGCTGAGGACGGTCAGCGAAGTCGACCGAGTGGAGCTGGTGACCGTTTTTCTTCAGGCAATGATCACCATGAGACAGCGGCGCCAGCGCCGGGAGCAGCTTGCACGCGGGAACGGACGGATGCGCCAGTAGGCGGGCAGAAGGCGGTCCGACTGAATGGCGGGAGGAACAGACTTGATTCGCATCGCGAACGGTCAGGGTTTCTGGGGCGACTGGCTGGAGGCGCCACGCCGGCTGGTGCGGGACGGCCCGATCGACTATCTCGTCCTCGACTATCTGTCCGAGGTCACGATGTCGATCCTGGAGAAGCAGCGCCGTAGGAATCCGGCGAGAGGATACGCTGCCGACTTCGTGGACCTTGCCGTCGGGTTGCTGCCCCGGCTCGCCTCGGATGGCATCAGGATCGTGACGAACGCCGGCGGGGTGAATCCCGAGGCGTGCGCTCGGGCAATTCTTGACCGCGCCCGCACCACGGACAGGTGCGGCACTAGGATCGCTGTCGTCTCCGGCGATGACATCAGCGGCAGGATCGACGAACTGGCTTCAAGGGGCATTCGCTTCGACGACATCGACACGGGCCGGCCGCTCGAGGCCATCCGGAATGACCTGCTGAGCGCCCATGTGTACATTGGCGGGTTTCCTCTCGCCGAAGCCTTGGCCACCGGCGCGGACATCGTGATCGCGGGTCGCTCGACCGATTCGGCTCTGACACTCGCTCCGATGATCCACCGATTCGGATGGGAGTCGGACGACTGGAACCCGCTGGCCGCCGGCACCGTCGCCGGGCACATCGTCGAGTGCGGCGCACAATGCACGGGAGGAAACTGCTCAATCGACTGGCAGTCGATCCCGGACATTGCCAACATCGGGTTCCCGGTGGTCGAGGCGAGTCCCAGTGGGGAATTCGTGGTGACCAAGCATCCTGGGACGGGGGGCAGAGTTACCGTGGCGTCCATCAAGGAACAGCTGCTCTACGAACTCGGCGATCCCCGGAACTACCTGACACCCGATTGTCGGGCGGACTTTACGAGCATCCGCCTTCGACCGGATGGTCCGGATCGGGTGGCTGTCGAGGGAGTCCGCGGGAGCCGGCGACCTCCCACTCTGAAGACCTCACTCACGTACGTTGCGGGCTACCAGGCCGTTGGCACTCTGGTCTACAGCTGGCCGCAGGCTGTCGAGAAGGCGCGGGCCGCCGAGAAGATCGTGCGCCGGAGGCTGGAGGATCTGGGCTTGCGGTTCCAGGAGGTTCACGGAGAGATCCTGGGTGCCGGCGCTTGCCACGGCCCGGCGGCCGCCCCCGCTCCGGACCCGCCCGAGGTGGTGCTTCGCATGGGCGTACGCGCCGCGGAGCGCGAGCCGGTCGAGCGCTTCAGCCGCGAAATGATCCCCTTGGTGCTGAACGGGCCGCCCACCGCGACCGGTTTCGGCGAAGGGAGGCCTCGGGTTCGCGAAATCGTCGCTCACCATGCCTCGCTCCTTCCCCGAGAGGAGATTCGCACGAGCGTAAGGATCTATGAGTAGATTCGGCGGGCCCGTCTGGCCGCGCTGCCAAGAGAACTCAACCAAGCCGGGGCCGTGCTGAGCGACCAGCCTTGGTGGCTGTTTCCGAGAACCATCGGCGGTGGTCGCTCGGCCCATGAACGCAGTAGCTGTGGAGACGTGCGAATCACGCGTCAGCCCGGATGCGCTTGGAAGAGTGGCCCGTTTTGCCGCTGAGACGGGCACTGCATGCCGGACGGGACTGGCGGATCGTCCTACCCGGACCTCCACACGCCGTCGACAACTGTGGGAATGGGGTTGGAGGCCAGTGCGGAGGTGCTGAATAGCCACTAGCAGGCCAAGGGATGGTCCCGCCGGGGCGAGGGACCTCGCGCATCGAAGCAGCCTTCGAGAATCTGGAGTGGTGCCACGCCATGGCCCTTGCGTCCGCAGCGATCCATGTCTCTATGACCTGCACCATCGGGCGGACGGTGAATCTTGTGGCCCCGGCGCGGTTTGTCTGGACCGGCCACCGCTCCGCGAATTGGATTGAGGTCGGCGCCACGCTCGGTCTCCTCAACTACCCACAGCACGAACGGCCCGAGACCGTGTCCCTTTACCCATTGCGGCGCTATGTGCGGCGGGCGCAAGCCATTCCACCCGCTTCGCGAGCAGAGTTCCAGCTGCGGCCAAGTCGCGGTCCCATCCTACTTTGGCCTAATCTATCCCTCGATTCTGAACACTCAGTTTGCTTGCCTCGCTGCCGGGTCCAGGCGAAACAGGATGTAAATGAGTTGGTGTGGTGCGTACTTCGAACTGGCAATCAAATGTCGAAGCTGAGTCGAGCGCACCTAGGAGCAGTCACCACTCCTCGGGAATCTCAGGAGATGAAGCGAGGCATTCCCATGGCTTCCGGCACGGTCAACATCCGATGGTCGTAACCGGCGAGCTCGATGGGCAGTCTTTGTCGCCACAGAAAATGGAAACTTGCCAGATGCAAGGCATCAAGGGTGCGAACTGAATGGGGAAAAACGTCCAGGGCACGTTCGAGGACAGCGGGTGTCAGCTCCAGCAGAGCGATGCAACCGATGATTCCGCGAGCCGCATCACCATGGGATTTGTCAAGATTGCGTGCGTTCAGTCGAGTCCAGATCTCGTACTTGATCAAGCTTCCGGAGACAAGAGTTGCGCCCCAAAAAGCGTCAGGCGGGCGATAATCCTCGGCCAGAAGGTGAGCGAGAGCCACGGAAGTGCCTACGTAGATCACCGTTCGCTTCGGTCGCCTTCCAACTCCGCACCAACTTCGTTCAATGCCATCCTTGGTTCCCGCCCTGGAGGCGTTCCGACGGAAGGCAGGAGCGGGGGAGTCAACCAACCCTTCCGCACCGCGTCCGCCAGAACCGGGCTCCTTGTTTCTCGGGGTGGGCCGATTTCCGCTACCACCCGATCGCGGTCCGTCACCAGGATGGTCTCTCCGCTCGCTGCCATACGCACATACTCGCTGAGCCGACTGTTGAGGACTCTGATCCCAACCGATCTCACCCACTCTAAGGTAGTAACAAGTTGCTACTGCGTCAAGGACGCAGCATCCGGGAAGGTGTGCGACTTCGTTCCGGATTCGACGGACAGCGCCAAGAGCAGTCCTCCACGAGCTCGTATTGCAATTGGGAGGGGCCGCGTCTTGGCCGACCACCGGGGTCGCTCTTGGTCTTCGAGAAGCGCTTGGAGTGCCGCCGGAACAGATTGCAGATTCCCCGCCGAAGAAGTGCGGGTTCTAACAATCCAAGAGGTGCTTGTCCCCGGTGCGGGCGCGTATCACAGGTGGCTTCTCGTTGCCGAGTTCGTCTTCAATCGCGATTCTTCCGAGGCCTAACCCTCATGGACGGCGCCTTAACCACCTCGCCGCCATGAAACAGATCAGCTAGGCGAGTGCTCGACCAGATTCCGTCAGAAAGTGAGGAAATACGACGCTGCCGTAGTTTCCTGCGCCGATGGTCACGATTTCGCCGGCACTGTTCGCGGACGCACAGACGGCCCGTTTGGTTAGAAAGAGAACTCGTGCGTACCCCTGCCGAGTCCATCCAGTTTATGGCCGCACGTACCTGCCGGTGTCTAGCTGCTCACCCTCGACAAACCGCTGTTCCCTCAGTTCATGTGCGGGCCGCCAAACTTGGTGTCGGTCCGGCCCCGCAAGCCGCCGGAGATCAGCCGCCGGAGATCAGCCGCCGAGCGCAGACGGCGGGTTCTTGTCGTCGGTAGAATGATTCCGTGGTAGGAGTGCGGACGTGACTCGTAGACAGGCGTTGCTTTGCGGCGCATGCGGCATCGCCGCCGTTGCCGCATCCAGAAGGCTGGTGCATCGGCCCGCTGAGGGGAGCGCACTGCTGCGCCTGACGGCGCGCTCGCGCGAGGAGCGTGAAGGTGCCGTGCAGTCGATCGACCGCACACTGATGTGGTCGGCCTCCGAGACGGCAATCATCATCTGCGACATGTGGGATGACCATCACTGCATGAGTTCAGTGGCGCGTCTTGAAGGAATGATTCCTTGGATGAATCGTGTCGTGAGGAGCGCTCGCGCCCTCGGTGTGTCGATCGTCCACGCCCCAAGCGGGACGATGGACTTCTACGACGGAACTCCCCAGCGAACTCGCATTCGATCCGCGCCACATGTCGACGCGCCCGTGCCGATCGCGAAGTGGTGCTACCTCGATCCCGAATCCGAAGCGCCGCTTCCCATCGATGACGAGGAGCCGTGTGACGATGAGTTCCCGAGCGAGAGCAGACGGGTCTGGAGCCGTCAGCACCCGGACATCCATATTGCCGACGAGGACGCCATCAGCGACGACGGGCAGGAGATCTTCAACTTCTTCGCACAGCGCGGGATTGACAACGTCGTCCTGATGGGTGTTCACACGAACATTTGCGTGTTGGGCCGTCCCTTCGGCATTCGCCAGCAGGTGCGTCTCGGAAAGAACGTGGTCCTCGCGCGAGACTTGACCGACGCCATGTATGATCCGCGTGACAGGCCCTTCGTCAGTCACAGGCAGGGGACGGAACTTGTGATCCAGCACATCGAACAGTTCTGGTGTCCCTCGATCCTGGGTCAGGATCTCATCGGAGCAGCCGACCTCACATAGCGCTTCGACCCCTCACCGACCGTATGCACGACCGCCACAACCTGTGCCGCCGGCTTGGCGTCAAGCGCGTGCTGAACGGGATGGGCATGCCCACGATTCTCGGAGCGAACGCGGTCTCCGCCGACGTACGGTCGGCGGTTGACTCCGCCCTGCAGCTCAGTGTCGAGATCGACGAGCTGCAGGCGGCAGCCTCGCGGTCAATCAGCCTGCACACCGGGGCTGAGGCGGGTTGCGTGACGTCGTCGTGCTCGGCGGCATTGGCAGTCGCGGCGGCGGCGGCCATGACTGGGCCGGACCTCGCCAAGGTCGCACGCCTTCCCGACACCGCTGGCCTGTCTGACCAGATCGTTCTTCCACTGGGTCACGACGTGAATTTCGGCGCTCCGGTCTCTCAGATGATCCGCATCAGCGGAGCGGAGGTCGTTCGGGTCGGCACGGCAAGCCATTGCGACGGCCACCACCTGCGAGGCGCGATGAGCGAACGGGTCGCGGCCATGTTCTTCGTCGATTCGGCCGATGTCAATCCCGCAGGCAGCTTCCTGTCGCTGGCGCGGTGCATCGAGATCGCACGGACGAAGAACGTTCCCGTCGTCGTTGACACGGCCGCTGGATCCGATGTTCGGCCGTTCCTCGATGCTGGTGCCGGCCTAGTGCTTACCAGCGCCCACAAGCAGATGGGTGCGCCAACCTCTGGAATGATCTGCGGCAGCCTCGACCTGGTCCGCTCCTGCTACCTTCAGAACTACGGCATCGGACGTGCAATGAAGGTCGGCAAGGAGGGCATTGTCGGCTGCATTGCAGCCCTCGATGCCTGGTACGCCGAGACGCCCGAGACCCGGCGGGCTCGCTGGAAGAGGCTCGCCGGAATTCTTGCAGGCAGGCTCAAGGTGCGGTCCGGACCGCACCCGCACGTTGTGGCGTGTCCGGTCCCCGAGGGATGCGATTCTTCGGCGCGCGCCCTCGCCAATCAGTTGCGGGAGGGCGACCCGCCGGTCTGGGTGCATCGCGCGGACGACCTGGATTCCTCCCTCTGGCTCGATCTGCGCGTCATGAGCGAGGCCGATGCAGCCGCGATCGCCGATCGGATCCACCAGGCGTTCGACGATCCCCGGCCACCTGTTGAGGACGTGCCGTTTCATGACCTGTACTGGTCCGAGCGACGCCTCTTGGCATGGCCCAACTGGCGGTAGCCGCCGCAGACCGTTTCTGCTCCTTTTGGAAACCGAATCCGGCCGGCCAGTGGCCGGACCGAGAGAAGCAGCGTTCTCCGCCGCATTATTGCCGGCTCGGCTTTGGGGCCGCCTTCCCGGCTCACGAATGCGCTGCCCGCGCGACCCGCAGCACGTTTCCGCCGAGGATCTTGCGGATCGTCTCGTCCGAATGCCCTCGTTGAACCATTCCAACGGTGAACATCGGCCAGTTTGTCCAGGCCAGACTGCGGGTCATGGCCGGAGTCTCGACGAAGTCGTCCGCCGGCCAGAGAGCGGCGAATCGCGTCCGGGTAGGTCCGCGTCGGGGAACCTTGCGGGATTCCGCCGCCGAGCGTGTTGAACGGTACGCTATGTCGGTGCCGATCGCGACATGGTCGGCGCCGATCGTCTTGACCGCGTAGTCGACGTGATCCAGCAGGGCACGGATATCGCCGGTGCGCCGAAGGAACCGCGGAATGCAGCAGATCCCCACGTACCCTCCGGTGTCCGCGATCGCCCGCATCACTCGGTCGGGCTTGGAGCGGATGTGCGGAAAGATCCCGCCGCAGGTGGTGTGGCTGGCGACCATCGGCTTAGTGGATTCTCGGGCGGCATCGAGGCTCGTCTGCCAACCCGAGTGGGCGACATCAACGATCACTCCGACCCGGTTCATTTCGCCCACTGCCGCTCGCCCGAAGTCGCTGAGGCCTCCGTTTGCGACTTCGGCGCACCCGTCGCCCAGGCGGTTGCGCCGGTTGTACGTCACGTGCATCATGCGGATGCCGAGCTGGAAGAAGATCCGGACGTATCGCAGCTCGTCCTCAACCGAGTTCCATTGCTGCGTGAGCGGAACGCCGTTACCGGTGAAATAGAGGCACCCGACGCCGTCGCGGTGCGAACGCTCTACGTCCTCAGGCGTCACGGCTCGTCTCAGCACGCCCCTCAGGCGGTCGGTGAGGTATGTGAAGCGCGCAAGGCGCTTGATCAGGCGCAGCGGATCGTTGCTCTCCTCTCCGCAGTTCTGGAAGATGCACGTCACACCCGAGGCGTTCCACGCCCGGACAAACTCCGCCCTCTCACCCTCGTCTACGGCGGCGCGGGTCATCGTCATTTCCTCGCGCTGGTCCTGCAGCTCCATCTCGGAAGCTCCCTCTTCCGCCAGCGCGCGCACCGCGTCACCATCCACAGCAGCTCGCGGAGAGAACCCGTAGGCGTCGAAGACCAGTGCTTCCTGGTGGATCCTCGTTCCGTAGTCGAGATCCCGGGCACCGGGCTTGAGGAGATCCAAGGCGGTGTTCCTGTAACGCTCGATCTGCTCGTTCGTTTGCGAGCGCAGTTGGGCGGCGGCGGCGAGCGAGCCCCCGGTGCGAATGAACTGGCGGCGGTTCATGCGAACATCATGCGACTTTCAACACCGATTGCCAAGGCACGGATCTGGCTTGTTGGCTCCCTGCACTGGATTCCGATGTCTGCTGGCGTGAGGCTACGGCGCAGTGCTCGGAATTTTGCGCCCACGCTGTCCGCCGGACCGGATTCCAAGACCCTTTCCGAACCACAGGAACCCTGGGCTGGATCCCGAAGCTGGCTCAGAGTCCGGGGCGCCTAAGGAGCCGGAAGCATGTTGCGAATCGCGGCAATCCGCCAGCCGCCGTCCGTGCGCGTGAAGACGAACGTGCTCCACATCTTCCGGTCGGGAGCGCCGCCGCTGCCCCTGATGATGTAGCGGGCGTCGGCGATTCCAAGGCCCGCCGAAGGAAAGCGGACGGTCTCCACTGCCAGCGTGCGGCTTCCCGGATTCCGCCGCGAACTTCCCAGCATCCCCTCGACGAGAGTCTCGCGCCCTCGGCGCCAGACTCCGGAGGACACCAGTTGATCGGCGTCTTCCGTGAACAGTTGCCGGATCGCATCCGGATCCCTGGACTCCCGTGCCGCCGCGTAGCGCCCGACCAGGTCCTTGACTGCTTCCTCGTCCTCCGCACTTGAAGCGGACCCGCCCGGAGCCAGCAGGAGGGCGCACAGCAGCAGAGGAGCCTTCCTGCCCCATCGCTTCACCTGCATCAAGTCTGACCGGATCCCTGCTCAGTACACGCCGACCGTGACTGTTCCGCTCTTCTTGTCCTGGAATGGGCGGACGTTCCGCACGCCGTCCCAAGGATAGAGGTCGATCGGCGCCTCGCGCTCGCAGGCATCCCGCTCGGGGAACCGCGGCACGAAGAACTCCTTGGTGAGCGTCGTGAGCACCGCGCGCCCGGTCTCGCCGTAGTCGACGACCTCGTCGAGATTGTCGGGGGTGCAGACCTCGAGGACTGCCCGCGGCTGCGGGGGGTAGTAGATGATGGCGTGGTTGTCGGCCGGGTCGAACGGCTTGTGGCAGGCCAGCCCCATCAGCGTATTCCCGTAGGTGGCCGCGAAGTACGCCCCTTCCAGCAACTCGTTGCGGGCGAATCGATGGAACTCCGGCGTCATCTCGGTGCCCCCGCAAAACACTCCTGTGATCCCCTGTCTGCGCAGCGATGTCCGCTCACAGAGCCCCTCCAGCAGCTTCGGCGTAGCAAAGAGACACTTGACGCCCTTGTGCGCCTTCAGGATCGTCAGCGCCTGGTCCAGGCAATGCTGCTTGTAGCGCTCCGCTTCCTCGAGGTGCCCCCGCTTCAGCAGCTTGATGACCCACCTTGGGTCCAGGTCCACCGAGAAGCAGATGCCCCCCCGCACCTGCGCCAGGTACTCGACGGCCAGACGCAACCGCCTAGGGCCGCTCGGTCCTAGGTGCAGCCAGTCGCTGCCCGGAGGGAAGAACTCGTCCGGCAGGGTCTTGGAGAATTCCGCGTAGTCGGTGCGAAAGTCCTCCACGTTGATGCGGGACTTGGGCAGGCCTGTGGTCCCGCCGGTCTCGAACACGTAGACCGGCTTGTCCGCCAGCCCCTTGGGAACCCACCGGCGGATCGGGCCTCCGCGCAGCCACTCGTCCTCGAAGGCCGGGAGCAGGCGCAGGTCGAAGAAGCTCCCGATCCGGTCCCTGGGATCCCATCCCAGGCGGTCCCTGGCGAACTCCAGCCAGAAGGGGCAGCCGGTCTTCGGGTCGAAGTGCCACGTGATCGTCTCCCGGACATGGGCGTCTAAGGCCGCTCTGGCGGCGTCGGTCTTGTCTTGCAGGTCGGGCAATGTGGTCGCCTCACTCGTTCGCGATCGCGTAGAGATGGGATCGGGTCATGATGTACAGGCTTCCGTTCGCCGCTATGGGAGTCGAGTAGATCACGTTTCCGAAGTTGACCTCGGACAGCACCTCCATCTCCCGTCCCGTCTTGAGCACCGAAAGGTCGCCGTCCTCGTCTCCCAGGAGCACCTTGCCGTCCACCACGTACGGCGATCCCCAGACGGCCGCCAGCATGTCGTGTTCCCACAGCAGCTTGCCCTCCCGCAGGTCAAGCGCATGGAAGAAGCCGGAGAAGTTCGGCACATAGAGGATTCCGTCATGGATCGCGACCGTCGAGATCGTGCGCCGGAAGGGATAGTGCCACGCGACGCCGGTCCCGGTGATGTCGCCGGTCCCCGAGGCATCGATGGCCCACAGGTGTCCCGTGCCTTCACCGTGTTCCGGGTCCTGGCCCACCGCTATGTACACGATCCCGTCCAGCAGAACCGGGGTCGCGATGATGTTGTTCCTGTCGCCGCGACCCTGCTTCCATTCCGATTCCTTGGGATTCGCGTCGAACTTCCAGATCAGCTCGCCGTTCTCGGGCACAAAGCTGTACACCCAGCCGTCGCCGCCCGCGAAGACCACCTGCTTCCTGCCGCCGGCCTCGCCGTAGGCGGGCGAGGACCACTGTCCGTGCAGGATGTTCCGCCCGGGGGAACTGTCCTCCCACAGGACCTCGCCCGTGTGGCGGTTGAGCGCCAGAAAGCTGGGGCTGCGCGGCGAAGGGATGTTGATGTGGCTCTCATCCACGCCGTTGGACGTGTTGACGAAGAGGATGTCGTCTGCGACCAGCGGCGATGTTGCCGCCATGTTGTGGGGGAACACGCCGAGGTCGTTGTACATGTCGACCGCCCACACCACATCGCCGTCGGCCTCGGACTTGTACTTCTCGTCCTGGAAGGGCCCGTCGTTCTCCCCGTCGCGGAATCCTTCCGCGTCGAGCGCGAGGACCTCGGCGCGGTTCGAGACGTAGTAGACCAGCCCGCCGACGACGGCCGGCGACGAGCAGACGCCCTGCTCGGGCCAGTCGTTGACGCGCCCGGCGGCCAGCTTCTCGTGAGTCATCTGCCACAGGAACTCGCCCGTCTCTTCGTCGAAGGCCATCACCACGCCGCGGTCGCCGTCCTGCTCCGGATCGCGCAGCAGCTCGTTGTTGGTCCCGAGGAACACCTTTCCTCCGGCGACCACCGGGTTGCCGTACGACTGGGAGCCGATCTCGGCGACCCACTTGATCTTTTCTTTCGTCTTGATGTCCCACGTGTTCGGGATGCCGGTCTCCGCCGAGACCATGTTGCGGGACCCGTTGCCGCCCCACATGGGCCAGTCGGCTCCGGAAGCGGGCAGGGCGGTCGCAACCGCCAAGGCGATGGCAAGCCGTCGGCTCGGGATCGGGCGAGCAGGCATTTTGTTCTCCGGTAAGTTTGCGATCAGTCGCCGAAGGGCGTGACCTTGACGTTGTCGTAGTGGATGTCCGCGGAAGAGTAGCCGTAGATTGCGGGCGCTCCGTGATCGTGGCCGATCGCGTCGACCGCTTCAATGCTCCATTCGGCCGGCTCGTCCTGGCCCCTCGGCCAGACCTTTCCGCGGATTGATGTGCTGCCGTCGGCGTCCGGCTCCACGCGCAGCTTCACGTGGTACCAGACCTCCGGGTCCCACTCGAACGGGACCTCCTTGGAGAATCTCTCGAGCTCCGAGAGCCAGGTGCGGACCATGAGGGACTGCGCGTTTCCCATCAGCGCGAGCGTATAGCGGTGGGAGACCAGCCCCATGTCCGCTATCCGCCTGCGCTGCTCCATCGACATCATTTCCGCTTCGATCTCATACTCGCTCTGGCTCGGCATGCCGACGTAGACGGTCGTGCGCCAGGTTCGCGGGTTGCCCGAGGGTTTCAGCAGCATCTTGCCGCCCCCGCTGTCCACGACCCTGAACCGGCCGCGGATCGCCGACCAGCCGTCGGGTACGGAATCGACGTCGTAGCGCTCGAAATCCTCCAGGAAGCCGCCCGACGACCGCACGGCCACCCGGGCCTTTGCCGTGAGCCCCTTGGCGGTGGCGACCACATGGCCGCCCTGCGGAGCCAGGTCCGAGGCGGTGAATTCCCCGATCGTGTTCAACTGCCCCCCCAGGGGCCCGTCCAGGCTCCATGCGGCCTCCGTCTCGCCGATGAGCCGCCCCTTGGCGTCGAACAAGCGCGCCCGGAACGCTGCCTTGCCGCCCGGAACGAGAATTGTCTCGCCGGGAACGATCTGCAGGTGTGCGGGCTCGGCGTCCTGCGGGGCGGAATCCGCTTCCCCTACGTGGTCGGCGGGCGCGCCGGACGCGCCGTGCGCCGAGGCGATGCAGTAGAGCGTGTTGTTCGTGATGAAGTAGACCCGCCCGTTGGCGATCGCCGGGGACCCGTTGATCTGGGTCGCGCTGCCGTCGGGGTCCTTGAACTCGTCGTGGTCGGTCTTCTCGGGAGGTTCCCGGCCGGCCAGCTGCAGGATGTGGAGCTGCCCGTCGACGTCCGAGACGTAGAGCTTGCCGTCGCCGACCACAGGGGACGACCGCTGCGCAATGCCGATGTTCTCCTTCCAGAGTTCCGTCCCGTCCGAGCTGTCGAACGCCACCAGGTTTGCCGAGTTGTCCACGCCGTAGAGGATGCCCTCGTGGATTACGGGCGACGCGTATCCGGCTGCGAAGCCGTCGACCGCCCACACCTGCCGGGGCTTCCCATCGGTGATCCGGCTTGCATCCAGCGCGACGAGCCGGCCCATGGCCGTGCTCTCGTCGACGTTCTCCTCGCTGTGCGAGGCATAGACCGTGGATCCGTCCACCACCACGGAGGAGTTGATGCCCCGCTTGGAGATCGGGAACTCCCAGACCTTGAGGCCGGTCGCGACCTGCATCGCATGGATCGCGCCGTCTCCGTTGCCCGAGATGAGCAGCCGCTGGCCGTCGATCTCCCTGACGACCGGAACGGTGTACGTCGTGTCGTAGGGCGCATTCCCGGGAGTCGAGAGCCAGACCGTCTCACCGGTGCGCTTGTCGAGGGCGTAGAAGCGGTGGCGCGGGATGAATGTCGACCCCCAGCCCGCCGACAGGAAGTTCACGACCAGCAGGTCGCCGTCGAGGATCGGGGTCGACGTCCTTCCGCCGTAGCCCGAGATCCGGCCAACCTCCTCGGAGGTGGATCGGGACCAGATGATGCTGCCCTCGGGATCGAACGCGATCACCATGCCTTCGACTCCGTGCGCGAAGACGTTCCCTGTGTCGGGATCGCCAACGAGGCTGGCCCAGCCGACCCGGTGATGGGGAATGTCCGTCTGGAAGACGTTGTAGCGGTGCTCCCACACCAGCTCGCCCGTCTCGGCGTCAAGGCAGGCGATCTGCTCCTGCCAGCGCTCCACGGTGCCAGGCTCCGCCAGACGGACCACGCACACGCGGCCGTCGACGACCACAGGCGCCGACCGTCCGCCGTAGGGCGCCTTCCACAGGAGGTTCTCTCCGTCGGGGGACCAGGACGAGGGTAGCCCGGTGTCCGCCGACACGCCGTCGGAGTTGACGCCCCGCCACGACGCCCACGTGTCTGCGGACGCCGGCACGGGGAACGACGCCAGAGCGAGCAGAACCGGCAGGCAGGCGAACGGGCAAAGGGACTTGAGCGGTCTCATCTCGTGGCTTGGGGAGTGAAAATACGCCGCCCCGGGTGCGGCCTATTGTATCAATCAACTTATAAGGTGCGTTTCAGACCCCATGGGTTTCCCGTCCGCTGCCGGAACCTCGGCGGTCGGTCCCGCGCCGGAGCGCGCGGGGAAGTCGATGTGGCGCTGCTAGGATTGGGCCAGCCATGCCTTCCGGCCTGCAGGAGGTGCCGATCCGGGTGCTTGTGGCCAAGCCCGGCCTGGACGGCCACGACCGGGGCGCGAAGGTGATTGCCCGCGCGCTGCGGGACGCCGGCATGGAGGTGGTCTACACGGGCCTGCGGCAGACCCCGGAACAGATTGTGAGTGCCGCTCTCGAAGAGGATGTGGAGTTCATCGGCCTGTCGATTCTCTCCGGCGCTCATATGGCGATTGTCCCGCGGGTGCTCGACCTGCTCGAAGAGTGCGCCGCCTCCGACATCCGGGTGATCCTAGGAGGGATCATTCCGGACGCCGACGTGCCCGTGCTGCGCAAGTGGGGTGTCGCCGCCGTATTCCAGCCGGGCGCCTCCCTGGAATCGATCACCGAATACCTGCGCAAGAACAGACCCGAGCGTTCCTTCGCCTGACGGACGTGCGCCGTTCCGCCGCGCAATAATTGCTCTTGGCAGGCGCGTGGAAACTCTCGGGATCGTTGGCGGGGGCAATGTCGGAAGGGCTTTGGCGCGGCTGCTCGAGCCAAGGTTCGAGGTCGTCATCGCCTCCCGCAGCCGCGCGCGCGAAGCCGCCGAGTTTGCCGGAGGGCGCGCCAGGGCCGTTTCACTGAAGAGTCTGGCCGAAGCCAGCGACTGCATCCTGGTCGCGGTCCCGGATCGCGCCGTCCGCGCCGTGGCCGCGCAGCTCGCCGCCCACCGGCCCGGCGTCGTCCTGCACACCTGCGGCAGTCAGGGCCCGTCCGGACTTGCGCCCTTGCCGGATCAGGGATCGTCGTGCGCCATGTTCCACCCTCTCCAGACGGTTCCCGATCCTGATTCCGGCGTGGCCGCCCTCCCTGGATCGTGCTTTGGGTTGTGCGGCGCCGGCGCGGCTGCGACCTGGTGCGGCCGCCTGGCCGCCCTGCTGGACGGGACCGTGGTGGAGGTGGCCGAGGCCCGGCTTCCGCTCTACCATGCGGCCGCGGTGATGGCGAGCAACTGCGCGGTCGGACTCCTGCACGCCGCCTCGGAACTGATGCACCGGGCCGGACTCGAGCGGACCGCGGCCAGCCATGCCTTGCGTCCGCTTGTCGAAGCGACCCTCGCCAATGCGCTTACAATGGGGCAGGCGCAGGCGCTGACCGGGCCTGTAATGAGAGGGGACGCGATCACCGTCCGGCATCATCTTGAGGCGATGCGCGGTCTCCCGGCAGGACTGACGGAGTTCTACCGGGAGTGCGGCCTGTACCTGCTGTCGCTGGCGATGCGGAGCGGCCTGCCGGAGCGGGAAGCGCGCGAAGTGCAGGCCGTCCTGCGTGGGAGCGGATAGGATGGCCACCTCGCGCCGGCGTGTGACGGCTCCGGATCTGGTGCGCATGAAGCTCCGCGGCGAGCGGATCGCCATGCTCACCTCATACGACTTCACGATGGCGCGTCTCCTGGACCGGGCCGGGGTGGACGTGCTGCTGGTCGGCGATTCACTGGGAATGGTCGTGCTCGGTTACGACAATACGCTGGCGGTCACGCTCGACGCGGTCGTGCATCACACCGCCGCGGTGTCCCGAGGAGCTTCGCGGGCTCTCGTCGTCGCTGACATGCCGTTCCTGAGCTGCCACACGGGAGTGCCCGACGCGGTCAGGGCCGCGGGGCGGCTCGTGCGGGAAGGGGGAGCGCAGGCCGTCAAGGTCGAGGGCGGCCACCCTGTTCTGGAGGTGGTCCAGCGGCTCGTGGAGGCCGGCATTCCCGTGATGGGACACCTCGGCCTGACGCCGCAGTCCGTCCACCAGCTCGGCGGATTCCGAAAGCAGGTGCGCACGCGCCGCGATGCCGAGAAGCTGCTGGAGAGCGCCCGTGCGCTGGAGGCCGCGGGCGCATGCGCGATCGTCCTGGAGATGATTCCTCACAGCGTCGCGGCTGAGGCCACGACGGCGCTGCAGATTCCAACGATCGGCATTGGAGCCGGTCCCCATTGCGACGGCCAGGTGCTCGTCACATACGATGCGCTGGGTCTGTACGACGAGTTCGTCCCGAGCTTCGTCAAGCGGTATGCGGACTTGGGGAGCGAGATCACCGCCGCGGCTGAGGAGTACGCGAAGGAGGTCCGCGAGGGTTCGTTTCCGGCCATCAGGAAGTCCGCGCTGAGTGGTGCCCGCCGCGACTAGCCGCGCATGGCCCCCGAAATCGAGACGCGCATCGCGGCTCTCCGAAGAAGAGTGGCGGACGCCCGGGGATCCGGCCTTCGCGTGGGGTGCGTGCCCACGATGGGCGCGCTGCACGCGGGACACACGGCGCTGTTCGACCACGCCCGCGCGGACTGCGACCTCCTGGTCGCGACGCTGTTCGTCAATCCCCTCCAGTTCGACCGGCGCGACGACCTTGAGAGCTACCCTCGCGACATGGGGACGGATCTGAGGATCTGTGGAAGGCATGGCGTGCACATCCTGTTCGCTCCGCCCGTCGAAGAGATGTATCCGAGGCGGCCGGCTACCTACGTGGAGGTGGAGGGACTCGGCTCAACGCTCTGCGGCGCGAGCAGGCCGGGGCACTTCCGCGGTGTCGCCACCGTCGTCCTCAAGCTGCTCAACATCGTGCAGCCCCACTTCGCCTGCTTCGGGGAGAAGGACTATCAGCAGCTTGCGATCATCCGCCGCCTCGTGGAGGACGCGAACATGCCGGTGGAGATTGTGGGCGTGCCGACCGTGCGCGAGGAGGACGGAGTCGCACTGAGTTCGCGAAACGCCTTGCTGAGTGCGGAGCAAAGGGATGCCGCTCCGATCCTGGTGCGGACGCTGCGGGCGGCACGGAACGCGATTGAGGCGAACGAGTTCGACGCTCGGGGCCTGTGCAGGCGGGCGCAGGATCTGTTCCGGCGGAACCCTCATGTGCGGCTCGACTACTTCGAGATCGTGGACCCGAACACGCTCCAGCCCGTCGAAAGGATTGAACATCCCGTGAGAATCGCCGTTGCGGCGTTCTTCGGCCCGATCCGACTGATCGACAATCTCGCCGCCTCCCCGCCTAAGGCGCGATAATGGCGCCAATGTCTCGATCCTGTTGGGCACTGCCCTGCCTCGCCCTGTTCGCCTCGGCCGTTTGTGCAGGCGCTCCTAACATCGTCGTGCTCTTTGCCGACGACCTCGGATACGGCGATCTGGGCGTCTTCGGGAATCCCACCATCCGAACCCCCAACCTGGACTGGCTTGCGGCTGAGGGCCTGCGGATGACGTCGTTCTACTCGGCGCCGTCCTGCGTGCCGGCACGGGTCCAGCTCCTCCTGGGCCGGTATCCGAGCCGAGCCCGGGTCAGAGGGACCAGCGTCGGCGGCAAAGGGGGGATTCCGGCCGAGCTCACAACTCTTCCGCAGGCATTGCGGAAAGTCGGCTACCGCACGGCTATGGCCGGCAAGTGGCATCTGGGCTACGCCCGACCTGAGTACCTGCCGGTCGGAAAGGGTTTCGACCGGTGGTTCGGACTGCCGTACTCCAACGACATGATCAAGCCCTGGGTGCAGACTGACGAGCCCCTCTGGCTCTACCGGAACGCGGAGAGAGTTGAGCATCCGGTGGACCAGGATCAGCTCACCATGCGCTACACCGCGGAAGTCGTGGACGTCATCCGAGAGGAGTCGGACAGGCCCTTTTTCGCCTATCTGGCCTACAGCATGCCCCACCTGCCGCTGCGGACCGCCGGGCGGTTCCGTGGCCGGTCGAGGGCCGGTCTCTACGGCGATGTGATCGAGGCCATCGACTGGTCGGCAGGGGAGATCATGAAGGCGCTTGACGACGCCGGCAAGCGCGACGACACGATCGTCGTCTTCACCAGCGACAACGGCCCCTGGCTGAACCTCCCGGACCGAATGCTGTCCGGCGGCGTTGTCCCCTGGCACGCCGGATCGCCGGGCCCGCTGCGGGGCGCCAAGCACACGACCTACGAGGGCGGAGTGCGCGTCCCCATGGTTGTGCGCTGGCCGGGAACGGTGCCTCCGGGGACGGTGACAGCCGAGATGGGCGCAACGCTCGACCTCTACGCGACGCTGATCGCGGCGGGAGGCGGGGGGATCCCGGAGGGATCGGACGGACACGATCTCACAGGCCTCTGGGCCGGCCGCACCGGCCGGTCGCCCCGGCTCGATTTCATCTACCACCGCGGCTCCCAGGTCCAGGGGGTTCGATCCGGTCCGTGGAAGCTTCGCGCCGTGGACGGCGTCGAACTCTTCCATCTCGACGTCGATCCGTCGGAACGGTACAACGTCGCGAACGAACAGCCGGAGATTGTTGCGGAACTAAGAGGACGGCTCGAGAGGTTTCGGGCGCAGGTCGAGCCCCAGTCGGGAGGCGCGCCGCAATAGGCCCTGAGGTGCGGCGGTCCTACGGCGCCCCGAAATCCTTGAGAGGCAGCGCGACTGCGCACCGGCACTCCGCCGAACGCTTCGCCGCCTCCAGGATGTGGACCCCGTCGACGTTGACGTCCAGGGCGACGATGTGCTGGAGCGGCTCGCCGGCGGACACGCGGTCGACGATGTAGCGGATGGGATGGCTGTCGGTGGTCGGGAGCGGAGCCGGCTCGACGGACGCGGCCCGCTTCCGACCGTCACGGCGGGTCAGTGCCGTGCGGTCCATCGAGAGGCTTCCCGAGGTTCCGAACAGCTCCAGCTGCTGGAAGCCGCGAGGCAGGTTCCAGCTGCCCTCGAAGATGCCGACGCCATCGGGGTACGAGAGCACCATCACCGCGTTGTCCTCGACCTTGGGAAAGCGGTCCGGCTGAAGGCTGTGCACGGCCGCGTAGACCCGGCTTGGCAGTCCCCTGTGCCAGGCTGCCCATATCGCGCCGTAGATCCCGAAATCCACCAGTGAGCCGGCGCCGTTCGCCTCGGGATCGGTCAGCCAGTCGAAGAACACCTTCCGCCGCAGGTCTCTCGGCGACGGACCGGCGTTTCCGACAACGCCGTGGAGCCGCCACACGGTTCCGATCCTGCCGTCTGCTGCCTGTCGGTGAAGCTCGTGGTTGGACGGCCACCACGCCATCTGGTAGTTCGTCATGACCTCGATGCCGTGCTCGTTGGCAAGCTCCCGAATCCGCACGGCGTCGGCAAGGCTCCCGGCCAGCGGCTTCTCGAAGATCACGTGGACGCCGAGCGGCGCCGCGAATTCGACGATCTCCAAGTGGCGGTTGTTCTCCACGAACGCCCAGATGACGTCCGGTTTCCTCGAACGGACGAACTCCCGGTAGTCGGAAGCGAAGTGCGCATCGGGCTGGACTTTCCGCGCCTCCTCCACAAGGCCCGGAATCGATTCCGCAACCCCGACGAACTCCGCCTCCGGAATTCCCGTCACGTCCTGGAGCTGGCGCCAGCTGTGTCCGTGCCGAAGGCCGACGAAACCAATCCTGACCGGCTCTGCGAGCAGGGCCGCCGCCGCCGCCGAAACGAGCGCGGCAAGGGCCGCGGGCCTCCGAATGGACCGATGCAGGCTTCCACGCACCATTCCCATTGTGACAACCGGGCGCCGCCGTACCTACAATTGTTTATGGTCCCCGAGACGCTTCCGCTCGCCCTCACCTTCGACGACGTCCTCCTGCTGCCGGCCTACAGCGCGGTCCTGCCGTCGGAGGTCGACACGGAAACACGGATCACGCGCGGCCTGTCGATCAACATTCCGATCCTGAGTGCCGCGATGGACACGGTCACCGAATCCAGGCTTGCGGTGGCACTCGCCAGACAGGGCGGCATCGGCATCGTCCACCGCAACATGCCGATCGCGCGGCAGGCCCGGGAGGTCGATCGCGTCAAGCGCAGCGAGTCCGGGATGATCGTGGACCCCATCACGATCTCGCCGGAGCAGAAGATCCGTGATGCCCTGGACCTGATGGCGCGCTACCGGATCTCCGGCGTCCCGGTCACTGTCGAGAACAAGCTCGTCGGAATCCTCACGAACCGGGATCTGCGGTTCGAGCGGCGTCTCGACCTCAGAGTCGACGAGGTCATGACCAAGGAGAACCTTGTCACCGTCCCGGTCGGCACGACGCTCAAGGAGGCCGAGAAGCTGCTGCACCTGCACCGGATCGAGAAGCTGCTGGTCGTCGACCCGAGCGGATTCCTCAAAGGCCTGATCACGGTGAAGGACATCCAGAAGAAGTGGAAGTATCCGAATTCGGCGAAGGACTCCCAAGGGCGGCTGCTCGCCGGGGCGGCGGTAGGGGCGAAGGGCGACTATCTTGAGCGGGCCCAGGAACTCGCGGCAAGGAAGGCCGACGTGATCGTGGTCGACACCGCGCACGGGCATTCCAGCCGCGTCTTCGAGGCGGTCAGGCAGCTGCGCAGAAGCCTGCCGGACATGCAGCTGATCGTTGGCAACGTCGCCACCGGAGAGGCGACGCGAGACCTGGTCCGCCTGGGCGCCGATGCCGTCAAGGTGGGGATCGGCCCGGGATCGATCTGCACGACTCGGATCGTGTCGGGCGCCGGCGTACCCCAGATCTCGGCGGTTTCCGAGTGCGTGAAGGCCGCCGAGGGTTCCGGCATCCCGATCATTTCCGACGGTGGAATCAAGTACTCGGGAGAGATCTCCAAAGCCATCGCCGCCGGAGCCCACTCCGTGATGCTCGGCAGCCTGTTTGCAGGCGCCGAGGAGAGTCCCGGACAGACCGTGCTCTACCAGGGCCGGACGTACAAGACCTACCGGGGGATGGGCTCGCTCGGAGCTATGACCGACGGCAGCGACCGGTACGAGATGGGGGACGGGCGGGGCAAGCTGGTCCCCGAAGGCATCGAGGGGAGAGTGCCGCACAAGGGCGCGCTCAGCGACCTCGTCCACCAGTTGGTGGGAGGCTTGCGGGCCGGAATGGGGTACTGCGGATGCCGGGACATCGAGGCCATGCGGAAAGACACGCGCTTCGTTCGGATTTCGGCCGCGGGCCTGCGGGAAGCGCACGTGCACGACGTCGTCATCACGACCGAGGCGCCGAATTACCAGGTCGAGACCTGACTCGGCCGGACCTTGGGTCCGGGGCCTGCCCGATGATGCTCGGGGCATCGGATACCCCGTCCCGCGCATGGCTCCCGACCGCCGCTGTCGGGCGTAGGGTACTGGTTCTCAGGCACTTTCGGCGCCGTGGCATACTTGGTGTCGAGTCGCAGTCCCGCCGGCGCCGAGGCACGGCCGGAGCCCTGCTCGGAGGCACTGACGCGACCTCAGGTTCTCCATGGAATTCGTGATTGACATCAAGCCGCAACTGATCCAGGCAGTTGCCATCGCCTGCTTCGCCGGCGTCCTTGCGACGCCAGTCTCCGCGCAGGTCGACATCCCGTACGAGAAGTTCGTGCTCGACAACGGCCTCAGGCTCTTGGTCCATGAGGACCGCAAGGCGCCCATCGTCTCCGTCAACGTCTGGTACCACGTCGGTTCCAAGAACGAGAAGCCTGGCAAGACCGGTTTCGCCCATCTCTTCGAGCATCTGATGTTCAACGGCTCGGAGAACTTCAACGACGACTACTTCCAGGCCATGGAGCGCGTCGGCGCCACCAGCCTCAACGGCACGACCAGCTCCGACCGCACGAACTACTTCCAGAACGTTCCGCGTCCGGCACTTGACCTGGCGCTCTGGATGGAGTCCGACCGCATGGGCAACATGCTGGGAGCGGTGGACCAGGCGAAGCTGGACGAGCAGCGCGGCGTTGTGCAGAACGAGAAGCGACAGGGCGAGAACCAGCCTTACGCCGTCGCCTACGAACTGATCACCAAGAACACCTACCCGCGGGGCCATCCCTATTCGTGGACGGTGATCGGGGAGATGGAGGATCTTGACGACGCCTCGCTGGAGGATGTCCACGAGTGGTTCCGGACCTACTACGGGGCGGCGAATGCCGTGATTTCGATCGCCGGGGACATTGCTCCCGAAGAGGCGCGGGATCTGGTGGACCACTACTTCGGGAGCATTCCCGCAGGCCCGCCCGTCGCGAGGCACCGCGCCTGGGTTGCCCGGCGCACGGGCGAGCAGCGCCAGACCGTCGAGGACCGGGTCCCGCAGGCCCGTGTTATCAAGGTCTGGAACGTTCCCCAGTGGGGCACTCGGGAGGCAGTCCTCCTGGACCTTGCAACGGACGTGCTCGCCGCCGGCAAGAGCTCGCGCCTGTACAAGCGGCTCGTCTACGAAGACCAGATCGCGACCAGCGCGACGGCGTACGTCAATGCCAGGGAGATCGCCGGCCAGGTCGCCCTGCAGGGGACGGCACAGCCCGGCGGCGACCTGGCGACCGTCGAGGCGGCACTCGACGAGGAGCTGGCACGATTCCTCCGCGAAGGTCCGGCGCAGGACGAGCTCGAGCGGGCCAAGATGGACCACAAGGCACGGTTCATCCGCGGCATGGAGCGCATCGGCGGATTCGGCGGAAAGTCCGACATTCTCGCCCGGAACGAGGTTTTCTCGGGTGACCCCTCCCACTACAAGCGGATGCTTGCATGGGCCGAGGGGGCCTCTCCCGAGGAAATCCGCTCGGTGGCGGCCGAATACCTGTCCGACGGCGCCTACGTCCTGGAGATCCACCCCGCGCCTCAGAGGAGCGAGACAACGGACCAGGTCGACCGTTCGGGCCTCCCCTCGGCCGACGGGTTCCCGGAATTCGAGTTCCCGGACAGAGCCGAGGTCATGCTTTCGAACGGTCTGCGCGTGATCCATGCTTCGGTGCGCTCGGTCCCGACTGTCGAGATCAGTCTGATCCTCAATGCAGGGTATGCGGCCGACCAGCTCGGTGTCCCCGGCCTCGCCAAGATGACCGCCGAGATGCTCGACGAGGGCACCGAAGGGCTCGACTCGCTGCAGATCAGCGACGAGGCGACACGCCTGGGCGCCAGGATCAGCGCATCGGCCGGCCTCGACACGGCGACGGTCACGATTTCGGCGCTGACGGAGCGCCTTGCCGAATCCTTGGACCTGTACGCAGATGTCATACTCCGGCCGTCGTTTCCCCAGGCGGAACTGGACCGCGTCAGGCAGCTGCAGATTGCGGGAATCCAGCAGGAGATGTCACAGCCCTTCACGGTCGGCCTGCGGCTGCTGCCGGGACTGCTCTACGGGCCGGAGCATGCCTATTCGGCCCCCATGACCGGGAGCGGCTCCATCCGGTCCGTCACCTCCCTGACCAGGGACGACATCGTGGACTTCCATCGGAAGTGGTACACGCCGGACAACGCCACGTTCCTGACGGTCGGCGACGTGCCCCTCGACAAGCTCCGACCGATGCTCGAGGAGAGGTTCGGGAGCTGGTCCGCAGAGGGCGACGCCCCCTCCTTGCAGGTGGCGGACGTTCCGCTGCCCGGGCAGCGGAACGTTTATCTGGTGGACAAGCCGGGAGCGTTGCAGTCCGTCATCATTGCGGGCCTGCCGGCCCCGCCGACCAACAACCCGGACGAGGTCGCTATCGGGACGATGAACACCATCCTCGGCGGCAGCTTCACCTCACGGATCAACATGAACCTTCGGGAGGACAAGCACTGGAGCTACGGTGCGCGCAGCCTGCTGGTCGATGCGCGTGGTCCGAGGATGTTCATGGCGTATTCGCCCGTCCAGACCGACAAGACCAGGGAATCGATGGTCGAGATCGACCGGGAGCTGCGCGACATTCTCTCGGGGCGTCCACCCGAGGCGGAGGAACTCTCCAAGGCCCAGCGCAGCCAGACGCTGCGGCTGCCCGGCCAATACGAGACCAAGCGGGCGGTCCTGAGCGCCCTGCGCCGGATCGAGGTCTACGGCCTGGACGACGACCACTTCGAGACCTTCCCGGGCAAGGTGCGCGCGCTCGAGCTCGGAGACATCGAGCGCGCGGCCAGTGCGATCGTGCATCCCGACCGCATGGTCTGGATCGTGATCGGCGACCTCTCCAAGATCGAGAGCGGAGTCCGGGAACTCGAATTCGGCGATGTGCGCCGCCTCAGTCCCGAGGGCGAGGTCCTCGACTGAGGCCTACTTTCCGGCCGTCGCCGGATCGAGCTTCCTGATCTCCGTCGATCCTAGGTTCATCACCGGCAAGCCGAGCCCGCTCCCGATCGCGGAAAGCGCCTCGAAGTCGACCGGCCCCATGATCTTCAGGACGGTGACCTCGTCAGGATCGCTGGACACAACGGCCATGCCTGCGACTTCCTCGTCCGCGTAGAAGGAGTAAACCGAGAGCGACTCGGGTTTTTCCCGGTCCTCGGTCTCGATGAGCGGCACCCAGCCGTCTTCCGCCAGCTGCCGGTAGACGGGTTCGACGTCGGCCTCGCTCGCCGGCGCCCGGCGGAACCGGTATGTGCGACGGTACACGGCGGTCAGGCCGTTCATGAAGCTCCTGACCGGGCTTGTCAGGTTCTTGCGCAGGCCGAGCAGTCGCTTGGCCTGCTCCAGCGAGCGGCCCCACAGGTTTACCTTGACCACTTCGTCCGCCTTCTGCTCGAGGCTGGCGAATTCCGGTGCCGCCCCGGTCCCCTGGGCCTGGAGCGAGGCAAGCCCGCCGACGAGAAGGATTGCCAGGAAAGCTGCGAGTCGGGCGCCGCACGTTCTCGGGCTAGTCATTTCCATTCTCCTGTATCGGCGAGAGCGCGGCCTGCTGCGCCCGGTTCCATTCGCTGCCGGCCATATGCAGCACTTCTGCCAGTTCGAGCCCCGCCGACTCCATCGCAACGGCCTCCGCGTCGGTCCTGGTGTCCCGCAGCGGCAGAACCCCCCACAGCAGCGCGGCGGCAGCCGCAACGGCGGAGGTGCTGAGCGCCCAGCTCTTCCACGGGGCGAGTCGCCGGAAGGGCCGGGCCGGAGCCGTCCGGACCCCCTCGCGCCCGGACTCGGCCCGGACTCGGGCCATCACCTGCGGTTTCAGGGACTTCGGCGCCGGCTGTCTGGCCAGCGAGGCACGGAGCGACGCTTCCAGATAGCGGCTATCTTCCTGTCGGCGCATAGCAGACCTCCGTCTTCAAGTGGGCGACCTTGGGACGCAGCCGGATGAGCGCTCGCCGCAGAAGCGTCTTGACCGTGTTGACGGGGATGCCCATCGTATCCGCGATTTCTCTCAGCTTCAAGTCTTCCTGAAACCTCAGAACAACAACGACCTGCATTTTCGCCGGCAGCTCGGAGACCTTTTGCCGCAGCTCCTCCGCGAGGACCGGATCGGGCGGAGTGCTGACGACGCGCGGTTCGGGAATCGAGTCCAGATCAAGGTGCGGCCGGAACTTCTTCCTCCGGGTCCGGTCGATGCACTTCCTTGTCACCGTCATGCGGAGCCAGTTGACCAGATGCATGTCGGATTCCAGCTTGTGGAGGTTGCGAAACAGCGCTAGGTACGCGTCCTGCGCCAGATCCTCCGCGATGGCCCGGTTGCGGAAGAAGTTGTAGGCGAGGCTGTAGACCATCCCTTCGGTGTGGGTGATGATTGCACCGAAGGCGTCGCTGTCAGCGATGGCTGCGTCCAGCAACTTTCGCGGATCTGAATCCATTCGTCGGTCTCTCCGATCGCGCGCCCCCCGAATCCAGCAACTCCCTCAATCCATGCTACGCCCGCCCCGGAAATTCGGGTTCAGGGCGAGCCGGCGAAACGCGGGCGGATCCTGGTGCAGGCAGGCCGGACACGCCATCGGTTCCGCGGCTCCACTCGGCCTCCGCCTCGACAGGCCAGCCGCCCTCAACACCCGCCGCCGCGCCCACGGCAGAGCGGGGCAGGGCCCGGCGCGGAGAGTGCGGACCTCAGTCGGAAGGCCAGACGACTCCCTGCTGCCGATCCGTCACAGGCGCCAGACCCTTGTAGATGAAGCGCTGCACGCGCTGTCCGTGGTACGTCTCGGTGGTGTAGATGTTGCCGGCCGAATCGGTTGCGATGCTGTGCACGGCGTAGAACTGTCCGGGCTGCCGCCCGCCGTCTCCGAAGCTGGTCAGGATCTCGAGGGACTGGCGGTCCAGGATGTGGATTCTCTGGTTCGCGCCGTCAGCGACGTACAGGTACTTCTGCTCCGGATCCCTGGACAGCGCAACGTCGAATGTCGAGCCGTCGCCTAGTGTCTCAGGCTCCACCCACGTCTCGTTCACGTACGTTCCGTCCGTCTTGAACACCTGGATTCTGTCATTCGTGCGGTCGCACACATAGACCAGGCCGTCCTCGGACAGCGCCACGCCGTGCACGGGGGTGCGGAACTGCTGCGGCGGGTCCTCGCCGGGCTGGTACGCCGGCAGCTGGGTGTCGTCGGGCTCATTCCCGTAGGCCCCCCAGTGGCGCTTGTACTCGCCGGTGTCCGCGTCGAGCACGATCACCCGCCGGTTGCCATAGCCGTCGGCCACGTAGAGCTCGTTGGTCTCCGGATCCACCAATGTCTTCGCGGGCATCTTGAAGTTCTTGAGATCGTGGCTCCCCTCGCCCATGAACGGCTTGCCGATCTGCATGAGGAAGCTGCCGTCCCGCGTGAACTTGAGGACCATGCTGTCGTGCACCCGTCCCTCGCCCATGGCGCTCTCGTCGTGCGGCAGGGCGGCCGCTTCCCTCGACGCTCCTCGCCCGTTGCCGCCGATCCAGACATTGCCCTTGTGATCCACGTCGACGCCGTGATTGGATGCCGGCCAGTCGTAGCCCTCCCCCTGGCCCCCCCAGTGCTCGATCAACTCGCCCGCCTGGCTGAATGCCAGGACCGGCGGGGCTGCGAAGCAGCAGTACGACGCCGGCGGATCCCAGGTCGCGTATAGCTCCTTCGGTTCCAGCGAACTGCCGCGATGGACGATCCAGACGTTGTCCTCATCGTCCACGTCGACGCCGATGACGGTGCCGAGCAGCCAGTGGTTCGGCAGCGGTTTCGGCCACAGCGGGTCGACCTCGAAGCTTGGCGCCATCACGGCGCCGGCTGCGTCCTCGGTCTCGCCCGAGGGGCCTTCCGTCGGGGCAGAGCAGGTGGCCAGCAGGAGCGCCGCCGCAATCACGGTGGCCGGCAGGCGAAATTCGTATTTCATGGAGGAGTCTCCCTTTCTCACGCGGAACATCATACTCGCTTAAGTTAGGAGACGGCAAGGTTCTCCACGTGTCCCACATCCGTCCCTTCCTCCTTCTGCTCCCACTAGCGCTTGCAGCCGTCGACTCGCTGCGCGCCCACGAGATCCCTGCCGAGGTGGCGGCCCGCCTGCTGGCCAGGGCCGACGGCGAGACGTTCAGGGTGATGGTCAGGGTTCCGCTCCGCTCGATGCGGGACGTGGATGTACCCGAATTCGGGCCGGGCTACCTGGACGTCGAGCGCCTGTCCCCCCAGCTCCCGGGCCTGGCAGCGCAGTGGATCGCGCCGTTCGTCCGGATTCGCGAAGACGGCTCCCCTCTGCCGACGCCGCGAGTCGCCGCAACGCAGGTCTCACTGCCCTCGGACAGGTCCCTGGAGTCGCTGGACCGGGCTCTGCTGCACGTGGCCGGCCAGAAGCCTGCAAACGCCGAGAACCTTGTCTGGGACCAGGTCATGTTCGACGTGCTACTCGAGTACCCGGTCCGGTCCGCCGACTCGGACTTCTCCGTTCGTCTGGGCCTCGTCCACCTTGCGGCCAGGGTCGTCACGGCGTTGACGTACGAGCTGCCTGGGGGATCGACGCGCGCCTATCAGTTCACCGGCGACCCAGGTGTCGTGCCGCTCGACCCCAGCTGGTTCCAGGCCGCTTGGCGCTTCGTCCGGCTGGGCTTCGAGCACATCCTCGACGGCCCGGACCACCTGCTCTTCCTCTGCTGCCTGGTCATCCCGCTCCGGAGGTTGCGCCCGCTGGTGCTGATCGTGTCGGCCTTCACTCTCGCGCATTCGGTGACGCTGATCGCAAGTGCCGCCGGCTTCGCTCCGGACGCGCTGTGGTTTCCGCCGCTTGTGGAGACGTTGATCGCAGTGTCCATCCTCTACATGGCAATCGAGAATATTGCGGGACCGACCCGCCGGCGCTGGGCCTTTGCCGTTGGCTTCGGCCTCGTGCATGGTTTCGGGTTCTCGTTCGCCCTGCGGGAGACGCTGCAGTTTGCCGGCTCGCACCTCCTCACCTCTCTGCTCGCCTTCAACGTCGGAGTTGAGCTCGGCCAGGTGTTCGTGCTCCTTCTCCTAGTGCCCGCCCTTGCGTTGCTGTTCCGGCATGTGGTCGCCGAGAAGGTCGGCGCGATCATCCTCTCGGCCCTGGCCGCCCATCAGGCCTGGCACTGGTCGCTCGAGAGGGCGGAAGTGTTCGGCATGTTCGATGTGGACTGGACCCGACTCGGCTGGGCGTCCTGGTGGGTCGCCGGAGCCGTGGCCGCCGCGATGGGTGCCGCCTTCTGGAGATGGAGTCGGAGCAGGGTTTCCGGCGACGGTGGGGATGCCGCCGCCAC
This sequence comes from Bryobacterales bacterium, assembly GCA_028819255.1. Lineage (GTDB taxonomy): Bacteria > Acidobacteriota > Terriglobia > Bryobacterales > UBA6623 > VXMF01. The sequence continues at coordinate 27,657 of JAPPMB010000116.1, read as the reverse complement.
TTGGCGGCGGCGGATTGCGGTCCGGGCCGATCCGGATTCCTGATCAGATCCCCCGGTAGGCGGCGAGCATGCTGGCCCAGATCCTGGAGGTGGCGGCCAGCATCCCGTGATCCGTCTCGATCCACTCCAGATCCACGTTCGGCCTGCCCTTGGCGAACCGGGTCGACAGTGTGGGATCGACCACGGTGTCGCCCAGCCCGTGGAGCACCTTCATCGGCGTCCGAACGTCGGGAAACGCCTCATACCGCAGGGCGTCTTCATAGAATCCATACTCGAGACGCGCATCTTGCTGGTCCCTGTAGTGGTAGAAGTCCCGATGGCCCGCCCGCCTCCACCGCTCCAGATCCGGTCCTAGGCTTGCGCCGAGCCGACTGGCGAAATCGAAGGCCGGCGCCATCGCCGCGACGGCGGGAACAGCGTCCGGCTCTCGTGCCGCGAATAGGGCGGCCAGGTAGCCGCCAAGGCTCGAACCAATCAGCAGCGATGGCTCCAGGTCTCCGGCGAGCCGCCGCACGAGCGCGAGCTGCTTGGTCAATGTCGTAGTTCGGAATTCCCCTTCGTCAAGATCCGGGAGAGTCACGTCGACCCCGACAGTCGCGAAGCGGTCGGCCAGGAAGACCCCCTTCCTGGATCCTGCGCTGGAGCAGAAGCCGTGCAGGTAAAGGACGCCTGCCATCAGAATCGACCATTCTGGCACGCTGCGCGGATCCGATTGGCAGAATGGTACTTGTCCGCGCCGGAACGCTTCGCTGCGCGCCCCCATCGCACCCTGGTCGGGCTGAGCGTGCCGATTCTCGGTTCGCTCCTTGCCGAGCCGCTCACCGGCATGGTCGACACGGCGTTCGTTGCCCGTCTCGGCGCCGAGCCCCTGGCCGCCCTGGGCGTGGGAACCATGGTGCTGGCGACGGTCTTCTGGGCGTTCAGCTTTCTTGGCGTCGCTACGCAGACCCGAGTGGCGACATTGCAAGGGGCCGGGTCCCGCGATGGGGAATCCGGCCCCGCGGCTGCACGAATGTGTCTCATTGCCGTGATCCTGGCCCTGACCGCCGGGGTTGCGGCCGGCCTTGCGGGTCTGCCCTTGGCCGGGCCCGTCGTTCGCGCCATGGGGGCGGAAGGGGAGGTCGCCGGTCTTGCGGAGACGTATTTCAGGCTCCGGCTGATCGGGACGCCCGCCATGCTGGCGACATTCGCCACATTCGGAGCGTTGCGGGGCGCGCACGACATGCGCACACCTCTCTGGGTGGCCGCAGGAATGAACGCCCTGAACATCGCTCTGGATCCGATCCTGATCTTCGGACTTGGCGGGATCCCCGCCATGGGGGTGGCCGGAGCGGCGGTCGCCACCTCGGCCAGCCAGTGGTTCGGGGCCGTCTGGGCGTCGGTGGCTGCGTTGCGGCGGCTCGGTCTGCCCGACGGATTCGACTGGCGACACGCCCGCGGCCTTCTTGCCGCCGGCTTCGACCTGTTTCTCAGGGCGGCGAGCCTGAATGCGTTCCTGATTCTCGGAACCCGCCAGGCCACGCTCATCGGGGCCGGGGCCGGAGCCGTCCACCAGGTCGTCCGCAGCACGTGGTTCTTCAATGCGCTGTTCATGGACTCGTTCGCGATTTCCGGACAGAGCCTCGTGGCAAATCTCCTAGGGAACGGGGACATTGCCCTGGCCCGTCGCGCTGCGCGGGTCGTCTGCCTCTGGTCGGCGGGTGCCGGTGCGGCGCTCGGACTGGCCATGCTGGCCGCCGAGCCGTGGATGGTTGCCGTATTCATCCCTCCCGTCGCCTCGACACTCTTCCCGCTGCCCTGGCGCATCGCGGCCGCAACCCAGCCCATCAGCGGAGTGACGTTCGGGACGGACGGCGTGCATTTTGGCACGGCAGACTTCACCTTTCTCCGCAACGCCGTCCTGGCGGCGCTGCTGGCCGGCGGTGCAGTGGCCGTCTGGGCGGACCCCGCCTCGCCGGGTGCCCTGCACGCGATCTGGTGGGGATTCACCGTCTGGAGCGGCTTGCGCGCCGTGCTGGGAACGCTGCGTGTTTGGCCCGGCATCGGCCGCGCCCCTCTGGCGAAGGGAGTCTGAGGAACGGGCTTCGCCTTCGACAGCGGCGCCTATTCGTCGGTGGGCAGTCGGAAGGCCACCACCTTGGCCATGAAGCTGCCGGGGTTGTACTTGTTGCCGCCGCCGACCGCAAGCGCCAAGTACTGCCGCCCTTCGACCATGTACGTCATTGGCGTGGCGTGGGCGCTCGCCGGCAGGCGGTATTCCCAGACGAGGTCGCCGGTGTCCTTGTCGAAGGCCCGGAAGCGCTTGTCGTTGGTCGCGGCGATGAACACGAGACCGCCCCCGGTCACGATCGGGCCGCCGAGATTGGAGGCGCCGGTCGGCGGGATCCCGCGTTGCGTCAGCTCGTCGTACTCGCCGAGAACGGACTGCCACCGGAACTCCCCCGTGTTCAGGTCGATGGCGGTCAGGTGTCCCCACGGGGGCTCCTGGCAGGGGTACATGCTGGAATCCCAGAACCGCCCCTGAGGGACCGACCGGCTCCGCCACGGAACCTCTGCGTCCTCGCCCCTTGAGACCATCGACGCGAGGCTGCCCACGTCCATCGAGTTGATGTAGAACGTGTCGGTCTCGGGGTCGAAGGCGCCGCCGCCCCAGTTGGAGCCGCCGTTCGTGCCGGGGAAGAAAACCGTCCTCTGGCGCATCCGCGGGCGAAACAGGGGCCCCTCGACCGAGGCTCCCTCGAGCATTTCCAGGCACTCGGCACGCGACTCGGGAGTCACCGTGGTGATCTCGTCCTCCCGCATCGACTGACGTATGAAGGGCTTGGGCCGGACCGGCCTGGGCTGGGTCGGATGATAGTACTCGCCAGGTATGTCGCCCGCCGGGACCGCGTGCTCCTCGATGTCGAAGAGAGGCTCGCCGGTAGCGCGGTCGAAGATGAACAGGAACCCGGTCTTCGTCGCCAGGGTGACGCCCTTGACGGCTTTGCCGTCCCTCACGACCTCGACCAGGGAGGGCTGGGACGGCAGGTCCCAGTCCCAAATGTCGTGGTGGATGGACTGAAAGTGCCAGCGCCTGCTGCCGGTGCGGCAGTCCAGCGCCACAAGACTGTTGCCGAAGAGGTTCGTCCCCGGCCGGTCACCGCCGTAGTAGTCGTGTGCCGGCGATCCCAGGGGGGCGTAGACGAGACCGAGTTCGGAGTCGACACTGGTCATGGACCAGAGGTTCGTGCCCCCGCGCATCTTCCAGGAATCCCCGCCCCACGTGTCGTTGCCGAACTCGCCCGGTCTGGGGACCGTGTGAAAGCGCCACCGCAGCTCCCCCGTGTGGACGTCATACCCCCGGATGTCTCCGCTCGGGCCCTTGGGAAGGCCGTCCGAGACCCGTCCGCCGACAACCAGGGTGCCGTTGCACTGGGCGATCGGGGATGTCAGGGAATAGTGCCCCTGGACATCCCCGTCCGTCACAGCCGGATTGGTGTCGAGGACTCCCCCGTCCGCAAACGCCGGATCCGGCCTGCCCGTCTTTCTGTCGATAGAGTAGACGAGCCCCATCTGCGTTCCGAAGACGAGTCGTTCCTTGTCGCCCTGCTTCCAGTAGCCGATGCCCCGGTTGATGTAGAGTCCGAATCGACGTGTCCCGTCGAGCTTGGCGGCAAGCTCCCATTCGAGTTCGCCCGTCGCGGCGTCCAGGGCCAGGAGACGGTCCATCGGAGTCGGAACGTAGATCGTCCCGCCGATCATCAGCGGCGTTGCCTCGAATGCCGACCGTGCCGGATTTCCGGTGAGCCCGTCGGAAAAATCGGGAGTGTCGTACTCCCAGGCGACCTCGAGCTGGTTCACGTTGCCGCGATGCACCTGATCGAGGGGCGAGTAGCGCGAGCCGCCCGGATCATTGCCGTAGTGCGGCCACTCCTCCGCGCACAGAGGCGCCGCCAGGAACGCGAGGGCAACGACGGTCGGTCTCACGCGCGAATTGTATCGCGCACCGAAGCGGCACCAGATCCGCTCGGCCCTGCCGGCCCCGGGAGCCCGGCCGGAACGGCGACGATTCGATCGCCGGCGCGGTCAGTTCGTGGCGAAGCAGTAGAAGTATCCGTTGCCGCCCGTGGCGACAAGGTTCGCCTGGCCGCAGCCTCGCGAGCCGTGCGCGGCATTCCAGGAGGACGGGACCTGGCCGCCGCCGGTGCGGTCGTGGTGTCCGACTTGCGCACTGCCGTCGCCGTTCTTGGTCCAGTTGCCGCACGTGTGGTCCGCGTCGTCGGTGAACGCCGTGCCGTCGAGCTGCGAGCCGGTCAGGATGTCGTGCTGGTTGGGCGAGTCTCCCCGGCCGTTCACCACCTTGCCCATTTCGTTCAGGGAGTTCTCCTTGCTGAGGCCGACGTTCGAGTAGTGCAGTTCATCGAGGTTGGCGGCCACTTGGATTCCCTTGGCGTTGAACCACGGGCCGCTGCCGATACGGTCACGAGCGTTGACGGCCGGCTTTCCGTCAGCGGCCGATGCGCTGAGGTACGCCCTCCAGGTCTTTCCGCCGGAACCGGCCGCTTGAGCCAGCTTCTGGCAGTGGGCGTCGGCGCCTGCCAGACCGCCTAGGTTGGCCCCGTCGCCGGAGCCCTCGCTCGTAATAAAGAAGCTCATGTCCTGAGCGGCGATGGGAAGCGCGAGGCATGCGAGCGCGAAGGCACACGCGACTACGACTGGAATTCTCATGGTTTCGATCTCCTTCCTTCAACTCCGGCTTCGCGCCGGAACGCGAGCCGAAGACTCGTTTGCCTTGGAATTCTAGCAGAACGGTCCCGCTCATCCGTTCAGGTGTCCCGTTCGTGGCAAGCGGGTCCAAGAGAGCCCAAGGGACGGTCGCGACGGTCGGCCTCGGCTCCGGATCGTTCCGACATGCCGCCGCCCCGGAGAGTGCCGGTCCAAGGGAAGTGGAACATCACGCCGTGCAGGTTCCGGAAGCCAGGCGCCCGCGCGGCGCCCGCCGGAAGGCGGTTCGTGCGCCGGTCAGACCATCGCCGGGTCCGGGTGCTCCCAGGGTTTGCGATAGGGTCGGGCAAGCAGCTTGTTGGCCGCCTCGTCGTTTCGCACTTTCCCCCGCTCCTCGTCCCATTCGAGTGGCCGTCCCAGCTGCATGGACAGGTTCGCCAGAATGCAGGCCGCGGTCGAGACATGGCCTTCCTCGATGTCGGCAACCGGCCGCGACCGTTCGTCGACCGCCGTCAGCCAGTTCTTCATGTGGGCCCGGACGGCGGGTGCGGAGTGCAGCTCGAGATCGGCCTCCGTCTTGTCTTCGGGATACAGGTCGGTCTCCAGCGTGACCATGCCCCCCATCTCGGCTGCGCCCTTGCCGGCCGGCACGAAGTCCCAGCGGTGGACGCTGCCCTTGAGCGTGCCCTTGGAGCCGTAGATGAAGAACGCCCAGGGATAGTCCGGGTCGGGCGCTGTTCCCCAGCTGCGGTGGGTCCACACGACGGGGAAGTCCTCGTACTCGAAGGTTGCGACTTGAGAGTCCGCGATGTTGGCCTTGCTGTCCTTCTGAACGCGGATGCCCCCGGTTGACGAGATGCGCTGCGGCCACTTGATGTCCAGCATCCAGCGGACCGTGTCCAGCATGTGCACGCACATGTCGCCCATGATGCCGTTCCCGTACTCCATGAAGGCCCTCCACCGGCGCGGGTGGCGGAATTCGTTGTAGGGCCGCATCGGGGCCGGACCGGTCCAGAAGTCATAGTCCAGGTGTGCGGGCGGCTCCTTGTCGGGCGGGTTCCCCCTGGCCCTCATGTGGTAGTAGCAGCACACCTCCACATGTCCGATGTCGCCGAGCAGCCCCTCCTCGACGACGCGCCTCCTGGCCTCTTCCAGATGGGGCGTGGACCGGCGCTGCAAGCCGATCTGGACGACGCGGTCGTACTTGCGTGCCGCGGCCAGCATGGCCTGGCATTCCAGGATGTCGACGCCGATCGGCTTCTGGCAGTAGACGTCGATGCCGGCCCGGCAGGCGGCGATCATGGGGAGCGCGTGCCAGTGGTCGGGCGTCGCGACCAGCACGAGGTCCAGCTCCTCCTGCTTCAGCATTTCCCGGTAGTCGAGGTACGTGCGGGGCGTCTTGCCCGATGCTTGCCGTGTGGCGGTCATCCTGGCCGCCGCCTTGACGGACTGGCTGTCGACATCGCACAGTCCGACCACTTCGACGGGCTCGACCTGGATCAGGCGGAAGAGGTCGACCTTGCCGTACCAGCCCGGGCCGACAACGCCCACCTTGCGGGCCTTGGCAGCCGGGCGAGCGCCCGGAACGAGCAGCAGACTGCCCCCCGCAGCTCCGATGAAGTTGCGACGGTTGGAGAGTTGATCGGACATGGCGGGACTTCTGGGCCTCAGTTCCCGTATCATACCGACCGTCACGACCGGAGGCGCTGCTACCGGAAGTGCGATTCCAGCGAATGAACACCAGCCGACCAAACGTCATTCTCATCGTGGCCGACGACATGGGCTACGGAGACTTCGGGTGCTTCGGAGACGGTTCCGTGCGGACCCCGAACCTCGACCGCCTCGTCGCGGAGGGGGCATGCTTCCGGCAGCACTACTCTGCTTCGCCGATCTGCGCGCCGGCAAGGGCGGCGCTGCTCACAGGGCGCTACCCGCATCGGACCGGAGCGGTCACCCAGCACGAGATCCACGGTCTGGACCGGATCGCCCTTCGCGAGGTGACCGTCGCCGACGCGTTTCACGAGGCGGGCTACAGGACGAGCCTCGTCGGAAAGTGGCACAACGGAACGTTCGATCGCCGCTTCGAGCCCAACGCCCGCGGGTTCGACGAGTTCACCGGATTCTGCGGCGGATGGTCGGACTACTACCGGTACCATTTGCGCCGCAACGACACAGTCGAGCCGTCCGACGGTCGCTATCTGACCGACCTGCTCACGCAGGAGGCGACCGAGTTCATCAGGAGGAACACGCGGCGGCCCTTCTTCCTGAATGTTCCCTACAGTGCGCCGCACTCGCCGTTTCAGGCTCGCGACAAGTGGATCGCCCCGCACCGGGAGCGCGGGCTCAGCCGGATCCTTGCCACCACATACGCAATGATCGAGCGAATGGACACCGGAATCGGTCGGATTCTCGAGACTCTGGACGATGAAGGCCTGGCGGAAAGCACGATCGTCGCGTTCACCAGCGACAACGGTCCGGCGTTCTTCAATCCTCCGTACATGCTGGAGGAGGGCGAGCCCACCTTCAACGAGAGGTACAACGCCGGGCTGCGTGGCAGCAAGGGATGGATATACGAGGGCGGCATCCGAGTCCCGATGGTGCTGCGGTGGAACGGCACCGTTCCGGCCGGGCGGCTCCTGAACGATCTGGCCCATTTCACGGACTGGACGCCCACGCTGCTGTCGCTGGCGGGAGTCTCACGACCGCCAGGCCCCGTCCTGGACGGACAGGACCTTTCCCCGCTCCTGCTGGGTGAACCGTTCCGGGTGGAGCCCAGACGGTTCTGGCAATGGAACTACTACTGGCCGGATGTGGGTACGAACGCCGCAGTCCGGGACGGCGACTGGAAGCTCGTGCGGCCACTGATCCGGGGCACCAGATTCTTCAGGGAGGAACTCTGCGTTTCCGACGAAGACTGGCGCCGGACCGCGGCTTTCATCGAAGCGGACATGAGGCACAAGGAGAATCCGCTCTCCGTCAGGTCGGTCCTCCCGGTGCCGAGGCTGAGGCCGAAGAGGCCGGAACCCCCCGAACTCTACGATCTTGGCCAAGACCCGGGCGAGCAGCACGATCTTGCCGCCGAGCACCCCGACCGGGTCCGCCGGATGCTGGGCCAGCTGGAAGAGTGGTTCGAGGCAGTGGAGGCCGATCGCGGCTCGATCGACTGGTCCGAGAACGGCTGACGGCGCCTATGGGCTGCGATCAGCCGCCGGACGTCCACGCCGTCGGCGCAGGCTTCCCGGAACCGGCGCCGCGGGCCGCCTGGCACGACTCCCCGGGGCGCGACTCGAGCCGCGGCGCGCAACCTGGCTGCTGCTCCATTGAAGACCGCACGCCCAGCCGCCCTTGCGGACGGCCGGCGTGCGGCGCATGCTCAACCCGAGATCAGTGGTCGGGCGGTCCCCCGGGTGCGGGGGCGTCTTCGTCGGGAACTTCGTAGACGGCTGCTTCCGTCGTCAGCATCAGGCCGGCGATCGACGCAGCGTTCTGAAGCGCGTTCCTCGACACCTTGGCGGGATCGATGATCCCGGCCTCGACCAGGTCGCAGTACCGGTCATCCTGCGCGTCGTAGCCGTGGTTGCCGCTCGCGGTCCGGACCCGCTCTGCCACGATCGCGCCCTCCTGGCCCGCATTCTGGGCGATCCAGCGCAGCGGCGCCTCGAGCGAGCCGCGCACGATGTTGACGCCTGTCTGCTCGTCGGAGTCCTCCCGCCTGCAGTCCTTCAGCACGGCGGACGCGCGAACGAGGACGACACCGCCACCCGCGACGATCCCCTCCTCCACGGCCGCCCGGGTTGCGTGCATTGCGTCCTCGACGCGGGCCTTCTTTTCCTTCATCTCCGTCTCTGTCGCGGCGCCCACCTGGATCACCGCGACGCCGCCGACCAGCTTCGCCAGTCGTTCCTGGAGCTTCTCGCGGTCATAGTCGGAGGTCGTCTCCTCGATTTGCAGACGGAGCTGCTTAACCCGGCCCCGAATCGCATCGGAACTGCCGCCGCCTTCGACGATGGTCGTGTTGTCCTTGTCGATGACCACGCGGCTGGCCTGTCCCAGCTGGTCGAGCTGAATGCCTTCGAGCTTGACGCCCCTTTCCTCCATGACGGCCCAGCCGCCCGTCAGGATGGAGATGTCCTCCAGCATGGCCTTGCGCCGGTCGCCGAAACCCGGCGCCTTGACCGCAGCCACGGTGAGCGTCCCGCGCAGCTTGTTCACCACCAGCGTGGCAAGGGCTTCGCCCTCCACGTCCTCGGCCACGATGAGCAGCGGCCGCCCCTGTCGGGAGACCAGCTCGAGCACGGGCAGCAGGTCCTTCATGCTGCTGATCTTCTTCTCGTGGATCAGGATCAGAGCGTTCTCAAGCACGCACTCCATCGAATCCTGATCGGTGACGAAGTAAGGCGAAAGGTATCCGCGGTCGAACTGCATGCCCTCGACGACATCGAGCTCAGTCGCCATCGACTTGCCTTCCTCGACCGTGATCACGCCGTCCTTGCCGACCTTCTCCATCGCCTCCGCGATGATGCCGCCGATCATTTCGTCGTTGTTGGCCGAGATCGAAGCGACCTGGGAGACCGCATGGCCCTCGACGGGCCGGGCCATTCCGTGGATGGCCTCGACGACCAGATCCGTGGCGTGGTCGATCCCGCGCTTGATGGCCATGGGATTGGCACCCGCCGCGACGCTCTTCACTCCCGCCCCGTAAATGGCCTGCGCAAGCACCGTTGCCGTCGTCGTTCCGTCGCCGGCCACGTCGGAGGTCTTGGAAGCGACCTCGCGAACCATCTGGGCGCCCATGTTCTCGACCTTGTCGGGCAGTTCGATTTCCTTGGCGACCGTGACGCCGTCCTTGGTGACCGTCGGGCCGCCGAACTTCTTCTCGAGGACGACGTTTCGCCCTCTCGGGCCCAGCGTCACCTTGACGGTGTCCGCCAGCTTGTTGACTCCCGACAGAATCGCCTGCCGCGAGTCCTCTCCATAGACAATTTCCTTGTCTGCCATAACCAGTGCTGTTGCCTCCTGCTGTGCTAGTCCTCAATCACGCCTAGAATGTCGTCCTCGGTCAGGATCACGTAGTCCGCGCCGTCGACATTGATCTCAGTCCCCGCGAACTTGCCGATCATCACCGTCTCGCCGGCCTTGACGTCCAAGGGGACGAGAGAGCCGTCGTCTCTCCTCGCGCCGGGACCTGTGGCGACGACCTTCGCCGTCTGGCCCTTCTCCTTGGCGGAGTCCGGAATGATGATGCCTCCCGAATACTGCTCTTCCGCCTCGATGCGCTCCGCCACGATGCGGTTGCCCAAGGGTTGGATTGCCATAGTGTTACGATTCCTCCGTGTTCAGTGGACAGCACGGGCCGGTGCCTGGCATCCGACCCGGCTGGACAGAAATGGGACCGTCCGCCGCGATCGACACGGGCCGGACGCCGTTGCAGCGGCTAGACTGTGTCGACGTGCCCGACGGTCCGGGAAAGGCTTCCCAAAGACCAAGTATTGCGTAACGTGCCACGGCATTGCAAGCAGCGGCTGGCCTTCTGCAGAGGCTTGGCGATCGTAGTCGCCGCGAGTGTCCTGACCGCATGCTCGGGCGTCGAGGAGCCGCCTTCGCAGCCGCTCAGCGTTGTGCTCGTGCTGGTCGACGATCTCGGCTGGATGGACTTGGGCTGCCAGGGCTCAGACTATTACGAAACCCCTCGGATCGACGAACTGGCAGCCCAGGGCGCCCGGTTCACACGGGCCTACTCGAACTGCCCCGTCTGCTCTCCCAGCCGTGCCGCGTTGATGACCGGCCGGAATCCGGGGCGTGTCGGCTTCACCGGGCACATCACGGCAATCGGACGGCACAGGTATCCGGAAGACGCCGCCATTGTGCCGCCGGAAGACTACATGCACCTTCGGCATGAATTCACCACTTTGCCGGAGGCGATGCGCGAGGCGGGACACGTCTCGGCCAGCATCGGGAAATGGCACCTGGGAGGGCCTCCCTACTGGCCTCGGATGCACGGATTCGATGTCAACGTGGCCGGCCACACCCACGGCAGTCCGGCGGGCTATTTCTTTCCGTACCGGAACCCTGGCCAGGAGTGGAATCCCGACATGCCGAACCTCGATCTCTCCAGGAGCGAGGAGGGCGAGTACCTGACGGATCGCCTCACCGACGAGGCCGTGTCCTTCATCCGGGCGAACCGCGACCTGCCGTTCTTCCTCTTTCTGTCCCACTACGCCGTCCACACGCCGTTGCAGGCCCCGGAAGATCTGGTCAGAAAGTACCAGGCGAGAGTCGACGCAGGAGCGGACGGGCGGAACGCCGTGTACGCAGCCATGGTGGAGACCGTGGACACCAGTGTGGGCAGGGTGCTGGACGCTTTGGAGGAACTGGCGCTCTCGGACCGGACTGTGGTGATCGTGACGTCGGACAACGGCGGACTGAAGTCGGTGACGGACAACGCACCGCTCCGGGCTGGAAAGGGACACCTCTACGAAGGAGGCATTCGGGTGCCTATGATCGTGCGGTGGCCGGGCCACGGCGCGGCCGGCATGGTGATCGACGAGCCGGTGACGAACGCGGACCTGTACCCGTTTCTGACGCAGATCGCCGGGCTGCCGGCGGACCGCTTCCCCGCGCCTGACGGAAGGAGCATTGGCGCCCTGATCGACTCGGAGTCCTGGACCCCGCGTGACCTGGTCTGGTATTACCCGCACTACAGCCCGCAGGCCCGCACGCCCGGCGCCGCGATCCTTTCTGGCGGGTACAAGCTGATCGAGTTCTACGACCCGCCTGGGGTGGAGCTCTACCGGCTGGATGACGATCCCGGCGAGGCCGTGAATCTGGCCGCCCGGCTGCCCTCCCAGTCGGATGCGCTCCGGACCAGACTCAATGCCTGGATCGAGAGGAACGTGCCCATCCGCCATACGCCGAATCCGGCTCGCCGGCCGGATTCCTCCCTGCCGCCGCACGCGACACAGTCCCCGCCCCGCTGATTCGGGCGGCCCGTCCGACGTTCCCTGTAGGGCCCCGCCCCGTCGTCGCCCGCGTTCCTTTCCGCTCGCGCTCGACCCGCAGAGGACGACGGACCTCCGTGGCGGTCCTGTGGGGCGGCGGTTGCAAGCCGGAGGGCTGGGCTAAACTGGAACTGTCAAAGCAATTCGTGCCGGACGTGGTTTTGAATTCGTTCGGGGCCTTGGGACGGCGTGGAATGGAGAGAATCGCAGTCCTTGATTCCGGTGGGCAGTACTGCCACCTGATCGCTCGCAAGATTCGCGAACTGGGAGTCTATGCGGAGATCTTCCCGGTCGGTGTGTCGCCGGACCGGCTCCGAGGCCACAAGGGAGTCATCCTGTCCGGGGGCCCGGCGAGTGTCTTTGGCGATGCCAGCCCCCAGCCGAACCCCCTCCTGTTCGAAGCGGGCATGCCGATGCTCGGCATCTGCTACGGGCATCAGCTGATCGCGCGCTACCTGGGGGGCAGCGTGGAGCGCGGCCGGACCCACGAGTTCGGGAGCGCCACCCTGCGCGTGCGAGGGGACAGCGGTCTGTTCGACGGCCTGGCGCGAGAGCACCGCGTCTGGATGAGCCACGGGGACCATGTCGTGAGCCTGCCCAAGGGGTTCGAGGTGCTGGGCGACACGAGCGAGTGCGCAGTAGCGGCGATGGGCCACGAGCGGCAGGGAGTCTACGGGTTGCAGTTCCACCCGGAGGTGGTCCACACGCCCGGCGGATCCGGCATGCTCGGGAACTTTCTCCGCCATGCCTGCGGATGTGCCATGGACTGGAGGCCGACGGACCGCGCCGAGACACTGGTGCGGCAGATCCGGGCAGAGGCGGGCGGCCGGCGAGTCCTGTTCTTTCTCAGCGGAGGAGTGGACTCGACGGTTGCCTACGCGCTTGCGGTCCGGGCCCTGGGCGCGCGGAACGTCGAGGCGGTCTACGTGGACACCGGCTTCATGCGAGACGGCGAAACGACCGCGATCGAGCGGGCGTTCAGCGCTCTGGATCTGGGCAGGCTGCGGGTGGAGGACGCATCGGACCGCTTCATGGGCAGGCTCGAGGGCGTGGTCGATCCCGAGCGAAAGCGCGAAATCATCGGTCGCGCATTCGTCGACGTGCAGGACGACATACTTTCCGCCGGCTGCTATGCCGGTCAGGACTGGATCTTGGGGCAGGGGACGATCTATCCCGACACCATCGAGTCCGGGGGCACCAACGCGTCCGACGTCATCAAGACTCACCACAACCGAGTCGACCGCATTCACAAGTTGATCGACGAGGGCCGGCTGATCGAGCCCCTGAGCGAGTTCTACAAGGACGAGGTGCGCGACCTGGGCAGGTCGCTCGGGCTCCCCGCAAGGCTGCTGGAGCGCCACCCCTTTCCGGGGCCGGGCCTGGCAATCCGATGCATCTGCGCCACCCGTGTGGAGGGGCCGGAGACCGATGAGGCCATCGGCTCGGTTGCGGGGCGGTCCGGATACTCGGCGTTCCTGCTTCCCCTGCGAAGCGTGGGCGTCCAGGGAGACAGCCGGAGCTACGCGCGGCTGACCGTGCTCCACGGCGGGGAGTTCGACTATGGACGCCTGCTGCCGCTGTCGACCAGGATCACCAACGAGTTCCGGCACACCAACCGGGTGGCCGCGGCGCTTTCGCCCCGTGCGATCGAGCCCCGCGACTGGGCGCTCAAGCCCGCCACTCTCACCGCCGCCAGGGTGCGGGTCCTGCAGCGCGCCGACCGAGCTGTCAGGGACTACCTGCGCCGGGAGGGACTCTATGAACGGACATGGCAGTGTCCGGTGGTGATGCTCCCTTGGGGTCGCGTGGGCGGCGAGACTCTTGCTCTCCGGCCGGTCACGTCGGTGGACGGCATGACCGCAGCGGTCGCCCAACTGCCCGCAGACGGACTGTTCGCACTGGCCGACCGCCTGGTGGGGATCGACGGGGTGGATTCCGTACTCCTTGACATCTCGAACAAGCCGCCGTCCACGATCGAGTGGGAGTGAACTCCGGCTCCTTGCCGGATCAGGAAGCGACAGACCGCAGCCACTCCTCGATCACGGTGCGGATCTCCGCCCTGCCGAGCCCGGATTCCACTCGGATCGAATCTGCGGCCTCGAGGACCTCGTAGATTTCGAAGGCCCTGCCGACCATGTCCTTGGCGGCATCGGATGCCATCGCTGCCCCCCTTGCGTCCTCCGGGTTGATGATGAGCAGCGGCCTGGGGGCGGCCGCGGCGTACACGTCCTCGATCTCATAGGCGCCGGTCACGCCGGGCAGGAAGCAGCTGACGGGGTGTGACGAATGCGGATCGTCCAGCATCGCCCGATAGGACAGCGGGGCCTGAATGCTGATCACCCCTGCGATCCGGGAATCGAGCGCCGCGGCATGGGCTGCCAGCAGGCCTCCGATGCCGATGCCGACGACCATCCACTCATGCCTCTTGGTCATCGTGGGAGCCGTCGCAAGCAGGTCCTTGAGCCGTTGCCCGAACAGCGGGCGGCCGAGCTCGAGGCTGCGATACGCGAGGAAGTCGTCCCAGTCGAAGCTGACGTCCACGGAGGGCAGGGAAGGCGCTGTGGCGCCCCAGCCCCGCACGTCCACGCCGTAGAGGCTGTGGTTTGCGGCGACGACTGCGTCGATGCAGTAGCGGCGGACAAGAGGGTGGTCCTTGCCCTGCTCGGCGACCAGGAAGACCGCTCCCTTGGCGTAGACGCCGGCATCAAGAAACCTCGTAGGGACATCGACGCCGAATTCGGACTTGAACGCCCCAACCCTCGTGACTTCCCGAATCCGGCTCGCCAACACGCTCCGGTAGACCTCAAATTCGCTCGCGCCGGACGGCATCTCGAAACGCGGAGCGATCAAGTCCGCCTTTCTTTGGTAGAAGTCCTCGACGTTCCTTGACTGCATCGAACCGGAAACCTGTCCCGAGGCGGTGCACAGGAGTTCGGATGCCGCCGGCAGAGCTTCGTCCAGTTCGCGGCTGATCTCGTCGCAGTCCGCCAGTTCGCGGCAGAAGAAGGACGCGGCCGCCTCGCGGAGTTCGAGGTTCATCCCGTGCCCGGCGTCGGTTTCGGCCCAGTGAAGGTTCCCGGGCCTGCCGAGCTTGCGGTAGACGGCCTGCAGCTCACCGTGCGTCCGGCGCGCCCCGTCAATCGGCACGTAGTCCCGCAGCGCCGCTCCGATGGCCAGGGGCTTGGGGGCAAACGCTGCAAGAAGTTCCGGGTGGTCGATTCCCTCGCGGAGCGTTCCGAACAGGACCTGCTCCGGATCGGCGATCAGCAGCGCCTCCGTCTTGGTGCGGAAACTCGCCACCGCGCAGCTGATGAATGCGGCCTGGATGCGGTCGTCGAAGCAGGCGAACTGCAAGGCGGCCATCCCGCCGCCGGACTGGCCCGCGATGCCGATCCTGGCAGTGTCGATCTCCGGACGCACCTCGAGGTAGTCCAGCGCTCGCGTCGCGTCCCACACGCGATACTGCATCAGGTTCTCGCCGGCAAGGTAGCACCTGTCCCCGAGGATCCGGTGCTCGCCCGTTCCCTGGCGGAACTCGGACGTTCCCTGTTCAGGCCCGGGAAACTGGAGGCGCTCTCCCTGCCCCAACGGATCCCAGATCAGCACGGCAAATCCGTTGCGGGCCATCAGCGTGGCGAACCGACGATAGGTCTCCGCCGTCTTGCCGCCCTCTCCGTGGCCGCACGGAAAGATGACCGCCGGAAGGCCTTCGTCGGGAGCCGGCGGGCGGTAGAGGTTGGCAGTGACGTGGAAGGAAGGGCGGCTCTCGTAAACAAGCCGCTCGACGATGTGGTCCCCGAACTCCACCGTTCCCACGTGCTTCGCGTTGAGGGGGGTTCGTTCCGGGAACGGCCCCCACATCTCCTTCAGCGCGCCACGGACCGTGTCACGGAGAGCCAGGAAATCGTCTTCGGACTCCAGGCTGGCAAGCCGCCGTGCGCGACGCTCGTCCAGCAGGCGGGTGTACTCCCGGATGTAGTCCCACAGCATCGAGCCGAACTGCCGCTGGCCCGACGCTGCGGGAACCATCGCAGCCGCCAGGGCGACTGCCTCGCGCCGTGTGATCAGTTCCTTGTTCACGATGATGGGACCCTGCTCAACCCCGCGGGCCCGTCCGCCGACCGATCCCGGCTAGACCGCGGCCTCGATGCCCGGTTTTCCGTGCACCAGGGCTGCCACGGCTCCGACCGCTTCGACCGGATCTTCGTGCTGGAAGATCTGCCGTCCGAAGATGACTCCCGACGCGCCCGCCTCCAGCACTTCGCTCACGGTGTCGAGCGTTCCACCCAAGCCCGTGCCACGGTTGGGGCCGCCTGCGACGAGAACGGGTACTCCACAGGCGTCGACGCTCTTGCGGAAGTCTTCGACGTCGCCCGAGTAGCGTGTCTTGATCAGGTCCGAGCCAAGCTCGGCACCAATTCTGCAGGCCAGCGTGATGTCGTCTGCGATGTGTGACGGGAGGGCATCCTCGCCCTGGCCGGACATGTCCATGTGATTCGCCATCATCGCGTTGCTGAGGATCTCGGCTACGACGGGCATGCCCCAGGTGCGGCTCTGGCTCGCGATTGTGCCGACCTTCTCGAGTTCCTCTCCTTCGAAGGACGCTCCGAGCGTCGCGTTCATCACAACTGCGTCGGCACCTAGGGAAACCGCCTGCTCAACGTCCACGAAGACCCGCATCGGCCCTCCGACAAGTGGGCTGACGCACCCGTCGATCCGCAGCAGGATCGAAAGGTCGCCCACATGCTCGCAGACCTGTTCGAGGATTCCGGGCGTCACTAGGATGGCGTCAGCCCCGGCGGGCGCTAGCTGCCTGACGAGTTCGGCAGGGTGCTCGAGGCCCCGCACGGCCCCGGCTGCGTTGCCGTGATCCATGGCCACGACAACGGCCCTGCCCCCGCGAAGAATTCGGCGAAGGCGCAGACTCTTTCCGATGGATTGAATTGGCATGATCCTCCCGGCCGCCACTCTGGCAGCGTCTTCCAGATTCTAAGTTTGCACTAATTCGGCGGGACTCCGTTCTCAGTCAGCAGCGATCACGTGCATCGCGAGATCAATGCTTCCGCAGCGCGGCCCAAGCCCATGGGCCGGAGATCCGCTCCTGCGGGACGAGAACTCCCCAGCCTCGCGGGACGCTCTCGCTTCGATTCCATGCCGGGCTCGCTTCGGCAGGCACTAGGGAGCCGTCAGCGTCGGTTCCAACGGCATCGCGAGCGGCTCATCAACAAGGAAATCAAGTCCTCGCATCGCCTTGAGGGCAGCCTCGAGCGACTTGCGCCTGGTGGGCTCGAGTGTGGTGACGAACGGCAGGTCTCCCTTGTCGGTGTACGGCTCCTGCAGAACCGCCTCGATGCTGACTCCCTGCTTGGCGAGAATGGCCGCGAGGCTTGCCAGGATTCCAGGCCTGTCCTGTACGCGGAAACGCAGGTAGAACTGGCGCTCCTCGGTACCGGTGTCCACCGGAGAGTAGGAACGAAGCTCCATGTGAGCAAACGGCGGAACAGGCTGGACGCCCGAAGTTCTGACGGACCGAGCAGCCGCAATCAGGTCGCTCACAACCGCTACGCCCGTGGGATCGGGTCCCGCTCCCTTGCCGTAGTAGAACGTGTCACCACCTTGACCGTGGACCCACAGAGCGTTGTAGGAGCCGGTCACTCCTGCCAGGATCGTGTTCTTCTCGATCAGGGCAGGCCGCACTGCCAGGCGCAGGCCGTCCCCTCCCCGCCTGGCAGTGGCGAGCAGTCGGATCGTGTGACCGAGCCGACCCGCGTAGGCGAAGTCGATCGTGCGGATGCGGCGGATTCCTTCCACCGGGATCTGGGCGGGCGAAGCCTGCACGCCGAATGCAAGGCCGGCTAGGATGGCCAGCTTCGAGCGCGCGTCAAAGCCGTCAATGTCGGCGCTGGGATCGGCCTCCGCATATCCCAGTTCCTGCGCTTCCCGCAGGACGTCGTCGAATGCGGCGCCGGTGCGCTCAATTTCAGTCAGGATGTAGTTGGACGTTCCGTTGAGGATTCCGATCAGCGCGTCAATCCCGTCTCCGGCGATCCCTTCGCGCAGGGCGGTCAGAACGGGAATGCCCCCGGCCACGGATGCTTCCATCCCCAGGCTCGCCCGTCGCGATCTAGCCTGACCCCAGAGTTCGGCCCCGTGCTCGGCGAGGAGTTCCTTGTTAGCAGTCACGACCGGCTTTCCCAGGCCTAACGCTGCTTCCAGGATCTCTCTCGCCACACCCGTTCCTCCCACCAGTTCGGCGACGACATCCACGTCAGGGTGCGAAACGACCTCCCGCCAGTCACTGGTGCGGAATGCCGCAGGGTGAAGCGCCACGGCTTCGGAAGGTGCGGTGTGGACATGGCGTGAGCAGACCGCCGAGACCTCCAGAGGACATCCAAGCTTTCGCTCGATCTGGGATGCGTTGCCATGCAGGAGACGGAGCGCCCCGCCGCCGACGTTTCCGAGTCCGATGATGCCTACGCGGATTGGTGACACGAGATTCCCATTTTACGTGCGCCCTCTCACTCGACGCCCGGCCCATGACGTCCCCGCCGACACAGTGCTCGGCTGAGACAGGAGTTTCAGGGGGACGCCCGCGAAGCTGCAGCGAACGTTGGTGATCTCATCTGCCAGCCTGCCCCGAGGTGGCGCGTGTTGAACTCCGTTGATCATGTGGTGATCTGAGTCCGCAGCGTCTCCAGGGTGCCGATGCGCCGCCCGCTCAGGAATGACCCCGGAATCGCGCCGAGTTCGTTCTCGACGATGTTCCGCCGCCAGCCGGGCTTCGGCGAGGGCGGAAGTCGACGGGCAGCGCCAGATCCTGCGTCCGGGTCCGCTCGAATACCTCGTAGAACGCTTCCGTTATCCATGCATTGCAATTGTTCCGGCTCACCGGCCCCTTGGTCGCAATCCTCTCAGCACCCTTCCAAGAACCCACCGAGCTCTGTGCGCGGTCCGTTGGAGGCTCGCAGAACTGGAACACACCAGCCGTGCGGCTGCTCTGAGACCCGCAATCCACGTGCCTCGCATGCATCGGCCGTGCTGGCGGCGGCACGCGCATTTCCCTTAGCAACCGAACGGGCTGCACGTCCATGATTCAAGATCCTCACAGCAAGATCTGATCGGCAGAAATATCAGGTCAATGTCAACCGAATACCGAGGAAGGTGGCGAAAGAATAGATTGATCGCTGTACCGCCCTTCAGTGCGAAGTCCGTTTGCCTGCAAATATACGGCAACACTCGGGCAACCAAGTGCGCCTGATCAATGAAACTCACGGATGTCCCCGCTCATTCCTTTCGGCACAGTGATCAGATAATCCCTGTTCAAGTGGCCCCCCTGCACGAGATGTCGCTTGCCACTGCCTAGGTCTATGTTCTCCTCCGATACATATTTCATCCATCCGTGATTCTGCCGCCTGGCCAGCCAGAAAAAAAGGCGCTTGATCTTGACGCTCCGTGTCCGGTCCAAGAGAGCATTGAGTCGGCGAGGAACAAGGTCAGGCAAGCCGTCCAACAGCAGTTCCGCGTGTTCGAAGGAGAACTTCTTGGGCACGTCGTTCAGTACTTCGAAGAATGCCCGCTCAGCGGTGGAGACACGCAGACGGCCCAGCCTCTTGTCCTGGTCTAGGACGACTGCGAACGGATAGTGCAATCCAATGCTGCCGCTGGAGTCCGGCGGCGACGGGTCCGCTTGGAGCCAAGTGACGCCGTGACGGTGAAACTGGGCGGAAAGGCCCAGTCTGTTGGTCCACGGGGGCAGCGGATCACGCCCAAAGAGATTCACGCGGTATTGCCTGGCCAGTGGCACAAAGTGACTGCGTGCCTGCTGTTCGAGAGACGTAAGACCGCCGACGAGGAGGTCGCTGCCCATCCGCTGCAGAGAACTGACCACGCTCTTCCAGGACAAGGACGAGTTAGGATTGGCATAGACACCAGGACGCAAGACTAGGAGGCGACCGCGCTTGACCCAGTTGTCAGCAAGGTGCCGGGTCACTCCTCGGGAAAGGAGCCATCGACGAGTGACCAGATGGTGGGCCGGAACGAGGTCGGGCAGTCGCTTGCGCAATTTGGAACTGTGCGTCATGGTTTGACTTTGGAATTATCTGCGGTGCTTATCGCCGTGGATTACGAAGTCCATAAACTGTCTTATCAGATTTGGCCGACGGTTGGCTTGGATTCGGCCTCAATTGAGTGCCGCAAGCCAGACAGTGCGGCATGCGCGAGGGCTACGGCCCCGGCATCGACATCTGCCGGCTCTCGGGGTTCTCCTCGAGGACCGGCCGGCTGGTTCGGAGGGGGTGTCGTTGCGGACCGACGGAGCGTCCCGTTCACGCGGCTCGTCGGGGCGCGATGGCCCGGTTGAGGCGCAGGCTGTTGAATGTGACCGAAAGGCTCGAGAACGCCATCGCTGCGGATGCCAGGATCGGCGACAGCAGCATGCCTGTCCACGGATAGAGGATTCCCGCTGCCACCGGAACCCCCAGCACGTTGTATCCAAACGCCCACCAGTAGTTCTGCCGGATGGTGCTTCGCGTTCTTCGGGAGAGTTCGATAGCCCTGCCGACGTCGGACGGGGCGCTCCTAACCAGCACGATCTGTGCGGACTCGATCGCAATGTCGGTCCCGGCCCCGATTGCGATTCCCACGTCCGCCTGCGTCAGGGCGGGAGCATCGTTGATCCCGTCCCCGACCATGGCTACTGTCTGCCCCGTGGATTGAAGCTGCTCAATGGCCTTGGACTTGTCGAGTGGCTTGACAGGCGCGATGACCTCTCCAATGCCTGCTTCCGACGCGACTGCCTTGGCCACCGGTGCGCTGTCGCCGCTGATCATCAGAACCCTTCTTCCCTGCGCCTTCAGAGCTGTGGCGGCTGCCACCGAATCCTCGCGGACCGTGTCGCGCAAGGCGATCACTCCCGCGAGCTGGCCGTCGCGGGCCGCCAGAACAATGGTCTTTCCCTGCTTGCCGAACCCATCGAGTTCCGGCTGGGCCGCTGATGTGTCCGCACCGCGATCTGTCAGGAGCTCGCGCTTTCCGAGAATCCACTCCTCACCGTCGACCCGGGCAGAAGCGCCGGCGCCTGGAAGTTCATTGAAATCCGAAATCGCTCCGCCGAAGCCAGGCCTTGCCTCCGCGATGGCCTTGGCGACTGGATGCTCGCTGTGTCGCTCGATCCCTCCGGCGATCCGAAGCAGCTCTTCTGAGTCCATTGACCCGAACGCCACTGCATCGGTCACCCTCAGGCGACCTTGGGTGAGAGTTCCAGTCTTGTCGAACACGACCGTGTCAACATTCTCTGCAGCCTCGAGCGCTGCACCGTCCCGGATCAGGATTCCGGATTCGGCCGCTCGGCCGATCGCCACTGCCAGTGCCGCCGGCGTGGCCAGTCCCACTGCGCAGGGGCAGGCAATGATTAGGACGCTGACGGCGCTGGTCCACGCGCTGCGAAGCCGGTCCTCCGGCGGGCCGGCGACCATCCAGATGACGAACGTCAGGGTGGCGATGCCGAAGACGATCGGCACGAACACGGCAGCAATCCTGTCCGCGAGCTTGGCGGCCGGGGCCTTGGAGCCTTGTGCCCGCCGGACGAAATCGATGATCCTCGACAGCGCTGTATCGGACCCAACGCTCTCGGCGCGAAACACCAGAAAACCGTTCTGGTTGAGCGAGCCGCTGGTCACCCGCGAACCTCGACGCTTGTCACTGGGCACACTCTCGCCGGTCACGTGCGACTCGTCGACGGCGCCTTCTCCCTCAACAACCGTGCCGTCGACCGGGATCCTCTCTCCCGGACGCACGACGACCTCATCCCCGACGACGACCCTTTCCAGCGGGATCTCGATCTCGAACCCTTCCCGCCGGACATGCACTGACTTTGCCTGCAGAGCCAGCAGCTTCCGGATCGAGGCCGAGGTCCGGCGGCTCGCACGGGATTCCAGCACACGTCCGAGCAGCACCAGTGTCAGGATGGCCGCCGCCGTCTCGTAATAGACACCGCTTGCGCTGGCGGACACCAGCCCCGGAGCCACTGTCGCCACAATGCTGTAGAGAAAGGCCGCCCCAGTGCCCATTGCAATCAGGGTGTTCATGTCGACGCGGCCGTGACGGGCAGCCACCCACGCAGCCGAGTAGAACGGCGCTCCGCCGTAGACCACGACCGGAAGGGCCAGCCCGAACTGCACCCACACCGAGCCCGGGAACTGCAGCATCCCGTCCGCCATGGCGAGAACCAGTAGGGGAGCTGTCAGCGCAGCGGAAACCATCAGTCTCCGGCGTAGCGAGTCCGGAGCCCGGTCGGGGTCGGCCGATTCCCGGCGTGCAATCCTCGCTCCGTAGCCCGATGCGCGGATCGCGGAGACAACGTCCCTTACGGCCGCCCGGTTCGGCTCGATCCATACCCGCGCAGTCCTGTCCGCAAGATTCACCTCACAGGCGCTGACGCCGCGCACACTTTCGCTCGCCTGCTCGACGGAACGCACGCAGCTCGCACACGTCATGCCGTCGATGGCGAGCAGGTGTTCTTCGGGCGCGGGCTGAGGCTTGACGGCGGTCGCCGGCGGCTCAAACCGAGGGTTCGGTTCGAGCGAAACCAGGCCGGCCGACCGCCGGGGGGCGTACCCTGCCGCGGCCACCGCGCTTACCATTTCCGGCACCGCAGCCGTGGACGGATCGAACTTCACCACGGCAGTCTGTGTAGGTAGGTCGGCCGACGCTTCGCGGACCCCTGCGACCGAGCGCAAGGCGCCTTCGACGGTCTCCACGCAGTGGCCGCAGGTCATGCCGCCGAGCGCGATCTTGGTCTCCTCGAGTGCGGTTCTGGCCATTTGCTGCTCGCTTCCGTCCGGAGCCGGGCTCTCCGCAGTGAGGCCGCTCTCAGCTGGCGGGGGCCACATTCTCAGCCTACATCAGCGTCTTCGGCCCGATCCTGCGGCCGCCCTGGCAGGTTCGAGGCGGGAACACGACCCAAACGATGGAGCCCTTTTGGCGAAGTTCTGGGGCGAAAGCCGGAATTGGTGGACTGGGGGGTTGCACGCGTGCTAAATTGAGGCTTCCGTCCGGGTTCGTCCCAATCCGCTCCCCGCCGGTGCGGTCAGCGGGGTGGCGAGCCATTTGTACTCGGTCCATTCGGATTTCGAGATCGAGTCCTTTCACAACACGCCTCATAGGCCCGAACTGCCAGCGCGTTTGGGAAATCTGCTAGTATTCCAATTCCAAAGGTACGGTCATGATCATCTCAATGAAGCCGGGTGCGACCCAGGAGCAGATAGACCGGGTTTGCAACCGGATCGCGGAACTCAATTTTCAGGTCCGCTCCATTCAAGGCGACGAGCGCGTGGTGATCGCGGCCGTCGGCATTGGCAACGTCACCCACGCACTTGAAGTCCTGCGCTCCGTCAAGGGCGTGGAAAGCGGCGTTCCGATCAGTGCTCCCTACAAGCTCGTCAGCAAGCAGGTCAAGAGCGACCGCACGGTTGTGAAGGTCGGAGACACGTCAGTTGGCGGCGGCGACTTCGCAGTGATCGCTGGGCCCTGCTCCGTGGAAACCGAAGAGCAGATCATGGCCTGTGCGAGCGCCGTGGCCGCTTCGGGAGGCCGGTTTCTTCGGGGCGGGGCATACAAGCCCCGGACGAGCCCCTACAGCTTCCAGGGCCTGGAGGAAGAGGGACTGAAGCTCATTCGAAAGGCCGCCGACGCCCACGGTCTGAAGGTTGTCACCGAAGTGATGACGGTCACGAACGTGCAGTTGGTGGCGGATTACGCGGACGTGCTCCAGATCGGGGCGCGCAACGTCCAGAACTTCCCGCTCCTCAAGGAGATCGGGGCGACCACGAGGTGTCCCGTGATGCTCAAGCGGGGCCAGAGCGCCACCATCACGGAGTTCCTCCTGTCCGCCGAGTACATTGTCACGAACGGCAACCCGAACGTGATTCTCTGCGAGCGCGGGATCCGTACTTTCGAGTCGGTCACGCGCAACACGCTGGACATCAATGCGGTGCCCGTCCTGAACGAGCTGACGCACCTGCCCGTCATCCTCGACCCGGCCCATGCGACCGGAAAGCGCTCGCTCATCCCGCCTTTGGTGCGGGCGGTTGTAGCGGTCGGCGCGGACGGAGTGATGGTGGAGGTCCATCCCGATCCCGAACGCGCCTGGAGCGACGGTGCCCAGTCGCTGACGTTCGATCAGTTCGCCCGCACGATGGCCGACATCCAGCCGTATCTTCGGCTGTGGAAGGCGGATCGGCCGGAACCGGTCTGCGTGCCGGCCTGACGGTGCCGCTGCATTGGCGGGCGCTCGCGAGGGGGTCCTCAAGGAGTCGGGTGGCCTCAGGCTGATCCTGCCGAAGTGCGAAAAGGGCCTGGGTGCGGTGATTTCGCGCCCGGACTCGCACGATCTGATTGACGGGGTCCGCGTAGCGCCCGTGCAGATCTGGCCTGACGACCGCGGGTTCTTTCTCGAAGCGGCCCGGCTCGGCAGGGAGTTGGCTTCGGGGTTCGGTTCCCGATCGACACAGGTGTCCGTCGCCGTCAGCTACCGAGGCACGACCAAGGCCTTTCACTACCACATGCTCCAGACGGACTTGTGGATTCCCTGCCACGGCATGCTCCAGGTCGCGCTCGCTGACTTGCGGGACGGGTCGCCGACGTTCGGGCGCCGCAACACGCTCTACGTCGGAACGCTCCGTCCGTGGCAGGTGCTGATCCCGCCCGGTGTCGCGCATGGCTACAAGGTCATCGGGGACGCATCGGCCATGCTCGTCTACCTGACCGACCGGCACTACGACCCGTCCGATGAGGGACGCTTGCCCTACAACAGCCGTGATCTGGCCTACGACTGGGAGACGCAGCGAAAGTGAGGTTCCTGGTTACCGGTGGCGCCGGATTCATTGGGTCGGCGTTTGTCCGCACGGTGCTGTCGCGAGACCCCGAAGCGGAGGTGCTGGTGCTCGACGCGCTCACGTACGCCGGCAACATGCAGAATCTCGCGACAGTCGCTCATGCGCCGAGCTTTCGATTCCAGAAGGGGGACATTCGGGACCCTCAGGCTGTGCACAGGGCCTTCGACCTGTTCCGTCCGAACACAGTCGTGCACTTCGCTGCGGAATCCCATGTGGACCGGAGCATTCTGGCTCCGGGCGACAGCGTCTCGACCAACGTGCAGGGAACGGTGTTGCTGCTCGAGGCCGCTCGAGATCATCCGCCGGATCTCTTCATCCACGTTTCGACCGACGAAGTGTACGGGAGCATTGACGAGCCATGTTCGGCAGACGAGAGCTTTCCGCTGCATCCCTCGAATCCTTACTCCGCCTCCAAGGCTGGTTCCGACCTGGTCGTCCTCGCGTACGGCAGGACGTTCTCGCTCCCGGTGATCGTGACCCGGGCGTCGAACAACTACGGCCCGTATCAGTTTCCGGAGAAGCTCATTCCCCTGATGATCGCCAATGCACTGGAGAGGATTCCTCTTCCCGTCTACGGCGACGGCCGGCAGGTGCGGGACTGGCTCCATGTGGACGACCATTGCAGCGCACTCAGGACCCTAGTCGACCGCGGTCGGCCTGGTCAGGTCTATAACATCGGCGGACGCTTGGCCCTGCCGAACCTCGAAGTCGTCCGTAGAATCCTTCATCTTTGTGACCGTCCGGAATCATTGATCCAGCACGTTCCGGACCGCCCCGGTCACGACCGTCGCTACGCGATGTCAACGGGAAAGATCGAGGTGGAGACCGGCTGGGTTCCGCGGGTCGCGTTCGAAGACGGGTTGCGACACACGATTCGGTGGTACTTGGAGCATCCTGAATGGGTTGCCTCCGTGCGCACAGGGGAGTACTTGGATTACTACGAGCGCAACTACGTCAGGCGCGGCGAGGCAGCGTGCGGGTAGGCAAGGTCTGGCGGGACCGCGCAGGGCGAGGCGGCATGGTGCGGATGGCGGTGCGCAAGGACGAGTTGCATCTCAGTCCGAAAGTGGACTGCAACCAGCCACTGCGGAGTGGCAAGGCGAAGAAGTGAGGCTTCCTGGCTCCGATTCCCTCGTGCTACAACGCCACTCCCGGCCGGCACAGCGCTGCGGACGTGCCGCGGACCATGGGGTCGTGGTTTGCCGCAACCGCTGATCCTGCCCGGAATGAACAGCAAGGACACGAATCGGCCGCTCGGGCTCGGAGGCTCACGGCGATGCACCTGGGCGCCTCGGACAGCGTGATGTCTCACCGCAACAGGATCAGGCGATCAGACAACTCTGATCCGGACGGATACGCAAGAACCTCCTTCTAATAGTCGGCTGCGTCGAGCGACACGCGGATGATCTCCTTGTCGTTCCGAAGCATGAGATGGCGGTTGGCGAACGCCGGATGGGCCCAGACCACTAGGCGGTCGCTCCGTCCGTGACGTCTTCGCGCCTGAGTGCCGGGCCTCGACGTGCCGTAACCGGTGCGCGTGGTCGGGTCCAGCAGGTGGGTCCGGTCGAGTTCGACGTAACCCTCCGGCGAGAATCGCACGATGACGAGATCGCCGTTCTCGTTGAACACGAAGTAGCGGTCCCCGTGTTGCACGAAGTGGGCTGATGCCCAGCGGTTTCCTGTGTTCAGACCTTCGGCCTCCCAGAGACGCTCCCCGGTGTCCGCCCGCAGCCCGCGCACCTGCCCGTGGCTGCACATGCCGTAGATATGGGTGCCGACGATCAGAGGCGTTGTGATGTTCGAGTGCAGTCCGTATGCCTCGCTGACCTCGACGCCATTCTCCAGGATGCGGTTGCTGCGTTCTTCCTTCCAGAGGACCGTTGCTGCGGGTCGGTCAGGAGACAGACGCATCATCATGGAGCCGGTGTAGAACCCCGAAACCAGCAGGAACGAATCGCTGCGGACGGGGTCGGCGATCGGAGCCTGGCCTCCCCGGAACGGCTCTTCCCGGTTCACGGCGCCGGTTTCCGGATCCAGCGAGGAGAGTCCTCGAGGGTGCCACAGGATCAACTGCCGGGCGCTGCCCGCCTCGATGATGCTCAACTGTCGGTAGCCCATCTCGGTGCCCAGCTCCAACGCCCTCCAGACCTCCTCTCCGGTGTGCTTGTCGAAGGCCATGACCAACGCGTCCGGCTCGCCCCCGGGTACAAGAATGACGCGGTCTCCATCGACCAGCGGCGCGATCGACGCACCCCAAATGGGATACGCGCACCGACTTCAGCCACAGTGTCCTTTTCCCAGATCACCTCGCCGGTCGCCGCATCCAGGCTGAAGATAGGTCCCGTCGCGCCGGTCAGATAGACGCGGTCGCCGTCGACGGTCGGGGTCGCGCGCGGGCCAGTGGCGTAGCTCATCATGAGCATCCGGCAGGTCGTGTCCCACTCGTGGGTCCAAAGGACCCCACCAGCGGCTTCATCAAGGGCCACGATCCGCTCGGTGCCGTTCGCAGGCTCGGTCTCGACATAGTCAAGGACGAACACGCGGCCACTGGCTACGGCTGGGCCGGCGTAGCCGCCATTGACCGGCGCCCGCCATTTGACGGCAAGTCCTTCGTCGGGAAACTCGCGCAAGATGCCCGTCTCGGTCCAGATCCCGAGCTGCTCGGCACCGCGCCACTGAGGCCAATCCCCGGCCGACGGGGTCGCTTCCCACACAGCACTCATGTAGCTCCCTAAGCAGGATGAACCGCACGTCTAATTGCCCACAGAAGCAGGCGTATCCGCCGAGTGAAAAAGCCCCGAGCCCTTGATTAGGCACTCGATGCGGGCCAGCCGCCGATCCATGCCGCGGACTTGGGACTGGGGACAGTCGAGCCGCGTGCCGATGTTGACGGTCCATCGCCACAGCAAGGTGGCTATCGCCGCAATCGGCCCCTACTCGTTCAGCAGCTCCAGCATGCCCGGTCAGTCCGTAGCGTAGCAATCAGTATGCGCCGTAGTGTGCTGTATCAGCACTGATTTTCATTTCCAATTAGACCCTAATTCTCAGTTCCGGCAGTGTTG
>JAPPMB010000149.1 GCA_028819255.1 Bryobacterales bacterium | reverse complement strand
TCGCCCCCCGCTGGGAAACAGCGCCTTTCCACGGCGCACGTCAAACATGGGCTAGGTACCGCAAGGGGGCCTAAACCCTTGTTCAAGAGGCAGTTACGAGACTTGAGAGCAGCATGCCGCTTCGAGCGGTGTACTCAAGTCTGAGCCTAACTGGCCAGCTGCCCCGCCAGCCCCGGAGTGCGACCTTAGCCCGCCAACGTAAGAGCCCTCCTAGCGGTCCGGCCATCCGGGCTGATCGCCGCGATTCCACGGATGGACCAAGAAGTCGCTTCGATCCCTCCCGTGAGCGCAAGGAGAGGTGAAGGGGCTGAATGAACAAGGTATTTGAGCGCGGGAGTGGTGATCACCTTTCACGATGTATCCACTTCAATGTACTCGCAAGGGAGGTAGTGCACCGACTTCGACTCGTTGGTAACGCCGATGGAATCGAAAAGCGTGAATCTTCCTTGCATGATGAAGTAGTCTCTGATCAAATGAATTCTCACAGAGTCCGCGAACTCGTTCAGAGCGACCACGACATTGATCAAGTAATTGAATGATTGCTCTTGCCATCTCATGGATCTATCCGCATGGACACCGTATCGGATGTGCGCCAATCCAGTCCGTTTCCATGTCTTGTCTTCTGCCCATACTTGCCCGCCATCAAGTAGACAATCGAAAGACAGGAAGTGGTTGACAAAAGCT
Organism: Bryobacterales bacterium; assembly: GCA_028819255.1. Taxonomy (GTDB): domain Bacteria; phylum Acidobacteriota; class Terriglobia; order Bryobacterales; family UBA6623; genus VXMF01. The sequence goes on along the minus strand of JAPPMB010000149.1, from coordinate 21,719 downwards.
GATACGCGGTCCCCGAGGTTTCGGATAGCACTCTCGAGTCCTGGCTTCTCATCGGGCCAAACGCACCGAAAGACGGTGGTCCCAAAATCGCCCGATCCTTGGACAAACTTGTCAGACAAAAACCCGCGTACTGCGCCGTCAGAGATGTGGTCCCAAGAAGCTAGACAGAGATTCTTGGTTGCCAATTCAACGAGCTCGATATAGAGCTCGCGAGATTTAGATTGTTCCGTAAGGCTGAGGTTTTCCTCTACCCACAGCTCATGATCCACCTTAACCCCGTGCAAGATCTCGATCGGCCAAGACTGTGGGTCTTGATCAATCGTGATGTGGTGGTTTCGGCACAGAAGAATGAGGTTTGGATATCGGTCTCGATCGTCTTCGGACAAGATGCTGTTCCCGCGAGGACCATTGGGCTTGCGCGCCACAATGTGACAGGTCTCTCCGATGAGGACTTCCTGTGAGTGCTCTGCTGTAGATGAATCCTTTATGAGCTTGGCACGGCAATCGGGCATTGAGCACCGGCCAGCGGCTCTTGACCAAAGGATCTTGATGTCTCTGATTGTGACAGCCATAACTCACTCCGGTTGACCTGCCCAAGCGTTAGTTCTCGAGGTCAATGGCGATTGGCCTTGATCATCTATAATAGGCGGTCGGATTCTCGTGGGAGACAGTCTAGGCCCAATACTGTTAACTTAGGGAGCCGGAATGACAATTGCTGGTTCCCAATCATGGACCTCGCGTGAGATCGGCCCACGATGTCCGACCTTGAACTTGCTCATCTTGCGCTTCACGCCGCGTGGCTTGCTCTGCCCACGGCTTGATACAACGCGTTCCTCGAGGATTTCGTCCCGTACCGCGCGCTCAAGGGCCCGCTTCCGATGTCGCAGGGGGGGAACCGCGGGATTTTGGATCCTGCGGCGGACGACTCTCACGGCGTGGACGAAGGACAGGCGATCAGGGTCCTCTGCCGCCTCGCGCGCGGCCGCGTGCAGCAGGTGCCGCACGGCGTAGTAGGCGAGCATATGGCCTTCGATCTCTTGCCGCACGAGATCGGGCGTCTTGATCTCGTCGAAAGCGGTTTCGATTTCCCAGCGCTCGTGGTACAGCGCGGCCAGCTCGGCGGCCGGCGCCTGCAGCGGATCGAGCAGAGTGCTCAGCAGGCGGTAGCGTTCCTCGTCCGACTCCGCCAAGGTGTATTCGACCACGCGCGCCGGCGCCCCGGCGAACTCGCTGAGAAACGACCCATCGGCCAGAGCCCGGCGGACCGGCAGGACGGTGTTGCACTTGGCCCTCCACAGCAGGTCGGCCCCGCTTCGCGCGGCGGATCGCCACAAGGCAGCGCCCAAGTACCCCCGGCAATGGCACAAACTTAGGCAAGACGGGGCGCTGATTTTTTCGGCAGGTCTCTAAGACGTTGATTGAGAATGACTTGCAGGGGTCTTCGAAAGCACTGAAAAACCCCCCTTAACATCCGAGGCCGGATTTGCCATGGTAGTTCAGAACAGTCCAGAACAGGTCTTCTGGGAACGGCCGTGGATCCCCGCATCAAGAACCTCAAGTCCACCACCTTCTTCGGACGGCGCTTCACGCGCCGCCAGATCGCCGGGATTCAGCAGACGGTGGCGACCTTCCCGGCGCTGAGCCGCAAGGAGCTGGCGCAGACGATCTGCGAGCACCTGCGCTGGCGCACGCCCACCGGCGGCAACCGGGTCACGGCGGCCCTGCGCCTGCTGGAGCAGCTCGAGCGGGCCGGCATCCTGACCCTGCCGGCCAAGCGCACCCACAACAGCCGCCCGGGGCCGCGCCGGCCCGTGGCCCTGACTGCGCGCACGGCTCCGCAGCCGCTGCTGGAGGCCCCGCTGCGAGAGCTGCTGCCGCTGCGCTTGCAGCTGGCCGCCCCGGACGAGACCGGACTGTGGAACGAATTCATCCAGCGCCACCACTACTTGGGCTACAAGCAGCCGCTCGGCCCGCACCTGCGCTACTTCCTGCGCGACTGCCAGGGGCGCCGGCTGGGCTGCCTGCTGTTCAGCCAGGCGACCCGCTCGCTGCCCTGTCGCGACGCTTGGGTCGGCTGGCCCCAGGGCAGCTACAAGAAGCACCTCGACCTCGTCGTCGGCCAGCCCCGCTTTCTTCTGTTTCCCTGGGTCCGGGTCAAGAACCTGGCCTCCCACGCGCTGGCGCTGGCGGCGCGCCAGTTGCCCGCCGACTGGCAGCGGCGCTGGGGCCGGCGGCCCGTCCTGCTGGAAACGTTCGTCGATCCGCAGCGTTTCCGCGGCACCTGCTACCGCGCCGCCAACTGGCAGCTGGCGGGCCGCACCCCGGGCGCAGCCCCAAGGACGTGTACCTGTACCCGCTGGCCCGGCACTGCCGCGAGATCCTGTGGCAGGGCCTGATCGGTGCGCTCAGCACCTTGGCCGCCGACCACGACTGGAGTTACTACGTTTTCGTGGATAGTGTCGAGGACCGGCGGGAGTAAGGTGCTCGTGAGAGCGAGGCGGAAGGCTCGCAATTCCATCGCTGCCATCAGGCGCTGACCGACGGCACACAAGATGCTGGGCATCGTCTGCGCGCTCCCGCGGGACGACGAGCCCTGCCGCGATCCGAACATCCGCTGCGAGCGGCTCTTCGTGAAGCGCAACGCGCCGCGCTGACTGCACATGCTGCAGTGCCACGGCTTCATGCCGGCGATGGCTGTCGCAGGCAGCCCGGCACGGTTGCAGCGGAGTCACGGCGCCCCTCCTCACGGGCCGGGAACCGCCGACAACACTGGGGCGCCAGCGGGCGCCCGATGCCTGGACTCGGAGCCGAAGGCCGTCAGACAGGCTTGCCGCATGGACTCGCCTGACCCTGCGGCCCAAGGGAGTTTCGTCGACCGCTCCGCCTCCCGATGGGAAGACTTGACGGCAATATGTCACTCTGACAGTGAGGTATGGTGATTGTCTGAGCTAATCTCTCTCGGAAGTGGGATGACCGTGAACATGACTGCCCGCCGTGCCGAGGCCGCAGTTGCGGCGGTGCTTCCACGGGCAGTGCGGATCCGGCGCTGCCGCCAGGGGCGACACTCGGTGGACCTCGAGTTCAACGGCCACCGCATTGGAGTCGAATGGCTCGGCGAGGGAGGGCTGCGAAGGGCTCGAGACTTGATTGCCGGACGGAAGAGCCTGCCCGACGTCGTGGCGGCCCGTCGGATGTCGCCTGGTGCGAGAGAGGCGCTCTCGGCTGCGGGCATTGGCTGGGTGGACGAGACCGGTGCCGCGGAAATCGCATTGGGGACACTGCTCGTGTCGAGAAGCGGCCGTCCTCCCGATGCGAAACGGAAGCCGCCCCACTGGACGCCTGCGGTCCTGGCCGTCGCCGAGACGCTGCTCTGCGGCACTCGGGCTACCGTCGGAGACGTTCAAGAGGCGTCGGGACTGTCCGCCGGGAGCTCCACGAATGCGCTGCGCACCCTCACGGATCTCGGGCTTCTGTACGCCGCCGCTCGACGCGGGCGAAACTCTGCGCGCCGAATCGCCAGCCATGACCTGCTGTTGGACAAGTACGCCGCCGCGGCGGGAGCACTGAGATCGTCGACCGCCCTGACGGTTGGCGTAACCTGGCGGGACTTCGTGGTCGGATTGGGCGGGACCGGTCCGAGATGGAATGGCGCGGGAGTGTCGTGGGCCGCCACCGGCGCCGTGGCGGCATCGGTGGTCGCGCCATACCTTTCGATGGTCGGGACCGGAGAAGTCTACGTCGATGCGACGACAACGTCCGGGCTTGAATGGGTGGCCGCAAGGGCCGACCTGCGACCGATCGAAGGCGGGAGGCTCACCCTGCGTCCGTTTCCGACCAAGGCGACAATGTTGATGGCCTCGGGGAAGGAAGGCATACGTGTTGCGCCGTGGCCTCGCGTATACGCTGACCTGCGCTTGGTCGGTGTGCGAGGAGAGGAGGCCGCCGAGCATCTCCGCGAGCGGTTTCGATGCCGATAGAGGCTCGGACACGGATCCGTGGCAGCCATTCGGGGGCAGGCGTCGTTGCTGAGGCTGGCCCAGGAGCCCGGCCGGGCAACGGACTCGATGTCCCGAATTCCAGCCACAGGCCAATGAGTACTGTTGGATGACACCATCGGCCAGCAATTCCGACGCTGTCTCGGACAGCGCGGAGGCGCCTTCTGCGCACAGGGAAAGTTAGTGGCTCGCTGGAGACGATCTCGAAGCCCGCCTGGCCGCGGTTGTTCGTCTTGAACGCGTAGGCGTTCTTAGGTGCCGGGGCTTCCGTGGGGGGCGGCCTTGGCAGCAAGACAATGGCTTCCGTATGGACGCACTTCACTTCGCAGTTCCTTGAGAGCGCCAAGCGGCTCAGAAGCGAGAACTTGGTTTCGAGCGATGCGATCGTAAACGTAGAGGCCCTGACCGACGCACTGGAGATAGCTAGGCTCGAGCGGCAAGGAGCCCCCATCGCAGTCGGGACCTCTCGAAATTGCATTCGGCACGCTCCGATGGCCTCCGTTCAGTGGATTGGGACGCTCTCTTGCAACCGTGTTGGCGGAAGTCGCCAGAGGCTGTCGGTCTCAACCGTGTGGAGTCGAGGAGTCGCCGGCGACTCTTGCATGGGCTGACTTCTGATTCCCGGCGGCTTGTTGGAGTTGACGGCGTTTGAGATGTTTCGACGAGGGCAGGAGGAGAGTTGCCCAGCCCTGCTCGTATTGGGGGAGGCCCATGACTGTCTGCGACGGATCGCCTCGGGAGATGGAGGAACCCAATCCATGCTGGCCAATGAGCGGTTGGCAAAGGAGGGGCGCAAGTTTGGTGTTTCGATTTGGGTCAGCACCGAGCGCCCGGCCGAGATATCTCCAACTGTGCTGGCACAGTGTGGAACCTGGACCGTGTTCCGGTTGACGTCCGAACAAGATCTCCGGGCAGTCAGCGCCGGCGGGGAGTGGTTTGATCGACAGGAGCTTGATCGGATTGCCGGTCTGCCCCGACAGCAGGCAGTCATGTTCGGCGGCAGCGTCGCAATGCCCGTCCGAGTGGTCGCGCCGAGAGCAGATCCCGTGCCGAAATCGACCGATCCCGATTTCTCCCGGTGGTTCATCGAAGCACCGTCCTTGACGGACACTTCGCTGCCGATCGGCGATCGACCGGATCCAGGCGCGATCGAGCCTGCCCCGTCTTCAGGAGATGATGATGTTCCGTTCTGACTGGAGTGGTCCGAGATCCGAAACCGGCTCTATTCGCTCACGGACTGCCCGAGACGCCGCGGAAGCGGCCTTGGTCCGAATTGTTCATCACTACGGGAAACGGCCGGAATTCGTGGTTCTTGGCGGGTTGGTTCCGGAATTGCTGTGTGCACAAAGCAGATTCCGGCATGCGGGTACAACCGATGTCGATGTGCAGGTTGACCTCGAGATCGCCTGTGGCGTAGTGAATACCGCACGACTCGAGCGAGCGCTTCGTAATGCTGAGTTCGTCCCCTGGCAGGGGCAGGTCTGGTCCTGGCGAGCCGAAGCGCCTGCCGGTCCGACGGTAGTCAAGTTCGAGCTGATTGCCGATCTGAGCAGTGCCCCCGCAGGTGCGACGATCGTCTTTGACAAATGTGACAGTCTCGGGGCCGTGAACCTCAGAGGCACGAGATTCGCGTCTCGCGACACTGAAGTCCGTGAGCTAAGTGCTCGAATGGGGGGAGTCACGCACCGCGTCAAGGTCAATGTGACGGGTCTCGCGGGGTTTCTGCTCGCCAAGGCAGCGGCAGCATTCTCGCGACGCAAGGCCAAAGACTGGTACGACATCGCATTCGTTCTCCTACACAACGACGTTGGCGGACCCTCGGTAGCAGCCACTCGCGTACGGGACCGGTTTGGTGACGAGATCGATGGCGTCGCGACGGCATTTGATGATCTGCGGGCCAACTTTGCGGTCATCGATGCACAGGGTCCTCAGGCCTACGTCCGGCAGATGCTGATCGATCATCCAGACCTCGATCCAACGACACTCGCTGCGGACGCCGTCCTCGCGATAGAGGAATTCCATCGGGGTCTGCAGCAGCAACTCGGCTGATCGGGACCGATCAGCCGTAGTTGTCCAGAACCGAGGGCGGTGGAGGTGGGGTGGCGGATGTGTCTTCGGCGGGTGCGGCACCGGGTGCGTGGCACGGAAGCTTACCGAGACGGCCGATGAGCTTGAGATCTCGGTGGAGACGGGACGCTGCTTGAAGCCACCCGACTTGGACGCCGGGCGGCGCAGGAAGGGCTCAGCACGACCGGGAGGAAGGAGCTGGAGATGCTGACAACGGCCGCGGCCTGGGCATGCGCAGTCCGCAACGGACCGAACGGCAGCGCAGTGCCGGGAGTGCTCCCGTGCAGCCTGACCGCGGCCAAGGCGCCGGCCACCGTGATTTCTGCCAAGGTAGGTTTCGCCCCTGGTGTCCTGCGGTTCCCTCCCAACAAAGGCACACGGATGCGCTTCGCCCAACTGCTCCTGCGAGCAACTGAGATTGAGCGGCTGAACGGCCCATCGTGCCTACTCCGAGGGGGACACCGCACACTGCCGCGTGCCGGACGCCTGGGCTCCGGCGGCGGCAGTTCCAGATGCTCGGCCGGTTGCGGCAAGGCCTTGCGCGAGGAGGCGGCGCACAAATCGCCACATGGATTGCGCCAGTCGTCCTGCAAACACTACTGCCGTGCAAACTCCACACCGGAGAGTGTGGTGTGCCGCAGTTCGCCGCGCAACCGCTGGACCGTGGTCAGCTTCGGCATACGGAGACCGACGCGCACTACTGCCGTTCCAAACCATCAATCCCGTTGTGTCGACTGAGACGCATCGACAGCCGGCGAACGCCGGAATCCTCCGCCCCGGGCGCGCAGTCTCCATGGAACTTCCCCGCAATGCGCGAATCCCCGCCGGACCCCGGAAGGCGGCGGACCGCGTCACCGGGACATCCCGTCTGCCTGCCGGACGGACGTGTGGCGACATACCGGGAATTCCGCCGACGGGACTTCCATTCGCCGGACTGCCGCTGCTCCCGCGCTGAGCCGACCGGGGATCCGGGCCTTCTGCGCGTACGCGCCTGTGCCCGGGGAGCGGGGAGAGTATCAGTAAGACGAGATCCAAGAGGGCCATAAGGGAGCAATGCTGTCGAAGTGATCGGAGCGATCCGTACGGCGAAGCCCCGCCGATCCGCTCCTGAAGGCGGCTGCCGTCCCCGAACACTCCGCACCCGTCCCCCCTCCCGCCGGAAGCTCCTCGCCCGGTCCGCCCACGGCGCCCCGGACGCCGCCGCACACCCGGGCCCGGTAGCGGCAGGCGCCGGACATCCCGCAGCCGGGGACCGGGACCCCGATGGTCCCCGCAAGACTATTCCCGCTTGGCTCCGCACCGCCGTTTCCTCCGCCCTTGCGACGGACCCGGTCCGGTCTTTGCCGCCGCCGCTCCTCCCTACCCTCCGCAAGAACGCAGTCACTCCGGACGGGCCGCGCTCCGAACCCGCAGGGACCTGCGGCTTCTTCCCCTCGCCAACGCAGCCGGAGACGATTTTGCAGACACTGCCGCGGACCTGCTCCGCCCTGAAATCGCAGGTTCCAACCCGGACCGGATCTCGCCGCCGACAGCGATCGTCCGGCGGGTTCAGCCAGGCGGCCGCGACGGAGCGGTCAGTGAACCGTTCAGTCCCCCTCACCGTGAGGGACCCGCGGCACCGGCGTGCCGCGCCGTCCCCGCTCCCGTTCCGCGGGCCCGCGGCGCGACATGGTCCTCAGCGTCCTTGACGGATTCGACTTGAAGTGCCTGCGTTTTCGTGGACACTTGGAACGCGCGTCGTGACGCGGGGGTGCGGCACTCTGGGGGCGGGCCTGCGGGAGGGCTCCAGCGATGAGCAGACGACATGTCAAGGCATGTCCCAAGGAGTTCCGGGAGCAGGTTGTGAAGCTGGCCTTGTCGTGCGGACGCCGGTCCGTCAGATCGCCGAGGAGTTCGAGATCTCGGTGGATTCGGTGCGGCGATGGGTCACGCTGGCAAAGCTCGACAAGTGTCCGCGAAAACGCAGCCGCTTCAGGTTGAGGTGCCTACAATTTCGTGGACTGTTTTGTGTGCGGCGGTGGCCTTCACCGAGGGCCGGCGACCGCTGGGAGTGAGCGGTCTGGAGGTGTGGTCGCGACCAATGGAGAAGCCGCCCGAGGAGGACAAGAAGGAAAGCCGGCGCTGGTTCCGGGGCTTGGAACAGGGGTATGAACTCGCCAGCGCCTGTCCGGACCGGCAGATCGTGGTGGTGGGCGACCGGGCTGGACCAGTCGATTCCCAAGATGGTCGCCACCAGGTCCGGTAGGGGCTGCCATGAGGAGATCGCCTCGGCGATGCGCCGGTTCTGCTTCTGGTCCAGCTTCGATTGACGGCTTCCAAGGTAGGCGATCATCGGAGATCTGCGCGGAGCCTCGCCGCTCCGGGGGTGCCCGGCGGGACGACCGTGGAATCATAGAAGGAACTGGAGCCAGAGGAGCGCACGATGTCCGCAACCGAGATCATTTTTGAAATCACGGAAGACGAGGTCGACGGCGGCTATTCGGCCACCGCACTGGGGTACGGCATCCACACCCAGGGAGACTCCGTGGACGAGATCCGCCGCAACGTCAGGGAAGCCGTTGACTGCTATTTCGACGAGGGCATGCCTCGGCCACGGCTGATTCGCTTGCATTTTGTGCGGGACGAGGTTCTTGCGGGATGAAGCTGCCCCGCAACGTGAGCGGGACCAGCCTGCTGGCGTCTTTGCGAGTGCTAGGATACGAAGCCGTGCGGCACCGTGGTTCGCATGTGCGCATCACCACGCAAGTGCATGGCGAGCACCATGAAGTGATACCGCTTCACCGTTCGATCAAGGTAAAGACCTTGTCAAGCATTCTGAAGAGCGTCGCACGACACCACGGAATGAGCGTCGAGGAACTGCTTTACACGCTTGAGTTTTAAAGACGCGACGCCCGCTGCTGCTGGCGATTGTTAAGGTGGTCCTACTTGTTTGGACCGCGGATCGACAAAGTTAATGTGGACTTTGGGCCTTCGTGCACTTGCCGACCGGCGCGATTGTAGCAGGGTCGAGGGAGGGCTTGGCTCCGTGGGGCAGGCTCTGCCGAGGGTAGCATCGCCAAGCGTGGATGGGACTGAACAGGGGCGGCGGGCCCGGCGACAGTCTTCGGCTGGATCCGTGCTGGTGAGGCTGGAGAGTCCCGATCGAACCGGCCCGAGATCCCGGCCGGTGCGGAGGGGAGGATTGAACGTTGGAAGAGGCACGAACAACGATGTAGCGAAGGCGCGCCTCCGATTGATCGGCCGCGCTGAGTCGTCCGAATCGGAAACTTGGAATAATGGGGCCGGCACCGCCTCCGTCGCGTACCGCCAACTGCAGGTCTCGCAGGCGGACTTGGACGCCGCCGTGAGTCTCCGGCTTGAGGAGGACCGACCGATGAGACGTTTCCCCAATCGCGCTGCCTGGTGCCCGGTTTCCTTCCTGATTCTGTCCTTGCTGGCCCTGACCCGGTGCGCCGCAGACCCCGCGAAGGTTGTATTCGTCCCCGGTCGGGAAAGCCACGGTTACGGAATGCATGAACACCGCGCGGGACTCTTGCTCTTGGCGCGCTCGCTACAGCAGCAGTGGCCCGAGCTCGAAACCATCGTTACCGACAAGGACGCTTGGCCCGCCCCCGAAGTTCTTGCCGATGCCGATGCGCTGGTGATCGCCTGCGAGGGCAGCAAGCACGTCGTGCTCCCGCATCTCGATGAAGTCGATGCTCTGGCGCGGGGTGGACTCGGCATCGCTCTCATCCACTACGCCGTCGAGCCGCCCGATGGCCCGGGCGCCGAAGCCGTACGGCGCTGGATCGGTGGGAATTTCGAAAGAGGGTGGTCGATCAACCCCGATTGGGCCGCCGAGTTTGTCGAATTCCCTGATCATCCTGCGGCAAACGGGCTCATGCCTTTCTCGGCCTACGACGAGTGGTATTTCAACATGCGCTTCGTGGCTGATCGCAAGCGCGTTACACCTATCCTGGAGGCCCGACCGCCGCTGAGCACCTTGTTGCGCAACAACGGCCCCAGTTCGAACAACCCGGAGGTGACCGAGAGCGTCCTTCGAGGCGACAGTCATGCCGTAGCCTGGGCGTATGACCGCCCTGGCGGCGGGCGCGGATTCGGCTTTTCCGGCGCACATCACCATTTCAATTATCGTGATGACAATTTTCGAAAAACCGTGCTGAACGGGATCGCTTGGGTTGCTGGTCTGGAGGTGCCGTCCGAAGGCGTCGAATCAACACGGCCGACTTGGCAAGACATCGCCGCCAACCAGGACTACAACCGGCCACCGAATTGGGAGCAGGAGGCCGGCTTGGCTCCGTTGGGGAGCGCGGACCCGGTCTACAGCACGCCGCCGATTCTCCTGCACGCCACGAAACCTCTTGGGCTCCAAGTTGAGATCCCGCCTGCCCGCTACCGGCACATCTATTTTGTCTTCGAGTCGGACTCCTCCTCCGCTGCGGGTGGTCCCGCCAAAGCGCGAGTTCGCTGGCAGAATGCGCGCTTCCGGGGAGAGTCGGGTCAGGAGGCTCCCCTCAATGAAGAAAAAGTTGCACACTTCCTGGGTTCCGAAGGTCCTCGGCAACCGCCCACTCACTGGGCAGAGCCCGACAAAGCGATGGAGATCCCAGTACCATCGCTGCTGCACTATCCCGTTCCTCGGGGTTCCACGCATTTCCTCTCGGAGGTATCCTTCCACACCGACGAAGCGCGGGAAACGAGCGGTAACCGGCAGGCTCGAGTCCACGTGTTTTTCGCGCCCCCAGCGGAGCGCTTCCTCCGGGCACCTTTCGGTCCGAGCCGCGACTCTCGGTGACCGGGTTGCGGGCCGTACGCCGCCAAACCCGAAAACGGCAGCGGGTGGAGCGAGGTGCGCGGGCACTAGGGCTACTCGTTGCCAAGGGGCTGGATCCGGCGAATCTGCTGTCGACCAAACGACCCATAAGAATCAATCTTCCAAATGGAAAGGGGCTTATGTTGCGGGTCGACGCCGAGCAGGCCGTGGGCCCGGCGCTGGCTTTCCCACCTAACCCGTCACGAGATATTGCGGAACTGGAACCCGCGATCCCACGAATCAAGATAGGATTCAACAGCCGGCAGCCTTAGGATGCCGGCCCGCCCGAGCCGCTCCGGCAGGCCGAGGGCGGCCGCGATCCCGTTGCCGCCGGCAGGCGTGCGCCAGAGCAGGTGCTCGCAGATCGTTTGCGCCAGCTCCTTGCGGCTCAGCACCGGGAACGTCGCCACCGTCTGCAGGATTGCGGCGATCTGGCGGCGCGTGAAGCGCGAGCCGAACAAGGTGGTGGACTTGAGATTCTTGATGCGGGGATCCACGCCAGCTCCCAGGAAACCTGTCCCTGCCTGCCATGTCAAATTCCGCTTCGGATGTCGAGGGGTGTCTTGGCGCCCGTCCGGACTTCACCGCAAGTCGTTCCCCAGCGACGCCTTCGAAATCTGCCGGAAAATCACGATCCTGCCTCGCCAAAGTTAGGGGCATTGAGCAGGAGAAGAGGGTTCATAGGTCGTTCGGACCTGCCAAGCGGTAGCCGACCCCGCACTCGTTGAGGATGTAGGCCGGCCGGGCCGGGCCGTCGCCAAGCTTGCGGCGGAGCCGCTTCGCGACAGCGTGCACCAGCTTCGGGTCATCGACCTTCCGGTCCGGCCGGCGCCACGCCCCGCGGAGCATTGAGCCGTACGTGAGCACGCGGCCCGCCTGGACCGAGAGCACCCGCAGCACCTCGTACTCGGTGTGGGTTAACTCCACGGGTCTTCCGGCCAGGATCACCCGGCGCTGGTCGTAGCGGATAGTCAGATCGCCCAGCCGGAAAGGCTCGGCCCCCGCCCGCCGGCGCAGGGCCGCCCGCACCCTCGCGGCCAGCTCCGTGGGCGAGAAGGGCTTGACGATGTAGTCCGCAGCACCCGCATCGAGTGCCTTGGCGATGGTTTCGTCGCGGCCGTAGGCGGAGATGAAGATAACCGGAATGTCGGTCAGCTCGGGTACGCCCTGCATCAGCTCGATGCCGTCGGTTCCGTGCAGCAGCAGGTCCAGTAGAACTAGTTGGGGCTTGTGCGTCCTGAGGAGGTCGGTCAGCTCGTGCGGGTCGCCTGTTGCGACTGGGAGGTAGCCAGCCGGCACCAGTGTCTCGCGCACGTGCCGCAACGTCTGCGGGTCGTCGTCGACCACCAGGATGCGCGTCTGCTCCGACTCCTGACGCTAGCGCAGTCACGGTGCCGAATTGTGTCCCGGCCGCCGCTTCCTGCGTCCCCGCTGCCGCACACTAAACAGTCCACCAAACTGTAGGCACCTCACACTGCGCAACGCCGACTACTGCCTGCGACGGCTGCTGTTGCGGCTGGGCGACAACCCCGAGACCCTGGATGCGAGCTCCATTCGCGCGGCGATGCTGACCCGGGCGCAATCCGTTGCGCACAGTCAGGTCTCCAGCGAGTGCACCGTGCTGCGGTCCTATCTGCGCTTCCTGGCGGCGAACGGGCTGTGCCGCCCCGGCTTGGTCGAGGCGGTCCCTTGCATTGCCAGGCGGCCTGCCGCCAGCCTGCCCCGGTACGTCGACAAGAGCGTCATCGAGGCGCTGATCGCCAGCTGCGACACCGCGACCGCCATCGGATTGCGGGGCCGGGCCGTGCTGTTGCTGCTGGCGCGGCTCGCGCTGCGCTCCGGCGACATCACCGCCCTGCGACTGGACGATATCAACTGGGAGCAAGCAACGCTTACGCTCGGCGGGAAATCGCGCCGCAGCGCGACACTGCCCCTGCCACAGGACGCCGGCGACGCGCTCGGGGAGTACATCCTGCGAGCGCGGCCCCGCTGTTCCAGAGCGGCTGTGTTCCTGAATTCCCGCGCCCCCCACTGCGGCCTGTCCAGTGCCTCCGTGCGCAGAGCGATGCAGAGGGCCGGCATCGATGGCGACGGCCTCCCGGTCACCCATCTGTTCCGGCATTCGCGCGCGACTCACCTGCTGCGCGACGGGGCCTCGCCGGAGGCCGTCGCCGCATTGCTGCGCCACCAATCGGTCGAGACGACCGCGCTGTACGCCCGCGTCGACGTGCCGATGCTGCTCGAAGTCGCGCAACCCTGGCCGGAGGCCGTCCGATGACGCTGACCGACCACGTCGCCTCCTACATCGAGTTCCAACGCGCCACCGGCCTGTCGTTCCAGCACGCCGTGCCGCTGCTTGCGAGTTTCGCCGCCCATGCCGAGGCAGAGGGCGAGGCGTTCGTTCGGGCGCAGACCTGTGTCGCCTGGGCGTCGCAGGCGAAATCATCCAGGCAAAGGCACCGGCGGCTGCGACTCGTCCGCCAGCTGGCCGTCCACCTGCACGCGGTGGACGAGGGGCACGAGGTTCCTCACCCGGACGCGCTGGGACGCGGCACGTATCACCGCCCGCCGCCGCGACTGCTGTCGCCCCTCCAGGTCCGCCAGCTCATGGACGCCGCCTCGCAACTGCCGCCCGTCGGCTCCCTCACTCCCGTCACCTTCCACTACGTCTTCGGTCTGCTGGCCTCGACGGGCATGCGGCGCTCGGAAGCGACCGGCCTGACACTCGAGGACGTCACGCCGGACGGCCTGCGGATCCGCAAGGCCAAATTCGGCCGGGCCCGGCTCGTGCCCCTGCATGCCAGCGTGCGGTCGGCGCTGCAACGCTACATGGGGATCCGCTCGCGCTGCGGCAGCCGTAGCGACCGGCTCTTCGTTCTCGCCCACGGCCGGCCGGTCAGGCCGGACTATCTGACTGCAACCTTCATCCGGCTCGCACGCCAGCTCGGGCTGCGCGGCGGGCCGGGCAAGCCCGGTACGCGCCTGCACGACCTGCGGCACGGCTTTGCGATTCGCGCCCTGGAAAGCGCCGCGTCCGGCGGTCGGAGCGCACTCGGCCGCCACTTGCTGGCGCTGTCAACGTACCTCGGCCATGCCAGCCCGGCGCATACGTACTGGTACCTCGAGGCGACGCCTGTCCTGCTGGACCAAGTGTCGGCCGCCACCGAAAGGCTGCACTCGGGAAGGAGGGGCGATGACTGATCTCGCACGGCCGCTGACGGACTTTCTGACCGAGCACCTGCCGCGCGACCGCGGTCTCAGCCCGCATACCGTCGCGAGCTACACCGACAGCTTCAAACTTCTGGCTGTCTTCGCGGCGTAACGGCACGGCGTCCGGCCCTGCCAGTTGCAGGTCTCCCACCTCGACACAGCAACCTTGCTCGCCTTCCTTGACCACCTCGAAACCGAGCGCGGCAACGGCGTGCGCACACGGAACGCACGGCTTGTCGCGATCAAGTCCTTCTTCCGCTACCTCGAATCCCGGCATCCTGAATGCCTCGACTTGGCTGCGCAGGTACATGCCCTGCCTCAGAAGCGGGGCGATCAGCCGCCGGTCGATTATCTCAGCCGAGCCGAGGTCCGGGCCTTGCTCGACGCCCCTGAGGCCAGCACAGCCACCGGCCTGCGGGATCGAGCGATGCTGTGCCTGGCCTACAATGCGGGCCTGCGGGTCTCGGAACTGGTCGGCCTGGCTTTGAACGACCTCGAGACACCGGGACTCGCCAGCGTGCGTGTGCTCGGCAAGGGCCGCCGCGGGCGCGTCCTGCCACTGTGGAAGCAAACCCGCGCGGCTCTGCGCGCATGGCTCCGCATCCGGCCGCAGGTCCCTGACGGGCATCTGTTCCTCAACGCCTACGGCACCGGCATGACACGGCGCGGCTTCGCCAAGGGAGTCGCCCTGCACGTCGCGCGCACGGCGGGCGCGGTGCCTTCGATTGCCGGCAAGACCGTGACGCCGCATTCGCTGCGGCACGCTTGCGCCCTCAGCACGCTCGAGGCAACCGGCGATATCCGGCAGGTCGGCCTCTGGCTCGGTCATACCAGCCTGCAGTCGACCGAGATGTATCTGCGGGTCGATCTGGCCAACAAGCTCGAGATCCTGTCATCCCGGCAGCCGCCGAACCTCCGCAAGGGCTCCTTCGAAGGAATGCATGACGAACTGCTCGCCATGCTGGCGGGCACCGAGCCACGCTAAGAATATGGGAACCTGCTCAGGCCCTAACTCGTTGGCAAGCCTGGCCTTACGGGCGCAGGTTCCCATATTCACCGCGTTCACATATTTCACGACGTACGTTGCCGCACGCCATGCAACACTCACTCGCGACTGGTGGGCTGCACCACTGCCGCACGGGAGTCGAACCCGCTGGCTCGTGGAGAGAGGTTTCAGCTCATCGCATCCTCCTCTCCAGGGCTTGCGCTGGCGCAATCTGAGTTCCGAACATCGTAGATCAGGCCATCGACGGCCTTGTCAGGCAACCTCCTGACTGTCAAGCACTTGCGCCACACCTGCTGTGGCCAAACCAGGATTGACTCGGAGTGACCGGCCAATTGCTCTTGTCACTATGAATGGCCAGATTCTTCCCTCCCATCCCTCTGGCCTTCCCCAAACCATCGATCTCCAGCCGGCCGACGATGTCCGCGGGGACCAGTCTGTGCTTGGTCTACGAGTTCCTCCCGCCGGATCCCGGCGCCAGGGAAAAAGTTGGGCGGCGACTCTGCCGGCCCGTCCCAGCGGGCGAAATAGTGACACCTCGAAATTGATCGATGTTCGGAACTCAGAGTCTAGCAGGGACGAGGCGGATTACACTGGGCCAATAACTGTGATCCTTGGAAGACCCAGTCGATGCCTACTATGTTAAGATTACGGGTTGTCGACTGGTGACGGACAACAATCGCCGACCGAGGAAGGCTCTAGTCGGTTGGCATCGTCCGGGGGAGGCCAACAGAATGGGCGGAGGTTTTAGAGAAAGAATGAGGAACAGTAAGACCGCGAACAAGGCGCGGAACGGTCGGTCGCTGAACGGGACATTGGACGATTCGAAGCACCAAGAAAATCCGAAGTGCTTTGTGATTCAGCCCTTCGATCAGGGACGATTCGACAAAAGGTATGTGGACGCCTTCGAACCGGCACTCGCGCGGGCCGGTGTCAAGGCATACCGTGTTGATAAAGACCCGAACGTGGAGGTGCCGATAGATGCGATCGAAGAAGGCATCCGCCGTGCGCGGATCTGCCTAGCGGACGTGACAACAGACAATCCGAATGTCTGGTATGAGCTTGGCTTTGCCTACGCGGCAAGCAAACCGGTGATTCTGACGTGTTGCACTGAACGAACGGGCGCATTGCCGTTCGACATCAGACATCGCAACGTGATTAAGTACAAGTCCGAGTCAGTAAGCGACTTTGAAAAGTTGAAGCAGCGAGTAACCGAACGGGCGAAGGCACTGCTCGAAAAAGGAATCGAGAAACAGATGAACGGTTCGGACCCGAGTGTTCCACAGGACAGATTGGCACGAAGAGAGATTCAGCTCCCTAGTCTTGTGGCGCATGCGACCGCGACTCCTGGCGAGAATGAAAGCACTTGGAAACTGGGCAACGACGCCAAGTCGATTGGGCTTACGAAGATCGAGATTGGGCTGGCATTTCGGGGTCTTGGTCGACGCGGACTTATTAATATCGTCGAGGTAGAGCATGATGATGGTGACTACGAAGGCGCATACGTCACCGGAGAAGGTTGGGATTGGATTGAGAAACATGACGACATATTCGAGCCGTTCGACAGGCCAATAGACGAAACGCTTGAGCCTGACAACTCTGACGACTATATCCCGTTCTAGCACTAAGTTACTTGGCGTTTCCCGGTTCTAGTTGTACAGTTCCAAAGTGATCTAATGATAGCTAATCCACGGAGATCTTGTCCGTCCTGTGAGTCTACTTGTACACGGCCAGATCTTCATTCAGCCGGTCAATGTAGCGTTCGACCTGCCGCTTGAGTTTCTCCTGTGTCTCGGCCCGCATGCCGCGCAGCAGGCTGACCGCTGGATAGGGAGAGGTCGTTACCGAGCTTTTCCCCCCACATGATGTGGAGTTCGAACCGTAAGTCCCTGCAATAGCTGGTCTTCGTTGATTCCTACTGCACATCACTAGTGTCGCGTTAGAAGTCATTGAAAACAAAGGACTTAATAATACGGTCACATTTTTTTCTGTAGGCCCGATTTCTAAGTGCAATCGAATCAACAACTTAGTCTCGCCAAGCAGGTCGAGGCGAGCTTCTGAGAGTGTAGGATTCTCGGCTCTGACCGACTCGGACAGCGCTTCGCTGGTGCCTCCCGAGACCTCTGCACTCCCTATTGCGAGCTGCTGACGGGCTTTCGCTGGACCGGCACCGCACTGAGCGCTCAGGTCCAAATCACCTTAGATCGCTCGTAACTGCCTGGAGAGCAATAACTTACAAGGACACTCCCAAGAGTTGACGCGACACTAGTGACATGTCCAGACACAGTACGAAAAGTCGACGTGCGCGAGGGAGGCAGGAGCGACAAATCAACTGGTGCCGGAGGATTCAAGTCTCGGACACCCAGAAATCACTACCGCGTCAGATTTCGGTTGGATAATGATAAAGCATTGATAGAAAAAGGGTTATAGACACTCCCGTTTCGTATACTGTGCCATTTTTTGCGCACAGGATGGGCCGTGTCCGCTTCAATTCCGTGAATTCCCAGCCGTTCGCACCTGTGGCGGCCACCCAATTTGGTATAGTATGGACACCGTGCCCATGATTCCGTATACTGTTCTGTCATGGCTCGACGCTCCCCCGCCATGCTCGCTGCGGTGCTGGCTGCCAGCGCGCCCGTCACCTTCCCCCAACTCCAGGCCGCTCTGGGCCAGGCTTCGCGCACCACCACCTTCCGCTATCTCCGCCAGGTGCGCCATCTGCGCAGCTACAACCACAACGGCCGCTATTACACGCACCGCGACCCCGTGCGCTTCGACCGCCACGGGCTGTTCTCCCTCGGCGACGTGCACTTCTCCCGCGACCGCAGCTTGTCCGCCACCGTGCAGCGCCTAGTGCGCGGGGCCGAGGCCGGGCGCACGCAGAAGGAACTGCAGGCCCTGCTGCACGTGCCCGTGCATGCGTTCCTGCTGGCCGGCTTCCGCCAAGGGGCGCTGCAGCGCGAGCGCCTCGGTGGCGTCTGGGTCTATCTCGCCGGCGACCCCGCGGTCGGGGACGCCCAGCGGCGCGAGCGCCGGCAGCGCCTCGCCCGGCGACGTGCCGGCGAGGCTGCCGCCGCGCTGGAAGCGACGGTCGTGATCGAAGTCCTGCTGGTGCTGATCCGACATCCCGGCACCTCGCCGCCGCAGGTGGCACGCCGCTTGCAGGGCCACGCGCCGCCCATCGGGCTGCCGCAAGTGAGCGCGGTGTTCACCCGCTACGATCTCGAGCAGTTGCAGAAAAGGGGGGCCTCTACGGACTGCTGAAGCTGTTGCAGGAGCAGGCGGGGAAGGCGGGCTCAGCGGCGGAGAGGATCGCCCGCGCCCGCCAGGGCAGCACCGCCGGCCGGCCCGTGGACTTCCCCGCCGAGGCGGGACGCTGCCTGCGCTGCGGGGCGGCCCTGCGCATCCAAAAGAGCAAGACGCGGCGGGTCGCCACGCTGGCGACCGGCGCGGTCGAGGCGCGCGAGACGCGCAAGCACTGCACGCAGTGCCCGTCCGCGCCGGTCGAGGTGTCGCGGCAGCTGGCCGCCCTGGTCCCGCCCGGCCAGCGCTACGGCTACGACCTGATTGTGCGCGTCGGACTGGCCCGCTACCTGCACCACCTCCAGCGCGAGGAGATCCGCTCCGACCTGGCCGGCCAGGGCCTCCTGCTCTCGACCGGTTCCGTCTCCGCGCTCTGCGACCGCTTCCTGCTGGCACTGGAGGCCCTGCACTGGCAGCGCGCCCCGGCCCTGCGCGCCGCCATGCCCCACGGCTATCCCCTGCACATCGACGCCACCTGCGACCACGGCAAGGGCGGCACCTTCCTGTGCCTGGCCGGCTGGATCGGCTGGGTGCTCCATGCGGTGCGCATCACCTCGGAGAATGCGAGCGAACTGCGCCCCGCCGTGGAGCGCACGCTGGACACCTTCGGCGACCCGCTGGCGGTGATGCGCGACCTGGGTCCGGCGGGCGCCCAGGCCGTCGCCGGCTGCCGCCGGCGGGGCATCCCCGATCTGCTGTGCCATTTCCATTTCCTCGCGGCGGTCGGGCACAAGCTGCTCGATGGCCACTACGCCACGCTGCGCAACCGGATCTCCCGCAGCAAGGTGCGCGGCCAGTTGCGGGCCCTGCTGCGCCAGGCCCGCTCGGCCGGGAAGGTGCGCCCGGATCTGCCGGCCCTTCTGCTCTGGATCCTGGAAGGCGAGGGCCGCAAGCACCTGCACTATCCCTTCTCGCTGCCCCATCTGGACTTCCACCGGCGTTGCGAGCAGTTCCCCGCGCAGCGCGACCTCCGTCTGCCCCGACCGCGCACGCGCGTCGAGCAGCGCGTGCTGCGGCAGGCCGCCGAGGCCCTGGCCGACCTCCGGCGGACGGACCCCAAGGCATGCGTCAGCGCCCGTCTGCAGCAGACCTGGACCGTGTTCTGCCGCTTGCGGTCCATGCTGCGTCTGGAGGAGGACGAACTGCCCCGCGGTCCACGCGTGGCCGCGGCAACCCCGCTCCCCCCGCGGCCGCCGCGGCCCGTCTGCAAGCCATTGCCACCGACCTGCAGCGCTACCACGAGGAGCTCCGCCGGCGGTTCGCACCACGCTCCGCCGGCGCGCGGAGGGGCTTCCAGCCCGAGCGCATCGTGCTCCGCTATCTGGACCGCTACGGCGAAGGGCTCTCCGGCCATCCCGTGGCCCGCGACGAGGCGGGCCGCGCACTGGCCGTCGTGGACCGCACCAACAATGTCCTCGAGCAGTTCTTCGGCGCTGCCAAGCAGGGACTGCGGTGCCGCGTGGGTCGCGCCCATCTGGGGCGCGATCTGGAGGACCAGCCGGCCCAGGCCGCTCTGACCGCCAACCTCCGGCATCCGGACTACGTGCGGATCCTGTGCGGCACGCTGGAGAAGCTGCCGGAGGCCTTCGCCCAGCTGGACGGTCAGCCATGCACCGGAGCGTCGCGCCCGGAGCGCAAGAACCGGAATGCGGAACTGCGCCGGCGGAACCGGGCGTGGGCCAAAGACGCCCAACCGTGACCGTCGCGGAGAGCTGCAAGATCACCCCCAAATGCGACCAGAACTACAGGTTTCCAACTGAAATCTGACGCGGTAGAGAAATCACTTGCAACTCGTTCAATTACAACGAGTTATGTGGCATTGTCCGGGCGCTCAACGCGACACTAGTGACTGCAAATTATTGAGATCGGACGAAACCGCTTCGCGGTACTGGTGGCCTAGCGAGACGGTAGCAGCCTCGGCCGCCCGGGCCCTCCCACATCACGCCGGTTCCGGGATTGTCGCGAAGCCTCCGATGCGGAAGGATGGACGCGCCGCCAAGAGCAGCACATCCCATTCGATCCCCACCAGGAGGCTTCCCATGACACCCCGTCGCCGCCGCATGGCGGAAGACATGCAGGTCCGCAACCTGTCCCCCCGCACGCAGGAGAGCTACACTGCGGATCTGCTCGGACCCAAGCAGATCCGCGAGTACCAGGTCCATCTCGCCACTGAGAAGCGTCTCGCTCCCGGCTCGATCGGCGTGGACGCCGCCGCGCTGCGCTTCCTGTACGGCGTCACGCTGCAGAAGGACTGGAACATCCCCGAGGTCCTGCCGAGGCCCAAGCAGCCCGCCAAGCTGCCCGTGGTGCCCAGCCGCGAGGAGGTCGTCTCCTTTCTCGATGCGGTCAACGTCCTCGGCACCCGCGTCGTCCTCACCGTCTGCTACGCGGCGGGACTGCGCATCTCCGAGGCCGTCAGCCTGCGCATGGTCGTCCGCGTCGAGCAGGGCAAGGGCGGCAAGGATCGCTACCTCATGCTCTCCCCGCGCCTGCTGGAGACCCTGTGCGACTACTGGCGGCGCACGCGACCCGCGGGCGAGTGGCTGTTCCCCGGCCCGCTCGCCGGCCGCCACCTCACCCGGAACGCTCCCGCACGGGCCTGTCAGAAGGCCCGTCGCTCGGCCGGCCTCGCCGAGCGCATCACGCCACACTCGCTGCGGCATAATGCCGAGTCCCGGATTATTCCGAATTGCTTGCCAAGGATGGGCGGGGCACGTGCTTTGAGGGACATCGGACTCGGAATAGTCACAGGGCGTTCAGGAATGCCGGAACCTCGTCTTCGGGGCGGTATCGCTCCGGAGGCATGTCCCCAGGGGTGGTTCGAGCCATCGCCTTTTCTTTGAGCGCGAGGTCGGCGTGCAGGTAGATGTAGGTGGTGTCGACCGACTCGTGATGGAGCCACAACGCGATTACGGAGCGGTCGACACTGTTCTGCAGCAGCTCCATCGCCGCAGTGTGACGCAGCACATGGGGCGTGACACGCTTCTTCGGCAGCGACGAGCAGACGGTCCGCGCCACGGCAGATGAGGTGCCTACATTTTGGTGGACTGACCAGTGTGCAGCGGCGCGGGTCCAAGCGGACCACGACCGCCACGACGCGCGTTCCCAGTGTCCACGAAAACGCAGGCACTTCACCATGGCCCGATCCGGGCGTGCTTTCGAGGCCGCCCCGCTGCTTCCCGACCGCCCGGGAGGGTGCCGGCACCGTGCCGCCGTCATTTAGCGCCCATAGCGGAAATCCGTGCCAGCGGTTCAGTTCAACACGTTCTTTAGCCCGAAGTTCCCCCCTAGCATAGACCAAGAAACGGCCCTAAGCCCTTTCGAATCA
>JAPPMB010000017.1 GCA_028819255.1 Bryobacterales bacterium | reverse complement strand
CGTTACTGGTCAACAAGTTACAAGAATTCCAAGTCGCAAAATGGCGAACTTGGGTCCAGGAAACTGTCGAAGCTCCGATCAACATCAGCAGTCGGAGTCAAACCCGAGTGGCTGGCCTCGAACCACACCGGAGCAGGCGCGCTCCGGTGCTGGGGCCGCGTTCGGATTCCCACTTAGGCCTCCTCGCCCCACCACCTGATCGGAGGCCATGCCTAGCCGCCTTCGACCGAGGACATTTCGTGCGCCGGGAGCCATTCGGCAGTGACCCCTCCGGCGGGCTCCGGCTCGTGAAGGACCCTCCACCAATTGTCAAGAATCCAGAAGGCCAGCTGGGATGGAAGAGCGTGCAGAAAAGCATCCTTCCGGTTGTTGGAGGCCCTGAGAAGCTTGGCCATAAACTTCCCGTCGGCGTGAATTCCAACTTGGCGGATGTCGGCAACAGTCGGCCCATCCAGGTCCTTGACGATGATTCTCAGCCTCATTGCTCTAGAACCGATACCTCATCTTGCAATGTGCCGCAGCAATCCGATCCTGATCGCTTTCAGAAATGCGAGCCGCCTCGCCATTCCGCAACGGCGCGTCGCGGGGGGCAGGCAGGGTCCGGATTCGGGACTCGTCCCGGCGTTGGAGCGCGATTGGCGCGCCGACCGTCAGGGGGAGGTCGGTTCCGGCCCGTTGTCCTGCCGAGCCCCATCCCGGAGGGCCTCCCGGAACCGTCAAGGGACGGACTGGTAGGATGCAGGCCAGCAGCGTGGCGGTCCCCGAGGCGCACTCCGGGCGCAGGCACAGGCGGGACCGGAGCTTGCCGCTGCAGTCCTGACGTACGGCACCGACGAATCGAGCGAGAAACATCCAGTGAGCCATCACCGACCTCGGACCCCGCTGCGCGCCCTTTCGCTCGTGCTGGTTGCGGCCGCCGTTGGTGGCGGTGCGGCGACCGCAAGTGCGCAGGTGCTTGGCGACTTTCGTCCATCGAAGCTGACGAGTCCGTTTGGCGCCGTCCGCGAGGTGGTCTACGAAACCGGCCTGATCGACCTCCCTCCCGGGTTTCTCGCCCATTCGCCGTCAGGAAGCGAGCGCATGTTCTCCTTCCCGGAGCCCGTCTGGATTGTCGAATACGGCACCGCGATGTACGACGCCGCCGGACGCGAGCCCGAGGAGAACTTCCTGTGCCACACCTTTCTGGGAGACCGGCCGTTCACACAGGACCATGAGCCCATGATGGTTGCGATCTACTCCGACTCCTTCACCCGGAGGGTGCGACTCCCCGAAGGGTTCGCGCTTCATGTTCCCCAGGGGCAGCCCATGCACTGGCTTCCCCTCTTCAACAATCGCTCCCGCGACAGCGTGCGGGTCGGCATGCGCATGACGGTCTCACTGATCCGCGATGCCGACCTGGACCGGCCCCTCACGCGCCTCTATTCGACGCTGCACAGCACCCATATGCCCCACCTGTTCTTCGTGCCGCCCAGCCGCCACAGCCAAGAGGCGATCTTGCGCTTCGGGTTCAACGGTCGGATCCACTTCATGGGGACCCACGTCCATCCCCACGCGGTGTCGGTCGGGCTCCGCAATCTGGCGCGCAACGAGACGGTGTGGACCGGCAGGAGCAGGAGCGGACCCTCGACGATCGCGGGGTTCGACGTGTACTCGAGCGCCGCCGGCTATCCCGTGAGAGCGGAGGAGTCCTATCGGGTGACCAGCGTCTACGACAATCCGACGGACAAGGAGATCGACGCCATGGCCGGCCTATTCGTCCTGTACTCGCTTGATCCCCAGGAGTGAACTCAGGGCGTCCGGGACCCATTGCCCTTCCGCTATCATTTGACTGACCTTGCGAACACCGTGCATTTCCGCCTGATATCGCTGGCATTCGCCACCCTGACCGCCGCTCTCGCGGCAACCGGAAACGAGGCGATCTTCGAGGAGAGGCTCCGCCCGGTTCTGGCTCGCAACTGCTCCTCGTGCCACGGCGGAAGCGAGCCCTCAGGCGACATGGCCGTGGATCGCCTGGCCGATCTTCTGGCAGGCGGGAAGCACGGCCCGGCCATCGATCCGGGATCGTCGAGCACGAGCCTGCTGGTTCAGTACGTGCGCGGCGAGCGCGCGCCGAGGATGCCTCTGGGCGGCAAGATCTCCCCCGCCGACCTTGCCGAGCTTGTCGGAGCGGTGGACTCGATGCAGCCGGCCCGCCCGGGCGCGGGGGGCGCGTCCGCGGAATCCCAGTGGCCGTACACTGCGCCGGAGCGGACCGCGCCCCCCAGGGTGCAGGCCGGCATGTGGGTCCGCAATCCGATCGATTCGTACGTGCTCGCCAGGCTCGAGGCGGAAGAACTCGAGCCTGCAATGCCGGCCGGACGCAGGACGCTGGCGCGGCGCGTCCACTTTGACCTGACCGGCCTTCCGCCCGCTCCCGAAGACATCGATGCCTTCGAGAGCGACCGGCGGCCGGGCGCCTACGAACGCTTCATCGAGCGCGTCCTGTCAAGACCCGAGTACGGCGAGCGCTGGGGAAGGCACTGGCTGGACCTCGCCCGGTTCGCCGAGTCCGACGGCTTCGCCATTGACCGCGAGCGCCCGACGGCCTGGCGCTACCGCGACTACGTGATCCGCGCCTTCAACCGCGACAAGCCGTACGACCTGTTCATCAAGGAGCAGCTTGCCGGCGACGAGCTGCCGGCGAGCGACGGCGGCGAAGACAGCGACCGGCTGGTCAGCCTCGGGTTCCTGCGCATGGGGCCCTGGGAAGCGGACTCGCTCTCGATGCAGAAGCTGCGCCAGGACTTCCTCAACGAGCTGACCGGCGTGACAGGCTCGGCCTTTCTCGGACTGACCGTGGGCTGCGCGCAGTGCCATGACCACAAGTACGACCCCATCCCGCAGCGCGACTTCTACCGACTGCAGGCGTTCTTCTCGGCGACGCGGGCCGAGAGGCGCCCGGCGCCCTACGCCGACGCCGAGAATCGCCGGGAGATGAAGCGCGTGCTGAGGCGATACGAGGACAGCCTGGATGAGGCGGAGGACTCCCTGGACGCGGTCCAGGCCCGGCTGATCGACCGGTTCGTGGAGATCAGCGGTGTCGCGGACGAGGACGACGAGCGCCTGGAGACGTTCAGGAAGGAACTGAACGTCAAGAACGAGTTCTTCCGCAAGCGAACCGGCCCGATCTTCGAAGAGCCGCTCTGGCGGGAGTGGCTTGCCGCCAAGGACACCCGCGACAGGCTCGCCGAGCTGCATGCCCGCCACGCTCCGGTCGCGACGGCGGTCTCGGACGTGGTGCCCCCAGACGTGCCCAGCGTGGCGCCGACCTTCGTCATGGCGGGAGGCGAGTTCGACGCCCCCGGTGAATCCGTCAAGCCGGGATTCCCCGCCCCCCTCGCGGGCACGGCCCAGCCCGCCGAGATTCCCTTCCGGAGCGGGAGCTCGGGCAGGCGGATCGCGCTGGCGGAATGGATCGCCAGCCCCGACAACCCGCTGACGGCCCGGGTGATGGTCAACCGGATCTGGCAGCACCACTTCGGGGCCGGGCTCGTTCGCACCGCCAGCGACTTCGGCCGCAACGGCGACCGTCCTTCGCACCCAGAGCTCTTGGACTGGCTGGCGCTGCGGTTCGTCGAGTCGGGCTGGAGCGTGAAGCAGATGCACCGGCTGATGCTCGGCTCCGCGACCTACCGGCAGTCGACCCACCACGACCGGCACACCGAATACGCGGTCCTGGATCCTGACAACCGGCTGCTGTGGCGCATGAACTGGCTGCGGCTGGACGCCGAATCGATCCGCGACTCGGTGCTCTCGCTTAGCGGACGGCTCAGCCCGGTGCGTGGAGGGCCGTCGGCGCTGCTCGACGTGCCAGCCGATGTTGCACAGGGATTCGAGTTCTTCAAGTGGTTCGCCTCGTCTCCGGCCGAGCAGCGCAAGCGAACCGTCTACACCTTCCAGCGGCGGTCGGTCGTCCAGCCGTTCATGGAGACGTTCGACGCGGCGAACATGAGCGCGTCGTGCTCGCGCAGGAACACCACCACCGTGGCGCCGCAGGCCCTGACGCTCCTCAACGGCGACCTTGTGAACGACGAGGCCGTCCACTTCGCGCGCAGGGTGATCGGCGAGGCCGGCGAGGACCGCGCCGCACAGGTCGGCAGGGCCTTCCGGCTGGCCCTCGGACGGATGCCGTCCGCCGACGAGCGGGACCAGGCGGTTCGCGCCTTCGCCGACGCCCCTGCCGAGCAAGCCCTTGCCCGTCTTGGCGTCGTCCTGTTCAACCTGAACGAGTTTCTGTACCTGCAATGAGGCCGACCATGCATCCGGACCTGCCCAGGCGGGACTTTCTCTACCGCAGCCTGACCGGTGTCGGAGGCCTTGCTCTGATGGACCTGCTGGTCCGCGACCTGTCCGCGGCCCGGACCGATGGAGGGTCGGACCCGCTGGCATCCAGGCCCGGCCATCACGAGGCCCCGGCGAAGTCCTGCATCTTCCTGTCCATGCTGGGCGGACCGTCGCAGATGGACACCTTCGACCCCAAGCCGGCACTGACGCGGTTCGACGGCACGCCCATGGACTGGAGCGGCGAGGATCTCACCGACCAGCCGAGCCTGTTCGCAGCGGCGCGGAAGATCGTCGGAAGCCCGTTCGAGTTCCGCCGGCACGGCGAGTCCGGCATCTGGATCTCGGACCTGCTTCCGGACCTGTGGCCCCACGCCGACGAGCTCGCAGTCGTGCGGTCCGTGCAGGCCGACAACGGCAACCACCCGGCCGCCGTGTTTCAGATGAACACGGGCTTCACCCTGCCGGGGAATCCGTCGGTCGGGTCGTGGGTGACGTTCGGTCTCGGGACGGAGAACAGGAACCTGCCCGCATTCTGCGCACTTCCCGATTTCCGGTCGCTTCCCTTCAGCGGGTCCCAGCAGTGGGGCAGCGGCTTTCTTCCGGCGACCTTCCAGGGCACGGTTCTGCGGTGGAACGGTGAGGCAGTCAGGGACCTGAAGGCGCCCGACGCCGTGGACCCCGGCATGGCAGCCGCGTCGCGCGATCTGCTGAGATCCTACAACCGGGCTTTTCTCGACCGGCACTTCACCAACCCGGACCTGCAGGCGCGCATCGACGCCTACGAACTTGCCTTTCGCATGCAGGCCGAGGTGCCCGGCGTCCTCAGCATGGACGGGGAGTCCGAAGCGACCAGACGGATGTACGGACTCGACGACGCGAGGGCGCGGTCTTTCGGGACGCGCTGCCTCATCGCGCGCAAGCTGGTCGAGCACGGGGTGCGGTTCGTCCAGCTGTACACGCCGTCCCAGTCCTGGGACGGCCATGTCGACATCGTCTGGAACCACGGAAAGAACTCCGCCGAGACCAGCCGGCCCGTCGGCGCGCTCCTGGCGGACCTCAAGCGGCGCGGGCTGCTCGAATCGACGCTCGTGGTCTGGATGGGGGAATTCGGACGCACCCCGGACACGGTGGCGGACCGGAAGACCAAGGGGCGCGACCACAACATCGGGGCGATGAGCATGTGGTTCGCCGGGGCGGGGATCAAGGCCGGCACGGTCGTTGGCGAGACCAACGACCTGGGCTACAAGGCGGTGCAGGACGTCTACCACGTCAGGGACGTGCACGCCACGATCCTGCACCTGATGGGCCTGAACGACATGCGCCTCACTTACCGCCACGCGGGGCGGAACCGCCGCCTGACCGACACTGGCGGGCGCGTCATCCGGGAGATCCTGGCGTAGCCCCCGGGGCCGAGGATGCGGAACCGCTCGCAGGCTGGACTCCCGGGCCGCCGGGCCGGGTGCTTCCCCTCCGGATTCCGCGGAATCGCCGCCGCCACGGCCCTCGCGGCCTTTCTGGGCCTGTTTCCTGCCGCTCCGCCGGCAACCGCGCAGACGATGAGCGCCCAGGAGGTCTACGAGGCAGCCGAGAAGGCGATCGCCGAGGGTCGCCTCGCGGACGCCGCAAGGGGCTATGAGCTGCTTGCCGAGCACTCGCCGAACCTGCCGGAGCTTCACGCCAAGCTGGGATGGATCCACTACCAGGCGGGAAGCTTCGAAGACGCCTCCGGTGCACTCTCCCGCGCCCTCGAGATCAGGCCGGGCATGCCCACAGCGGAAGCGCTGCTGGCGATCTGCCAGTCTGAGCTCGGTCAGTTCGACAAGTCCGTGGGGGTCCTAGAGGAGAAGTTCAGGAATCCACCGGACCCTTCGCTGGCGCGGATGATCGGCCTGGAGCTGCAGCGCAGCTACCTGGGCCTAAAGCGCTACCACGACGCCGCGGCGACCGCCCTGGAGCTCAGCCGCAGGTTTCCCGACGACCCCGAAATCCTCTACTACACGGGCAGGCTATACGGCGACTACTCGTTCCTGACGATGCAGAGGCTCAAGGACCTGACGGAGGATTCCGTGTGGGCGCGTCTGGCAGCCGCGGAGGCCTACGAGACGAGGGAGAAGTACGAGCTGGCGGTCATCGAGTACCGCAGGGTGCTGGACATCGAGCCGGGGCGGGCGGGCATCCGTTTTCGCATAGGCCGCATCCTGCGCTACGACATCCAGCCCCGAAGGCCGCTGGAGGAGGCGATCAGGGAATTCAGGGCCGAACTCGAGCTGGACCCGACCAATGCCAGTGCGGCCTACGAGCTCGGCGAGGCCCTGCGGGTCATGGGAGACGCGGAAGAGGCGGGCGCGTACTTCGAGCAGGCGATCGAGCACTACCCGGACTACGACGAGCCCCGCATCGGGCTCGCCCGCCTGCTCCTCCGCTCCAACCGTCCGTCGGAGGCCATTCCGCACCTCGAGCGGGCGACAGCCCTCAATCCCGGCAACGAGGTGCCCCACTACCTGATGTCGCAGGCATACAGGGAACTCGGTGACGAGAGGCGGGCGCAGGAGGAGCTGCAACGCTTCCAGCGGCTGCGATCGGGAGAGTGAGCGCCTCGCGACGTTGGGCAATCGCCCGATGGGGTCGCAGCGGGCCTCGGTGCGACGTCCGCCACGTTGAACAGGCGCCGTCGCCGCGTCGGAGCCCGCCCTCGGCGGTCACTGCGACTCGTCCGCCTCCTGAGCCCTTACGGGCTTGCGCAGCACCTGCCGGTAGATCTCGCCGATCGAGGCCGCAGCCTCGCGCAGTTCCCTGAACCGGGCCAGTTCGCGGTCGGCGTCCGCACTGCGCCCCAGTCTCCGGTAGGCCTGCGAGAGCCGGTATCGCGCCGCCTCGTTCTCCGGGGCGAGCCTGACCGCCCGCTCCAGATGCGGCACGGCGGCCGCCGTGTCCCCGAGGCGCATTGCGGACTTTCCCAGAGCGATCAATGCCTCCACGAAGTCCGGATGCAGCTCCACCGCCCGGCTGAACAACGTTCGCGCCGCGTCGAACCCGCCCTCGGTCCATTCGATCTCCCCAAGTTCGTAGATCGAGTGGAAGTCCGACGGATGGGCATCGAGCTCGGTCTCCAGCTCGCGTCGCGCCTCCGCCCTGGCGTCGTCGCCGGGCGAGGCGTTGAGGAGCGCAACAGCAAGCGCCCGATGGATTCCCGGCAGGGCGGGGTCCTTGTCCGCCGCCTTCCGATACTGGTCGGCGGCCTGAATATAGTCGCCCTGGGACTCGAGCATCTCCGCCGTGACCTGGTGGAGGCGCACGGAGCCGGCGGCCGATCGAACGAGGCCGGCGACGGCGCGTGAGCCGAGTTCGGAATGGAGCCGGTAGACGCTGTACAGGAGATCCGCGTCGTCCGGGTCGTCCGCCAGCAGCGTCCGGGCGACGTCAAGGGCTGCGTCCAGACGACCGAGCTTGTGGTAGGCCTCCATGAGCAGGAGGCTGCACTGCCGGCCCAGATCGGCGCTCGGCGGCCGCGCCGCCGCCTTCTCGAGCAGCGGAACCGCCTCGACCAGATCCCCCGCCCGCATGGAGGCGATGCCGAGCAGGGCCTCGGCACGCGCCAGGGCCGGCTTGTGTCGCACCGCCTCCCGAAACGCGCCGGCCGCCGCCTGGAACTGATTGCGGGAATAGTGGATGACACCCAGCTTGGCGTGGGCCTCCGCCAGGTCGGGACGGAGTCTCACGACCTGCTCGAACTCCCGGACCGCGTCGTCGAGGCGACCTTCCCGGTAGGCTTGGTCGCCCTTGGCGAAATGCTGGCGCAGGCGGTCGTTGCCGGAATCCTGTCCCCGCAGGGGCGTGCCGGGACCGAGGACGAGGACGATGCCGGCGACCAGCGACCAGAGCCCTCCAGTCCGGAACATAGCCCGCCCGCGCCCCTGCCGGGGGGCGCCGTCCGCCTAGAACGACAGATGCAGCCCGAACTGCATGCGTCGCATGTCGCCGTCGATGCCGAAGATGCGCCCGGCCACCGAGCTGTCCGCCGTGCTCGCCGGCGTGGCCAGATTGGTGGTGTTGAAGGCGTTGTACAGCTCCCATCGGAACTCGAGCTTCGTCGCCTCGCTGAGCGGTGACCGGAAGATGAAGGCCTTCTCCAGCGACCAGTCGGCCGCAAAATAGCCCGGTCCCCGCAGGTCCCCCCCGTTGCGCCCGTAGTTGCCGAACATGAACGGCGACGGGTTCGCGAATGCGCCCGCGTTGAACCAGCGCTCGCGAGTGGGACCGCCGATGACCGGATCGCCGACGAGGTCGGGCCGCTGGCCGAAATTCGAGTTCAGGGAGCTGTTGTCCCCCCAGTTGACGGCGATCGGGAAGCCGCTGTAGAGGAGTGTCACTCCGTTGAACGTCCAGCCGCCCAGAACGGCCTGGACCCCCGCGGGCGCGCTCTGGCCGTACGCCCGGCCCTTGCCGAACGGCAGTTCCCAGACGTGTGCGACGGTCAGCGTCGTGGCGCGGTTGTATTCCGAAATGCCCTTGCTGGCCCGGCGGTCGAACGGGTTCTGCGCCTGCCCGGACCAGCCGAACCCCCCCTGCATAACGTCCAGCGCCTTGGCCCAGGTGAAGTTCGCCTGGATGGTGTATCCGCCGGAGAAGCGCTTCTCCGCGTTGACGAGCATCGAGTGATAGCTCGATCCCTGACAGCGGCACCGGACGCCCAGGTTGTCCGCGCTGCCGGTGATGTTGAAGAACTTCTTGCGCGGGTTGAGGGGACCCGGACCCGGAACCGCCGCGTTGACGTTCTGGTTGTCGTACAGGAATCGGCCGACCGTTCCCAGGTACCCGACCGACACGCTCAGGTCGCCCGAGAGCTGCTGCTGGATCATGAAGTTCCAGTTGTCGATGTAGGAGGTCTTGCTGTCCGTCGGCACGTACAGCACGCTGAGTCCGGCAGGCTTCTGCAGCAGGCCGCTGTCGGGGATCGTGGGGCGCGCGGTCGGCGGCGCCGGATCGTCGAGCGAGTGCGGCCGGCCGACCGTCGGAAAGGAGAACGCGAAGAACTGGTTGTCGCGCTGGATGTTCTCCCGGACCTGCATCGGGAAATTCGTGCCCAGTGTGCCGAGATGCGCACCGAAGTTGCTGGCGAAGTAGCTGCGCCCGAATCCGGTGCGGATCACAGTCCTTTCAAACAGCTTGTACGCAATCCCCAGGCGCGGCGAGAAGTCGGCGAAGTTGTTCTGGACGTTCGACGTGCAGCTCACCTGGCCGACGCAGGCCAGCAGAAGATTGTTCGTGTTCGGGTCGTAGTTGGAGTTCTCCGCCGGGTTCCGCGGCACCGGGCGGCCGATGAAGTCCCAGCGGGCGCCCCAGTTGATGGTCAGCCTCGGGGTGACCCTCCAGATGTCCCGGAAGAAAACGCCGTTCCTCCAGACGCGGTCGGTGGCGATGAAGTTGATCGCTCCCCGCTGGAATCCGGACGGCATGCCGAGCAGGAAGGCCCCCATCCCCAGACCTGTGCCGGGAATCCCCGCATCCGCCGTGATCAGCCGGTTGAACTCGAACTCGCCCCGCGTGCTCTCGTTGATGGAGTTGAAGTCCGAGCGCTGCCGAATGAACGTGCCCCCGAAACGGAGCTCATGATTGCCGGAGATCTTGGTGGCGTTGGCGCCGTACTGGAAGATCGTGTTGAAGTCGAACCGCGGGATCGCGGCCGTGGTCTCGACCCCCATGGTCCATTGCGCAACGGGTCCGTCGATGCGGAACGCCGACAGCCCCGTCGTCACGGGATCGCCCTCGGAGTTGATCCCCCGGATGCCGACCTGGTCGTTGGTCAGGTTGCCGACATCCCACTGGAAGCTGGTCAGGGCGAAGCGCGCCAGGCCGGCTCTCGCCTCGACCAGGAAGGTCGGGCTCACCGCCTCCGTGAAGTTGAGGACCGCGTGGTGGTTCTCGAAGTCGCCCTTGTTCGGCGTGCCGCCGCCGAATCCCTCTCCGCCGGCGAGGCCGAAGATCGGCGGGTTGTCCTGAAACGCCTCGAAACGCGTCCAGCGTCCGAAGATCTTGCGGTTGTCGTTGAACTGGTGGTCGACCCGGATGTCGAACGTGTCGCGGTTGAACGTGCTCGAGCCGGCGGCCGCCAGATTGTTGTCGAGAAGGCCCTGGTTGACCGCCAGGCCGGCGGACTCGCCCACCAGCAGGTCGAGCAGGTTGCGCGAGACCTGGTTGAATCTCGAGGGACAGATCGCGTTCACCTGTCCTCCGCATGAGAACGCCATGCGGCCCGACCCGTCCGGACTGCCCGTCGTCGGGTCGAAGATCATGTTCTGGCGCGCGGGGATCATCGCGCCTTCGGTCGTCTCGACCATGAACGGAGCGCCGTTGGCGTCGGTCAGCGTGCCCCCGAGCGCGCGGCTGAGATCGCCGTTGATGAAGTCGTCGGTTGGAAAGGTCGTCAGGAGCGAGCCCCCCTGTGCGGTGCGCTCGGACTGGTAGTCGAAGAAGAAAAACGTCTTGTTCTTCCTGATCGGGCCTCCGATGGAGCCGCCGAACTGGTTCCAGTTGAACGGAGGAGGCCCGGTGCCAGTTCCGTTCGGCCCCGTCCCGGGGACCTTCTCGGTGAACGGATTGGCGGCGAAGAAGTTGTCGTTCCGGTTGAACCAGAACAGTGACCCGTGGACCTCGTTGGTTCCCGTCTTGGACACGTACTGCACCGTGAGCCCGCCGATCTGGCCGAGTTCGGCATCGTACTCGGAAGTCGTCATCTTGACTTCCTGGATCGCGTCCCGCGGCGGATTGATGATCTGCACGCCGGTAATTCCGTACTCGACGTTGGTGATGCCGTCGTAGAGGTAGTCGTTGTCCCCCCAGAACCTGCCGTTGGTCACCGCCGTGGAGGTGAGACCGGGGTTCTCCTGGGGCAGCCACGTGTCTCCTCCGCGCCAGCGGATCGTGCCGGGCGCGAGAAAGTGCAGGCGCGTCGTGTTGCGTCCCAGCGTGGGAAGCGACTCGACCATCTCCTGCTGCAGGTCGAGGCTCACGTCCGTGTTCTCGGTCTGAAGCATGGGCGGCGCTGAGGAGACCGTGATCTGCTCGGTCACTGCTCCCAGCTGCAGGACGGCGTCATAGTTGAAGCGCATGTTGGGGTCGAGGTTGACGTTTTCCTGAACGAAGCGGCGGAACCCCTCGGCCTCAACCGTCAGGCTGTACAGTCCGGGATCGAGATTGAGAATGATGTAGAGCCCGGAGGCGTCCGACTCGCGGGTGGCCGCCACGCCGGTGAGGACATTTGTCGCCGTGACCGTGGCCCCGGGGATGCCCGCCTCAGAGGCGTCCTGGACATACCCGGTGATGGAGGCGGTCACCGCTTGCGCAATTAGAGGTCGATCCGAGACCGCGAACAGGGCCAGCCCGAACAAGACCGCAAGACATTGCCGTGCCTGCATGAAAGCCTCCTCTCCCCTGAGCAGTCGATGGAGTCCGGTCCGCCGACTGAAGGGTCACGGGAATTATGCCACAGCCACCACGACCCGGAACCCCGCGGAGCCAGGAGAGGTCTCTCCGAAGCGCCCGCGCCCGGCCTGAGCGACTCGTGGGAGGCCGGCTGATGGGGGTTCCTGCCCCGGCATCCAGTCCGCTGGGCTCCGCCGCCGGTGCGTTCCGCTGGTCCGCAGCGGGCTGTCCGCGACACACCATCCGAAGTTCTTTTCGGGCTTCCCGGGGTGAACAGAGCATCTGCAGACCGTGCCCGAACCGGCTCTCGAGCGAAGACGGCCCGGCAACGCGGGACGGAACCGAATCGCCGCCGGAGGATCCTCCCGGGAGTTCCTCTCAGAAGTTGATGTGCTGTGCTGGCTTTCCGGTTCCGCCAACCGGAATCGCTCGCTTGGAGCGGTCCGAAACCTGACCGACGGAACGATCCCGCTCCCTGGACCTCACACCCCGCTTGTCAAAGCAATGCGTCTCGGTGCCAGCCGCGCTGCAGTCAGCGCCCGGCGGGCCGTCACAGGCCCAGAAGTCACTTCCCGGCCGGCGGCGCGTCTGTCCGCACCGACAGCCCCAGCCCTATCAGCAGGGCTTCCACTCGCGCCATACGCCGGTCCATGTCGGTGAGCCGCCCTACCATTTCGACCATGCGCCTTTCGAGTCCGACCATGCGCTCATCCAGCCTTGCCTCCAGGCCGGTGATGCGCCGGTCCATGGACAGCCGACCCGACAGCTCCAGCGCGGCCAGAGCCGCACCCACACTCAGGATGCCGATCAGCTCCGCGCTCATCGCGTCTCATTGTAGTGTTGGCATCCGGAACCGGAGATGCTGGCCATCGACAGTGAGAATTCGGAAGTCCAAGGATTTTCTTGGAGAATGCGCCACCGGCGGCCCGATTCGGCGGTCGCAGTGCTGGCTTCCTCTTGCGGTGGCCTGTTCCGGAAGCACGACGGAACCCTCCGGAGGGGCCTCATCGCAAGCGAACGGCAACTCGCGGACCTGCCGACGCCGATTGCCTTCTCCGTATTCTCAAACGGGTACTCCGTCTCGCGGCAGTGGAGTCAGGAACCGAATCTGAGGCCCGAGCACGCTGAGGGCTGCAGCGGCAGCCATCTTGTGGTCCTTGCGCCACGGCGGTCCCGCGACACGACCGAACTGGTCGAGGAGCGCGGTCACCTGGTCTGATTCGACCCCCATTGCCTTGGCAGCGAGGGCCGCCTGGTCGATCTTGCGAGAGTACCTTCGAACCTCCAGGCCGAGCTGGGCAGCAGTGTCGGCCAAGGATTCGCGGTAGAGCATGCCGTCGGCGGCAAGCGTCAGCGGACGTGAGTTGAGGACCTCTTCCAAGGAGTCGGGCAGGCCTTGGTAGGGGCTCGCGGGCAAGATCAACACACCGGCACGGTACGTCTTCAGCACGGTCAAGATCGCCGATCTCGCGTGCTTCGCAACTGATCGCCTGACCTGGTTCACGAGGGCGGTTGCGGGACCGATGTCCAGCGCCGGCGCCTCGTGGTGGTAGGGGGCGATCGGAAGGCCCTCGTCGATCAGAGCGACACGTCTCCGATCGAGGAAGACGGCTGTGCCGTCGTTGACGGCGAGGGTCACCAGTTCGGCCCGTCCATAGTGGTCGGAGGCTCCGGTGACGGCTCCTGCACCGCTCATCGTTGACGACTGTAGCGCGGGCGACGGGACGGATACCCGCGCACGGCTCTCCCGCCTGCCGACAGCGGAATTCCCAACACCAGCGGGCTCCGCGCCGCCTCTGATCTCTGATTTGAACGGTGTGGCGTCTCCGAAAGGACAATCGGGGCAGAGCCCTCGGACCCCGCCGGCCCTGCGACGGGCCTTCAATGCTGATTCGTCTGGGTGAGACATTGCGGCGGCACCTGGGAGACGCAGGAGTCGTCCCGGCCATCGGTTTCTGAAACCTGGTTGCCGATCCCGCGACCGGTGTGACATGATGCCCCCGAGGTCTTGTTCGTGAATCGCGTATCCACCAGTCTGATCGTTCTCTCGCTGCTTGCCTGCGGCGTGGCCAGCGCCCAGTTCAGCGGCGCGGTCGAAGGCTACGTGAAGGACGGAACGGGAGCTGTCATTCCGGGGGCCGCAATCGTTGTGACCGACGAGAACCTGGGCCTTGAGCGGGAGGCGACTTCGAACGAGACCGGCTTCTTCCGCATTGGCGAGCTCCCGGCCGGATCGTATGCCGCCACCGTAGGCTCGCCCGGCTTTGTCACATGGTCCACGACAGGTCTGCTGGTGCGGAGCGACGAGACCCGGACGCTCTACCCGGAAATGCAGATCGGGGAGGTGACGACATCGATCACGATCGAAGCCGACACGAGTGCGGTCAACACGACCGAGGTCGACAACACGAACTACATCGACCAGGAGTCCCTTAGGAACCAGCCTCTGCCGCGCAACACCATCTGGCAGCTGTCGACACTCGTTCCGGGAGTTACCGGCACGGGCGAAACAAGCGCCACCAACGGAGCCTTCGTCGACAACTACCAGGGCGAGATGGGGCTGCGGATCAACGCCTCCGGACAGAGGCAGGGGGCCAATCTGGTGATGCTGAACGGAAGCTACGCGGAGGTTCCCTCCAGGGACGGGACGTTCATGGTGAGCCCGATTCCGGATTCGCTCCAGGAGTTCCGGGTCGAGGCGCAGAACTTCTCCGCGGTGAAGGGCAGGTCCTCCGGGGCGTTTCTGGAGCTGGTCACCAAGTCGGGCACCAACGAAGTCCACGGGACGGTCGGCTACCTGTACACGAACAACAGCCTCACCGCGCGCACGATCGCCCAGCGCGAAATCACCGACTTTGCCCAGAAGAACCTGTGGGCGACGATCGGAGGCCCCATCAAGCGCAACCAGACGTTCGTGTTCGGAGCGTTCGACTTTCTGCGGGCGAGCACCTCGACGGTCAGCGTGGGCGTCGCCGAAACGCGGGAGTTCCGCGAGTACGTGACGGGCAGCTTCCCCAACTCGATCGCCTCCAGAATCTTCGCTCTGTCCCCCTCCATCGAGCCGACCGGCGACATCATCTCGGTCGGGGAGCTCAAGCTGAGGAATCCGGGCCAGTTCGACGCCATGTCGACCATTCCGGACTCGCTGTCCGCCGTTGGCACGGTCAACCAGAGCGCCTCGGTGCCCCGCCAGGGAGAGCAGTACCAGATCCGCGTCGACCATCACTTCGGCGCCAGCGACAGGCTGTTCGGCTACTACTACAAGTCCGACGGCCGCAGGCAGTTCGCGAACCTGATCCGGCCTGCCTACACGCGGTGGTCCCCGGTCCTGAACGACTGGTGGAAGCTCGACTGGAACCACGTGTTCTCGCCCACCTTCATGAACAGCATGGGATTCCGCTACTCAAGACAGACCGGAGAGCAGCAGGCCCCCTTAGGCGACGGCGCAGTGGACGTGCCGAACATCGCGGTTCTGGGGACGCAGGGATTCGGGGCGTGGGGTCCGGGGGGCTGGACGACGCCCACCTGGGAATGGCGCGACATGGCGACCCTCAACAAGGGCAAGCACACCGTGCAGTTCGGGGGCGAGTACGTGAGGCCGGACGACACCGTTCCGTGGCGCAAGACGCTGACCCGGCCGACGTTCGTCTTCTCCAACCTGCTCGATTTCGCGCAGGACCGGCCGACCTCGCAGTTCGGGCCGGCGGTGAACCTCGCAACCGGCGAGGTCGGGGGCGCCTACCTCAGCTACCACACTTCGTTCGTCGGCCTGTTCGTCCAGGACAACTGGCGCATCCGGCCCGGCTTCTCCCTGAACCTCGGCATACGGGTGGACAACTACGGCGAAGGCATCCGCTACACGAAAGCGTCAGACCCGGGCTGCTATCTCTTCGCAGGCCAGGGTTCCGACTCGATGGAGCGGATCGCCAACGGATTCGCCGAATGCCGGCAGACGGCCACGGACAGGCTCCCGTGGATGATCAGCCCCAGGATCGGATTCGCCTGGGACGTGTTCAGCAACGGATCGCTCTCGATTCGCGGCGGGTACGGCATGTACCGCGACCGGATCGCCCAGAACTGGTTCTCGACACTCAACCTGCTCGGGCCCCCTGCGACGGCGACCCCCAGCCTGAGCGTGCTGCAGGGCGACGCGCTGACGTACGGGCTCGGCAACTGGGGCGAGCTGGACGCGCTTGCCCAGGACGCCTCGCCCGACATCTGGCCTAAACCGAACGTGACCTACGAACTCAACGAGCGCGGCGGCGTGCAGGGCCTGCGCTCCAGCATCCTCAGCGTGGACCAGAACATGAAGATACCCACCGCGCACAGCTGGATGCTCAGTCTCCAGAAGCGGCTCGGGCCGGACTCGATGGCCGAGGTGAACTACACCGGCTCGGCCGACCACAACCTGACCGTCCACAGCGACATCAACCGGTTCGCCGGAGACCTGCTGGACGGGAGACTGGACCGGCTCAACCCGTTCTTCGGTGCGGTGCAGCGCCGCTGGACCGGTGCCAACTCGAACGCCCACCTGCTGTCTCTGATGTTCCACAAGCGCCACACGAGCGGTCTTTCGATGCGGGCCGTGTACACGTACGCCAAGGTCCTGGACCACTTCAGCACCAGCGGACTTCCGCAGGCCTCGGTTCCTTCGACGCCGGTGTTCGACGTATGGAATCTGCGGGCTCAGCGCGGCCGGGCCGACTTCGATGTCCGGCAGCGCCTGACGTTCGATGCCATGTGGGAGGTGCGGATCGCCAAGGGAAGCACGGCTCCGGCGCTGCGCTCAGTGATCAACGGGTGGCGTTTCGGCACGGTGGGCGTGGTCCAGTCCGGCCTGCCCTTCACGGTCCTGACCTCGGCGCCGTTTCCCGCCGGCGACTTCAACGCGGACGGACTCAACAGCGACCTGCCGAACGCGCCGGCGTTCGGGAACTCGCTGAGCGGCCTTTCCAAGAGCGACTATCTCCGTGGCATTTTCCAGGTCTCGGACTTTCCGGCGCCGGCCGCCGGCCAACAGGGAAACCTCGGGCGCAACACCTTCTCGCACCCGGGCCTATTCAACGTCAGCGTGCTGATTTCGCGGGAATTCCAGCTTCCGGGACTCTCCGAGGACACGATTCTCCAGCTGCGCGGCGAAGTGTTCAATGTTCTCAACCGCGCCAACCTCGACCGCGTCGTCAACAACATGACGAGCGGGCTGTTCGGCAGGGTGACGAATTCCATCGGGCCTCGATCGGCCCAGATCGGGGTCCGCTTCCAATTCTGAGCCAGTCGCCGGAGCCGGGACGACGGCGGCGTTCCGGATCCCCCGGCGGTCCGGCGGACCCGGCTGGAGGGTAAGGTCTTGCACTCGTCCAGGAGAGAGCTGCTCGCCCTTCTCGCGCCGGCGCTTGCGAGCGGCCAGGGCGTGGCTACGCGCAACGTCCGGGCGCAACGGAGGGCCGAGACATCGGGCAGGCCGTTCGCCGCGAACTTCGTCGATGTCGCCGCGCGGGCCGGCCTGCGCCACCCCACGATCTACGGCCCGGCGGACCACAAGGACTACATCGTGGAGACCGTGGGATGCGGGTGCGCGTTTCTCGACTACGACAACGACGGATGGATGGACCTTCTGGTGCTGAGCGGTTCGCGGGTGGCCGGCGCGCCCCGCGGCACCAGCAGCAGGCTGTACCGGAACAACCGCAACGGCACATTCACCGACGTCACCGAGGAAGCCGGACTTCTTCGGGAGCTCTGGGCTTCGGCGGTGACGGTCGGAGACTACGACAACGACGGATACGACGATCTCTTCATCTCCGCCTTCGGGCAGAACGTGCTCTATCGAAACAACGGCGACGGCACGTTCGAAGATGTCACGGAAGCGGCCGGGCTGGTCGATCCGGACACTCGCTGGGGAGCGGGCTGCGCGTTCGTCGACTACGACCGCGACGGCCACCTCGACCTGTTCGTCTCGAACTACTGCCGTTTCGACTTCGACAACGTGCCGGGCCCGGGAATGGGGACCTGCAACTGGAAGGGGGTTCCGGTGCACTGCGGTCCGCGCGGTCTCCCCTTCTCGCGGCACTCGCTCTACCGGAACAACGGGGACGGGACGTTCCGGGAGGTCAGCGACGAGGCGGGAATCGCGAAGGCCCGCCCCGGCTACGGCATGACCGTGGCCGCGGCGGACTTCGACAACGACGGCTGGCCCGACATCTACGTGGCCTGCGACTCGACGCCCAGCCTGCTGTTTCGCAACCGCCACGACGGAACGTTCGAGGAGGTCGGCCTGCTCCGCGGCGTCGCCCTGAACGAGGACGGTCAGGAGCAGGCGGGCATGGGAGTCGGCGTGGCGGACTTCAGCCTCAGCGGCGACCTCGACATCTTCAAGACGCACTTCGCGGACGACACGAACATCCTCTACGTCAACGACGGTTCCGGCCGCTTCCGCGATCGAACGCTGGAGTCCGGACTCGCCGTCGAAGTGCGCTACGTCTGCTGGGGCGCCGGGATCGTCGACCTCGACAACGACGGGCTCCCCGACATCTTCTATGCAACCGGCAACATCTACCCGGAAATCGAGGCCAAGCTGCCGGAATATCCGTTCAAGACGCCCAATGTCGTGTTCCGGAACCTCGGCGGCGGCCGCCTGGAACAGCTCCTGAACGAGGCCGGGCCTGCGATGGCCGCGGCACACTCGAGCCGCGGCTGCGCATTCGGGGACTTCGACAACGACGGTGACGTCGACATTCTGGTCGTTAACCTCAACGAGCCTCCGTCTCTTCTTCGCAACGACATCGACGGAGGGGGAAACTGGCTCAAGGTCAAGCTGGTCGGCACGGTTTCCAACCGGAGCGCCATCGGAGCGCGGGTGACCTGCGCCTACGGCACCCGCAGCCAGGCCCAGGAAGTGATGTCGCAGTCCAGCTACTATTCGTGCAACGACCCGCGGCTTCACTTCGGACTCGGAGACGAGACGTCCGCCACGCTCCGGGTCCGGTGGCCCCGAGGCGGAACGCAGGTGCTGGATGACGTGCGCGCCAATCAGATCGTCACGATCCGCGAACCGACCGAGCCGGACCGATCCTAGAATGCCGATGGGAACCACGGCGCAGGCCGTTTCACGCGCCGGGCGACGCAGTGCCGCGCACAGCGGGAATCGGACCGGTGCAGTCGGTGGCGCGGAGCACAGCCGGTCCTCTCGCGACCGGCGTTCCGGTCTTCCATCGGGATCGGGCGGAGTCGCGTCAGCGAGGAGGGCGCTCCTCCGTGTCCTGCCGCTCACGATCCTTGCGGCGGCGGTCCCCCTGATCCATGCCGCGGACAGCGCGACCGGGCTCGAGCATCTTCGGGCAGGCCGTGTCGACGAGGCTCTCGCTCAGTTCAAGGGCGTGCTCGAAGGGAATCCGGACGACCTCGCGGCCCTCAACATGGTCGGCGCCATCCTCTGCATCCGGAACGAACCCGCGTCTTCCATCGTGTACTTCGAGCGCGCTCTCCGGATCTCTCCGGAATTCGTGCCGGCCCGAAAGAACCTAGCGATCGCGCAATTCGACCTCGGCCGCCTCCAGTCCGCCGAAGCCAACCTCCTGGAGCTGCTCGGAGTTCCCGAGGCCCGCATGCAGGCAAGCCTGTTCCTGGGGATGATCCGTTCCGAGTCCGGGCGGCACAGCGATGCCGTCCGGCTCCTGGAGGACGCCGGCGACCTGATTGCCGGCCAGCCGCGCGCGCTGATCGCCTACGCCCGCTCCCTGCAGCAGGTCGGGCGTTCGAACAATGCCGGGGAAGTTCTGTCTGCCCTACAGGCCCGAGGCGATCTGACCGGCCCCGACCTCGTTGATCTGGCACAGGTCGCAGCGGCCGCTGAACGGTACGACGAGGCTCTTGCAGCCCTGGAGCGGGCCGAAGCCCTGGACCCCGCACCCGAGGGGCTTGGAGTCAGGAGGATCGCGATCCTTGCGGCGGCGGGACAGGACGAGGAAGCCCTAGCCCTGGCCCGGATGCTCGCCAATGAGGTTCCCGACCGTCGTCTCCTGTCTCGCCTTGCGGGGCTGGAGGAGAGCGCAGGGAACCTGGATGCGTCGATCCTCGCGCTGAGAAGGGCGATTCAGGTCGCCCCGGAGAACGAGGACGGCTATATCGAACTCAGCGAGTTCTGCGTGCGGTACAGGAATCCCGAACTTGCTCTCGAGATCCTGGATCTTGGGCTGAATAGAAGACCGGCGTCCTACCGCCTGCTCGTGCAGAAAGGCATAACCCTGGGCCAGGGACAGCGATACGAAGCGGCCCGGAAGGCCTTCTCCGATGCGGTCGGGCTTCGAGCGGACCATTCGGTGGCATTGACGGCTCTGGCCGTGACGCTGATCCATCTGGAGGAGGTGCCGGAGGCGCTGGAAACCCTGCGGACCGGAACAGAGCGGTTCCCTGAGGACTTCTATGTTCACTACGTCTACGCCTTCGCGGTCGACAGGTCGCGGGCGGGCCGCGACAGGGGACAGGAAGCTCTTTCCGAGAAGCATTTCAGGATCGCCATCAAGCTGAACGACAGGTTTCCATCGGCATACTATCGGCTCGGCAAGCTGCTGGCCGAGAAGGAAACGGCGGAAGCGATCCGCAACCTAGAGGCGGCGGTTCGGCTTGATCCGTCGCTGACGGCGGCCAAGTATCAGCTCGGCCAGCTGTACCTGGACAGCGGGCGCGAAGAGGAGGGCGCACGTCTGATGCGTGAGATCGGAGAGACGAAGCAGCGGGAACTCGAAGAGGAGCAGATGCCTCAGTTCCGAGCCGTCAAGGCCGCACCGAACCAGTGACGCACGCGGGTTGGATGAGCATCCCGCTGAGAGCGACGCAGATGTCTCCGACCTGGGGCTCGAATGGGGAGCTGCGACACCTCCGGCCGCCGCCACTTAGGATCCAGCTCCAGAATGTGGATCAGCCTCACTCCCGTCGTCCGGTAGCGGCATGGGACGCAGCTGTTTTCCGGCGGCCCATGCCGGAGTCTGTCCGCCCTTACTCGGGCGGGAGAACGAAACCGGTCGCGACAGGCTCCCTCTTCCTGCAATGCTGTCAGCCCCGACCTTTCCTGCGTCCGGCTTGCCGGCCATCCATTTGGCAGGTCCGTGGACTGATGGCCGCCTGCTCCGCGGGAGACTAGCGGAATGGGCCGAACTTCCTTTCGGGTTCGGCCCGACGCGGAGCCTGCGGGCGAGGCGTGTACCGGGGCTGGCCAGGCTTGACGACTCTGGCGAGCGCCTCGGCGAGACCCCTGGTGGTCGGTCCGAGCGTGCTGCTGCGCAGCGAGAGATCCTTGAGGTCCGCGCCGGAGAAGTCGGCTCCCTGCAGGTCGGTCCTGTCGAAAACCGCCTCGCTCAGGTCGGCGCTCCGGAGGTTGGCATTGCGAAGATCCGCACCCGTGAAGTCGGCCCGCCGCAGATCCGCTCTCTCGAAGTTCACGCCACACAGGACAGACCCGACAAACCTCCTGTCGCTGAGATCAGCACGGCAACCCTGCTGACCGTCCGATTCGAGCCAGATCCTGTGCAGAGCAAGGTCGTCCGCAAGCGACCGCGATTTGGGAACGGCCTGCTCGAAGATCTTCTGCCCGCGACGGTGCATCTGCTCGACGACCGCGATCCTGAAGGCGAGCGCGCGGTCGTCGGTAGTCGCTACGTCCCCCAGCCGCTCACCATCCTGGAAGGCCTGCCGATACCGGTCTGCCAGGCCTTGGTGGTCGCGGCTGAATTCGTCAGCTCTGAGAATCTGCTCGTTCGAGAGACTGTCGCCGTAGGATTCGGCCAGGAACCCGAGGTCGAACAGGTCCCTCCCCTTGGTCCGGTCGGCAGCGGCAATCATCTTCTGGTCGAACAATGCTGTGATCCTGTACGTACGAATCCCGTCCACGACCACAACGTCTTCCGGGCGGGGCCTTTTCCTGGAACTCAATTCCACCGTCAGGACTTGATTCTTACCGCTGTCAGGGTTGGTGTAGTGGATCCTGTATCGTCGCCCCCTCCACATGGGGCGCCCACGCCTGAAGGCGGACATCGGAACATTCGCGTCCTGCATGCCAGCTCGAACGTAGCGCTTGATGGAGACCCGCTTCGCGCTGCCAACATCGAAATCGAGGTCCACCGAGTGCCGGTCCAGGCCGTACAGCAGCGCCAGCGCGGTCCCGCC
Organism: Bryobacterales bacterium; assembly: GCA_028819255.1. Lineage (GTDB taxonomy): Bacteria > Acidobacteriota > Terriglobia > Bryobacterales > UBA6623 > VXMF01. The sequence continues at coordinate 750 of JAPPMB010000017.1, read as the reverse complement.
CTTCAGCACGAAGGGCGTGTGCTGCATCCAGAGAGCGACCGTTCTCATCACACGTTCGTGGAGTGCTTGGTCGGGCGTCAGCCGAACACTACGGTCGGAAGCCATGCGTCGTGGAGTTCTCTTTCTTCAGTCGAGAGCTGGTTCCGAAGCGGCTTGAGGTACTCCTCGACCAAGTGTTCCACCTGCTCGGGGGTGTCAAGCCACTGGTTGATGTTGCGGACCGGGACGTGTCTGGGATACTTCGCGCACCAGCACCCCTGGGTGTCAACGAGCACGTAGTCCGCAATGGCACGATAGTGGTTGGCCACCCAGACCGGTCCGCAGCCGGGCGGGATATATTTCCCCTCAAGGAGGTGGGCCATGTCGCGAACGCCCTTGCTTCCGAGGCTGGGCGTCGTGTCCGACCAGCCGCCTGGTCCGGCTGGCCGCAGAGTGCGGGGATAGTCGACGGACGCGACGAACGGAATGTCGCCGTGCCAGTCTCCTGTGTCCTCGCCAGGCAGGCGAAGATTGAGGGCCGCCAGATACGACAGGTAGCGGCTCGGAGTCGTGACCGGAATCCGGACGGCACAGTGGTGCTCTCCCAGCCCCGGATACCAGAATGTCGGCAGGAGATCGTCTGAGCCGGATTGAGGCACTACTTGATGATTGAAGCACGGAGGGCGCAGACTCTGATTTCCGAACATCGATCATTCTAGCGATGTCACTGTTTCTCCCTGCCGGGTCGTTTCGACAGAGTCGCCGACAGAC
>JAPPMB010000170.1 GCA_028819255.1 Bryobacterales bacterium | reverse complement strand
CGGAGATAAGATGTCGATTTATTCAGATTGGGCACTCAGGTCAGTAATTCCCATATTTTTAAGTCCTTTGTTATCAACGATTTCTAACGCGACACTAGTGGCGCTCGATCTGCACGTCTAGGACTGCACTCGAAGCAGGACCATCCACGTACTCGTACGGAGACTCCGGAAAAGCGATAGCCACGCTTCCCGACGAATCATACCAGGTCCAAGAATGCACCTTGTTTCACCCCACTTTCTGTACAGCCGCCGAGGCACACCTCAGCTTACGTCGGAACCAGAGTTAAAGTGAGCGTCTAACATATGAAACAAAGAATCTCACCCTGCATATGGTTTGACAAAGAAGCGATTGAAGCTGCCGAATTTTATGCTTCTGTATTTCCGAATTCCAATGTAACTTTCAAAACCCAAATTAAAGGTACACCTTCCGGTGACTGCGAGATTGTTGGTTTTAGGATTATGGGATTTGGAATTCAAGCAATCAGCTCCAGATCGCCCTATAAGCCCACTCCGTCAATCTCAATCATGGTCAATTTTGATCCATCACATGACAAGGATGCGCGAATTCGGATCAACGAAGTATGGGAGCACCTTTCAATAGATGGCAAGATACTCATGCCTTTAGATCAATACGAATTCAGTGAACGCTATGGTTGGGTAGAGGACAAATATGGCTTCTCGTGGCAGTTGGTCTACACAGGTCCTGAAGGCGAAGGTCGACCCTTGGTTATTCCGGCACTTCTTTTTGTTAGCGAAATGTGTGACAAAGCAGAAGAAGCGACGGACTTTTATTTGTCTCTTTTCAGGAACGCAAAACGAGGTGCGATTGCTCGCTATCCAGCTGGAATGGAACCGAATAAAGAGGGTGCATTCATGTTTACCGATTTTACACTTGAAGGTCAGTGGTTCGCAGCGATGGATGGAAGTACAGATATGCACGATTTTGCATTTAACGAAGCAATTTCTCTTGTTGTTAACTGCGAAGATCAAATGGAGATCGACTATTACTGGGCAAATCTGTCTGCCTTTCCCAAGGCGGAACAGTGCGGATGGGTCAGGGATAAATATGGAGTATCATGGCAGATTCTACCTACAAGTATGAACAAATGGATGTCTGATCATCCAGACAAAATAGTGCCAGAAATGCTTAAGATGAGAAAGATCATTATTGCTGACTTGGAAAGAGCGATTGGGCTTTAATATGCGAAGACCCAACGTCACACATCGGATTAACGCAAGAGCATTGGAGCTGCTTGAGCAACATCCAGACGGCCTTCGTTGGTCAGAACTTCTGTCGAGAATCTTGGAATCGGATTCCAAGTTCCATCCAAAGACGGCCAATGGATGTGTCTGGAAGCTTGTCGAGAAATTTCCTGACAAGGTATGCAAACCGTCAAAGGGACGTTTCCGTTTGCTGAAATACGAATCTTCAGACCCAAGGGTTCATAGGACGTAGCCAAGCGAACATGAAGCAACACTAATCGGGCACTACGACCCACGAGCGGGCGGGGTGCGTTTGGTGCGTATGGGACCAACCATCTGGCAAGAACTCGCAAGGATTTGCCTTCGAATCCCACTGGAACCGACCTGCTGGATTGTGGGGCCGCAACGTCGGGAAAACTAGGACTTCCTTCCTAGGACTCACTCCCCTGCGCAGACGGGCGGTCGTTGTTGGGCCCACGGTCTGGCCTCTTCCAATCGAGCGGCCAACCGAAGCAGCGTCGCTTCGTCTCCGAACCTGGCCGCGAACTGTACGCCTATCGGCAGGCCGTTCTTCCAATGGAGCGGCAGTGATACAGCTGGCTGACCTGTTGCATTTGCCATTTGCGTGAACGGCACGAACTCTTTGACACGTCGAAGGAATGGACGAAAGTCGGTCTCGTCCGCGGCCGGATGCAGAAACCCCATCTCCGGTGGAGGCGTCGCCAGGGTCGGCGTCAGCATGACGTCGTGTGTCTGGAAGAATCCTGCAATCTCACGGCTGATTGCCTGGATTCTTGCAACGGCTGCAACGTAGTCAGCGCCGCTGTGCTCAGCACCCCTTGCGCCAAAGGCCAAAGTCAGGGGCTCGCAATGGTGCTCCGAAAGCTCGCCGCCCACAGCCTCGGCCAGCAATTCGAGATTGGCAGCCAGATTGGTAAACCAAATCGTCGTGAATGCTTGGCGGAACGAGCGGTCGTCGTAGACAGGAGCCGCCTCCTCGACACGGTGGCCGAGTTCCTCCAAGAGCCGAGCCGTCGATGTGACCGCTTCGATGCAGTCCTCGTGGACCGGCGTTCCCGAAGGCGATTCGGTGCAAAACGCAATGCGCAGCCGGCCCGTGTCAGCCCCGACCTCTTCGAGAAAGGGCCGCGGCGGGCTGGGCGCGCAGTACGGGTCGCCCAGATCGGGCCCCGCCGTCGCGTCCAGGAGTGCGGCCGTGTCGCGGACCGAAATCGTCACCGCGTGCTCCACGACCAGGCCGTTCATGATGTCACCGGCGTCGGGCCCGAGCGGATTCCTTCCCCGGGTTGGCTTGAGCCCAACAAGACCGCAGCACGCCGCCGGGATTCGTATCGAGCCGCCGCCATCGCTCGCATGAGCCATCGGTACGATCCGGGCCGCTACCGCCGCTGCCGCACCGCCGCTCGACCCTCCTGGCGTCCGTGCCACGTCCCACGGATTTCGGGCCGGACCAAACGCCAGCGGCTCCGTGGTGGCGGTCAGACCAAACTCCGGCGTGTTGGTCTTGCCCACGCAGATCAGGCCCGCTCGGTTGTGCCGAATCACGATCTCGCTGTCGTACTGCGCGTCATTCGTGCCCAACAGAATGTTTCCTTCGGATGTGGGAACCCCGCGGAACGACGCGCGGAGATCCTTGAGCAGGAACGGGACGCCTGCGAACGGAGCGTCACGCGAGGCTTGGCGGGCTCGCTCACGGGCGATCTCGTACATCGGTGTGACCACCGCGTTCAAGGCCGGGTTCAGGGCCTCGATAGCGTCGACCGCAGAGTCCACGAGCTCCACCGCGCTAACCTCCCCGCGTCGGACAAGCTCTGCGAGTCCGAGTGCATCGTGATTAAGGTCTGCAATCCGTATCGGCACACAAGTCATCGTAGCGACCGATTGCCCTGGGATCGCACCCGGCTCGTGTCGCCGGGACACGTCAGACCAGTTCAACGCGATTGCGATATCGGAACGCGAAGACACAGGCCAGCGAAGCGGCTGCGCTGGTCGCGAGGCCCGCCACCGCGTCCACTGCATAGTGATACCGGCAGTAGACGGTGGCCACGGCGATCCCTGCCGCGAGGGCGGTCATCGCGCCCCCCCAAAGCTTGCGTTCGGGCGCGGCAAGCAGCAGTCCGAATCCGACGCCGAACGCCGATGAGACGTGTCCGCTCGGGAATACGCTGGTATGGATCCCAGCTCCCCCGAGCAGCCACCAGTTGAATTGCTTGAACATCGTCTCGTAACGTCCGGACAAATCTCCGGGAAACACTGTTCGGGGAGGTTCGGAAGGGAAGAACGGATACAGAGAGTAGGCAAGGACCGCCGAGGCAACGTAGATCGCGAGAAACCGATCAGCTCGCCCGAGGAGGCCCTTGGAATAGAGGAGCAGAAGGCCAATCGGCGCGACCGCGTACGTGAGCAAGTAGAGGAATTCCAGTGTTGCCGGGACGACCGGACCCAGCACTTCGATCGCTTCGGAGACGCCCCAGTCGTCCAGAATCAGCCGGTCCCATCGCACCCACGCCTCTTCCAGCGCAAAATTCGTTCTCGGTTGCGCAAACCATCCCATCTGGGTGTATGCGATCAGGACGCCTCCAAGCGGGAGAAGATTGCGCAGGAGAACGGGATCATGTCGGCGCGGCCAGCGCCCCATGCAATGCAGCACGGCAAGAGCGCCGATGCTCGTGCAGATCGACTGGATCCGGGTTGAACCTGACAACGGCAAGGTCAGCGCAAGCAACGCTGTGTAGCCGAAGTACCCCGCCAGGATCCACTCCGTGACGCGTGGCGTGTTCGCGACCGCGCCTTTCGCCATGCTGTCTCAGGGTACTCCGGTGCCCGGAAGACACCGTTCAATCAAGGTATTCCAGGCGCTCCGCATGGGGGCATATGGTAGCCTTTGGCGGGGGCTGTCTGTGGTTTCGGGAAAACATCTTGATCGTCGTCTGTTTCTGCGGGGTGCTGGGGCAGCGGTCGCCCTTCCCTACCTCGACGCGATGCGGCCCGCGTTCGCGGCCCCTCGAGGGCTTGCGGGCGATACGCCGACGCGCCTGGCGTTTGTGTACGTGCCGAACGGGGTGATCCAGGAAGCTTGGACCCCTGCCGAAGAGGGGCGTTCCTTCGAGTTCACGCGGATCCTCGAACCCTTGCGGACACACAGGGATGACCTGCTGGTTTTGTCGGGGCTCACCCACAACACCGGACGCGCCTTGGGGGACGGCGCCGGAGACCACGCCAGGGCGGCTGCGAGCTTTCTGACCGGCATTCACCCGAAGAAGACTTCGGGCGCGGACATTCGGCTGGGAGTTTCCGTCGATCAGGTGGCTGCCAACGCGGTCGGCGGCTCGACTCGGTTCGCTTCGATCGAACTGGGCATCGAGCCGGGCCGGCTGGCCGGCAACTGCGATTCCGGGTACAGCTGTGCCTACTCCAACAGCATTTCCTGGCGAAGCGAGAAGACCCCCAACCCTCCCGAAATCGACCCCAGCCTGGTGTTCGAGCGAATGTTCGGTGACGCCGAGGAGCCCTTGGACAATGCGGCGCGCGCGAGGCGAATGTCGCGCCGACGGAGCGTGCTGGATCACGTTCTCGACGACGCCAATCGACTGCTTGGGTCGGTCGGGCCGACCGACCGCCAGAAACTCGACGAGTACTTCTCGAGCTTGCGGGATGTCGAGAGGCGGATTGAGGCCGAGCGCTCAGGTCAGGATGCCGAATCGCCGCGCATGGCCCGGCCGAGGGGAATACCTGCCAGCTACTCTGCACATACGCGGCTGATGTTCGACCTGATGACATTGGCGTTTCGGACGAACATGACGCGCGTCGCGACATTCATGATGGGTCGCGAAGGCAGCAACCTGACCTACCCGGAGATCGAGGTCAACCGGGCCCACCACGGAATGACGCACCACCGCGGCGATCCGACGAAGATCGAGGACATCACCAAGGTCAATGCCTACCATGTCCGCCAGTTCGCCCACTTCCTGGACAGCCTGGGATCGGTCGAGGACGGCGACGGCCGTCTTCTGGATCACACGATGGTGGTCTACGGGTCCGGCATCGGCGACGGGAACCGGCACACCCATCACGACCTTCCCGTGGTCGTGGCGGGACGCGGCGGATCGCTTCATGCCGGGCGCCATGTCCGCTACGCGCCCGAGACGCCAATGAACAATCTCTACCTCTCGCTGCTGCACAGGGTCGGCGTTCGCACCGAGACGCTCGGAGACGGAACGGGAAGACTCGAGCACCTGAGCGAGATCTAGTTCTCCCGCCTGGCGGTGATGTTGGAGTTCGAGCCATTCGGGCGCATGGTCCTGCCTCCGTCCATGCTTGATCCCCGGCATTCGTGACGGCCCCTTCCGGCCCTTCGAAATCTCTGGCCGTCGTGCTGTTGCAACTGGGGGGCCCCGGATCGCTGGACGAGGTCCAGCCTTTTCTCGAGAACATGTTCCGGGATCCCGACCTGTTTGGGCTCTCACTCCCTTCTCGCGTCCGTGACTGGCTGGCTCACCGCTTGTCCGTTTGGCGGGCCAGGTCAGCGACGGATCTGTATGCGGCGATCGGCGGCCGCTCCCCAATTCGGGAGACGACTCTTCGTCAAGCCGAGAAGCTTGAACGCGAACTGGGCGGCGAACTTCCCTGCAGGGTCTTTGTCGCGATGCGCTACGGTTCACCGTCGACCGAGGCGACCGTGGACGCGGTTCGTGCAGCCGGCTGCGGGCGGGTCCTACTGCTTCCCCTCTACCCGCAGTTCGCCGGCGCCACGACGGGAAGCTCGATTCGAGAATGGACGCTGCGAAGCCGAGAGAAGGGCCTCGTCCTGCCGACAGAGAGGATTGATTCCTACTATCGGGACGGTGGCTACATTGCGGCGGTGGCGGAGAGAGTCGGACAGGCGCTGCAACGCTTCCCCGGGCATGCGTCCCCTCCTCACCTGGTGTTCAGTGCGCACGGCCTGCCAACCAGGTTCGTCAAGCAAGGAGACCCCTACCAGCAGCAGGTGCGGGAGACTGTTCGCCTCGTCTGTCGGGCGTGCCCTCCCGGTCTTGACCACACGCTCTGCTACCAAAGCAGGATCGGTCCCCAGCGCTGGCTCAAGCCCGGACTGGTCGAGACCCTCAGAAACCTTGGCCGGGACCACGTCGAATCTGTGCTCGTAGTGCCGATCTCGTTTGTGTCCGACCACCTGGAGACGCTCTCGGAAATCAATATCGAGGCGAGGAAGATTGCGCTGGAGAGCGGAATTCGGCAGTTCGAGACGATGACCGGCCTCAACGACAGTCCGGCATTCATTTCCGCCCTGGCAACCCTCGTGCGGTCACATCCGATCGCAAGCCTTGCCCGCTGAATCGCAGGGAAGAGCTGCGGCCTTTGCAGGCGCAGGGGGCTACCACTGTGAAGGCCTGATCGGAAGACCGCTCCACTCCCGGCAAGCGACCGGAGCCGCCGCAGGGGGCGGCCCTTCCTAGTCCGTTCCGGCAATCTCTAGGACCACGTTCCACAGGATCTGCACGTAGTCCTGGAACGGCTTGACGTAGAGATACTCGTCCTTGCCGTGGATGCCGCTCGCTAGGTCCCATTCCGGACGCGCCGGTCCGAAACCGTACATTGGAATGCCCGCTGCTCTAAGCTGGGCTGAATCGGTCGCTCCGGTCGACATCGTGGGCAGGACCGGAACTCCTGGATACAGGCGGTTCAAGGCTCTCTCAAATCCGAGAAAGGCTTCATTGTCGAGGGGCGAGGGCTCGTGCGGCGTCCTCGTTACGGTGTGTGGAACGAGATCCACCGCAGGCTCGTTCATGAGGCGTTTCAGAAACGAGTACAGCTGCTCGGGGTCCTCGCCCGGCAGCGCTCGAATGTCCACGGTCGCCCGAGCCTCGGAGGGAATGACGTTCTTGAGGTACCCGCCTCGCAGGATTGTCGGCACGATCGAGGTCCGCACCATCGAGTTGTAGACGGGAGACAGGTCGAAGAGCCGGTCGAAGTCCTCCTGTGACGGACGGTCCCCGAGAATCGCCCGAAAGACCTCCGCCTTCTCCGGCTCCGAGATCTCGGCCAGTCTGCGGAAGTACTCTCGCGTGGTCTCGTTCAGCTTCGGCGGCATCTGGTGATCGTAGAGTCGGGCGACCGCTCGCGCCAGTGCCCCGATCGGATTGTCCCGCAGGGGGATCGAGCCGTGTCCCGACGTGCCGGAGGCCCTGAGATCGATGCGCGTGGGAGTCTTTTCCGCTGTCTGGATCTCGAATCGCAGGTAGTTCAAGTTGCGATCGAACACGCCCTTGCCCGCCTCGTTGATTCCGAACTCCGCGTCGATTCTGTCCCGGTGGCGGTCGAGCATGAAGTTGATGCCGTGAATCCCGCCGGCTTCCTCATCTGCGACGCCCAGGAAGATCACATCCCGGTCCAGTGGGGTGGAATGGCGATGCAGTTCCAGCAGAACGTGGAATGATCCAGTGACCACGCCCTTGTCGTCCGAGGAGCCCCGCGCAAAGAGAATGCCGTCCCTGACCTCGCCTCCGAACGGATCGAACGACCATTCGTCCGGCTCGACCGCGACGACATCCAGGTGGCCGAGCAGCAGGAGCGGCTTCTTGCTGCCGTTCCCTTCCACTCGTGCAACGATGCTTGCCCGGCTTGGCGCGGACTCGAAGATCTCCGACGGCAGGCCCTCTTCGTCCAGGATGCCCTTCAGATAGCGCGCCGCCAGGATCTCGTTGCCTTCTGGCTGAGCGGTCTTGAGCCGAACGAGGTCAACGAGAGTCTCCAGGGCCTCCTGCCGCACGGCGGGCCAGTCAGGCTCCGCCGCAGCGACCAACGATGCCGCCGCGAGGCAACAGGCTCCCATCCGAAGTCCCATGTGAACCAGCATATATTGCAGGGCCGCCCGCGATTCCGAGGGCCGAGAGCCGGGGCGCCGCTGCTATTCTTGCATCAGCGGTCTGCAGAACCCCGCACATGCGGGCCCGCATTTCCGTCGAGGTTGGCACGATGAATCATTCCTTCTACCGCTGGATCTGTATCTTGCTCGGATGTGCGCCGCTCTGTGCGCAACCCCTACTCGACCGGATCCACCCTCGAGGAGCCCAGGCCGGGACCGCGGTCAGGGTCAAGCTCGAAGGGAAGCGGCTGGATTCGACGCCGCGCCTGCTGGGCGGGGCCTGGTTCGCCGCCACTCCGCTGTCCTCAGCCGGCGGTCAGGGGCAGAAATCCTCAGGGGATCTTGTCTACCTGCTCGAAGTCGCCGAGGACGCCCGTTCCGGGGTGTATCCGCTCAGGATCGAGACGTCGGAAGGGCTCTCCAATGCGCTGCTCTTCACCGTCGGCGAGTTCCCGCAGGTCATGGAGCTCGAGGCCTATCCGGAGTCGGAAGCGGAGGTGGTCGCCAACGACTTTCCGGACACCGCCCAGGAGATTGAGGCGCCGGTCACGGTTGAAGGTCGTCTTCAAGGTGCCGAGCGCGATCTCTTCCGTGTTCGGGCGAAGAAGGGACAGAAGCTGGTGGCCGAGGTCGTGGCCCGCCGGCTGGGCTCGGCGATCGACCCCAACCTCGAGCTCCTCGACCGGAACGGACATGTTCTGGCCCGCAGCGGCGACGCCCCGGGAATGGGTCTCGACTCCCGGCTCACCTTTGAGGCCGCCGAGGATGCCGAATACGTGCTGGTCGTGCGGGACGAGCGATTCAGCCTTCAGGACCAGGACTTCTACCGGCTGACGGTCGGAGAGTACGAGTTCGCCGACAGCGTCTTCCCGCTGGGATGGACACGCGGCTCCAGCGTCCAGGCTGAGTTCTTCGGCGGCAATCTCAGCGAGCCTGTGGAGGCGGAGGTCGACTTGGGACAGGCGCCTCGCGACGCAAGTGAGATGCGCGTCGGCGTCCCGGGCACGCCGTCCTCGGTGCCGTTTCTCCTGAGCGACGACCCGGAGCGCCTGGAATCGGAGGGTTCCGGCGTCCTCGGGGACGGTGTGGTCATGAACGGCCGCATCGCCACCCGCGGCGAGACGGACCGGTACAGGCTCGCGGTTGCGCCCGGGCAGCAGTGGTCGTTCGAACTGCGCTCCGGCGAACTGCCGGGATCCGTCCTGTACGGAGTGATGACGATCGCGGACGGGAGCGAGACCCTCGCCGTGGCGGGCAAGCACGCCGGGGATCCGAATCCTTACATCATCACCACGACGGGCGTGACGTCGACCTATCCGTTCGTGAACCTGACGGTGCCGCCGGGCGTTTCGGAAGTGACGGTGTCCGTCGAGGACCTTCTGGACCGGGGCGGCCCCGCATTCACGTATCGTCTGGTTGCCCGCAAGCAGGGGCCCGACTTCCTGCTGACGATCAACGAACCTCTCGTGAACATTCCGCGGGGAGGCTCGGCAGTGGTCTCGGTCACGGCGGAGCGCAGGGGCTACTACGGTCCGATCCAGGTCTATGCGGAGAATGCTCCCGACGACATCGAGGTTTCCGGGGGGCACATCGCGCCAACGTCCACACTGGGAAACACGCTGCCCCGATTTGAGACGGGCCAGCTGACACTGACGGCCAAGCCGGGGGCGGAAATGCGCCTCCTCGATCTCGTCGTCCGCGGCAAGGCCTCCGAAGAGGGCCTGGAGCATCTGGACAGGCGGGCGCTCGGCCCGGGGATCAGGGTCGCCGTGAAAGGGACCCTGCAGCCCGCCGTGACGGCCAAGTGGCTCGGCTACGACCTTCCGGCGCGGGTCAACCCGGAGCAGCCCGCGTCGGTGGAGTTCGTAACGCCTCGCCGGCAGCGCCTGGTCCGGGGAGCCCAGGGCCTCATCGCGAAGTGGGTCTACCGTTCCCGCCGGCCGGGAGTCAGTGTCAAGAAGAAGGTCGAGATTCCCCGCAACAGCGGCAGCCTCCGTCTGCGGCCGGTCGGGGACAGCGACAGGGCAGACTCGGGCGAGTTCCGAATGTTCACGCACGAGCGAAGCTCGCTCGGCATGGTGAACTTCAACCTGAGGGCCACCGTCACGGTCGATGGCCGCGATATGACCATCCTGTCCAAGCCGCTCGAGGTGGAAGTGGTGGACGGCTACGGATTGGAGGCTCCCGAGTCCACGCTGGCAATCGGGGCCGGCAGTGAGGCCGTATGGACCGGCTCAATCTGGCGCGAACTGGAATTCCGCCGTACGGTCACGGTCAGCGCACTGGGCCTGCCCGCAGGCCTGGAGTGCACCAAGGCCGAGCTCGGGAGCGAGGAAACTCGATACGAACTGAACTGCAGCGCGAGCTCGGACGTTCCCGTGGGAGAACACGATGTCGAAATCCGGGCCGAATCGATGTTGTCCGACGAAGGCACCACCCCCTACATCGTGGATCCTGTGGAGGCCTCGCTGGTGGTCGGGCGGTAGCCGCCTCAGCGCTGCGGGCGCGTCCGCTGCGTTCCGCGCTCGAGGCGCAGCCTGAACTCTCCGCTTCGGAAGGCGGGGTTGATCTCCACGTCCGAGTAGGTGAAGATCCGGAAATCCTCCGGGTTGCGCTCATACACCTTCTGCTGCACGGGCTGCCAGTGCTGCGTCGAGATCCACATTTCGAGTCTTCGGTTGTTGAGCCGGCCCTCGGGGTTCCGGGGCTCCAGGGCCAGCTCCACCGTCGGATGGCCGTCGACTTCCTCCTCGCCCACGACCGCGACGTCGTAGTGCCGGCCGAGAAAGGAGCCTGAGACGCCGAATCCGATCAGAAGGGCGTTCTCGAGCTGATCCCGGGACTTGCCGAGGTCGTACTCCTGCACTTCCTTGATCCTGGGCTTGTAGATCTCGACCTTCGTCCCTCGGACGGAGAAGTAGTAAATGTTCGGTTCGGTGAACCCGAGCAGCATTTCGAAGTCTCCGGACTTTGCGCGCCGAACGACCATGCCACCCGACTCAACGGTCTCCTCGTCGACCAGCGACCTGTAGCGGGTCCATTGGACCCGAGCTCGCATGCCCTTCCACTTCGCGGCCGCCGAGTCCATCCTGGCCAGCACCGTCTCGACGGAAGGGGCGGCATCAATGGCCGGAGCAGTCAGCAGCAGTCCCAGAACAACCGCCGACAAGCTCCCTGCCGCATGGCCGAGAGCACGTGCCGCCCCGTTCCGTGCGGGCGGAGGACAGGCTTGCTCAGGTGTCGGGCCGGTCAATTCCGCTCCGCGTACACCAGATACGCCCTGACGTTGCCAGCCTTGTCCCTGGCCGGCTCGGCCCTGACAACCGTCAGGCCTTCGCCGATCTGGATTCTGAGGAGTTCCTGGAGGCGAGGCTCGGCCCCCTCGGGATTGGCGCGGCCCAGGGCGCCAGGATCGATCCAGAACACGCTGACGCCTTCCGGGGCATCCTCGATTTCGTGGAAGACCGCCTCGCTTGGACGGTCGTTGAACAATGCCTTGGGACTCAGGAAGATGAAGGCGAGAATGAGTGCGACGATGATGTCGTACTGCCACGAGCCGCGTCGGTAGTCCCAAAAGACCATCGGGCGGATTCTGGCCCACGCTCGCGCCAGCATGTGTTGAGTGTATCCTAGACCTTGGGAGCCGGTGTTGGCCGGGCGATGAATCCAGCATGCTGAACCTTCGACAGTTGGGCAGACACTGGCTGCACAGCCAGCTGCTGCCGGTCCTGGAAAGCGGTGACGATCCCCTGATCGGCGGCCAGGCCGTGATGGAGGGTGTCATGATGCGAACGCCCAAGTCGTACTGCGTTGCCGTCCGCCTTCCAGACGGCGGGATTGTGACGCGGGAGACACTCGCACCCAAGCTCTCCGACAAGAGCAGATTCTGGAAGACACCCGTGATCCGCGGCTGCGGGGTTCTCGGGCAGTCCATGGCGCTGGGGATGAAGGCCCTGAACTTCTCGACCGAGAAGGCGATCGAGGCCGAGGGGGACGGTGCGTCCGGAGAGAGGACCGAGCTTCCGCCGTGGGTTCTCTGGCTCAACATCGCGGTCTCTCTCGGATTCTTCATCGTGATGTACAAGTTCCTCCCGCTTCTGGCCACCCAGCAGCTGCAGGGGTGGATGCCTTCGCTCGACAACCAGGTGGGCTTCAGCGTTGTCGAAGGCGGGATCCGGCTCTCGATCTTTCTCACGTTCCTGTTCGCGATGTCCCGGCTCAAGGACATTCGCCGGGTGTTCGAGTACCACGGAGCCGAACACAAGGTGGTCTTCAACTTCGAGTCCGGGCGCGAGGTCACGGTCGAGAACGCCCAGGGCTTCGACACGTGGCACCCCCGGTGCGGCACGAGCTTTCTGATGGTCGTCATGGTGGTGGCGATCGCGGTGTATGCCATGGTGCCCTTCGATGGTTTCGCGGGACAGTTCCTGGCCCGCATCGCTCTCCTCCCGCTCATCGCGGGTCTGAGCTACGAGATCATCCGCTTCGCCGCCAAGCACCAGCAGAGTTTCTTCGCGCTGCTCGTCCGCCCGGGCCTGTGGCTGCAGCGGATCACGACGAAGCCACCCAGCGACGAGCAGGTCGAAGTCTCGATCCACGCCCTGCGCACGGCTCTCGAATTCGAGAGGCTGTCCGGCGGCCGCCCCATGGTCGCCTAGCGGCACCGAAGCCAGTCGCCGCCCGGAGCCGGCCAAGTGTTCCGGCGGCCGTCAGTGAACGGAGGGCTGTCATGGAATGGATCCTGAGAATCGAGGAAGTTGAGGCAAGGTTTGAGGACCTGTCCGCCAACATGGCGGATCCTGAGGTCCTCGCAGACCCGAGGACGTATCAGAGACTCGCGCGCCAGCATGGGGAAATCTCCGAGGTCGTCGAGAAGTACCGGTCATGGAAGGAAGCGAAACGACAGATCGAGGCGACGCTCCCGATGCTGGACGAGGACGATGCGGACCTGGTCGAGATGGCGAGAGAGGAGATCGAGACACTGCGGGACGAGCAGGGCCGTCTCGCCGAGCGGATTCGTCTCCTGCTGCTCCCTGTCGATCCCGCTGACGAGAAGGGCGCCGTCCTCGAGATCCGGGCGGGCACCGGGGGCGCCGAGGCGACGCTGTTCGCCCTGGACGTCTACCGGATGTACTGCAAGTACGCCGAGCTGCAGTCGTGGAGGATCGAGGTGACGGACCGGAGCGATTCGGAGATGGGCGGCATCAAGGAGATCATCGCCCTCGTGACCGGGCAACGCGTCTACTCGAAGCTGAAGTACGAGAGCGGAGTGCATCGCGTCCAGCGCGTGCCGAAGACCGAGTCCCAGGGCCGTGTCCACACTTCAGCGGTGACGGTGGCGGTCCTGCCGCAGGCAGACGAGGTCGACGTGCGGATCGCGGAGAGCGATCTGCGCATTGACACCTACTGTTCCTCCGGCCCGGGCGGCCAGTCCGTCAACACCACCTACTCGGCCGTCCGGATCACCCACCTGCCGACCGGGCTCGTCGTCACCTGCCAGGACGAGAAGTCGCAGATCAAGAACCGCAAGAAGGCCTTGCGGGTGCTGCGATCGAGGCTCTACGAGATCGAGCGGGAGAAGCAGCACTCCCGGCAGGCGGAGCAGCGACGCGCCATGGTGCGTTCGGGCGACCGATCCGAGAAGATCCGCACGTACAACTTTCCGGAGATGCGGATCACCGATCACCGGATCGGCCTGAAGGTCCACCGGCTGACGGACGTGATGAACGGCGGCCTCGACATCATGATCGAGCCCCTGACCGCTGCACAGCAGGCGGAGGCCCTGGCTGCCCAGGCCGCCTGAGAAACCGCCATCCGCACCTGGAACGGCCGTGGGTGCCTCCGGCCGGCCACCGTTCGAGGGCTCGACATCCTGACGGCGTCCGGGTCTGCGGAAGCGCGGGCGGCCCGACTCGCCAGGCCGCATCGAAGTACAATGCCGGCGCGCCGGGCAGCCGGACCAGTGCCCCTGCCCGGCCCCGCAACCGATCATGTCCATCGCCGAACTGCGCCTTCCCCACGATCCCTCGTACAAGCGCTTCGTCCGGAATCCCGAATTCGCGCGGCATCTGCTGCGCGCGCAGCCCCTGGAGGACCTGGACGAGGCGGAGGTCGTCGAGATCGAGGAGGCCCGCAGCAATCTCATCCACCCGGACCTGTCCCAGCGCGTTGTCGACGCTGCGTGGAAACTGACGCTGCGGGACGGCGGGCTGGTGTATCTGCTGGTGGAGTGCCAGTCCACGCCGGACCCGTCGATGCCATTCCGCATCCTGAACGCGGTCTCGGCCCTGTACCTGCAGCTGAGCAGGAATCCGCCCGGTGGCGAGCGGTACACCGCAAAGCGGGTGCCGTGCGTCAAGCATCTGACGCTGTACAGCGGGCGCCCGAAGTGGAACGTGCCGGAGGACGTGTCGAAGCTGGTCGAGGCGGGGGCTGGGGGTCCGGGGCCGGAGGTGCCGCGGATGAAGTGCGGCGTGCTGGACCTGCGACGCTGGGAGGCCGCGGAAGAGGGGGAGAACCTGGCGGTGCTGCTGGCCGGGCTGCAGCGGTGCGAGGATCCTGAGGAGCTGCGCCGGGCGGCGGAGCCACTGCGGAGCTGGTTGGGGAACGCGGAGCATGCGGAGCTGGGGCGCGCTTTTGCGTCGTAGATCACGCGTGTGCGGCTGCCGGAGATGGGGGTGACCGGGGCGCCGCCGAGCGATAAACTGGAGGAGATGCTGGAGACACAGCCGCCCACGTGGGGTGATCGGATGCGCGCAGAGGGTCGCGCGGAGGGGCGTCAAGAAGGCCGGGCCGAGGAGCGCAGGGAAGGGCTCAGGAGGGAGCGGAAGCTGCTGCTGCGCCTGGCGCGGCTCCGCTACGGAGGAGGACAGCTGGGTTCTCTGTCAGCGATGCTGGACAGGATCACCGACACGGACCTGCTGGAGGAGATTGGCGAGTGGCTGCTGATTTGCGACAGCGGCGAGGCGCTGATGGCCCGGCTCAGGCAGGTTTGATCCCATGCCGTCGTGGCGAGGCGCGGGGACTGGAGTTCCGCCTGCTCGCAGGTTGGCTCCAGCCAGCCCGGCGCGGCGATGGTCGGAACGCGCGGGTGCGGATGTCCATGTGACCGCATGGGGTTTGGTGCGGCCTGCATCCTCGCCAGCCTCGGGGATCATTCGAGTCGGGATGCTTCGAATCTCGCGCAACCGCGCACCATGAACGGACTCAGAGCGGTTGCACGATTCCTTCTCCCACCTGCGCTTGCCGTGGCAGCGGGAACGGCTGAGCCCGGACTGAGTGTTCCCTCCGCCGCAGAGGCGGCTCTCGGATATGAGGCCGTCTTCAACGGACAGAACCTGCAGGGCTGGGATGGCGACCCGGAGCTATGGACGGTGAGCCACGGGGAGATCGTCGGATCAACCGACGGCCGGCCGCTGCGGCGGAACTCCTTCCTGATCTCGGAAGAGCGGTTCGGCGACTTTGAACTGCGCTTTGAGGTCAGCCTTCGAAACGGCAACAGCGGTATGCAGTTCCGAAGCGAGCGCGAAGGCAACTGGACTGTCCGCGGATACCAGGCCGACCTCGCCCGCGGAAAGGGATGGGGCAGCCTGCACGGCGAGGGTCTGCCGGGCGGACTGATTCTCGACGGGTGGCAGAACAGGTCCGAGTTCTTCGTCAAGTCCGGCTGGAACCGGATCGCGATCCGCTGTGAGGGGCATCGCATTCGGATCTGGGTCAACGGCGACGTGGCGACCGACGTGCTCGACCCCGGCTCGCTGGAGGGAGTCTTCGCGATGCAGCTTCACCGCGGAGAGCCGATGCAGGTCAGATTCCGCAACATCCGGGTCCTCCGCATCTCGCGCTGACGCCACCCCGTGCAGCACCGGCCTATTCAACCAGACGGTTCAGCGTATACGCCGCCATGGTGGCGGCGAGGGGCTCGCCGTCGTGACTTCGAATCGAGAGCGGTCTCAGGTCGTAGAGCCAGCCTTCCCGCAGATCACGAACTTCAAGTGTCACTCGATACCTGTCATGGGAAACGACTGCGTCAGAAATCTTTACCGGCGTAACTTCGGTCTTCGGCGATCCGTAGGCGGCGTGGTAGCGGTAGTAGTACCGCACCAGGCCGTAACTGGCCGGATCGCCGGCGCCGGCCGGATCGACCGGCTTCGTGAAGGTGAGCTCGAACCCGCGACTCGTCAGCTCCATGGTCAGGATGTCGAACGGGTCCCTGCGTTGCCAGACGATTCGCTGCAGGCCTTCGGTGGATCCCCAGATGCGAGAGGTCTGGGCGATGTAGAGGGTTCCGCCGTCAGGGGAAAACGCCATTCGGTTGTTGGCCATGCGCAGTCCGTTGCCCTCGACGAACGGAAACGCCGCCCCTTGGTACACCCCCCGGACCCGCTGCAGGGCGACCCGAAGCACCCTCGGGTAGGTCCACTCGGCTACGAACATCTGCCCTTCGAACGGGCCGAAGCCGCCGGGGGCGAAGGCCTGGCCGGCCGATGATCCGCCCATGTCGCCTTGAGGGAACAGGATCGCGGGTCTTTTGCGGCGGCGGTCGAGTTCCGCGACGGTCTGCTCGACGGGGTTGACTCCGAGAAACTCCGGATGCCAGTGCAGCGAGGCCGGATGTCCATGAAACGCCCCTTCCGTCACGTGATGGATGGGCGATGTGCCGACCCAGTCGCCTTGATTGTCCGAGGCGAAGATCTCGCCCTGCGGATTCGCGACAATGCCGTTCGGCTGGCGAAAGCCGCAGGAATACGCACGGGCGCCGCCGTCCGGTCGAATCTGCACCGAGCATCCCCTGTAGCGGATCGGGGAGTAGTGGCCGATCCGGTTCACCTTGCCCTCGACCGGCTGTTCGGCCCTCCGCGGCCGACGTGTGAGCTCGCCGCGGACGGGCGGCCGGGGGTCGGCGTTCCCGGAAGCCAGACCGAGCGAGACATACAGGTTTCCTTCCCTGTCCCGGACCGGCCCTGCGATGAATTCGTGGTAATTCCCGGACAGCCCCCAGCCGTCGGAAACGGTCTCGAAAAGGTCCGCCTTGCCGTCCCCGTCCGTGTCGGCCACGCGCGTGAGTTCCGGCACCTGTGCGACCAGGAATTCGCCGGACCCTTCCCCTGCTGCTATGCCGAGCGGAGTGTGCAGGCCCTCGGCGAAGCGCCGCCATTGCCTCGACCGGGGCTCGTAGGAGTAAATGTATCCCCGCCGGAAGGTGGCGTAGAGGCGCCCGTCATGGCCGAACGCGATCGCGCTGACCTCGGGCTCGATGCCTCGGGGCCCGGGGACCGTCTCGACGCGGTACGTTGCGCTTGGGACCTGGCCGGCCGCGGCAGCGGCGGCGGCGATGATCGCCACCGCCCGTGCGCCGCTCCACAGCAGCCTCTTGCTACTTCCAGGCAACGGTCACCTCGAATGCAACGCTCTCTCCCGCTGGGATCTCTTCCTCGGCCAGTGTGGAACGGATTTCGACGCCCTCAGCCTGGGCCGCCACGAACCACATCGGCCGCTCGACACCGTCGAGCCGAAAGTACCGCTTGAAGCCCCTGTCGATCGGAACAATTCGCTCGCGGACACTCACACCGTCCACCTCATAGTGGAATTCCGGCATTGAATCGACCAGTCGATAGCCTCGGAATCGCCTTTGCGGGATCCGCTCGCGGTCGGCGGACCGGATCGGAGACGCACCTTCGCGGAAGAAGATCTCGCCCACAATCTTCGCGGTCTCGGTCAGATTGGTCTCGCGGTTCTTCTTGCTGAGCAGGGTTCGGGACAGGTCTATGAATCCGCCGCGCCACGCGTACCGCAGCCGCGACTCACCGGCATCGAAGCAGTACGAGATTCCGCCCGGCAGTCCCACTGCGACCGCCGCAGGCGAGGCCTCAGGCATGTCCCATCGGACGACAATGGCACGGTCCGTCGGCATGGGCATGGCCTCGTCCCCCGGCAACGCCTCGGCCGTCTCAAAGCCGTAGGGAGGCGGCACGTCAGGGGCAGCCCGGAATGCTGCCCACAAGTTGGACACGACAGAAAGAAAGAGGGGGCTCGCTGTTCCGCCGAAGTAGTTCGGCATGGACGTGCCTGGAAGAATCCGCGGCGGATCCCGCATCCAGCGCTCGAACCACGGCTGGCGCAGGCGCTTTCCGGCCTCCGCCAGATTCGGGCCGTTCTCCCCCAATGACGGAAACTCCCCCCATCCGTGGCATCCGATGCATCCGAGACCTCCGCTTGATCCGTCCACGCCCAGACGGTCACGTCCGGCCTCGGAGCTTCCGTCGTGGGTCGGCGCGGCGTCGGCGGCCGGATGAACGCCGGCGGTCTTGGCGAGTGCGTCCGACAGCCACGCCGCGCGCGCAGCGCCGTAGCTCGGCATCCTGAGTTCCTGCCAGTCCAGCGTCCGCGTCTGAGAACTCAGAACTCGCTCGATCCACTCCGCCCGCAGTTTGTCGCCGACTCCTGTCAGGGGCGGGGCGGACTCCGCCAGCGAGCCTGTCGGATCGTTGCCGCCGATCCCGTGGCACGCGTTGCACCGTAGCTGGACGAGTCTTCGAGGCAGGTCGAAGGTTGGGGCCGCAACGCTGTCGGGCACCAGCCGGTACTCGGCCACGAAACGCTGGAGTGCATTGCGCTCCGCATCGCTGAGCCGGTACCTAGGAAGCCCCTCCGGCACGGAGTCGGCGAGGCAGCCCTGCCCCTCGTCCAGCTCTTCCAGGGGCGGGGCCTCGCTCGTGGAAGCGAAGCCGTCGAGCGTGTGGCATGCCAGGCATCCCGACGACTCCACGATTTGCCCGCCGCGAAGTGGGTCTCCCGGAGGTGACGGCCTCTCGAAGCCCTCGTTGCGTGAGTCCGCGAGGTACCCCGCAAGATCGAGGGCCTCCGACTCGCTGAGATGGAACGAAGGCATCCGCGAGTCGGGCGAGTAACGAATCGGGTCCAGCAGATAGCGCTGAAGCTGGCCGACCGTCGTCTTCGAGCCCAGTCCCGTCAGGGGCAGGTCCGAGCCGTGGCACGCACCGCATCCTACCGACTGGAACGATGTCCGCCCACGCTCCACATGGCTCTTCCGGACGCTCGGCTCGTCGACCGACTCGCCCGTCTGCTCCGAGAGAAAAGCGGCGACATCGGCCCGCTCGGCTGCGGAGAGCATTTCCGGCATGGTCGACCAGCGGCGGAACTCATCCGGCGCGTCCAGCCAGTTCCGTATCCAGGCCGGCTTCACCCGGCTGCCAAGGCCCGTCAGCACCGGTCCGATGCGACCCTGTACGGACTGGGAACCGGACACATGGCAATTGGGGCAGCCCAGATCTTCAAAGGTCGTGCGCCCGTCGGGCGCGCCGGAACGGGATGGCTCGTGAGAGAGCAGCCACGGAGGAAGGGGCTCGCGCAGGAAGCCGGGTCCCTCCCAGTCGACCGCCACCGTCAAGGCGCCCGGCGTCCGGTCGGCTCGAAGCTCGATGCGGACGATGCCGGCATCCAGGTGGGTCGCCGCGGGGCCGACTTGCCGGCCGTTGACGGTCAACGAGGCGCTGCCGGGAAAGAACCGGTACTCCCCTGACCGGAAGATCGACAGGTTGCCGTACCACCGGATGCCGGTCTCGCCCGACGCCGGAGTGAATCCCTCGCCCGGCGCCAGTGCCAGACGGGGCCAAGGTCGGACCAGGGCGCGGTCTCCGCTTGTCGTGATCAGCCCCGGAGCTGCCATCAGGCTTCCGGCCGTTGCCGCGACTGCTGCGGCCCGCAACGCAGCGAGACCAAGCTCGGCCAGCGCGAACCTCGCGATTGTCCGACCTGCCATCCATCGGCTGTGCGGGCGTCCCGCGTCCGTACCTTGATCAACCGTCGCCGGGCGGTTCAGAGAGCCTGGACCCACAGGAAGAGGATACAGAGAACCAAGCCGGTGCCGTGCTTGTCCGAGCGAGTGCTTCGGCGCAATGCCGTACGCGCCCCGGCGGCCCCGGGCCGCGCTCAGGGACACCAGCGTTTCCTTCGACGTGCAGGCCGCTAGGGAGATCTACGGTGCAGGGTCGGCACAGGTCAATGTACGGTTGCGGTTTGTGCGACAGCTCGGCACAGCCGAGATGTTCTCGATGCCACTCGCGCAAATGCTGTCCGGCCCGGAGACTCAGGCTCCGCTTGGCTGGTTTCCGAACGACCCGCTCCGGCGCGGCAGCTCCGAGCACGGCCGATTTCCCTCCGGCGGCCGGCAACGCGTGCATGACCATCCGGTCGCCCGAAGTCCCTGAACCAATCGGACCCCACAGCTCTCAGCGATCGCGTTGGCCCGCGACCGGCGCGCCCATGCTAGGGGTGGACGAGCGAGGCAATTCCAGCTCCCGTGCCGTACGCGATGACTGCCACGAGCGCACCGAGGCCGAGCATCTCCAAACCACTGGCCCACCACCGACCTGTCGTCACCACGGAGCGCAAAGAGCCTACCAGGAATTGTGCGCCAAGCGCCATGAGCGTCGAAATGAGAAAGCGGTTTTCCAAGCCGGGGACTAGGTACGGCACAAGCGGAATCGAGCCGGCAATTGCGAACGCCAAGAAGGTCGCGAACCCATGTCGCACAGGATAGGCCTCTTCCTCGGGCAGGCCTTGCGCCTCCAAGGCGCTTTCGTGTGCCCGAATGCTGAGATAGTTGCCAACACCCATCGACAGGCCGTCGGCAAACAGGTTGGCTATGCCCACGATCAATACGGCGCCGGAGGACAGCTCTCCTCCTGAGACTCCAGCCACGATGGCAAAAGTAGTCAGGATGCCGTCGTTTGTCCCGTAGATCAGATCCGCGATGTAGTGTTGCAGAGTCTGACGAGTGCCGTGAGGCGTTCGATGAACTGATGGGCGCTTTGTGATGTGTCGCATCGGAAGGACCTCCAACGTCGAGTATTGACCGGCGATCGCGTTTCTAGGGCGCCTTGACGTTAGCGCCGCCATTCCGGACTGCGAGGGCTTCACTCATGGCCAAACCCGAGAGGCCCATATACGAAAGTAGCGAAAAACCGCAATTCCCGCCTGCCGCGAATCTGTGGAAGGCCAATCAGCGCAAGGACTTGCGAGGCATGTCGCGACATATCCTTACCGGTGCCGGCAGCGCCTTGACCGCATCCTCAAAGATCCCCCGCGGTCGCAACTTGTGACACAGTTCCTCTGCGTTCGGCTGGTAGGAGGGATAGGGCACCTCGACTTTGCGGTGCTTGCGTCTCTGGTGCTCCACTGCGAGCCGATCCAATCGTATTCCTTGGTGGGTGAGTTTCCCAACGAGGGCGGCTTGATCCATCGTGCCTTCATCGAGCTGCACGCATTGCGCAGTAGCTTGGTGCGCCCCAAGGCGTCCGATCTTCTCCGGATCGTGACGACCCCACGGCTCCCCGGACTCTCCATCGCGCAAGCCGGAGCGCGCAGGATCCCCTAATCCGATTGCTGTCGTGCCGGCCTTCGTTGCTGTCGTGGCCAGCATGCCGCTGCCCTTGGGCCAGACCTCGGACCGCTGTGCTTGGTCAGCGCCTTGTGGGTGAGCCGCTTGCCCTCCGTCCCGCGGCAGACGCCCTCGATCTCATGGATCGTGTCCGGCGTGCTCACGTCGTGGCTGCCGGCGAACTCCTGAACGTAGCGGTTGAAGCGCCTCGGAGACAGCTTGTGAAACGTCCCCGCGTGCGCCCTCTTCAGGAGGGACCGGAAGCGCACCGCCCCGCTGGCTTGCATTTGCCGGCGGAGGCACTCCTTTGGGCTGTGGTTTCTGGACTCATGGATGAACGGCATGCTCGCGGAGGCTGTCGCATCATCGGTGGGTGCCGTCGCGTCTCGTTCCACCTTCCCGGTCACGAGTCCCTTCAGCGCTGGCTTGTCCCTCCTGCTGAACACGTGAGCGGGAACAGCGTTGCTGTTGCGAGCCGTCGCGTCAACTTGCGAGCACGACCGTCGAACCGCCTGTGCCGCGAGCCATCCGCAGCACGCCGGCACGACGGGCCCCGAGCTGTCAGAAAGGCAGGCAGATGCTCGATCCGGCGGCGAATTCGGTCGCGAACGGTGATAGAGTATCCCGTTGGGAGGATGATCCAGATGTCCATTACACGACGCAGCTTGCTGGCGGGGGCCGCAGTCTCGGCCGCAGCGCTTCCGGGCCTTCGGGCCGAATCCGGCGTGAAGCACTACGTGCGCTACAGAAGCGGACCGTCCAATGCAAGGGGCTACGGCGAACTCGAGGGAGACGCGATCTACCCGATCGAGGGATCCGTGCTGGGCAAGAGGGAGCGCAAGGGGGACAAGATCGCCCTGTCAGACGTGAAACTGCTCTTTCCGGTGCGCTCGCCAAAGGTCTTCGCTGTCGGGCTGAACTACAAGAGCCACCTCGGCTCGAGTCCCGCACCGGAGAAGCCCGAGATTTTCTACAAACCCACGACTTCGCTCCAGAATCCTGGCGATCCGATCGTTATTCCGTCCGACGCGAAGAACCTGCACTACGAGGCTGAGTTCGTCGTCGTGGTCGGCAAGGCTGGCAAGAACATCTCCGAGAGCGAAGCGGCGGACCACATCCTGGGATACACCTGTGGCAACGACGTTTCCGAGCGCGACTGGCAGCAGGATGACCTCCAGTGGTGGCGCGCCAAGGGCTGCGACACGTTCGGTCCGATGGGTCCCTCGATCGCGGTCGGTCTCGACTACATGGATTCCGAGATCAGCCTGCGGCTCAACGGGGAGACCAAGCAGGAGCAGAAGGTGAGCGACCTCCTCTACAAGCCCGAGCAGATCGTGAGCTTCATCAGCAAGCACGTTCGCCTGGCGCCGGGAGACTCGATCTTCACGGGGACGCCCGGCTCGACGAGCGCGATGAAGCACGGCGACGTGTGCGAGGTCGAGGTCACCGGCGTCGGAATCCTCAGGAACCGCGTCCGTAAAGCAAGGGGAATTACTGACCTGAGTGCCCAATCTGAATAAATCGACATCTTAT
>JAPPMB010000163.1 GCA_028819255.1 Bryobacterales bacterium | reverse complement strand
TCAGGCAACTGACCCAAAAAGTCGTTGTCCAGATTGATATAAGGCTACTCGGCAGTCCTAGCCGAGCCGGGTCAATCGGGTTGTGGCACCGGATCGTCCCCGGACCGGGCGACGGCATCCGCGCCGTTTGACACGAAGTGTGCGATCGAGTTCGCATAGTAACTGAGGATGGCATCCTGGCCGGGTGCGAGGCCGTAAAGGCCTTCCGAGTCGACGATGAACCGACGCAGGACCAGCATTCGGAGTCCAACATCAACGGCGTAGTCCCGGTCAGCCCTCGGCACATGCACAAAGGCTCCTCTGCTCTCCAAGTCCTCGATGAGAGCCTGCGCCCGAGCCTTGACCTCAAGCTTGCTCAGGAGCTGCCGCTCGTTTCGGACGAAGACTGTGGCGACCACCGAGACCGGCAGGACGGGAATCGTCGCGGCCACCGCCGATCGCAGTTCCCTGCCCAGTTGCTCGACAGCATTCCTGTGCGCGTCCGGCTCGAGTTTGCGGAAGTCAACCTCGCGCTGCCGGGCATACCGGCGCATCGAGATCGGCGTTCCGAAATTGATGCAGGCATAGCCGAGGCGGTACCAGCGCCGCCTGGCCATGAGGCGCAGATTGCGCCCGAGCGCCTTTGCGACGGTCGCAACTGCGAACAGCCGCCCTCGCGGAGTCGCGTCGGGATCGAGGGTTCTGAGCAGAGACCGGTCCTCGAGCACGCGGTCGTAGTTGATGCCGACCGGTACGAACACAAGGTCTCTTTCCGACGCCGGATCGAATGCGTCAACCATGTAGCTGATCAGGCCGAGTCGAAACGCCTGCAAGCGACCGTCTCGAGTCAACCGTCCCTCGGGGTAGACGGCCTGAACAACACCGGCTTGCGTGGCCATCTGGACGTATCTTGCGAGAATGCGCCGGTACAGCGGGTTGCGGGAGTCGCGGCGGACAAAGTACGCTCCCAGTGACTGGATGAGGGTCCGCAAGGGCCAAACGTAGGCCCACTCTCCGACCGCGTAGCTCAGGGCTGTCCGGCTGGCCGCCATGTACGCAACGATGACGTAGTCCATGTTGCTGCGGTGGTTCATCACGAAGACTACGCTTGCATCGCGTTCGATCCTGGAAAGGCCCTCATTGTCGGCGCGGCCCAAGCGCAGCCGATAGAGAATCCGGGCAATCCGCCGTGCCAGGTAGCTGCCGACCCGAAAGTAGGCATACGCATTGAAGGACGGGACGATCTCGCGGGCATAGCGCTCCACATCCGTCCGCAGGACGTCCCTTGGGACATTCGCGTTGTCGGCCCGCTCGGACAGGGCCTCCATGACCGCCGGGTCGTATACCAAGCGGTCGATCAGCACTCTTCTCTCGGTCAGCTTGAAGAAAGGGATCCGAAACTGGAGTTCCCTGTTGAGGTCCGCCACGATCCGGTTCACACGGCGACGGACGAACCATCGCGCACTCGGAACGAGGAAGCGGTCCATCAGTGCCCACAAGACAAGAACAGTGCCTGCAAGGGCGAGCCAGGCGGGGACTGGAATCACGTCTGTCATGGATGGTGAGGCAGGTCCAGCCTCGGTTGCACCTCGCGCACGGAGGCCGGCGAGCATTTCCGGGCGCGTTGCCTCATAGCGTATCCGGCCAGGCTCGTTGGGAGGCCCTCATCGAGCGACTCGACCCACCAAACACGGGGGAAGCTGTCAGTGCATGAAGGGGGAAGCACAGACAGGGCTTCGCATTTTCTGTTCGAAGACGTTGGCTTCGCTGCGACAGCCATTGCGGACCCGCAGCCTGTCGAGGGCCTTCGCACGTCCTCGGTCAGAACCCGGGACATGCTCACGACCCGCCGAGATCCTGGACTTCCCAC
Organism: Bryobacterales bacterium; assembly: GCA_028819255.1. Lineage (GTDB taxonomy): Bacteria > Acidobacteriota > Terriglobia > Bryobacterales > UBA6623 > VXMF01. Next base: position 280 of record JAPPMB010000163.1, on the reverse strand, counting down.
AACCCTCTTTGCCGATCCTCCGGGAGCACCGTTCCTCGGGCGACCAGTGACGCTGCTCGCCGTTGCGATCGAATGCCGATGTGGAAGCAGGCCAACCACAGTTCACTGCCGCCGCGCGCGTGGGCCGCAGTAGGATGGGGGAAGACCGCTCACGCGGCTCCGGGTCTGACATGCGGGCCACGGCCACGATCACGAAGGAACTCCCCTCTGTGGCCCCGGGCGCCCCGGAATCGGCGTCGCGGGAGCCCGACACCGTCGAGTATCCGGAAGGGCACTGGAC
>JAPPMB010000100.1 GCA_028819255.1 Bryobacterales bacterium | reverse complement strand
CTACTGTCGTTCTACACAGCCAACCCCCTATGTGTCAAGTCCGATCGAGCGCTAGATGTCCTGCAAGGACCGCCGGGCACACTTGTATTGTCCAAGGAAGGTCGCCACCAGACGGATGAACGGTTCGACCCGGCCCGCTCGCTCAAGGACGGCGAAGACATCTTCGCTGGGGATCGGCGACAGCGATACGCCGTGCGCAGACAGTTTGCTAGTGAGATTGCCGATCAACTTGCCGGACCTGAACTCGTGGCTGAACGTCTCGATCAGAACCGTGCCGTATTCCTTGTGCGTCCGGCGCTTCCACTCCATCTCCTTGAGATACTGTCGCTGCTCAACGAACGGCGCAGTCCTCCATTTGGCGTCGACCCCGAAGTGCTCGATGTAGATTCCCGCCTCCGGGAGATGGAAGTCAGGCCGGTACTGGCGCTTTTCGGCCGTCGCGGTGTCGTGTTCGTACGCCGCTTCGTACTCGTAGGGCACACCCCTGAGGTAGAGGAAGTTGGCGATCTCGCACTCCTCCATGCTCTTGACCTTCTCGCCCTTGAGCGACCGGATGTCGTACCGTTGGAGATATTCCCAGTACTCTCCCCAATTCCGGCACTGGTGCTTGCTCCTATACGGAGCGAACTGGCTCTGGAACCACTTGCGCAGGATCTTTGAAAAATCTCGGTCGGCGAGCAGCTCTCCCACGAAGCCCTTGACCAGATTGAGCAGCGCCCTGCGGTCCTCGGCCTCTCTGGCCAGCGCAGGGCGTCTGCCTTCCGCTTTGCCGATGATCGACATGCCGAGACTGTGGAACGTCCGAACGGTCACGCCGTGTGCAACCTCGTCGCCGAGTCGCCCTCGAATTCGATCGTTGAGCTCGTCCCGGGCGTTCCTTGCGAAGGCTAGGAGCAGCAGTTCCGAAGGGCGCCGGTAGCCCCTGTGGACGAGCCAGCCGGCCTTCGCGACAATCACCGAGGTCTTGCCGCTGCCGGCGGCGGCGACAACCATGTTGCGGTCTTCGTCGACGACGACCGCTCTGCGCTGCTCGTCGGTGAGAGGGTGAGCTTCCACCCGGTCGAAGAACGCCCGCGAACGGGCAAGCTCGTTCTTAACGAAGGTCTTGTTGGCTTTGGAACGGAGCGTACGGGAGTCCATGACGAATTCCCGGATCGACTTCAGCATCTGGACTTCCGGGGCCTTGGAAAGTGCATCTGGCCAGAGGGATACGAAGTTGCGGGCAACGTCCTGTGCATCGTGCTCGAGATCGCGAAAAGCGCTGCGAGTAACGTATCCGTGCGGCTCGGCGAGCTGCGCAATGCGTTCGTGCACAGAACGTAGCGTCACGACCGGAGCCGCGAGTGCCTTGCGCCACCAATCGACCCGCGCGTCCTCCAGTGACGCTGCGAGCGCTGTCGCGTCAGCCCGCGACAGCCCGGAGATGGCCACTTCCCCGGAAACGTGACGGATTCGCAGGCTGCTCCAGAACCGCCCCAAAGTCAACTCGGCCGCATCGATCTCGCCGAGCGGAATCTCCCGGGTCCAGAACGCAATCGTGAGCCGCAAGGAGTTCGGGGCAACCGTGGCGGCGTCGGCGTCGCTTGGACGAATGATCGCGAACAGAAACGACGCGAGGCCCCTACGCCTTGTCACGGTACGGAATTCAGCCTGCAAGACGGGTGCAGGCGAGCAGGCCACGACCTGTTTGCATCGAGAAGCCAATCATGTGACACCGCCAAAGCCATTCTCAACTAATTCTCCGACATTCGAGTCGGGAACTGGAACAACCAAGCCTGGCGTGTAAGAGCCCAGGCCCCAGTCCTGGGACGGGTGGGAACAACGGGGGAGGCAGACTGGCATCGCCTCCGATGTCACCGAGTGTCGCGCTACGGCGGCCAAGTAACGCCACGAGGCAGCCGTCCCCTGCACGGGCCAACGCCCCGGCCCATTCGACGCCGTTCCCGGCTCTATGGCTGACGCGGTCCTGTTGCCAGCCGTTCGCGTGGTTCCCCCATGAGCATGCCGTCCCAGACACGCAGAGTCGGCCGATTCCTTAGTTCCGGCGGAGACTGGCCATGACGCCCGGTATCGTCGGACCGTCTAGACCGAACTTACACCCCCCAGTTTCTGGTCTCACGGACACGCTCGCACTGAC
>JAPPMB010000053.1 GCA_028819255.1 Bryobacterales bacterium | reverse complement strand
CCGTAAAGTCAAGCACTTAGGCCTACATTTGGGCACTTAAGTATATAATTCCCATCGGAAAGGCGCCCAGCGTGAAGAGGCTCGTCCCTATGCGACGGTGGACATTCTCCTGCTTCACGGGAGGTAGGTTCAGCGTTCCCTCCAGATCCATGTCTGTTGGCCAGAGTTCATCCGCGGCGATCTGCTCCCGCACGAACTCCGTGAAGGGTTTGTCCCGGTTGAACGACTCGATGACGTAGTCTCGGTAGCGCCACGCGGTTGTGTAGAAGTGGTCCGTCTCGAATCCTGACGTGTCGGCATAGCGGACCAGATCCAGCCAGTACCGGCCCCATCTCTCCCCGTACCGTTCCGACTCGAGCAGGTGGTCGACGAGGTCCGGATAGGCTTCGGGAGACTCATCCCGCAAAAAGCGGTCGGCATCCTCCGGGGACGGCGGGAGGCCGTGAAGGTCGAAGTACGCCCTTCGGAGCAGGGTCCGTCGGCCGGCCGCTGCAGCCGGCTCCAAGCCCTGCTCACGGAGCCTGGCAAGGACGAACGCGTCAATTGGCGTGCGGACCCACGGGTCTTCCGCGACCGGGGGAACCACTGGGCGTTCCGGCTTCTTGAAGGACCACCATTGGGACTGCTCCGATCCGCCCTCAGTCTCAGGCCATGGCGCTCCCGCGGCAATCCAGTTCCCCAGCGTTGTGATGTCCGCGTCGGGAATTCCTGAGGAGGCCGGCGGCATCTTAAGCTGGCCGGCTCCCAATACTGCGTCGAGCAGCAGGCTTGAGGAGGGATCCCCGGGAACGATGGCCGCACCCCGAGTTCCCCCCTCCAATGCAGACTTGCGGCTGCGCAAGTCAAGACCCGACATCCGGGCCTCGCCATGACAGGCGACGCAGTGTATCTCGAGAATGCGCTTGGCCGCACGGGGCAGGGACTCGGTCGTTGCTGCCGAGAGCATCGGGGCAGCGCAGACCCACATCGTCAACGCCCGGCACAGGCTCGGCCTCACGTCGCGCCCCTCGGAACGGTAGTCGGAATGCTGATTCTAGCGGGAGCTGCTAGCTCTGGGCAGACTCCGGTCAGTGGCACTTTCCAGACCAGTATACGACCGGATCTGCTTCAGGCCCAGCTGTGCCAGCAATTCGCAAAGTAAGGCGGAGCGGAGTAGTGGAGGAGGTGGTGTGGCTAGGGTTGGGAGGCCACGATGGCGTTCGCGACCGCCGTGGGCGGTCTGTTGGGAGCCAGTGAGGTCGCTCGCGAACGTCCACAGGAGGCGGGTCGGCTGGTTTCCATGGACTGCAGGCGGTGGGCCGACGCGGCGAGGCGCACCGCCGCCGGCGGCTCCCGCAGGAGCTGGACGGGGACCGCACTGCAGGCAGGCTGTGTCAGGTCGGCACGGCCAGCAGCTGACGCCGGCCCAGCATGGTTTCCAGCAACGCGGTCCAGTCCGGGAAGAAGACTCTCTGGGCCAGGAAGCGCAGCTGCTCGAAGAAGTTGCGCCGCGTGCCGGCCTTGTCCCGGCACTGCCGCCACAGGTCGCTGAGGCAGTCCAGGACCGAGTGCAGGGTGAAGGCGAACAGGTTCAGCGTCGCGAGCAGGTTCGCCAGACCGTGCTTGCCGTGTCCGAAGTTGCGCTTGAGGTTGTAGCCGTGGCGTGCGAGGCAGTTGAACGCCTCGTTCTCGATTTTCCATCGCGCCCTGCCCGCCCGGGCGATCCCGGCCACGTTGCCGGCGGTGAGCTTGAGGCTGGTGAAGAACGCATTGCGGTAGGTGCGCTCGCCGTCGCGACGGATCTCGAGCTCGAGCCAGTTCCCCCGCAGGGCGTGCTGGCCGGCGCGCACCGGCACGTTGTTCCTCCACCGGATGCGGCGTTCCTCGATGTGCCGCTTGCGGTTGCGGGTGCGGATCCAGCCGGTGGACCAGATGCGGCGGTCGGGGAGCTGTTTGTATAACGTCTTGTGGCTGTTGGGTTTACAGACGAAGAGGAAGTCTGCGCCGCGGTCGAGGACGCGCTGGCAGATGGGCTGGCAGCAGTACAGGTCGTCGCCGAGGAGGACCGGCCGGCAGGGGAGCAGAGGGGGCAGGTGGGCGTCCAGCCAGCGCTTGGCGGCGTTGCACTCGCAGTCCTGCTTGCGCTGCTGCTCGGGCAGGTCCGGCTGGTGGGCGGCCGGGTCGTGCTGGGGCTGGACGAACTCCGGCATGAGCGGGATGACGCGGTTGTGGCCGTCGGCAACGACGGTGGCCGAGAGCATGGAGTGGAAGTACTGCGGGGTCTTGTGCCTGCCGACATGGCGGACGGAGCACTGCTCGCAGTGGATGGAGTCCGAGCAGTGGATCTGGATGCCGTCGAGAGCGACGAGGAGTCGGCCGTCGAGGCGCAGAAAGGGGTCGAGGGCGCCGTGGTCGCGGAGGGTGTCGAGGCACAGGGGGAAGAGGTCGGAGAGGAGGGAGGAGTCGGGTCCGTCGAGCAGATTGCGGATGTGATTGCTGCAGGGGATGTCGCCCACGCCGAAGAGGGAGTGGCAGTTGGAGCGGGCGGACGCCTCGAGCATGCGGCGCTGGAAGTCGAGGAACGAGGGGGACTGGAAGAAGAAGGTGGCGAGGGCGCAGGCGGCGGCGTCGGAGACGGCGTAGCGTGTGTTGGAGCCGCGGCGGGAGTCGGGCAGGGCGGAGGCGTCTTGGTGGAAGCGGTCCAGAATGGAATCGAGGAAATGAAAGTTCGCAACGGAGGCCACACCTTATGTTTCAAAGCGGAGCCCGCAAAGTTAAGCGCCCACAAACTGGTCCCTTGCTGCCCGTTCCGCACCGGCAGACTAGGCAAAAAACCCAAAATGACAATTGCTGCAGCTGTGCACGCAATGCTGCGACACGGATCCCAACGCTTCCCGTCCAGCCCCAGACTGAGTGGTTACGATTCCCACAAGACGGTAAGGTGACGTGACTTGAAGCCCGGCAACTCACAGTCAGGTGCGCATCCCAATCCGCGGAGGGAAGTGTGGGCAGAACCCCTATTAGTTCAGTAACTGGACTGGTCCGCTGCTAGACTGGAGTCAGGGTAAGGACAGGCCGCAATTGGACTCTGCGCAGACACTCTCTTTGGCGGAGCGGATTCTCCGCGCTTCTGCTTCGGATTCGGAAGGGGACGTCAGGCAGACCATCGGGAATCTGCTCGACGCTATGGGCGTGGAGACCAGGATTGAGTATCCGACGCCGGCCGGTCCGGCTGACATCTACTGCCCGAACCGCCGAATCGTGGTGGAGGTGAAGGCACTGGGTGGGGCACACGATCCGCACAAGATCCGGGCCACAGAAGGCGGCGAGACACCCAAGCAGCAGGTTGAGCGGTATCTGCGAGCTGAAACAGGGAAGGAGTTAAGCCAATTCCCCTTCTTGGGCGACCAGCCTTGGATCGGCGTCGTGACTGACGGAAGGGTCTGGCATGCGTGGCGCTACCCGCACCAGCGGGGCGCTGTCGGCCAGGAGGTGATCCGCGACTGGCACCCGAGGACTCCATCCGCTTTGGTCGAGTGGCTGCAGTCCGCGCTGCTGGATGCGGGACTGGTCGGGAAGCCGATCATCCCCAGCAACCCGATCTCGGAATTCAAACCATACCTGGAGTCACTGCAGGCTCTGTTTGACGCGCAGCCCGAGCCGAAGGCTCAGGAGAGGGAGACCAAGAGGCTCCTATGGCTCGACATGCTGAGAACGTCGTGCATGGCTCCTTCGAGGGCTGCCGAGACCCGACTGTTCGTGACGCATTCGTTCCTCGTAGCCGTCGCTCGCGGGGCCATCGCGACGCTGATGGCCCCGTCAGCTCTCACCGTGAACGGACCAGGTGCGCTGCGGGAGGGATTCGTCGCCTGGATTGTGGACAGCCACGCGGGCAGGGAGTGGGCACAGCGGCTTTTCCACCGCATTCACCAGTTCGAGTGGCGCCAGCGGGAAGGTGACGTTCTCCGACCGCTCTACGAGGACCTTGTCCAGGAACGGGATCGTAAGATATTCGGCGAGTTCTATACCCCGGATTGGCTGGCCGAACTGATGGTCCGGGAGGTCCTAGATGAGGAGTGGTGCGAGCGGTCCGTGCAGGCGGCGCTGTCCGCTATTCGGACAGGGGCTGAACTCACGGACATCGGAGTGCTCGATCCGACGTGCGGATCCGCCACGTTCCTGTACCACGCGGCGAGAAGGATTCTGGCGTCGCCCGCGAGCGAGGAATTGCCGCCCGCCAAGCAGGCCGCCGCGGTGTCGATGCTCGTCAACGGGATTGACGTGCACCCGGTTGCGGCGGAACTGGCGCGGGCCACATTGCTGAGGGCGCTGCCGGCCCCGCCGCCCGACGGAGAGGCGTCGCTGAGGATCTACCAGGGGGACGCCCTGCTGGCGCGTCCGGGCAGTGAATACACGCTCCTAGGATCGAGGGAGGACTGCATCCTGATCATCACACCGCAACACCACGAAGTGGAACTGCCCCAGTCTTTCGTCGTGAGTCCGGGCTTTGCCGCAGATCTGAGGCGCATGATCGATCGGGCACGCGAGCCCCGCTCGGGGAGCCTGCCCAAGGATATCCTCGAGAGCATTCCGGAATCGGACCGGATGGAGCTGCGGAGGTGTTTCACCGCATTCAGGGAGATCGTCCGGCTGGAGGGGAACTCGATCTGGGCGTGGTACATCATCAACATCACCGGACCGACGCTTCTTGCGAACAGGAAAGTCGACCGGATCGTTGCCAATCCGCCATGGGTTCGGATGGCGGACATTCAGGTGCCCGAGCGAAAGAGGGTCCTTGAGCAGTTCGCCCAAGACGAACTGCGAATCTGGACCGGAGGGAAGCAGTCGCCGCACTTCGACATCGCCTCCCTGTTCATCAGACGCGTGCGGGAGCGGTACCTTGCGAACCCGCAGAAGGACGTGGGTGCATGGCTGGTCAAGAAGGCAGCACTGCAAGGCGGGAACTGGAAGAAGTTCCGGGTCTGGCACGCGAGGTTCCTGAGGCAGCAGCTGGACCTCGAGAAACTCCAGCCCTTCGGCGGCGGCGACGCCCGGCGGTCGTGTGTTCTGATCGAGAACCGGGGCTTCCGGCGCCTGACGTCCGAGCGTTCCTCCAGACTGGTCGCGAACGTCGTGGGGCGGCGACCGTTTCCTCACCAGCGCCTGGACGAAGTCGAAGATTCCCTGCTCGTCACCGAGCACGAGGGCACGGTGGCGCAGGGCCGCTCGGCCTACGTCGATGAACGCGGCAGGGCCCTGTTTCGGCAGGGAGCGACCATCACACCCAAGGTGCTGGTCTGCGTTGCCGGCGTGTCGGACGCCCCGGGACCGGGGAGGGTCCGTGTCACGACAGATCGCTCATGGCACCTGCCATGGAGCGGCGTGAGCCCACGCACCGGCACGGTGCCAAGGCACTGGGTCATGGGTCTGAGCCTGTCGAAACAGCTCCTCCCGTTCGCGATGCTGCGTCCGTCACAAGCCCTGATTCCGGTCGACAGTTCCGGAGACCTGCTCGAGGATCCGGGAGCCGCGTGCAGCTTCTGGACCGAACTGGACGAGATCTACCGGGAGTTCCGGGGCCGCGGGCGGAGCACCCCCAAGACCCTGCTCGATCGGCTGAACTTCAATGGGACGCTCGCGTCGCAGTTGCCGCTTCGCAGTCACCTGCAAGCGAGAACCGTCGTCTACCCAAAATCTGGAGACATCATGCGAGCCAGCCGCTCTCACGGCGGCAAGGTCGTGGACTTCACGCTCTATCGATGGGTGGCCGAGAGTGAGGAAGAGGCGGCATTCCTGGTCACCCTGCTTAACTCCGCCTGTCTAAGGGTCGCGTTCAAACAGTCTCGACGAAGCGGTCGGGACTTTCATCTTCATCCCTGGCTCAAGGTGCCGCTGGTGAGGTTCGACGGTGCAAACCGTGACCACCGGGAACTAGCGTCCCTGGCCCGGCGCGCCGAGGCCGTCGCAGCCGATTTCCTGCGCGACCACTCTCAAGGGATGGGGCAGGTGGGGCTCTCAAAGCGGATTCGAGGCGAGCTTGCGGACGGGGGGCTGATGGGCGAAATCGACCGGCTCGTTGCTGCCATCATGCCCGACGGTGTAGCCAGGACGCCTTGATGCGAAGGGATTCGCCCAAGGCGGGCGACGTTGTGGTCTGACTTGCCCGTTGGGACTGCCGGGGCATGTCTCCCGAATCCGGCGTGTGCTAATTTGAGGCGGGCAGCCGGGCACGCAGCAAGAGAGAGCGACGTGTCTCGTGCGCCCGGGGAGGCTATTGATGCTGGTCAAGGTTGCGCGTGGTTGGGAGATTCCTGAGAGGGAGGCGACTCCGGAGCATCTCTACCGGGACAGGCGCAAACTCTTGAGGACCATGGGCTTCGCCGGGATGGGCGCACTCCTCGCCGATGCGCTGCCGGCTGCGACCGAGGATGCGCCCCTCTACCCGGCCAAGCGGAACACCAAGTACACGCTTGACCGTCCGCTCACGCCCGAACCTGTGGCCACCGGGTACAACAACTTCTACGAGTTCACTCTCGACAAGCAGCAGGTGAGATTCAGGGTTGACAAGTTCAAGATCGATCCGTGGACCGTGAAGGTCAAGGGGCTGGTCAACAATCCAAAGACCTACGACATCGACGATCTCGTGCGAAGGTTTCCGTTGGAGGAACGGCTGTACCGCTTCCGTTGCGTCGAGGCGTGGGCCATGGCAGTGCCTTGGACCGGATTCGAGATGTCCGCCCTGATCAGGGAGGTTGACCCAAAGCCCGACGCCAAGTACATGCGGATGGTCACCGCCTACAGGCCCAGGGAAATGCCCGGGATCATCTCACAGCCCCACTACGACTGGCCCTACGAGGAGGCCATGACGATTGATGAGGCGATGAACGAACTCGCGCTGTTCGGGACCGGACTCTACGGCAAGCCTCTGCCCAAGCAGAACGGTGCGCCGGTTCGCGCCATCATCCCGTGGAAGTACGGCCTGAAGAACATCAAGTCCATCGTCGAGATCGAATTCACCAAGAAGCGTCCGCCTACCCTGTGGAACAAGGCCGTGCCCGGTGAGTACGGATGGTACTCGAATGTCAACCCCGAGAGGCCGCATCCGCGCTGGTCTCAAGCCCAGGAGCGCATGATTCCGACCGGAGAGATCCGACCGACGTACATGTACAACGGGTACGAGGCTTTCGTGGCAGAGCTCTATACCGGAGACGAGTACTGACGACGCCGGGCCGGCATGGACGGGACGCCCAGTCGGCGGGGCCGCGAGCCAAGGGTGCGCCGTGAGCGACTGGGACGCCTACGACTCGTTCGGCGACACGGAGCCCGTTCGGGAGCCGCGCTCAACGGTTCGGCAACTGGCGATCCGGTTCGTCGCCCTTCTTCTGCTCGCTTCCTTTCTGGGAAGCCTATATGTGGTGTTCCGAGGGATTCAGGACATCCTCGTTGTGATCGGGATACTGCTGGCGGTTGCCCTGTTCGCCTCCCTTCTCAGAAAACAGCGCGAATCCGAGAATCCGTACAGCTCCGACGGGCAGTCGGACTTCGACATCCATTGAGTCGAACGGCTATTCCAGCATTCGGTCCAGCTTCTCGCTGAGCTGCCGCTTTGCCTCCAGATGCGCCGGGTCGGCCGCGAGGTTGCTCCACTCCATCGGGTCGTCGGCATGGTCGTAGAGCTCCTCGCTGCCGTCGCCGTATCGGATGTAGCGCCATCTCCGGGTTCGAATGGCGTGGTGCCGGCCCTGTCGCGTTGTGAGTGCAGGCGTCTCCCGTGGACCGTCCGGATTCCGAAGCAGCGGCACCAGGCTCTCGCCATCGAGGTCAGCCGGGGCGTCCAGGCCTGTCAGATCGGCAAGCGTGGGGTAAAGGTCGATCAGGCTGACCGGGCGTTGCGAGACACCGCCCGCTTCCGTCACGCCCGGCGCCGCGATGATTAGGGGAACCCTCGTCGATTCCTCCCACAGGGTGCTCTTGTGGTACTTCTCCTTCTCCCCGATGTGATAGCCGTGGTCCGAGAAAAGCAGCACGATCGTGCTGTCCCTGTACGGACTTGCCTCGAGTCCGCGAAGGATCCGCCCGATCATGGCGTCCGCGAACGTCACCGCCGAAAGGTAGCCCCTCGTCGCCGACTGCAGGGCGTTGTGCTTCCGGATCATGGCCTCGTAGTTGTTCCTGGCCTGGGTGTAGTGCTTAGCGACCGCCGGCACGTCGTCCAGGTCCCCCGAGAGGATCCGCGGGAGCTCGACGCTCGCCAGCGGGTGCTCGTCGAAGTACTCGCTGGGTGCGTACTGCGGATCGTGCGGACGGTAGATTCCCACGGCTAGGAAGAACGGCTTGTCGTGCTGCTCCCGCAGCTGGCGGACCGCCCATCTGGATGTCTGTCCGTCCTCGGTGACATCCGCCTTGAAGTCGATTGGGCCCCAGTCCCAGTGGTGGTTGATGCCATTGCGGTGCGTGTCGATCAGCACCGGAGCCATGGGCAGCTGGATCGTCTTGGCGGGGAATCTCTCGTCCCACGCTTCCGGCTGGCCGAATCCGCTCCGTCCGGCGTAGGGTGCGCCCTCCTCGCGATTGAGTGCCCCCCGCCATCCACCGTGGTTGGCGTGGAAGATCTTTCCAGCGGCGGCAGTGTAGTACCCGTTCTGCCGGAACCACTGCGGAATGGACTCGGATCGCTTGAGAGACTCGAACGTCCGCCAGTCGTCGTTGTTTCCGACCACCCCCGTGGTGGTCGGGCGCTTCCCGAAGAGCAGCGCGGTCCGGGACGGATTGCACAACGGGGCCGCGCAGTGCGCGTTTGCGAAGAGCACGCCGTTCTGGGCGAGGGAGTCGATGTTGGGAGTCTTCGCCTGAGGGTGGCCGCCTAGGCATCCGACCCAGTCGTTGAGGTCGTCCACGGCGATGAACAGGACGTTCGGCCGCTCCGCCGCCGTGGCGGGAAAGAGCATTGCCAGCCCCAGGATCAGTCCCGCCCGAACAGGCATGACTCCTCATTGTAGGGACGGTCCGCACGCGGCCTCGACGGCCGACGGACGCCGCGTCACTGCCGTGAGGTCGGGACGGCTACACTCGTAGGCGATGCCGAACGTCTCACGGCGTGATTTCCTGGCAGCCACTGTCGCTGCGGCCGCCGCCGGCTGTGGCGGCGGCGAGCCCCGCGTCGCGCCCGATCCCCCCAACATCCTGCTGGTCGTGCCCGACCAGCTGCGCTACGACTGGACCGGCCTCAACCAGGCGGTTCCGGTGCGCACGCCGAATCTGAACGCATTGGCCGCCCGCGGGACCCGGTTCGAGAACTGCTACTGTCCTTCGCCCCTTTGCGCACCGTCGAGGGCTTGTCTCGCGGCGGGACTCGAGTACGACCGCTGCGGCGTACCGGACAACAGCCTCAACTACCCCCTTGACCAGGTGACCTACTATTCTGTCCTTCGTAAGGCGGGCTACCGAGTCATGGGCTGCGGGAAGTTCGATCTGCACAAGCCCGAGCCAAGCTGGGGGGTCGAGGGCCAGCACCTCCTGCCCGAGTGGGGCTTCTCCGCTGGCGTCGACAGCGCGGGGAAGTGGGATGCCATTCGGTGGGGGATGGAGGAGCCGTGCGATCCGTACACGGCGCATTTGCACGCCACTGGCCGCGTCGAGACGCATCATGAGGACTTCTCCAGACGCAGGGAGATCGGCACCTTTGCGGCGACGTTTCCAACGCCCCTTCCTGAGGAATCCTACTGCGACAACTGGATTGCCGCGCAGGGTCTCCACCTCCTGCGCGAAGCGCCCCGGGGTCAGCCCTGGCACCTGGCCGTAAATTTCGCGGGCCCGCACGAGCCCGTTGATGTCACGCAGCGAATGGACGGCCTGTATCGGGATGTCGAGTTCCCGCAGCCCAACCGGAGCACCGAGTTCACTCCCGAAAAGCACGTGCAGATCCGGCGGAACTACGCTGCCATGATCGAGAACATCGATGCATGGCTCGGTCGCTTCCTGGAAGCAGTTGGAGAGCGTGGTGAACTCGACAACACGCTCGTCGTGTTCACCAGCGACCACGGCGAGATGCTCGGAGACCATGACCTCTGGATGAAACGGCTCCCACAGCAGGCATCAGTGGGGATTCCCCTCGTCCTCGCTGGCCCGGGAGTGCGGGAAGGGGTGACCTCGTCGGCCCTGGTCAGCCTCATGGATCTTGCAGCCACGTTCATCGATCTCGCCGGCGCTGCGATTCCAGCGGCCATGGACAGTCGTAGTCTGCGGCCCGTGCTCGACGGCTCCAGCGGCACCCATCGGGAGTTCCTGCTGAGCGGAATGGACCCTTGGCGCTGCATCACTGACGGAAGGCTCAAGCTGGTCCGAGGCTATGCGGGCGGCCGCTTCCCCGGCGGGAGCGGGCTGCCTGTCTATCCGGAAGGCGATGCCGGCGTCGAGCCGCTCCTCTACGACATCCAGGAGGATCCGTTCGAAAACACGAACCTCGCCGGCAGGGCGCCTTCGGACGTCGCGAGGCTTACCGCAGCATTGCACGGCCTGCTCGGAGTGGCCTGATGCCGCGCAAGCTGCGTATTCCGACCGGCAGGTATTCCCGTCACATCCTGATCTGCGCCGATCAGACGAAGCCAAAGTGCGCGCCACGCGGCGTGACCATTACCGCATGGACTGCGCTCAAGAAACGGCTTAAGGAGATGGGACTTGCCCAGGGCGACGGGTGCGTCTTTCGCAGCAAGGTCAACTGCCTGCGCGTGTGCAAGGAGGGGCCAATCGCCGTCGTCTACCCGGACGGCACGTGGTACCACTCGGCAAGAGGGAAGGTGCTCGAGCGGATTCTTGTGGAGCACCTGCAGGGCGGGAGTCCAGTCGAGGAATACGTGTTTGCCACGAATCCGCTGGCGTTGCCCGTGGAAGGCGGATCCGAGGAGGCCGCAGGCCTACCGGAGCGCGCCGAGCACGGCGCGGGCGTCCAGGACGTCGGCACCCCCGATTCTCCGAGGTAGCTCATTGGCGGACGCCACGAAGACGACGGGCGTCAGATCCTTCCCGGCGCTGTCCGGCAAGGCGAGGCCGGCCACGGTTCCCGACCACCTTGACACGTCGGCAGCGGTCGCCGACCACTTCGCTTCGCCGACGAGCAGTCTCTTCCCGCCGAAGGCGGGAGCGACAACGTCGATTTCGCGCTCGTCGCCGCGCCAATAGCGCCGGGCGGGCTTGAACGGCCCCATATCGGCGGCGGGGTGGTTTGAGCGGTGGAGGCACGGCACCGCCATGCGACAGAGCTCTTCCCACGCGTAGCCTTCCAGTTGGCGCCGGTAGCGGCGCCAGTAGCGCAGCCGGGTCTCTGGCGGCGACGCGCACAGGGCTGCCCGATGGGGGGCGATGACGCGGAACCACAGGCGAAGGAACGGGTCGTCGATCCGATAGAGAGTCCTCTTGCCCGTCCGTGGATGGTCGCCGAAGGGAACTTCACGCCGCACGAGTCCCATCGCGACGAGGGACTTCAGGGGTCGCGCCATGCTGGAGGCGGCGCGTCCGAGACGACCTCCGATTTCGCTCACGCGATGCGCTCCAGTCCCGATCGCGTCCAACACGGGGCGCAGCGCGGCGGCGGGTGGAATCTCCTGCTCCAGCAAGCGCTCCGGCTCTTCGTGGAGAGGGCCGGCTGGATCGAGGACCAGCGAATCGACCGCCGCTTCAAGATCGTTCACGAAGGGCAGTACCAGTTCCCAGTATCTCGGCAGGCCTCCCCACAGCGCATGGAGGCTGACCAGCCGCCGCCAGTCGTCGGAGCCGAATACGTCGGCAAGATACCCGGGGCGGAGCGGACGAAGCGCAAAGGCCTGGTCGGTGCGGTCGTACATCGGGGCGCCGGAGTCCAGCATGGCCCATGCATCATTCACTGGCACGAGCCGCTGACCACGACTCCAAGCCCGCAACCCGGCTGGTCAATCCAGTTCTGCAGATCACTGGGCAGGCCGCGCTCTGCGGCGATCAGGTAAGGCAGCTCGTCGATCACAAACGGTCCGGGCCAGCCGGTCCGGTCAGCTTCTGTGGAGAGCCGGGCGAATAAGGCGCGCCAGTTCGGGTACTCCACATCCGCAAAGTCAGGGAATCTCTTGGCAACGGCGGATGCCAGATAGCGCCGCTGAACGGGACGCGCCGATTGGTCGGCGACCGTATAGAGGCCGCCGTGCTTGCCGCACCACTCGATCAGGAGGCCGGACTTGCCCACGCGGCGGCGCCCCCAGATCGCCGAGAAGGATCCAGTCCGTCGGAACGCCTAGCCCAAGCGCCCCATCTCTTCAAGCCGGTCGATGAACTGCACGTGAGAATCATGCTCGTCTGCATTACGTTGCATCGCATAATTCTCTGGAAGCTGGCCCTCCGCAGGTTGGACCTCAGTCCGGACGGAGCCTGGGAGCAATCCGCGGCCAACCCGATCAGGTTTCTCGTGCCGGATCCGGATCGTGGCGACCATCCCGCTTGGGAAGCGAACCGCCTCAAGGAGGGCCTGCGAATTCCGACCGGATCGGCAACGGTCTCCGGAGCGCATTGCGTGTGGCGATTGGGAGACCGGCGGATGTTGCGCGTGCCTGGAGTCTTGCTCGGCCCGGGAGGGCCTTGTCGATCCGCAAGGTGATGGTGTGTGAGCCTCCGGTGCGTGACTGTTCACGCAATGGACTAGGACGACATCAAGGTCGTTTGCAGCCGGGTTGAGCCGCCGGTGCCGTTGGCCCAGAATTCGCCGGTCCAAGTGGATGCCGGCCCGGCCGCCGGCCCAAACCCCGATTGACGGGAAGAGAGGGCCTCGTTACGATTGAGCGCATGCGACCTCTTGTCATTGTCCTTGCCGCCGCCGCCGTTCTCGGTCTGTCCGCGTGCTCGGACGCGGATTCCGACGACGTGAAGCGATATCTCTACCTCAGCATGCCGGACGGTGCCCAGAAGGAGGGCCGTTCCAGCCCCGGCATCCTCATCTTTGACATTGACGACGGGCACAAGTTCGTCCGCCGCATCGACATGCCCGTCTTCGAAGAGGGTCTCCGAGGGTTTGCGGGGAACCTGAAGCGCCACAGTGTCTACTACTCCTCCACGAACCACCGTCTGGGGCGATTCGACATCGAGTCCGAGGAGAAGGTCTGGGAGCAGGTGTACGACGCCGGTTGCGACCGCTCTTCAGTGACGCTCGACGGATCCAAGATCTATGTTCCCACCGGCTGGTGGTACAAGGGCGAGGACAGCGGTTTCCTGGTCGTTGACGGCGACACGGGAGAGATCATCAGGCGCCTCAAGGTTGGCCCGCAGGCCCATAACAGCATCGTGAACCTGTCCGGGACGAAAGTGTATCTGGGCACGACCACCACGCTGTCTGTCTTTGACACTTCGACCGACGAGATGATCATGCAGGTCAAGGACGTTGGAGAGCGAGGCATCTTTCCCTTCACGATCGACAGCAAAGAGGACTACGCTTACGTCTGTCTCGGAAACCATGTCGGTTTCGATGTCGTGGACCTGAAGGCGGGGAAGGCGATTCACCGCGTGTTTGCGGGCGAGGAGAAGATTCCGCACCGCACGCACGGCGTCGGATTGACGCCCGACGAGACCGAGATCTGGATCAGCGACCAGAAGGGCCAGAAGCTCTTCATCTTTGACGCCACCACCATGCCGCCTGCTCCGAAAGGGCATGTCGAACTCTCGCAGGGCGGTCACGGCTGGGTGACCTTCAGCCTGGACGGAAAGTACGCCTGGAGCCACACGCCCGACGTGTTCGACGTCAAGACCAAGAATCTCGTCGCCACTCTGAGGGACGAGACCGGCGAGCCCGTCAGCGGATCCAAGTTCGTTGAGGTCCACATGCGTGACGGCAAGCTGGTGAGGATCGGGAACGAGTTCGGTCTCGGGCGCAAGCACTCCGACTAGCGGATCTCGAGGAGTTCGTCGGCGGGCCAGTACCTCGCACGGCCGGCGTGCCGTTCCCGGATCCGCTTCACGGCCGCAGGCGTGACCCCGCCGTCGCCGGCACCGAAACGGTTTCGCGTGTAGGTCGCCAGCGAGGCAATCTGCCGATCCGACAGGACGCCGCCGAATCCCGGCATTTCGCGGTCGTAGACCTTGCCGTTGACCTCGATCCGGCCGGATACGCCGTGCAGGAGAATCCGAATCAGGCGCTCGGGCGGGCCTGCGACCCACGGGGAACGGTCAAGCGGTGGCGCCTCGCCCGTTCCGCTGTCGTCGTACTGGTGACAGGCCGAGCAGTGGCTGTCGAACAGGGCGCGGCCCTCGGCGGGCGCCGTCTGCTGCGCATGGGCAGTGTCTTCCAGAACGCCGGACGCGGCCGCGACGACCCCAAAACAAACGAAGCAGGCTCCGGCACGAACGCCCTTGGAGGAGACGGCGATGAACTCCTGTGCCGCGGCGGGCAGATGCGCGGCGACCCGCGCCGCCCGCGATACTGCGTCGATGGGCTCCACCGCGATCAGGATGCGCTGAGGAGAAACGACCGGAACTCCTCGACATTCCGAGTCTGGCCGGAGAACACGGCGGCGACCGAGCCATCCGGGCGGATCAGTGCGTAGAACGGGATGCTCGACGACTGGAATCGATCGACCTGCATGTCCTGATGCCGCTCACTCGCGTCGTCATAGCCGTCCGTGTAGAGCTCGACCAGCACCATGGCCTGCGCCAGCTCGCTGATCTCCGGCTCGGTGAACATGTTCGCCTTCATCCACTTGCAGTTGGAGCAAGAGTAGCCGGTGAAGCTGACCAGGAGCGGCTTGCCCTCCGCCTGGGCTCTCGCCGCCGAGCCTTCATAGTCGTCCTTCGCCCACGCGAGGCCTGTCCCGCCGTCTCCTGCGATGCCCCTGCCTGTCGGTTCGGGGACGAAGGCCTCGAGTTCACCCAGGCGTCCTCCCAGCATCCCGGGAACCAGACTGATCGAGAATGCGAGGAACGCCAACCCTATGCCCAGCCGGACGAGGCCGACCTTGCCGGACGGGCCATCTTCCTCGAGTCGGAGCACACCCCACAGGTAGAGCGCCCCGCTCGTGCCCAAAGCAACCCAGATCGCGAGGAATGCCTCACGGGAGAGAACGTTCCAGCCAAGAACCTTGTCCGCGTTGCTCAGGTACTTCAGGGCGATCGCCAGGATCACGATGCCCGCTGCCCGCTTCGACACGGCCAGCCAGACCCCACTTCGAGGAAGGCCGTTCATCAGGGCAGGGAAGAGCGAGAGGACGAAAAACGGCGCCGACAGCCCAACTGAGAACATGCTCATGCCCACGACCGGAAACGCGGCGCCACCCTGCGAGACGGAGCCTACAAGCAGCGATCCGACGAACGGCCCTGTGCAGGCGAACGAGGCAAGCGTGAAGACCAGGCTCAGAACCAGGGTCGCGACCGTGCCGGTGCCGACCGACCTGGCGCTGGCTCCGGTGGTCCAGCTGCTCGGAACCGAGAGTTCGAAGGCTCCGAGCATGCTGAGCGCAAACGCCGACATGACGGCGAAGATCATCAGATTGACCCAGGCGTTGGATCCGATCTGGCTGAGGCCGAACGGTCCTAGGAAGGCGCTGAGAGCCCCTCCGATCGCGGTAAAGAGGATGATGACTCCCAGGCAGAACGTGGATGCCTGCCGGACCACCGATCCCCAGGACCGCTGGCCATCTCCCATGAAGCTCCCTATGTAGATCGGGATCATCGGGAAGACGCACGGCGTTAGGATCGCAGCGAAGCCGAATCCAAGGGCGAGGAGCGAAAAGGTGAACAGCCCGGTATCAGAGGAGCCGAACTCTCTTGGGGACTGCGCCGGGCGTGACTCCGGCGAGGGTGAACCACCCGGCGGACGGCTGCGGACGTTTCTCACGGCGGGCTGGTATCCGCCCGGAATTGCGAATGCCGCGGCGGCCGCGTCCTGCGCGACCATCAGCGAGGCGCTTGCGCTCTTTCGCTTGGGCGGCAGGCACTGGCGAGGGTCGCACGCTCCATAGCGGACATTTACCTCGACATCGAGTTGTCCGGAGGCCTCCGGAGCCAGATCCAGCTCGATGAGGAACACGGGCTCGTCGGAGTACCACTCGACCTCAGACTGAAAATTGGGATCAAACACGATTTCCGGCTCCGGCTGGTAGGCCCGCCAGCCGGCGATTGCGTCCGATTCCGACACGGCCACGTCGAGAGGGATGCCCTCCGGAGTTGTCGACGAATAGATGTGCCACGTCTCGTCGATCACCGCCGTGAGGCGCGCGAGCACCTTGCTTCCCGGCGTCGCCTCGTCCGACTCCAGCTCGAGTCGCCATTGAACAGGGTCGTAGATCTGCGCAAGCGCATGCGGAGCACTGGCTGCAATCGTCGCGGCGACGGCGGTCAGGAGGGCCGGAAACGATTTGCGGAGAGTCTTCATGTCAGAGATTGGCTGGCCGGCACCTTGCGGCAACGGACGACGTGACCTCCACGCGGCTTGGCGCCGTGGGGTGCGTGACCGCTCCAGCCCGCGCGACGGACGCGATTGCCAGCCTTCAGTCTACTCTCTGTCTGAATCGCTCAGACTCGTGACATCCAGCCGAGCCTTTTTCCGAAATTCGAGGAACTCGAGCAGGACCTCCCTGAACTCGTCGATTCCTACGTCGCGGTCGCAGCAAACGAGCATCAGCGCGCCATCGCTTCGAAAGTTCCCGTCCCACTCGCGCAGCTGCTCATCGCTCCAGGCTGGATCGACCTGGGTGAGCTTCTCCTTGTCCATTGCGTCAAAGTAGGCCCGGAGATTCACGTCGGTTTCGTCCGGCGGGGTCTCGTATGGTGCATCCTCAAATCGCTGGTTCGGCATCTGCATTCCCTAGTCGCAGCGCTGGGTCGATTCCGAGCCAGAGCAGGGCACTCACTCCGTAGTAGGCTGCGGACACGAGCAGGGGCAGTTCCCAGCTGCCCGTTCTGTCCACCATCATGCCGATCAGCCAGGGCGCGAGTGCGCCCCCGATCTGCCCCAGGGAGTTCATTGTGCCGGAGACGACGCCCGCCGCGGATCCGCCGATGTCCAGACAGGTCGCCCAGGTGATCGCGAGAATCAGCTCCGCACAGCCGAAGCTGAGGCCGAGACACACCAGCGCCAATACGCTGCTCTCCGCCGTCGCGGCCAGCGCCAGGAAGATCCCGGCGGCCAGCAGTCCCGCGACCGCAGGTATCCGACGCGATGATCGGATCCCGAGTCTTGGTGTGAGCCTGTCACTGATCCACCCTCCCAGCAGGTTGGCCACTGCCCCGCAGAGGAGAATCGCCGCCGCCATCGGTCCGATCTCCGGCAGCTCGACGCCCCTTCCCTGTCTCAGATAGGTGGGCAGCCACTGGATGTAGAAGTAAAGACCCCACGTGTAGCCGGAGTACATGCCGCAGAGCGCCCAGATGTTTCGGTTTGTCAGGAGCGCTCCCCACGGAATCCTGGCCCTCCCTTCCGATGCGGCGCGCTGCTCCTGAATGAGGGCCAGCTCGTCCGGGCCGACCGAGCGATGCCCTTCCGGTGTGTCGCGGTACCACGCTGCCCATCCCACCGACCACGCCAGTCCCAGGACCGCGAAGATCCAGTACACCGCGCGCCAGCCGTAGCTCGACATCAAGGCGATCACGATCCAGGAGGTCATCGCGAATCCGATTCGGCTTCCGAACATCACTACGGACTGCGCCCTGGCCAGTTCGTTGCGCGGGAACCAGCGTGCGATAGCCGACGTGGCGCCCGGAAACGCTCCCGCCTCCCCACAGCCGAAGAGAAAGCGGATTGCGACCAGCGACGACAGGTTCCACGCAATTCCCGTAAGGGCCGTGAACCCCGACCACCAGATCACGATCCGGGTCAGCATGGCCCGCGCGCCGAACCGATCCGCCAGCCAGCCGCCCGGGATTTCGAACAGCACGTACCCCAGCACGAAACAAGTCCCCGCCAAGCCGATCTGTTCCAGGGAGAGCCCGAGTTCCGCAGACATTTCGCTGGCCGTCGTGCTGAAACAGACCCTGTCCAGGTAGGTGATCATCATCAGGACAAACAGGAATCCCAGCGACCGGTAGCGGACGGGCACGAAGTGCCACTTTACGACACTTCAGCCGCAATTGTTTTGGAGATCGTGCACGCCGAGACAAGCCCCGTACGGGCGGAAGTCAATCGCCGTGGCGATTCACCGCGAACGGCTCAGGGACACCGATCGTTTCGAGTGTGGTCACGAGCCGTCGGCTCGCGCCTTGGAGACGGAGGCAGTCGGAGGTAGCTGCTCGACATCGCATCGACGTGCGATCGTCTCAGTCGGCAGGTCGGAGACGCGGCGAATTCCACCTTGACGTCACCGGCCAGCCGTTCGAGCAACCGGGACCACATCCAGTTTCTGAGAAGTCGCCGAACTTGGGACCAGCGGTACTGGAAGTGCGACCGGAGGGTCACCCAGACGGGAACCGGCGCCCTTGGCCGAAGCAGATTTCCCGCTATGGGCTGCCTCCAGCACCTGCCTCGAGATCGGCGAGACTGATGCGGAAGAACGCGATTCCGCCGTAGGGTTCACCAGTGTCGCTTGCGGTTTCGACCGCCAGGCCGATCGAGCTGTCCGCCAAACGCTGCATGACGGAGTAGGCAGCGAATCCTCGGCTGAGCGAGACCGGGTTGACGAATGTTCTGCCTTCGTCATGGCTCGTCCAGAGGGTGATGTTGTTGCGGTCGAGTCCAGCCGAGCCGCGAGGGGCGGAAAACAGGATCCGGTCGCGATCGTGTCCGGCACGGACGGCCGAATAGCGAACCATGGAGCCATCCACGCGAGCGATTGGAATGGTGTCCGGCTGGTCGGGTCCCCAGGTAACGCCGCCGTCCGTGCTGCGGTGGCGGCGGCGAACGTCGCCGCTGTTCTGCCGGGCGTCGAGCAGGACCGTGCCGTCGGCCAGTTCGACCACCTCGTCTTCGTTGGCGTCGGGTCCGGGTGTCACGCTACCGACATTCCAGCTCTCTCCGTGGTCGTCGGAGTAGTAGACGAAGGGCGTTACGACGGCCGGGCCGTCCGGAGTCTCCGAGCCGCTGCGCTTGGCGGGTATGACCAGGCGGCCGTTGCGGTCCTCGTCGGAATCCTGCCAGCGGAGCTGGATGCCGCTTCCGGGGCCGGGCTCCGCCTGCCTCCAGTAGAGGCCGTCCTCCGTCTCGTCGGGCTCGTCCGGATACACGATCTGCTCGCGGTCGGACCACGTTCTGCCGTGATCGGAACTTGATCGCACCCAGACAACATGATTGCCTTCCGCAGATGTCGGATCCTGTCCATGGGCCACGGTGGTCGGCGCGATGTCGGGCCACTGGCCGTAGAAGAGGAAGATGACGCCGTTCGACCCATCCAAGACCGGCGTAGGATCGGCGAAGTCGAGAAGTCGGCCGTTCGGTCGGAATCCGGATTCGATGACGACCAGGGGCTCCCAGGTCTCGCCTCGGTCGCCGCTGCGGCGCATGACCAGGTCGATCGGCGCGTTCTCATCGCGGCGCGGATCGCTCCCGTCGCCCCGACGGCCTTCAGCGAACAGCAGGATCGAACCGTCCAGGGCGACGATCATGCCCGGAATTCGAAAGGTGTGATACCTCGCCTGCTCCGTGACATAGTCCCCTTTGGGCGAAATGAGGGGTCGTGAGAGGGCAGGATACGTTGGCGGGGACTGGCAGCCCGAGACCCAAGCCGCTGCCGCAAGGGCAATGGCGCCAAAGTCGAATCTCCGGTTCCGGATCACGCAACACTCCTCGCAGTCCGATTGTAGGCGGCTCGTGGCCCTTCGTGCATTCTCCACCGGACCAGCGGCCGCCGGCTGCAGCCGAGTGCCCGCGGTCCAACCGCCTATACTTGCAATCGCGATGATCCGAACCCTCCTTCTGGTCCTGTTCGCCTTTGCGGCTCCCGCGTTCGCCCAGCTCAGTTCAGTCAAGTCTGTCGGGACCGAGCTGCACTCCGACGATCTGCCGGACATCGCGGGAGCAAGGGACGGTTCCCTGTGGGTTGTCTGGATGTCCCATTCCGACCGGCGCGACGAAATCAGCCTGCGCCAGTACCGGGGAGGAACCTGGAGCAACGTCGTGATGGTCCCCGGGGGGAGCGGGGATGTCTGGCTGCCGCAGGTTGCCGTTGACGAGGAGAACCGGCCTTGGGTGATCTGGTCCGCCAGGCGCAACGACAACTGGGATCTTTTCGCACGACGGTTCGATCCCGAGGCTGAGTCTTGGGGGGAGCTCTTGCAACTCACCGATCACCGCCTGCCCGACATCAATCCCCACCTGACCTCCCGAGAGGGACGCTTCGCGCTGGTCTGGCAGGGATTCCGGGGCCGCGAGTCGGACATCTTCCTGCGTACGTATTCCGACGGGAACTGGTCGGAGCCGGTCGAGGTCAGCGGACGCCCGGGCAATGACTGGAATCCGGTCGCCGCGATCGACTCGCGAGGGGCGGCCTGGGTGGCCTACGACAGCTATCGCAACGGGAACTATGACGTCTTCCTGGTCGCGATGCGGGACGGGGAGGTCGCTACAGAAGAGATGGCGGTAGCCAAGACGCCTCTCTTCGAAGCCCGAGCCTCGGTAGCGGTTGACCCGGAGGACCGCGTCTGGGTCGCATGGGAAAGCGGCGGCGCCAACTGGGGCAAGGACAACGGCTACAACTATCGGTACAGCCTGCCGGATTCCAGGACGGAACTGCCTTGCGGCACGTGCTTTGGCCCCGGCCTGATGCTGAGTGCCGAGCGCGAGGTGCACGTGCGGGTCTTCTCCGGCGGCCGGCTGCAGACCACGGCCCAGCCGGTGCAATCCGCCTTTGAGGCCGAAGCGGGATCCTACGTCTACCGGCCGCAGCTCGTCCTCGACGGCAACGGCAATCCCTGGGTAGCCGCCAAGTGCCTGCTTGGGACAGGCCAGACTCGACGACGCGGATGGGAGTATCGCCTCACGCGGTATGACGGACAGTCGTGGACCCCGGCGGAAGCGATCCCGAACAGCAAGGGGCGCCTGAGCACGTGGATGAATTCCGCAATCGCCTCGGACGGCAGTCTGTGGCTTGCATGGCCCACGGACAACCGGCGGGACAACGCCCTAACCCGTCCTATTCGGTTCGACATTTTCGTCGCCAAGGCCGACAGCGCAGCCAGACCTAGCCGCGTCACGCTGGCCTCGCCGCAGGAGCCGTCCGTCGAGGCGGCACCCGGCCATGCCGACGAAGCAGGGGATCTTGCAGCGATCCGCAGCTACAGAACCCCGGTCCACGGCCGGGAGGCTCGCATCGTGCGCGGCGATCTGCACCGGCACACCGAATTGAGCTGGGATGCGGGCGGAACCATTGACGGATCGCTCCCGGACTTCTACCGATACATGATTGACGCAGCCAGCATGGATTTCGGCGCGTCGACGGACCATCAGGGAGGCGCTCACGACTACTGGTGGTGGTACTCGCAGAAGATGACCGACATGCACCACCTCCCGGGCAACTACGTGAGCCTCTTCGGTTTCGAGCGTAGCGTCAACTATCCGATGGGTCACCACAACGTGTTCTACGCCGATCGGTCCGGCGAAGTCGTGCCGTTCTTCATGAAGCGACGAGTGCCGGGCTACTTGCTCGAAGACCAGCCTGTCCGCGGCGACCAGCCGGGTGTCATTCCTCCCCAGGTGCGGGACGAGGACGGCAACGTGGTTGACCCCCGCGTGACAGCCAACGACACGCTGCTGCTCTTCGAGGAGGTCCGGCGCATGGGCGGTGTTGCGATTGCGCATACGTCAGCGACCAACATGGGCACGGACTGGCGGTTTCACGACCCCAAGGCCGCGCCGGTGGTCGAGATATTCCAAGGCGATCGCACCAGCTACGAGTCGGACGGCGCCCCTTTGGCGGCCAGGAGTCCCGCGTCGCGGGACGCTCCGGGCGGATATCGTCCGGCGGGCTTCGTCAACAACGCTCTGGCAATGGGCTACACGTTGGGCACGATCGCCAGCTCCGACCACTATTCCACGCACTATTCATACGCGATGGTCTACACAAGCGCCTTCACTCGCGACGGAATCCTTGACGCCATCCGCCGCCGCCACACGTATGGCGCCACCGACAACATCATCCTTGAGGTGCGCATGGGCGACCACTTCATGGGCGACCGGCTGCGAGCTGACGAGCCCCTCCCCATCCGGGTTCGGGTCCGTGGCACTGCCGACATTGACAAGGTCCACGTCATCCGGGATGGCCACATTGTCCACACCCACCGTCCGGGTGGGCAGGAGACGGATTTCCAATTCACCGACGCTGATTCGGGAGCCGGGGGAAGCTCCCACTACTACTACGTCCGCGTCGAACAGGTCGATGCCCAAATTGCCTGGGGCAGCCCCATGTGGATCGACTATTGAGCAGCCGGACCGTGCGCGGCATTCTCACGGAGTGGACATCCCGTCCACGTGGGACATCCTTGCTCCCCTCCCCGCGGCGGAGAGCCCCCAGTCTAATCCACCTCGCCCATCTGTCCGCCAAAACGCAGCCGCTGCAAGTTTGGAGCGCTCGTGCGGGACGAGCCCGAGACGCGGTCGGCGGAGGTTCTGAGGTGGGGCGAGCGGGCGGTGATCGGGATCGTGGTGCGGGCCGAGTGGCTGCTGCCTCTAGGCGAGGGCGATCGGCCATTCCCACCCGACATCCTGAGCTGGGTCATGCTGCTGGGAGGGTTGGCGGCTGTAGAAGCGTCGCCCGCTTCCCGGCAACGAGGTGCCCCGGCGCGCTTACGTGCGAATGCTGGGCATGGTGCGCTTCTGGCAGGACACGCGTGTTCCCCGATTACTCCTGCGTCCCCCGTGTCAAAGCGCTGGCCCGTCCCGATAGCCCCGGTGCAGACCGAATCAAGGGTGCTGCCTAGTCGCCCATCGGTTCGGGTACGGCCGCCGGGCGATACAGGCCCGCGCCTTCCAATAGCCCTTCGAGCCGTGCCATGCGTTGCTCCAATGCGCCCAGCCGTATATCCAACGTCCCGACCCGAGCACCCAACTCGCGCAACTCGCCGCGCAGTTCGCCGCGCATGGCCCTGAGTGCTGCAACTGCCATGCCACCCACTGTAAGCACCAGTCCTGCAAGAGCAACGCCCACAGCCAGGATACCTATCAGTTCAGGACTCATGCCCCATATTCTCGCATGGCCGCCTGCGCCGTCGCTCGCTGATGTGCTCTCTCTTGGGAAACGGTGGTCCGTCGCAAGCGCGCCGAGCGCTAGCTAGAGCATTTCGGGGCTGCACTTGGGCTTCAGGCCACGGGCAACGGACTGCAATGGGATACCGAATGGCGAGCTTGCTCCCCGCTGGCTTGGTGCGGGCGGCGGTTTGTGTATCCCGGAACTGGAATCGGGCGGGTGTACTTTCGCCATAAACCCTCATGATCGGCGCCCCTGACCGCCCCGCATGCATGAAACGGTGGGCCGCGACGGGCCCGCAGGGGAATCCGGGCCGGTTCTCCCCGGCCGCTGCGCCGCCGACGTGCGAAGCTGGGGTTGGCGGGAGCGGGGTGAAGTTCGAAACGCTATGCGGACTGGCGGATTTTCCGACCCCGCGCCATAAACTGTTCACCTGCCGCCCGGATCGTGCCCCGCACAGTTCCCGGCCGCTGCCGAGGACACACCATAAATCGAGACGGCCGCTCCGGCGGTCGATCCGCAACCCGGGCGGCACACCCCCCGCTCCCGCCGGGAAATGAAGCAGTCATGACGCAACCCGTCCCCGCGGCCCCAGGGACCGCGACGTACCACTTCGACCACGACTCCCTGGAGGCCGTCCGTCCCCGCGTGGCGGGACTCGACGTGCACCGGACGCAGATCGCGGCCACCGCGCGCCTGGGAGGGCCCGCCGTGCACCGGCCTCTGCGCGCCACGCCCAACTGACGACAGCCCTCCGGAGGCGCGGCCGATCCGAGGGCCATAGATCGGGGCTGCCGTCGTCGCCGAGGCCATCCGGAACGCAGGGCGAGAAGAACACGAACCGGCCGGCCGGGCCGAGAGGCTCACGGCGACCCACCGGTGTGCACTGGAGTGTCCTCGGGGCGCCGGCGTTTCACCATAAACACTGATTTTCATTTTCGTTATTGACACCTAATGCTAGGCCCCTGCGCCGCGA
>JAPPMB010000019.1 GCA_028819255.1 Bryobacterales bacterium | reverse complement strand
TTGATTCGAAAGGGCTTAGGGCCGTTTCTTGGTCTATGCTAGGGGGGAACTTCGGATTATAGGAGCAGGCCTGTGGAAAGGCGTTCGGGAGGCAAGGGCTCCAGGCGGGTGAGCAGATGCCCGGCGAGTCGGCAGGTGCCGGAATTGGTACGTGCGTCGCACGCCCCGAAGGATGGTCTGTTGCGGCAGAGGCGTGAACGAGCAGCGTGATGATCGCCTTCTCCTCCTGGACCCCGTTCACAGGTGCCGAGAGCCGTGCTCCGGTCGCCGTGAAGTTCTGAACCAGATGTCTGGCAGGAGGGCTATCCCTCACGCGTCCCAGCCCCTTCCCACGGGATCTCCCTGGTTCCGCTTCGTGAACCGCTCGGCCGCCAGACCCGTGTATGATTTCGACGTGATCAAGCTTGGCCTTGTGTTCCAAAAGAAGCGCGTGGTGAGGCGTGATGACTGCATCACGTTCCTCGGGGCCGACGTAAGGCCGTCGCTGGCCACTCCGTCGATGATCCGCTGGATGGAGTACTGCTGTCGGGACGGAATCCTTCCGCACCTCGAGGACGGGAAGGACACAGTCGGAGTCAAGGTGAGCGTAGAGCACCTGGCTCCCACACCGATGGGCCAGGAGGTGACGTACACGGCCACAGTGACCGAGATCGACCGTCGCCGCTTGACGATGGCTGTGGAAGCCTCCGACGGGACACAGGTCGTTGGGAAGGGCACTCACGTGCGCTTTGTGGTCAACGTGGACCGCTTCGCTGCGAACCTGCGGAAGAAGTTTGGGCAGTGAGGGGGTGCCACAGCCCGTTCCATGTTCGAGAGGCTCGGCAGGTGACGGGGCCATTCAGGATGGCCCGGTCCGCGTGACCTGAACGTAAGCGTGGAATTCTCGCGGGGCGTCAGGCTTCAGCAGCAGTCGCAGACTGCCGGTCCTGTTGACAGCCGGAGCCGCGATAACACCGACCAGACCGCGTCTGGTGCTTACTTGGCGTGGAGACGCGGCACGACGACCGCCAAGGCTGCTGCTACAGTGGCGTGTGTAGGTGGCGTGATTCACGACAAGCGATCGTCGAAGTTCAACCGGACTAGCCATAACGGACGTAACCTGTTGTTCTACAACATGTAGTCGTTCATGACAGTGGTCTATGTATCACTTCAGATATGCGAATATGAGGGAGAATTCGTCGGACGTCATGGGATGGCTGCGGACGAAATTGAGGGCGAGGAACGAAGAGAGACAAGCTGAACCGGGCGATCTCTCACTCCCGGACGCGCGGTTTCTTCGGTTGAACCTGGCTCCGCCCGCCCCTCCAACAGTCCCTCGGCTTGTACGAACACGGTACGCGTCGCCTTGTCTCAGGAAGTCACCGGGATTTCAGATCGTGCCCGACTTGCCAGAAGTGCATGTCCACCAACTTCATGAGCGGATACGGGAGGTCATCGAGATCGATGATGTCGGGCTGTAGCTCGGTCAGTTTCGCCCGATTGTCAACACAGAATCGCAGGATGCTTCGGACGAAGCGTTCGTTCAGGCTGCCATAGCTAACCCCTGATTCCTTCAACCTTGCCTGAAGAACCGGTCGTACGCCGGGAGGCAACCTACCGTTCCCAGCAGCACTTTCGTGACTAGCACGTCCGTCGGCTCTCTCCCAACTTGCCTGTAGCCATCCCTAACTGCTTCCACCAGCTCCATGATGGTCTGCCCGAGTTTGACGGCTTGATCGTGGGTGCGGCAGTCGAGGTCCCAGAGGTTCGAGAAACGAGACTGCGCCACGAGATGGATGACAGGCAGATGGACCAAATAGGTATGCTGCAAGAGAAAGCTGGAGCCCCGAGACATTCCCCAGCTTGCGAGGTAAAAGCCCAGTTGGAGGGCAGCGGTGTCTTGCACTCCTTGGAGGTCGCTGTAGTGCTGTCGGAAAAACCCGTGGCAGTGGTCCCACGATCGGTAACGACCTTCTGGATTGCGAACACACTCTTTGTAGAACTTGCGAATGCTGTGTCCCAATGCTACTTGATTCGTCCCACCAGTCATGAGCCAATCCTGTTGGTCACAGATCGTTGGGCCACTCCACGCTCCATAGGATACCGGAGATCGCCATGGTCTCGGCATCCCCGATTATGACCACTTCTTCCTGGTCCGGACCCGCCACGGGCCAATCGCAAGGTGACCCTTGCCCGCAGCGGACCCGCCGCGAACGCCTTCTTTCATCCCCACTTCCCTCGTCAGCCGCGCTCCGGTACTCGTACGGCGCCTTGGTCGAAGTTCACGAATTGGCATGAGGCTCACCCGTCATCCTCCTCGCCCGGCTATCTCACCAACATTAGGCGATCCAGAAAACTGCAGTCATTAGCCCAGAAACTAGCCTCTCGAAAAGGCGGTTCAGCGGGTCTGCTGGCCGTCCTACCGCATTTTCTCTGCTTCACGCGGCCAAATCCCGTCATCAGGGACCATTCGAGGCGGTTCCCGGGCTGCGTTGCTGATCGCGCCAAGAGTCGTGTCACGCGAATTCGCTCAGGAATTCGCTCGCGATCCGTCCTCCGAGCGGTGAAGCGCACCGTTCTCGCTGAATCCATTGGCGCATGGCCAAGGAACCCCAGTCCGTCCTCGATCATTTCCCTCGCCCGCTGGTCTTGCAGACATCCCTCCCGCCAATTGACGAATATGCAGCAATTGATGTCCGATCAATGAGTCGGAATGGAATCGAGCCATGTGACTGTCGTGACCACTCAACAAGCCAGTTTCGCGATCAGTACCGTGGTTCCGGCGTCCATTACGCACACCGCCCCTCCCCATCCCGACTTAGCCTGCTCCCGCCCTCTGCCGAATGACCTGAAATCCATGAGTTGATCGATGGATAGATGATCACCGGATGTAGAAATCAATGATTCGCGCTACAGATGGATCCTCACGGAGCCGCGCCGACGCTGCGGAATGCAACCGGCTCTTTCGCCTGGATGACCTGTGAAGGGCGCGGGGGCGATCCGAGGCGCCGCCGCCGTCCTCGGCCGGGACATGCAGTGCGCGAACAGGGCCTGTCGCGGAAACAGGGAAAACATCGACACCCGGATCCTCCGCACACCCCTACCTGCGCCGCCACGTTCAGCAACTGTGTCCGGACTGTACCGAACTGCGCCTGTGCCATCTCCGTCCCTTGCGATCCGCTCTCATCGCTCAACATCAGGGAGGTGGGTGAGTACTGAAGCGAAGCCAACCTCGAAGTTACGGAAGACCAAGCCCAAGGCTGTCAATCCTGTAAGGTCCTGTCGGCCGCTTTCGTCCGCATGGCTCCGTCCGGAAGGCCGACGGTGACGGGACGAAAGGTGCCCATTCCCGGATTTGGCGGCGGGGACTCGGGCCGCCAGGAGGCGACCTCGGCTTCGTTGCCGAATGCCCCAGCGTCCAAGTTCGGGAAGGGGATGTTGGACAAGACGCCGAAGGCCGGACGCTCTCATAGGGTTGACCACTCTTCGGCTCGTCCTTGCCCTTGCCCCCGGCGGCTCCGACCGCTTCTGCGACCGCTTTCAGGCGTGAAATGGCTTGCGACTTCGATAGGCCACCATCCGAGCATCCGGCTGTGGCGATGGCACCCATCGATACGAGCCACCGGTTGGCGTCATCGCCGATGGGAAGCGGCTACAGCCGCTCCACGCTGAGACCCGACACACGCCGAAAGTGCCTCTCGCCAGAAGGCCCCACCAGCACCGTGAATCCCAGATGCAAGGCGGTTGCGGCAACTGCTAGATCGTTCGCCGGTATGGGTTCACCAGCGCGGCGAAGTTCGGCAAACACCCGTGCCCGTTGCCGGGCGATCGCGGCGTCGAAATCCACGATCGGCACACGCGCCGTGAGTGCATCGACTCGAGCACGACGCGCCGCCGCCCGTGTCGCTCTGTTGGCGAGATGCACTCCGACGAGCAGCTCCGCATAGACCACAGCTGGCAGCACAGCGCGCTCGCGCGCCAACCGTCCGAGCAAACCGCTCCATGTCAGCTGAACTCCCGACGCATCGCTCTCGCGACGACGCTCGGCGGCTGCGAGCGCACTTGTATCGACTACGACTCCCATGGGTTCGACGGCGGTCTGTCAGATGCGCTGACCGCCTCAAGGTCGTCGGCGAACGCGTGGTCGCCTGCTGCACCGTCACACCACACGGTGAGCGCCTCCCCGAGTGTGGCGTCGTCAAGGGCGCGGTCGATCGGCACGACTCGCGCTACGGCCTCTCCGCTTCGCTTGATGACGAATGAGTCTCGCCGATCGCGTACTCTGGACAGGACATCCCCGAGGCTGTGGGCAAGGTCCGTGGCTCGAATCGTATGTTCCAGAATTCTGTATTCTACAGAATTCGAATCATGGTTGCCAGAATCCTCGCCCGACCGAAGAATGCGGCAATTCAGCGAGTTTGCAGTTGAGCGATAGCATTCACTCTTCGCCCTCATGAGCAACTCGATAGTCAATGGCGATTCAAGGCATCCGGCACGTCGGCCGCGACGGACCTTCGAGTGCTGGGACTCGTGCAATCTGCATACGGCCCACGTGGCACGAATCAGAGTTCGAGGTGGCCTAAGCCACGGACGTCTCTGGGGTGGTAGCTGTCTTCCGGACATTGGGACAAAGTGGAATTCGTCGGTGTCGACAGGATTGCAAACATGTTGCGGCTCGACCGTGGATGCCTTTCCTGTTTCGGGTCCTCGTAATGACCCGGGATGACACTCCTGTATCGCAGCTTCCGCTCACTGTGGCGACAACCGCTCCTGTTCGCCGCTTCAGTAGCGACATTGGCGGTGGGCCTCGCCGTCTGCTCGGTTGGCGTCAGTTTGCTGGAGTCAATCCTTCTACAGCCACTCCCTTACCCCGAGGCCGATCGATTGGCGATGGTTTGGAATGTCAGGTACGACAATCCAGGCCGCAGGCTGCCGGTGTCAAGGCGAACTTTCGGCGAATTGGACGGCACGGCTCGCTCGTTTACCCAAGTAGCGGCGGCCCGCGACTGGTCATTCGTCACTCCCGGTTCCATGGGGACGGAGCAGCGCTTGGGTGCCCTCGTGAGCGACCAGTTCCTGACAATGCTTGGGGCGCCGATCGCTGCGGGCCGGCGTTTCACGTCGGAGGACCTTGCCGGGGATGTCCCGAACGCCGTCGTTCTGAGCCACCGGTTCTGGCTGGAGCGTTTCGGGGGCGACGGTGGCGCCATTGGAACCTCGATCGTTCTGGACAACCGCCCGTTCACGGTTGTCGGGATCCTCGGCGAGGCCTTTCTCTTCCCTCCTTGGCCGAATGTGGACATCTGGGCTCCCTTGACGGTCGATCCGGACCAGAGAGCGTTTCCCGACAAGGGCAACCTGTGGGTTCTCGGTCGGCTTCGGCCCTCCGCCACGCTTGCCGAAGCCCAGGCCGAGACGGACCTCGTCGCTGCTCGCCTTGCAGAGTCCGCACGGGCTGGGAACGATGGACTCGGGGCTCGCGTCGTGGCCCTTCACGAGCAGCTCGTCGGCGCCTCCCGGGCCCCGCTGGTGGCCGTGTGGTCCGCTACGTTGCTCGTCTTTCTCATCGCCTGCTGCAACGTCGTCGGATTGCTCGTTGCCCGGTGGCTTGCGCAGCGGAGGGAGTTCGCAGTCCGTGCAGCTGTCGGCGCCTCCCCGATCCAGATGCTCCGAGTGATCGCATGCGACGTTTTCTGGATCACGGCTCTCGGCGCCGCCGCCGGACTCCCGCTGTCCGCGGCTCTGATCGAAGTCATTGCGGCGATGAACCCGACGCTGTTTCCCAGAATGCAGGAAGTCGGGGTCCACTGGGCCGGCGCGTCGTTCACCGTGGCTGTCGGGACCATGGGGATCGTCGGCTTCAGCCTGCCCAGTGTTCTGCGGACAGTGAGGTTCCGGATCGCGGAGCGTCTCAAGCTGCAGCGGTCCGAGAGCCGACATCTGTTCCGGAAGTGGAGCGGGCAGGATTCGTTGATCGCATTGGAGAGCGCTCTGGCGTTCGCCATGGTGACGGCCACCCTTCTGATGATTCAGACAGTGGTCCGCATTCAGTCGTTCGATCTCGGATTCGACCCTTCGGGCGTACTGACCGCGCGCCTACCGTTCTCTTTCTCGGACTACCCAACGGAAGAGCGGCTGCACGCCCACTACAGGACCCTTCTCGACAGGGTGGGCAGCCAGCCCGGGGTGTCCCACGTCGGAGCGAGCACCGCTCTTCCGCTCAGCGGGGTTCGTGAGACGATTCCCGTCTCAGTGGACAACGCCGCTGCAACTCGCGTTCAATACGCGCAAGTTAGTTCCGGATACTTCGCCACGATGCGGATCCCGATTCTGCGCGGGCGCGAATTCTCCGAGATCGACGACGCAAGCAGTTTCAGTGTTTGCATCGCTGATGCGGCCTTCGCGCAATCTCACTTCGGCGGCGGGGATCCCGTGGGCAGCCAGCTCGCTGTCGGCGACGCGCCGAGCTCCACCTGCTCGATTGTGGGAGTCGTTGGCAATGTGCGGCAGTTCGGACCGCTCGGTGCTCACGAGCCGATGGTCTACTTCCCCTTGTTGCAGAGGTCCCGGTGGGCATCGTTCATTGCGGTGAGAGCGGAGTCCGGTTCAGCCGCTGGCCGCCCCGGCGCATTCAGGCGCACCGTCTCGACCGTTGACGGGAACCAGGTTGTGGCCGACATGCGCACGATGGAGGAGAGGCTCGGCGCAAGGCTCCGGCGCCCCAGATTCACACTGATGCTCTTTGCTTGGTTTGGGCTCGTGGCTCTCGGCCTCGGGATCGTCGGCGTGTATTCGGTGACGAGCTATGTGACTCGTCGCCGCTCGAAGGACCATGGCATCCAGCTCGCGCTCGGCGCATCTCCGGCACGCGTCGCTCGCTCGGTCGTGGCTCGCGGCCTTCGCCCTGTACTTGTGGGCCTGCTGGGCGGCCTCGCCGCCGCCGTCTCGTTCGGACGCCTGCTGGAGGGCCAGCTCTATGGCGTTTCTCCGTTGGATCCGATCTCCATGGTTGCCGGAAGCCTGATCCTCATCCTGTCCGCCGTCACCGGGAGCTTCCTGCCAGCTTGGCGAGCCTCCCGGGCCGACCCGCTTCAAGCGATCCGGACGGAGTGAATTGACCGAGGCCGGAGGATTCGCTCGCTCACAGCCGAATCACCTTGCCGGTGGCATTCTTGGCGTCAGATGAGAACCGAAGTGCGCCGGCCGGTTCCGGCGTGCGCCTTAGATGTCGCGGGTGGCCCAGCAGTTGGCCCCAGGCTTGTCCCTTCCGGTGGCAGGCGGCAGCTCAGTGGGCGGGCAGGTCGCTGGAACCGGTGAGGTGAATGTCGACGGCTCGGGCGGCCTTGCGCCCCTCTGCGATTGCCCAGACCACCAGTGACTGGCCACGACGGGCGTCACCCGCCGCAAAGACACTCGGCACTGAGGTCTGGAACTCGCCGAATCCGGCCTGCACGTTCCCGCGACCGTCCTTCTCCACGCCCAGCTGGCCGACCACGCCCTCATGCACCGGGTGGAGGAATCCCATGGCGAGCAGTACCAGGTCGGCCGCAACCTCGAACTCCGAGCCCGGCGTTTCCTCGAACTTGAAGGGCCGCTGGCCGGTGATGGGATCGGGCTCCGGCCAGTCCAGGCGAACAGCCCGCAGGGCCTTCACATTGCCGTTGCCGTCTCCGACGAACTCCTTCGTGTTGACCGCGTAGTCGCGAACATCTCCCTCCTCGTGGGAGCTCTCGACCTTGAACGTGAAGGGCCAGTTCGGCCACGGCATCCCGCCGGGCTCATCGCGCGTCAGCGCCGGCTTCGGAAGGAGTTCGAACTGATGGATTGCGGTCGCGCCTTGTCGCCTGGAGGTGCCGAGACAGTCGGCACCGGTGTCGCCGCCCCCGATGATGACGACATTCTTGCCGGCCGCGCTCAAGTCGTAGTTCCTGTCAACCGGACGCCCGGCGATCCTCCGGTTCTGCTGCGGAAGAAAGTTCATCGCGAAGTGAATGCCGTTCAGGTTGCGTCCCGGAATCGGGAGATCGCGGGGATGCTCCGAACCGATGCACAGCACAACCGCGTCGTATTCCGCCAGAAGCTTCTGGCCTTCGACCGACACCCCCACATGGACGCCGCAGCGGAACCTGATGCCCTCCGCCTCCATCTGGTGGACGCGTCGCGTCACCAGATGCTTCTCCATCTTGAAGTCGGGAATGCCCAGGACCAGAAGGCCTCCCGGCACCTCGTTCTTCTCGTAGACAGTGACCCAATGGCCCGCGCGATTCAGCTGCTGGGCGGCAGCCAGGCCCGCCGGGCCGGATCCGACAACCGCCACATTCTTGCCTGTGCGGGAAGGCGGAATCTCCGGCTTGATCCAGCCCTCGTGCCATCCTCGATCGGCAATGGCCTTCTCGATCGACTTGATCGAGACCGGATCGTCGTTGATGCCGAGCACGCAGGCGGACTCGCAGGGGGCCGGACAGATGCGTCCCGTGAACTCCGGGAAATTGTTGGTCGAGTGCAGGACTCTGAGAGCCTCGCTCCACCGCCCGCGGTACACCAGATCGTTCCAGTCCGGAATGATGTTGTTGATCGGGCATCCGGTGTGGCAGAAGGGGATGCCGCAGTCCATGCAGCGGGCGCCCTGGACCTTGAGTTCCGGCTCGTCCAGGTGGTGCATGACCTCCTTCCAGTCATGCACCCGCTCCTGCACCCGCCGATAGGGCGTGGACCGGCGCTTGAATTCCATGAATCCGGTGACCTTGCCCATGTCGATTCGCCCAGATCGCGAGGCGCGGAAGCACCGAGCCCATCGAACCGCTGCTGCACGGCCCATGACCCGCTCCGGGTTGCAAGAGAAGCTATCGCGTATGCCCTTGCGGGAAACGCCATTGCGAGTGCCTGCCTCAACAGCACCCGTCCCTTAGCCTAGAATACCGATTTGCGGCCAGAATTGCCAAGTGCTGCGCATGCCGGATTCCCGGACAGGGAACGGGGCGGTACTCTTGCGGAGGCACGGATTGATGCGACTGCTCCGAATCACCGCCTGGACGGTCACCGTTCTGCTGGCTCTCGTGTTTGCTCTGAGCCTGCACCCGATGGTTCGAAGCGTGTACCGCGCCTTGCGACCCTCCAAGAGCTATGACACGAAGCCGCCGGAACTGCCCAATCTGCCCGCCCCCGCCCTCCTGGTGTTCAGCAAGACGAACGGCTTCCGCCACGAGGAAGCGATCGAGGCGGGCGGCAAGGCGTTCCGAGAGATTGCGCGCCGCCGCGGGTGGTCGGTCTTCCACACCGAGAACGGCGCAGTCTTCGATCCCGAGACACTCGCCCGATTCAGGGTTGTGGTCTGGCACAACGCCAGCGGAGCTCCGCTCAATCCGGTCCAGAGGCAGGCCCTGCGGGAATGGATCGAGGGGGGCGGGGGATTCGTGGGCGTCCACGCCGCCCTTGACGACTCGCATGCGTCGTGGGAATGGTACGTGTCGAGCATCGTCGGTGCGAAATTCACAGGTCACCCGCTTCCCCACCAGGCCGCAACCGTTCGGGTCGAGAACAGCGAGCACCCTGCCATGCAGGGAGCGGCGCCGCGCTGGTCCCACCTCGACGAGTGGTATTCCTTCGAACGGAGCGTCCGGGGCGTCGACGGCATCGAGGTCCTCGCGTCGGTGGACGAGGCCGACTACGATCAGCGACTCAAGCTGCTCTGGATCGACCGCGACCTGTCAATGGGAGACCATCCGGTGATCTGGACTCGCAAGGTCGGCCGAGGCAGAGCGTTTCTTTCGGCGCTCGGACACCGGGGCGACGTGTATGAAAACGCCAACTACCTTGCGGTGCTCGAGGGAGCCGTCGCGTGGACCGGAAGGCTCCGGCCCGCCGATGCGGAGTGGCAGCCGCGGTGATGGAACCTCCCTCGATCGGGGCAATGCCATCCCACCCGCCGAAAACCTCAATGGGGCGTTGCCGCCCCCGGGGTCTGGCCGCCGCACGCCAGGCAAGCGAGCCGACAGCCTGCAGCTGACGGGGCGGAACCAGCTGCTGTCAGGTCAGGCCCCGCAAGTGTTGCGCCAGCCCGCGCCCGCCGCCGCGTCGATGCCTGGACCGAACCTCCACGCGGACAGGCGGCAATACCCCGGAATCCGTCCCAAACCGCCCGTCCGCCCGGCGTTCGGCCGACTACACTAGGAACCGGCGAAAGTCCCGTGAGGCTCGCAGTCGGATCGTTCGTGGCTCTCACAGCCTGGAGTGCAGCTTCCGGGCAGACTGTCGGATCGAGCATCGACCAGCTCGAGTTCTTCGAAAAGGAAATCCGCCCCCTGCTGGTCCAGAACTGCTACGCGTGCCACAGCTCGCGGGCGGCGACTGTCTTCGGCGAGCTGCGGCTCGACAGCCAGGAGGCGCTTCTCGCGGGAGGCCGGTCGGGCCCGGCGGTGGTTCCCGGAGACCCTGATGGCAGCCGCCTGATCCAGGCCGTTCGGCATGACAGCGAGCAGCTCTCCATGCCGCCGGCCGGAAGGCTGGATGACCGCAAGATCGAGAGCCTGACCGAGTGGGTCCGGAATGGAGCGTATTGGCCGGAGGCCTCCGAGACCGCCGTCAGGGCGGCCGCCGGGGAGCAGGCAGCCGCGAGACACGAGCACTGGGCATGGCAGCCTGTCGCCGAGATTGCGCCCCCGCCTGTCCGGAACTCCGAGTGGCCGCGGGGTGACATCGACAGGTTCGTTCTTTCCCGCCTCGAGTCCGAAGGCCTGTCGCCGGTTGACACGGCCGACCCCTACACGCTCTTCCGCAGGCTGGCTCTCGACATCACCGGCTTGCCTCCCAGCCCCTCCGAGATTCACGCTTTCCGGTCGGACACCTCACAGGAGTCCCTGGGGGCCGCGGTGGACCGGTTCCTGGCGTCTCCGGCGTTCGGAGAGCGGTGGGGCCGGCACTGGCTGGACCTGGCGGGATACGCGGACACCCTCGGGCTAGGCCGACGCATCCCATCGCGCCACGCGTGGCGCTACCGGGACTACGTGATCAACGCGTTCAACGGCGACAAGCCGTACGACCGGTTCGTCCGCGAGCAGGTCGCGGGCGACGTGCTCGAAGCTCGGGACGACCTGCAGCGACGCGAGCAGGCAATCGCCACGGGCTTCCTCGCAATCGGGCCCTGGGCATTGGTGGACCAGGACAAGGCGCAGCTGCAGATGGACGTTGTCGACAACCAGCTCGACACGCTTGGACGCGCGATCCTGGGCGTCACGATCGGCTGCGCTCGCTGCCACGACCACAAGTTCGATCCTCTCCCCCAGCGCGAGTACTACGCGCTGGCCGGCATTTTCCGCAGCACCCGGACGCTCGACGGTCGAATGTCGGGAGTGTTCAGCGGGGTCCATCGCACGCTCCTGCCAGAGAGCCCGGTGGAACTGGCGGAGCGGTCGGAGGCCCTGCAGCGATGGCAGCGGGATTACGCGTCGGCCCTTGAGGAAGTCCGGAGGGCTGAGCGCAAGGTTAAGGACCTGGAAGCGGAGTTGGATGCCGCCAAGGAGGGCCGTTCGGACGACGGCATTCCGGAGGAGCTTCGCGAGCGCCTCGCGGAGGCCCGCAAGGCACTGAATTCGGAACGGTCCGAAGCGGGCCGGATCCTGCACTACGTCAAGCCGGAACCGCCGATGGCGCTCGCGCTGGCGGACGATCCGGAGCCCGAGGATGCGCACATTCGTCTGGGCGGCAACCCGCACAGCCTCGGCGACAAGGTCGGGCGCGGCTTTCTCTCGCTGGTTCCGCTCGACCCGAAACCGAAGATCGCCAACCGGCGCCTGATCGGGATCGGCTTCCAGAAGAGCAGTGGCCGTCGGGAACTGGCGGACTGGCTGGCGCACCGGGACAATCCGCTGACCGCGAGGGTGATGGCGAACCGGGTCTGGCACCACCTGTTCGGGGCGGGTCTGGTGACGAGCGTGGACAATTTCGGTCTCCTCGGCGAGCAGCCCACTCATCCCGAGCTGCTCGACCACCTCGCCCGACGCCTGGTCGCTCTGGACTGGTCCGTCAAGAGCCTGATCCGCGAAATCGTGCTCAGCAGGACCTACGGGCTGGCGGGGGAGCACAGCGAGGCTGCGGCCCGGGCAGACCCGGAGAACCGGCTGCTCTGGCGCTCGAATCGGCGCCGGCTGGAGGCGGAAACCATCCGCGACGCAGTTCTCCTGGTCAGCGGCTCGCTTGACCGTAGAAGCGGCGGGCCGAGTCTTCCGCTGCGCTCCCGCGGCAGCGTCCAGATGGGCCAGCCGCCCCTGCTTTCCACCAGCCTCGAGTTGACGGACGAGGTCCGGTTCCGGCGGACGGTGTACCTTCCCACCCTGCGCAAGTCGCAGTTGCCGGAGGCCGACGTCCTGAATCTCTTCGATTTTCCGGACCCGAACACTGTCAAGGGAGGCCGGGACGTGACCACCGTCCCGGCTCAGGCCCTCTTCCTGATGAACTCGCCCTTCCTGATCAAGCAGTCCAAGGCGGCTGCACGCGCACTTCTGGACGCCCGTGCGGTCTCAGACGAGGAGCGGATCCGAACATTCGTGCTGAAGGCCTTGGGGCGACCCGCTTCACCTGAGGACACCGACCGGGCGGTCGAGTACTTGCGCAACACCGAAGCGGACCTCGGGCGCGACGAGGCGTGGGCACGCTACTGCCACGCCGTCTTCGCGTCCAACGAATTCCTGTTCCGGAGCTAGGCCCGGAACCGTGAGGCAGTGATGAACCGGCGTGAATTGTTGAGATCTTCCGGATGCGGGTTTGGCATGCTCGCGCTGCGGGCAATGCTGGCCGACAGGGCCGCGGCGAAGCCCGATCCGCTCGCCCCCAAGGCTCCCCACCACGAGCCGCGAGCCAAGCGGGTGATCTTCCTGTGGATGCAGGGAGGGCCGTCGCAGGTCGACATGTTCGACTACAAGCCCGAACTGGAACGGCACGACGGCAAGCCTCTGCCCTACTCGATGCCCGCCAACCGGGCGATGCCCGGAGTCGCCTACACCAAGCTCATGGCGCC
Organism: Bryobacterales bacterium; assembly: GCA_028819255.1. Lineage (GTDB taxonomy): Bacteria > Acidobacteriota > Terriglobia > Bryobacterales > UBA6623 > VXMF01. The sequence goes on along the minus strand of JAPPMB010000019.1, from coordinate 11,300 downwards.
GATCGCGAAATTCGCCCCCAGGGGAGATTCGGGGATTCTCGTTTCCGACCTGCTGCCCGAGCTGAGCCGCCACGTTGACGACCTGTGTGTCCTCAAGGCGATGGTCGCGGACAGCGAGGCCCACGCCCCGGCCGTGCGACAGCTCCATACGGGAGCGACGCAGCTCGTGCGCCCTTCGATCGGATCCTGGGTCGCCTACGGACTGGGAACCGAGAACCGCAACCTGCCGGCATTCGTGACGATCGCGCCGAACATCGCAGGCGATGGCGGCAGCGTCCAGCTCTACGGAAACGCGTTCCTGCCTGCTGTGTACCAGGGCACCGCGCTCGGAACCTCCGCGACTGGAGCGGCCAAGGCGACGATCGGCTACCTGGACGACCCGTCGATCAAGCCGGAGTCGCAGCGGAGGCAGCTGGACCTGATCCAGGCAATGAACCGCAAGCACTTGGAGCGGCATCGGACGGACCGCCTTCTGGAGGGCGTGATTGAATCCTTCGAGCTTGCGTTCCGCATGCAGGCGGAAGTGCCGTCGCTGCTGGACATCGGGAGCGAGAGCCAGGCCACTCGCGATCTCTACGGCATCGGCAGCAAGCCGACCAACGATTTCGGCCGGCAGTGCCTTCTGGCACGGCGGTTCGCGGAGGCCGGCGTGCGGTTCATTCAGATCACCTCGAACGGATGGGACAGTCATGCGAACATTCGCAAAGCCCATCCGGAACGCTGTGTGTCCGTGGACCGCCCGATCGCCGGACTGATCGAGGATCTGAAGACGCGCGGACTCTTCGAGGAAACCCTGCTTGTGTGGTCGGGCGAGTTCGGACGCACTCCGCACTACCAGGATCTGCAGGATGGTGAGGGCGACCCTGAAACCTATGGGCGCGGGCACAACCCCTACGGATTCTGTGCATGGCTCGCGGGTGCAGGCGTCCGTCGTGGGACGACATACGGTCAGCTCGACGATTTCGGCTACCGGGCGGTAGAGGACAAGGTGCACGTGCATGACCTGCACGCCACGATCCTTCATCTGCTCGGCCTGGATCACGAACGCCTGACCTACCGCTACAGTGGACGGGAGTTCAGGCTCACCGACGTATACGGGCGAGTCGTGAACGAAATCCTCACCTGAGTTCGGGCCGCGACGACGCGCACCGCGATCAGCCTCCCCTCGGCTCAAACACGAGGGACGCGGAGTTGATGCAGTACCGCCTTCTCGTCGGAGGAGGACCGTCTCCGAACACATGGCCAAGGTGGGACCCGCACCTCACGCACCGCACCGCGCGTCTTCGAAGGCCCCAGGAGGAGTCCCACTCCACGACGACGTTCGAGTCGGCCAGGGGCCTCGTGAAGCTTGGCCAGCCCGTGTTCGAGTCGTACTTGTCGATCGAGGAGAAGACCGCGGTCGCGCAGCCGGCGCACCGGTAGACGCCCGGCTCGAAATGGTCGTGGAACTTGCCGCTGTAGGCCAGTTCGGTGGCTCCGCCTCTCGAGAAGGGGAAGCTTCCCCACGGAAGGGCCTGCATCCAGGCCGCGTCGTTTCGCACGACCGAAGGGACAGTCCTTCGGCTGACGACTCGGCCGTCGTCGTCGAATTCGGAGATCGAGACTGGGGCTCCGTAGGTCTCGATGACTGGCTCAACCTGAACGGTGAAGGACGGAACATCGCAACCTGCGGTGATCGCCGCCGTCGCAATGACGAGAATGAGGCCGGACTTCTTCCGATGCACAGTTCCTTCGTGCCCTGCGGTGGTCGGCCATCGCACTTGGAGTCCCGGGTCCTGATCGTATCGACTGGCGAGGTCAGTGCATCGGCCAGCCATTGGATCCAGTCGCCGGGCCGGTCTCCGCAGCGACGGCCGCGGGACGGGACCTTGGGGCATGCGGCCCGATTCGGCCGCCTGCCTCAAGGTATAATGTACGGTCTGCGGAGCCTGAATGCCCTATCTCCAGAATCAGTTTGAGCGGAACTTCATGACGACCTCGGTTGACTATGTCTTCAACTGGGCCCGCAAGTCCGCAATCTGGCCGCTCACCTTCGGACTGGCCTGCTGCGCGATTGAAATGATCGCCTCCTCGACTTCCCGCTTCGACATCGCGCGGTTCGGCGCGGAAGTGTTTCGTCCGAGCCCGCGCCAGTCCGACCTGATGATTGTCGCCGGCACGGTGACGCTGAAGATGTCTCCCGTCCTGAAGCGGATTTGGGACCAGATGCCTGAGCCGAAGTGGTGCATCTCGATGGGCGCCTGCTCGTCGGTCGGCGGTCCGTTCAACACATACGGAGTGCTCCAGGGTGTGGACAAGATCGTTCCGGTCGACGTCTACGTCACCGGATGTCCCCCCCGCCCGGAGAACCTGTTCTATGCCCTGCTGAAGCTTCAGGACAAGATCGATCGGATGACGACGCTCGAGCGCCGTCCGACACAGGTCCGGCTTGACGAGACCATGCTTGCGGACTTCCAGAAGCGGATCATGGTCGCCCAGACCCAGCAGCCCGTCTAGCTTTCAGCCACCTTCGCACCCGCGTCCGGTTCCGCCGGATGGGCCGTGGGGTTCAGTTTCGACGCCGGAAGCCCTTGCGCGGAGGTGCGCGGGGGCGCGATGCTCGGCTAGAATGGCAGCGTGAGCTGGCGGCGAGTGTTCGGATCCGTGATCGTATGTATGGCCGTCCTGGCCGCTGTCGGGACCGCGAACGCGCCCCCCAAGCTTGTGCCGCTCTCCGGCGCCCCGCCGTTTCCCGCTGACAATCCGCCGACGCCCGCCAAGATCAGGCTCGGGGAGGAGCTCTTCTTCGACACGATCCTGTCCGGGAACGGACGGCGCAGCTGCGGCACGTGCCACAAGCGCGAACTGCACTTCATGGACGGTCTGTCGCGTGCGTGGGGCCTGGACGAAAGCGAACTGCCCCGCAAGACTCCCGGCCTGCTCAACGTCGGCTGGCAGAGGAGCCTGTTTTTCGACGGTCGCATCAAGTCCCTTGAGAAACAGGTTTCGAAACCGCTCGAGAACCACCGGGAAATGGCTCTGGATCCCGACGAGGCAGTTGCCCGGATCCGCTCCGATCCGTACTACGTGCGGACATTCGACCGGGCATTCCCGGGTGAGGAGATCTCGTTCGACCTGGTGGCCAAGGCGGTCGCGAGCTTCGAGCGGACACTGGTCTCCTACGACAGCGACTACGACCGGTACATGCTGGGCGACGAGGGGGCCCTGTCTCCGGCTGCGAAGCGCGGGCTGGCCCTCTTCCGCGGAAAAGCCGAGTGCATCCGGTGCCACAACGGCCCTCTGCTGACGGACCATGACTTCCACTTCACTGGCGTCCCCGAGCGGGACGGACACGAGAAGCGGGGGACGAAGTACAAGACCCAGAGCCTCCGGGACAGCGTTCGCCGGTACTCGTACATGCACAACGGCCGCATGATGAACATCCGTCAGGTTCTTGAGCACTACGACCGCGGCGGGTCCGCCCCTGAGGGCCTGGCGCCGGAAATCCGCCCCCTTGGGCTGTCCGATGGCGAGAAGGACGACCTTGTTGCATTCCTCGGCTCCCTCAACGGCCGCATCCACCGGGTGGCCGTCGACACGCCGACGGAACCGGCGAAGATGCCGGGCGCCGATCCGGGTCCCGAGCCTTCCGACTCCGATTCCGGCGAGTCAGGCGCTGCGGTGGACGATCCGAGCTACCTGAACCGCTAGCCAGCCGTCTCAAGATCCGAGCGATGACATCGTCGGCACCGGGAAACGGTCTTCCCTTGGTTCTGGCGTCGGCTTCTCCTCGGCGCGTTCGGCTTCTCCGTGCCGCCGGGCTGGAATTCGAGCAGCGACCGGCCCACATCGACGAGTCGGCGAGAGTCGGCGAATCGGCCGAGCGGTACGTCCAGCGCCTCGCGGAGGACAAGGCGCGCGCGGTCTGGCACCAGGGGTGCCGCACCCTGGGGGCGGACACGGTGGTGGTTCTCGAGGGTCGGGTGCTTTGCAAGCCGCGCGACGCCTCTCATGCGCGGAAGATGCTCCGGAGCCTGTCGGGCCGGTCCCATCGTGTGCTTACGGGCGTCACGGTCTTCGACGGCGACGATGTTCGGACCGACTTCGACGAGACACGCGTGCGGTTTCGTCGGCTGGAGGACCCGGAAATCACCGAGTACGTTGCGACGGGGGAGCCGCTCGACAAGGCTGGCGGGTACGGCATTCAGGGCGGCGCGGCGAACTTCGTCGAGTCGATCGAGGGCTCGCGTTCCAACGTGGTGGGCCTCCCGCTCGAGCTCGTCGCACGCCTGCTGGGATGAACTGGAATGAAAGACAGGCCCGCACTTTCCGTCGTCATTCCGGCGCATAACGAGGAGCGCAACCTCCTGCCCCTGTTTGACCGACTCGTTGCAACTCTGGAGGAGTTGGAGCGACCCTTCGAGATCATCATCGTGGATGACGCCTCCACCGACGCCAGCGTCCCGCTGCTACGAAACCTGGCGGCGAACGATTCCCGGCTGACGGCCGTCTGCCTGCGACGCAACTCCGGCCAGACTGCGGCCCTGGCCGCCGGATTCGAGACTGCGGCCGGCGAAGTCGTAGTCGCGATGGACGGGGACCTGCAGCATGCGCCCGAGGACATACCGGCAATGCTGGCGAAGATCGACGAGGGCTTCGACCTAGTGAACGGGTGGCGGGCCGATCGCGTTGACCCATTCCTCACGCGCCGGCTTCCGTCGCGCGCGGCCAACTGGATGATTCGAAGGTTCTCCGGAATCGATCTACAGGACTTCGGGGGCACGTTCAAGGCATATCGCGCCGAACTGCTCGCGCAGCTGCGCCTCTACGGGGACCTGCATCGCTTCATTCCGGTCCTGGCGGCCCTTCACGGCGCCCGGATCGCCGAGGTCCCCATCGGAAGCTTCGAACGCGCCGCCGGGAAGTCCCATTACGGTCTGGGCCGGACGATCCGGGTGTTCTTCGACCTGATCACGGTCTCGTTCCTGGCAAGGTACCTGACCAGGCCCATGCACTTCTTCGGCTCGCTCGGAGTGCTGTGCGGCACTGCGGGTGGCGCCGCCCTCTTGTATGTCATCGCCAAGAAGATCCAGGGAGTTCACGTGATGGTCGAGCACGGCCCGCTGCTGATCGCGGGCTCGGTGCTCGCTCTGACCGGATTGCAACTGCTTTGCACCGGGCTCATCGGCGAGGTCCTGATGCGGACGTACTTCGAAAGCCAGGGTCGAAGCATCTATGGCGCTCGGGAGATCATTGGCCGCGGCGCTAGCTGCCGTGGCGCATAGCGATTCTCGTCCATCCTTAACGTACGCTTTACAACCCCGGGGAACCCGGGACGGGCGGGCGGCGTCTTAACAGCCACGTATTGGGATCCAACGCTCGCCGAGCGTCGGCGGGGACGTTGCGTCCCGAATGCATGGAAGCGAGGACGACTCCAAGATGATGAGAAGGCATGCCATCCTGGTCGGCGCGACACTGCTGACCGTGGCGCTGACGGCTTTCGCCCAGCAGAACAAGCAGAACCAGCGGAGTCCGGAAGAGCGCCGCGAGGCCATCGCCGCAGCCGTCAAGGCGGTTGGACTGAGCCAGGACCAGATGGCGAAGATCCGCGAGATTCGCAGGGTGCGGCCGCCCGAGGGCACGACGGGCAGAGACCGCAGGCAGTGGGTCGCGGGGCGGCTCGCCAAGGTCCAGGCGGTGCTCACGGACGACCAGAAGGCCAAGGTGGGGGCCATTCAGGAAGCCGGCGAGTCGCAGGAACACGAAGGGGTGATCCTGCTCGGACTTGCCCGAAGACAGCGAGCCAACCCGTAGCCGGATTCGCTCGGCCCGTTCCGAGCGCAACGCTGTCGCACGAGGTCTCCGGTTTCTAACGCTGCGGGGGAATCGGACAGGCAGACACTCCCACGACTGCAGCACTGGGCGGCCTTCCCCGCGAGGCCGCCCTCCACCCTTGCCGGTGCCGCCTGGTCTGACGTTCGGACGGTTCGCCTTGGGGCGAGCTGGGCCGTGCAGGCATCCGCCGCTTACAGGGGATCGATTCACTCGAACGAGACAGTGACCCGATTGGACGGGTGTCCATTCGCAATCAGCACCACGTCCGCCTCGCCGCTCCCGTCAAGACTGCGGGGCAACGGTCCGAGGACGACAAGGTCCAGACCGGGGGTGTCAGAGACCGGCGCAGCATGGCTGACCTCAACATCCGTACCGCGGATTCGGGCTACCAGTTCCTGCCTCCACCCACGAATGCCGGTGCCGTACAGATGCAGGGAAACGACATCGGTTTCCACTCCAAGGCTGATCGGAATCGCTGTGCGGCTTCCAGCTTCGGAGTCGAAGTCGGCGACCGGCTCGAATGAGGATTCGCCTCCGGAACGTGTCCGAACGGCATATGCCCACGCGGGACCGGTTCCATCCAGGTTCGCAGCGAACAGACCCGGCGCAACTGCGGCGATCCCGATCGGGAACGGACCTGAATTCCTGCCCGCTCTCCGGACAACAACGCTGGCCGTGCCCAGGGATGCCTGGTCCGGCAGGACGAAACTGATCACGTCGGGCCGGACATACGTCAGGCCTGCCAGTCTGGCGGTGCCGAGACTGTCGGTGACGATCGCGCTTGCCCCCTGCAGCGTCGTTGGCAGTGGCGTGGATCCATCTGACGACCCGCTTTCCGCCACCCTCTCGCCGAGCGCAAGCCCGCTACCGATGACGACGATTTCGGCGCTCGGCGCCGCACCGGGCGCCCATCGTGCACGGTTCAGGACTGATTCCACGGACGGCGCGGCGGCGGCCGTATCACGCGGACTCCAAGAGGTGACAACAAGGGTGACCGGTACCCACACGGCGTTTCCCGCGGGTTGGCCATTCGTCGCTGAGAACGTGATCGTGAGCCGGCCGCCATGAGTGTCCGGCCAGACTCCGGCGGCGCGAGTGGCGACCTCGATCTCGGCCGTGGCCCCGGCGCCCAGCGTGCCCCTCCCGGGAGTCGCCGAGAGCCAGGTCTGGTCGAGATCCACAATGTAATGGACGGGACCCGCACCCTCGTTTGCCAGCCGAACCGTCTGCGTTGCCGGATCCAAATCGGGTGGAGACACGAACGTAAGGGCCCGCGGGCTGACCGTGATCGAGGGCCGCAACGAGCTGCCGCGTTCAGTCTCGGCACGAATCTCTCCCTCGATCGCAGTGTGGGGTGAATGGACGACGAGGGAAGCGTAGTAGGTCTCCGAGGGATCCAGCGGGGGGTTCGAGTCGGCGTTGATCACGACTGATTCGGTACTGCCGGGAAGAGTCGATCTGAAGTCGGCGCGGAACTCCGGCGTGTTGCCATCGGCGGCGTAATTCCAAAAAAGACGCTCGGATCCTGCCCGCACGAACAGGTCGACTTCGACGCCGGGAGTGGTCGATTCGTAGCTGATCCGTATCTCCCGGGCATCGGATGGAGGCTCGACGCGGAACCCGGATTCCTCGTCGTAGACCTTGAATCTGTAGTTCGTTGCGGGGAGCGAGACCTGAACCGGTTTGCCGGACCAAACCTCCCTTGTCTGCGAAAAGACTGCTTCGACGTGCTTCGGGCGATCCATTGTGATCGACAGGCTGGACTCCCGACTCTCGATGCTTCCACGCCATTGCACAAATTCCCAGTCGGGGCTTGGTATTGCATTGAGTCGGACGGCTGTGCCGTCCCGATAGAACGTGTCCATTGACTCTGGGGCCATGGCAACTGTGCCCGAACCGGGGCTTGCAACATGGGTGGTGAGGCGATGCTCCGGAGTGAATGTGGCCCTGAGGGAGCCGCCGTTCGGTGGCAGAGAGAGACTTCGGGACCGCTCACCGCCGTCGCTCCAGCTCTGGAAGCGGTAGCGCCGAAGGCTCGCCCGCGGCGCGTCTTGAACTTCGTCGATCCGCAGCCCGATCACGGTGCGGACCACGTCAGTCGGGAGACTTGTCGGTGCGTAGGTCCAATGCTCATCGACGCCGTCGTAGTAGTTGCGTATATGCAGTACGAACAGATCTACATTCGCTTCGATACGGAAGAGAGGCCTGCCTGTGAAAACAGCCGCGAATTCCTTTCCGGACCGGTCCACCCTCCAGGTCGCCGGATTGGCGGATCGACCGTGGCGGCCCCACAGTGTGCCGTCCCAGTGCAAGAACCTGCGGGTACTGCTGGGACCGGGCGTCGCGACGGCCCGAATCGGCGTCCGCACGGTGTAGAAGCCGTCCGGCGATTCCGGATCGAGGGCGACCGTGCCGGCATCGGTAGGCTCGACCCGAGTTCCCACGTGATGCTGCACGATGAAGTTCGCTTCCAGCCAGGTCGAGTCTTTCCCGGCCGTGACGTTGCGCAACCGATTGCCACCATCGTTCCAGCGCCCGAACAGATAGCGGGATCCGTCGATCGTCTGGGACACCGGGACCTCAAGGGTGTGAGTGGTGCCCTCATTCCACTGGAAGCTTGCCGGTGCGTTCACCTGGACTCCGTCAACGACGATCGTCAGGCCGGATGGATTGGTCGTGACCGAAACGGATTCCGGAGGTTGCCCGTAGAGCCGCGCCACGCCGTCGACATCTCCCGCCGACAGTCCCGCTGAGGGGATGCTCATTCCTGGCGGGACGGTTTCAAACACCTCCTTGTCATTCCATGCGTCGCTGCGAGGGTGGTAGTGCATTACGGAAGCGTAGTCGTAGGGGCCAAGAGCAGGATGGACGGCCGAGTAACTGTCGGCACGGCTCAGTTCCAGATTCTCGTAGAGGACTGTCACGTAGTTGTCGCGGTCCTCGCGCTGGTGCTCATGCCAGAGCCCCACGGCATGGCCGATCTCGTGCGCAACCGCATCGGCCGAACACCCGATTGGAGGCAGGGAGACCCCCTGCTCTCCGCCCACCATCCCCACACTCGACCGGCAGAATCCGGTCGCAACGTTCGAGAACCGGACGTAGTTCGGCTCGGCCGATCGCGGAACCAGCGACAGGACCGTGCTGTCGTTCCAGGCACGGATTGCCGCTTCGATGTTCTGGCGCTGCTCGGTGGACACATCGCCGTCAATGACATACGGCACGATTCCCTCTGGCCAGAGGTGCTCCTGGCTGTGCGGAGACAGGTCGCGTCGCACCAGGAATTCCGGACCTGCAGACTTCGCGGCTCCCACAAGGGGCGGCTGGGGCTCGAGTTCTCGGACGCTGCCGAGCACCATGTCGCCGCCATGAACCGCCATGCCGTCGATGACCACGTAGGAGAGTTCACGGCCCCGAAAGAGGGTGGTCCGCACCTCGCGGGACCGAACACTGTCCGGGACAGCTGACCAAGTGACGCCCTCTCGGAGCGGAGGAGACTGGGATGGCAGAGGTGCCTGCCCCCAAGCTGTCGCCACAGCCACGGCCGACACACATCCGAGAGCGCGAAACGACACGAAGCCAATCAGTATATTCCGCCCCTTTCGTAGTCGAGGTTGCGCTGTCACAGGGATTGGCGAATGGTGCGGGCCGCGACCGTTCGAAATGGAGCGTTCCCACGAGACCTCGAGAGGCGGAATCGGAAGGGAGAACTTAAGGCCGTTTCCCCGAGAACCCCTCGAGACACCAGTTGAGAGCAAGAAGCTGGAAAGCAACGAACGTCGCAACGCACTCCATTGCCCGTTCGGCGCTTCCTCCTGAACGTGTCCGGATTCCCCGGGCCGGAGGAACTTGGTCACGCGGTGGCGCGACGGCATCCGTCAACTCCGCCGGCGCCGCCATCGCGATTCGCCGCGGCCCGTTCGGCGCACAGACGGCTCACGGCCTTCCCCAAGAGTGATGAGCTTCACTGGAGTTCGTCCTGAAACGGTACTTTCTTGTCGATCTGTCTTGACATCACCATGTGCCCGAGATCCCGAGACCGAGCCGTAGGAACCTCGTCAGCGTGAGAGAAACTCCGCCAACGACCATGGGCCGCCGTTACAACCATCCCGCCTGCCGTCCGGCCCGCCTGTTTTTTCTTGCAGTAGTGCTTGTCTGTGTTCGGTGGCGAGAATCCCGGCTGGGGGCGAAATGATCCGAAGAACAAGGTCGAAACAGTGCGCGTGGCAACACAGCCCCGGCCGCGGCGGATCAGGAGAAGCTCCGAGCTGCCGGTCACGCCGTACCGCGATGCTTGCCGGAATCGCTCTGACCGTGCGACGGAATGCGTTCACGCAATGGGAAACCGAGTGGTCCGGACTGCCGGCCGTAGCGGTTCCCATCGGAACGTCGATCCCAAGGCACCGCTTCGTCAATTCCGTGGTCGGTCCAAGCGCATGCTTCGACGCAGATCGGGCAGGTGCAATCACGACGGGCCGGATACGCCCACGCTCCCGCTGACCGTGCTTTCCACAGCTTGACCCGTCCATCCGAAACCCTTGGGAGCGGCCCGTAGCCCGGGCAATTCTGGCGACACGGAGAACTCGCTAGGCGCGAAGGAGACGCCATCGTGACCTCGGGCCTGAAACGCGGCTGTCCGGACGGGCCAGAAGGGCAAGGCAACGGATCAAGGCGCATCTGGAGCCGGAAGCAGGCTCGGCCTCATGGCAGACGGGCAATTGCGCCGTGCAATGTGAAGACTCGGCTCTAGGATTCGCGGCCCAGCCGAGTGGCAAGAGCTGCAACGTCCCGGAGTCGCTCCTCCAATGCCCGTATCCGCTCCTCCCCAGCCCGTGCGCGACTCTCCGCGGCACTCGCCCGCTCCTCCGCGATCCGCCGCAGTTGCTCGGCTTCCTCCACCCCGCCGTCGAACTCCTCTCCCGTCCCCGGGTCGCGGAAGACCACCACCGTCGCCCCGTCCTGGCTCCGACTGCCCAGATCCAGCTCCAGCACCTCGCTCCGCAGCCACCTGCCCCTTCCCGCGCACTCCGCGGCTTCCACCGGGCCGTACCGGCCCCCGCTCGCCTCGTAGCCCTCCAGGGGCCTCCCCATCAGGGACCCTTCCGGATCCAGCCGCCAGTACTCGCGCACCCCGATCGCGAGGTACTCCGCCGACTTGTGCCAGGCGTCGTTCTCCGCCGTCGACGGCGACGCCACCTCCAGCACGAAATCCGGCGCCTTGCCTTCCTCCCAGACCTTGAACGATCGCCAGTTCCCGCCGCGGTCGACGCCGAACGCCACCAGCAGATCCGGCTGGAGGTGCGCCTTGTTGTTGCCGCGCTCGTAGTACACCCTCAGCTCCATTCCCACGAGCACGTCCTCGCGCCGGCGGAAGTGGCTCAGGAGCGCCACCGTGGCCTGCCTGACCGCGTCGCCGTGCCACAGGCTCTGGGCGGTCCAGTGCCCTTCCGGATACTCGACGGTGTCGGGCTCCCGCGACGCCGATTCCG
>JAPPMB010000086.1 GCA_028819255.1 Bryobacterales bacterium | reverse complement strand
GGAGCGATCCGGGCGGCAGAGAGGGCAGCGGGAGCTGGGCGGCGGAGAGGGCGTCAGCGCTCTACAATCGCACCAATGCCAACCGATCACCGGTCTTCCAGAGACCTCCAAAAGATCAGCGCCAGGCGGCGGACAGCCACGCTCGCCCGCCGCCTGGCGGCTCTCGCCCTCGTCGCATCCGCTCCGCTCCTAACGGGCGAGACCATCCACAACACAGACAGCCGCGGACTATCCAACGGGACGCTCGTCTCCAACGAGCAAGTCCCGTTCCTCGCCTTCATCGAGATCACGCATCCCCGGTACCACTACCGATGCCTAGGAACGCTCATCGCCAGAAACTGGCTCGCAACCGCAGCGCACTGCGTAGACGAAGCGCAACGCAAATACCTCAGCGTCAAGCACATCCAAAGCCGCCGCGAACTAGGCGGAATCGCCCGCTCCGCGCACGAAGCCGGACCGCGACACGTCGCCGTCCACCTGCACCCGAACTGGCTCCCGATCCGCAACGACCGGTCGCCGGCGTCCTTCGGCCAAGACATCGCACTCCTGAAGCTCCCAAAGAGCCTCAGCGAATCCGAAGGGCCGCCGGCACGGGTGCTCAGCGAATCCGAAGCGCTCACCATACAGGACGGACTCCACCTCCGGACCATCGGCCTCACGCCGGGCGCACGCCGCCCGGCATACGCCGAATGGCCGGTATGGAGCCACCGCCTGCATCCCGCGCTCCTCATGATGCGCACCGACGTCGCGCACAGCGATCCCGGCGACAGCGGAGGCCCGACGCTCCTGCGCGTCGGCCGCCGCTGGGTCCTCGCCGGGATCCACGCCGGAGGAAACAGCACAGCGGCGCTCGCCGCCAGCGTCGGCTACCACCGGCGCTGGATCCTCGCCACCATCGAAGGCACCGAGATCCCGGCGCCGCCGGCCGAGCCGACCGCGCCCGACGAGCCGCCAACCGTCACGCTCACAGGCCGATCGCTACGCATCCTCGTGCCAGGCAACCGACAAAACAATCCGATAACATGCACCATGACCACCGGTCCAACCTCACAGAACGCCGGACAGTCAACCGTCCGGCTCCGCATGGGACACCTGCTGATCGAATGCCGCCAGCCCTTCTAACAGGCATTGAAAGCCAACATCACGCCAGCAGCGCGCCAGAGTACACTACACAGGCGCGTCCCCTCGACAAACAAGTAGCGATCAATCCAAGACGGGGGGCGCGCCTCGGCCGTCGTTGAGCGTCGCCGTTCGCTCGCAAGGCTCGCTGATTCCCTCCGGGTGTAGGGGGGCCCCGGCCCCCCTACAACCCCTGATCCGGTAGAAGGAAGCGAGACCAGGCCGACCGAGAGCAGTGCTTCTGCGCACACGTCCTCGGTCGAGACAAGCCAGAGGCAGGGACGGGGGAACCTCCCCCGTCGTCCCCCTACAGGATCCGGCAACAGCCATCCAGGCAGCCACGGGCGGCTGTATCTCGGGGGCAAGGTCAACCATGGTCAAGCGGGCGGAACTCAGCAAGGCCCTGCTGCACGCGATGCTAAAGGAACTAAGGATAGAGAAGGGAGACTTCTAGGAATGAGGTACGCGTATCCCTGTCAAATCACCGTTCACGAGGGAGACGAGTTCGTGGTGTCCTTCCCGGATGTGGCGGGCGTGGTCACCGGCGCAAACGACCGCGCCGAGGCGCTGGAGCTGGCCGAGGATGCGCTGTCAGGCGCTCTCGCCGGGTACGTGGAGCGTCGCGTGGCCATCCCGGTTCCGAGCGCGGTCGTGGACGGGCAGGAAATCGTGGCGGTCGACCCGGTGACGGCCGCCAAGCTGGAACTGTATACCGCCATGCGGGATCAGGGCATCACCAAGCACGCCCTCGCCGGACGGCTCGGGCTGTCCGATACTACCGTGGGCCGCCTGACCAATCCCGACCGTCGTTCCCGCATCGACCACATCACCAGGGCGCTCCGGGCGGTCGGGCGAAGCCGCGTGATCGAGGGCCGTGCGGACCCGGTCCGGTAGCACTGGACGACCGCGCCTCGATCCTGCCTTGCCAACCCACTGGCTAACGTACAGCACCGGAATGGAGCCGCGGGAGGCAGTCGAACCATCTCTCGACGAGTTTCGATCTCGCCACCCTCACCGGTCGCGACCCGTGGCCCACTCCTGTTCAGAAGGGGAGCGCAGCTCTGAACCGAACCGGTCAGTCCGGTGCTCCATCGTTGCACGGACATCTCCGAAACCGGTGGTCCCTTAGGTCGACGTCGAGCGATCTGCGAACTACGCAAGGCCGGCGAGAAGATTCCCTCCAGCGGAATCAGCGACTCAAGCCTGAATCGGCAATCCTCCAGGACCCCGGAACTGCTCCCGGGAAGTCAGCAATCCGATAGCACCCGGGAGATTGCGGCAGGACTTCTCCTTGCAGGGTTCCTGGGGGCGGGAGCGTAATCTGGAAGAGCTGCCGACAGACCTCAACACATCCAGAACGCGGAATCCGGACACCAGCACCGCGAACCTGATCGCGCGGCTGGGCGACGCGGGCGAGTTCGCCCTGGTACCGGAGATTGGTCCGCTGGTAATGAACATCGCGGCGCACGCCTTCCTGGGACGCGATTTTCGGCGCAGCCTCGACGACAACGACTTCTTCAGCTGCTTCCGAGACTTCTCGAGAGGCATGGAGATGACGTGGCCGCTGTGGCTTCCGCTCCCGCACCTTCTGCGCAGCCACCGTGCGCGTCGCAAGCTCGACCGCATTTTCCGGGCATGGATCCACCGTCGGCGCACGCAACCGCCGCGGCCGGTGGGCGGCACAGTGACTTGCTGGCCGGCACGTGTCCGCTACGCAGTCCGGGACGCGGCCCAAGGACAGCCGGTGCCGGCAGCCGCTGCTGTCGTTCCCGCAGGGGTCGCAACCGGCGGCTGCCCCTTTTCCCGCTGATCGGTTACGAGGTCTTCTCTGATCGTGCCGCCTGACTCGTCCTCCTAACCGCCTGGATCGCCTTCGTCGCTCTGCGGGTCTGCCGTGTTCATCGTCCCGCTCGATGCCCTTGCCCGCTCGATCTCGTGCGCCTGATGTCCGTGCCCTGATCCCGTTCCCGCCCTGACCGCAACTGCGCGGCCGGTCCGGTCGATCGGGGAGGCAGGGTTCGGTGCGCTCCTAGTCGCGGTCAGGACGATGCGTTGCCGGCGACTCCCTGTTCTGCCTGATCGGTAACGGAAGTTGTTCAACACGGCCTCCCTCAACCTACTCGGCCCAATCGTCCGTGAGCCGGCGACGACGCTCGAACAGGTCCGACCGCGCACAGGCCCCTTCGACCCTGTTCCCGACGACACTGGCGCCTGCCGGCCCACTTCGCGGAACGGCGCTTGAGGCGGCTGGCGCCGCTGCGGTTCGGGGAGCAGGACCGGAAGGCGGCGCGAAAGCGGCGGCGGGAAAGGCGCAAGTGTCGGCGAGCAAGCAGGCGAAGGCGACCAGCAAGCGGACATCGGAGAGGCTGCCGGCACACAGCCCGAAGACGCTCCTCGCGGGTCCCGCGACGCTCACGCCGAACGAAGCGGCGCTGCCGGAGGCCTCGGAACGCTCCTTTCCGCTGCAAGCCCGGTCGACGCCGGCCCTTGCTTGTCACCCGGTGAAACAACGCGAAGACTCGGCGGGTCGGGTCGGGATCGAATTGCGCGAAACACGGGCCGATTCGATACACGCTGCGGCAAGGACGGAAGTCCTCCACAGACTCCCCTCCGCAACTTCCGGGGCTCCCAGTGGAAGAGCCGCCGTCCAGCCGGTGTCAGCTCTTCGGCCACCGCCCGCGCTCTTTCCTGCGGTAGCGGAGCCACTCCAGTCGATCAGCCTGCGGCCGCACGGAATGGCGCGTCCCGTTTCACACACGCCCGTGCCTGAAGAACAGCACCGGTCCAACGCAAGGTTCTCAAGTTGCCAGGGGGTTGACCCGTCGCGATGTGTTGCCAGAAGCCTGACAGGTTGCGCGCCCGCCACCCGCTCCGGTTACTTGCAGACAGCCTGGATCCGGGGGATGAAGTCACATGCCGCCGAGCGGGGATGCCGGAGCACTCGGAAACAGATCGCACAGGATGGCGGACAGGTGCATTCGAAGCGGTTCGCGTCGCTCCCGGTCCACCAGCAGTTGCAGCGTGCGGTCGACGACGCCATTTGCGGACGCCTGGACCGGGAGGCGTGCGAGGCCTCGGAGCGGCGAGGTGTGTTCTTCGCTCGGAGAACCACCGGTTCGACTTCACAGGAAGATCTCAATGGCCCCGTCGATCCCGCCACTCTCGAACCGGAAGGCGTGCCCGATCCGGCCGGTGCCCGGATGGACAAACGTTTCCAAGGAAAGGCGCAGGGCATCTTCCAACCGGGACATCGGCACATCCGGCGCGTGTGTCAGACAGAACGCTTCTGCGGACCGCCTGTTCAGTGTGACGAAGAGTGTTTCTTCCGAAGTGCCCAGAGCCACCACGACGGTGCGGGGAACGTACGTTGCTGACCACACGCCGTCCTCCAGCACCAGCCGGTAGGTGTTTCCGCCGGCCAGATCGGCACCATGACGGTCGTCGAACGCTTCGAGCCTGGCAATCCCCCTGCATCTTCGGGGTGGTGCGAGACGAGGTGCAGTGGCAGGGTGGTCGTTGGGACGGAAATTGACTGCGAGCGCGCTAGCGAACCGGGTCCGCACGGCCCTCGATCACGAGGTTCCGTCCGATCGAACGGAGCGCCCGGGTGACCTGACTGATATGGGAGCGGTGGTCGGGATCGTTCAGACCGCCCACGGTCGTATCGGACAGTCCCAGTCGTTTCGCTAGGGCACGCTTGGTAATGCCTTGGTCCCGCGTGGCGGAGTAGAGTTCCAGCTTGGCGGCTACGACCGGGTTGACCGCCACGGTTTCCTGTCCGTCCACCACCGCGCTCGGAACCGGGATGGACCGGCGGAGCTTCATGTACCCGGCGAGTACCACCGATAGCGCGTCCTCGGCCATCTCCAGCGCTTCGCCGCGGTCGTTCCCGCTGGTGTTCGCCCCGGCCACGTCCGGGAACGAAACCACGAACTCGTTGTCCTCGTATCAGGCGATTTGACACGGGTATGCGTACCTCACGTTAGAATTCTCCCTTCTCGATGCCCAGGCCTTTCAACATTGCGTTCAGTGAGGTGGTCCCGGTTTTTGGGGACAGTGAGTCAAGGTGGACTTCGCCAAGGCTGGCAGCAGTCAACAGGGCGAAGTCCACCTTGAAATCGCCGACCGGCTGTCTAAATAACCCGGACCACCCCAGGGAGAACACTACTGCAAGAAGGAGGAACTCGCTTGAACCCATGAATCTTACGGAAGAGGCGATTACGAGAAGCCGTTCGTCGCCTGCGACGCGCCGCGTCAGCAAGGATGCCGAGGAGGCTCAAATCCCTGTCGGCGCTGGCGGAAGACCGCCCGCCGGCGCACTCACCAGTGCATGACCGCCTTATTCCGCACCGTCCTCGGCTGGGATCGGAAGCATCCTCCCAGCGAAGTTTGCCGACGCACAGGATCGCCGCTGCGACAAGGCTCGCCAGCAACTCGCGTTCCGTGTGCCTCGCTGACGACGGGATTTCCTAGCGACCCCTATGAACCGTCGGGTTCCGGATCCAGAGGTGGAAGGGTGGAACTGTGTTTCTTCGCAATGCCGGACAGGCGGTCCGCATAGACCATGGCCCCTGCAATGACCAACCAAAAAAGGATTCCGCAATGTACAACTACATGGACTAGATGCGAGTCAGCTCCGGGATCATACAAGCGCTGCAACAAGATGAATACGCCTATGTGGAGCACTGCCGCCACGACCCCCAGAAACGGATACCATCTCTTCAGCCATGTCTGGCCGGAGCGATCCAGGTTGATTCCCGCGGACAGCACTGCGAGAGCCGCAGCCAGCAGTGCGTACAGATGGATCGGAGGAAAAGCTTCAGCCATATCCTACCTAATGATTCTCTAGCGGCGCTGAGAGGGAATCTCAGATACTCGCCCTCGCCTCGGCTGCCCCGAAAGCCTCTCGAAAGTGATTCCTGTACGTCCTTAGCACCCTGTCCGAGACATGCTTGAAGTGGGACTTTGGAACGTTCGTGCAATCAACGATTCTGTAAAGTCTCTTGGTCTCCCCAGGCCGGTGCCTTGACAGATACGCCTTGGCTCCGTCGTCAATGATCTTGTAGTGAATGGCAAGTCTCGGCTGGCGCGGGTCATGTGTCCTGATCTGTACGCGAGTCGAGCTGCCTTGAAGAGCCTTCCTGAACACAAGATCAGGTTCGTCGAAGTTGAAGAGGCACTGCATATGGAACGACGGATCACTGTCCAGCTTTTTCTGCACTGATTCCGCAACTTCTTGATTCATGTAGATGGATCCGTCAACCTTGTCCCCATCGTCGTATATGATCATGGAGTCCCGGGCTTCCTCAAGAAGTTCGAGGAACTTGTCCTTGGTGACGTGACCGTCGTTCACCGCAACGGGCGTCGATGTTACGTGACGGAACTGCATGGCCCTGTTTAGAAGCACTCCGGCAACGATCAGACTAACTACGAATCCAGCCATCAGAGCCCAAGCGACAACTGTTTCCATGGTACCCAACCTTTCAGGATGCCTCTGTCACTATGCGATCTGCCAGTTCCTCGCGCATAAATTCGGATCCTCGCCAAGAAGGGCGGGAGCGACAAGCTGCGCATATCGCGCAGCTGCAGTCGAGACGGAGGTCCGGCGACCGGATGCGGGAGAACGAGACACTCGGATCACGGTGTTCCGCTCCCATTCGCTACGGCTCCACAATAACCGCAACACACATGACACACAGTGTCAAATCCTAGCATACTTTTCTGGTAGCAGTTCCCAAGAACTGCAAAACAGGCAGCTTGGCTAGGAAATTGGGATCATGGTGAGTGCTCGCACTCCCCACAGAGAGCCTGGGCGAACGAAGCCAAGCCGTTAGGGACCGCCGGCAGGCACTGGAGGGCCGCCTGCGGTGAGCTAGCGAAGTGGATTTGTTGCCTGTCAGCGCGGTAGACGGGCGCAGAAGCGTGGCAGCCGGACACCGGACCGCGCTGGCGGGCAATAAATCTGTTGGTGTGAACCGCTGGCTGGGACGGCCCCTATGGCGAATGCACGGATTGCGGAGGATGTGGACCGCTCAGCGCAGGAGCTGCCGAGCGGCACGGACACGGCGCACCTGGGGTGGCTGCGTTGGCAGGGCCGCCGGGATGGTGGCCGATGGGCTAGCCGGAGCGAACCGGCCACGCGGACGGGCCCGCGAGGGAGAGGGCAGGCGCAGGGGTGGCGTGGCCGCGGCGGAAGGGCGGCTGGGATGGAGCCCGGCATGTTTGTGAAGAGTCCTCCGGGGGCGGGGGGCGCCAGGCTCGAAGCGTTCGACGACCAGCATGGTGCCGGCCTGGCACGCTTCGCGCCAAGCCCACGCCCGACGATGTGGGAGGGGGGGCAGCAACCCTCTCGCTCGACTACCAGTACCGCGAAGCGGTTTAGTCCAAGGGCCAATCTGTTTCCGCGCTCCTACGCTGGTGCTTACAACTCTCATCCCACGATGAACCCCAGATCTTTCCTACGGTGCCGCTTCCAGCGCAACCCCCGCCATCTGCTTCGCTCTTACGTGAACCCAGCTGCGGATCGGTAAGACAACGGCCATCGAATCTAGCAAGCACCAAAGCCATAGTTTGCACTCGCTCGCTTCCTTGGGCAACCGCTCCGCTACTTCGGCAAGCCGGGTGGCAAGCCATTTGCCCCATTCCGATTCCTCTGCATAAGCTGCAGCCGATTGGAACAGAACACGAATCACGGAGTCCAGATCCTCAGGTGATGACACCATACCGACCAACCCGCTCGCGGCCGCACCGATCGAGTCGGCCAGCCCCGTGTCCCTGGCGGCAGCGGCGACAATGCTTGCAGCCTGTAACTGCTTGGCCACGTTAACGAATTCGTCGTCCTCCACCTGTTCCGCAATCGCTGCCAGTGCCACGCGCACGTTCTCTAGTTGGCTGTCTCCCAGAAGAAACCACTGTGACAAGTACGCTGTCTGAGCGAGCGCCTCAGCCGGATGCTCTCCAATCCAAGCCTCGGCAAGTGTGTCAGCAACTGCTTTGGGAATTGGCTCGCGCGGGCGAAGATGCATCTCGGCCGGGCCGGGCACCGCCGATGCCAGTACTAACCTATCCCGACCATTGCGTAACTGAGGAGATTCGATCTCCGCCGCCTTCGGCACGCGTCGACCGGCCTTCTCGTGTCGCCGTTTTAGACGCACAAGGCGCCCAAGCACTTCATTCCTCAGGCTCCCGGTCCGGCGCATGTGACCCAGGACCAAGGGCTCCGCCCTACAGTCCACCAGCTGTCGCAGACCTTCCACCGGCGTCTTGTGCCGCTTGCACCATTTCTCAAAGTGCTCGACTTCGGGCACCACATGGCAGGCGACTGCCGTCCGAACGATCAGACCGGCCTGCATCCACGCACACATCCGCCGCCAGAATCCTGGATACCTACCGGCACCCTCGACCAAACCCAAATGGTCCATTTCGAAGTCCGTCAGAACCTCGAGAAACCGATATATGTCGCAATTTTCCGGTAGACCGAGGTGGTCGTCCAACAACATTCCCATGACGTCGTCGGCGAATTGTCGGAACCGGTCATCCCCAGCCCGATACAGCGCTACATCCAGCACGGCAAGCAGCGCGATGGGGTTGCCTTGCACGGGCACCGCCGTGAGTGCATTCCAAACAGTCTCGTCGTCAATCCCGTGGAGCCAAGCGCCGGGGCTCAAATCGTCCCGCAAAGCCCCGAGACAGCAAATGTCGAGCCCGACCCGCAGGTTCGACTCGACTAGCCCTTTCCGATATGGGATCAGCTGCTCGCGAAAGTACGTGTCGGCATCCGGGCCATCCGGAACTGGGCCGCAGAACCTCTCCCAATAGCTTCTGGAGGGTGGCACGACGTCAGCCAAATCCGCTTGCCGACCCTGAGCGATCTTGCTCACCAGCCGAGACTGGACGGCCGCCACTCCCGTCGTCATTTCGCCGAAGACCACGGAAACCTCTTCTTGTGTCAATCGCCTGGAGGATGCGTGTTTGTGCAGTGCGCACATCTCTTGGGCCGTGGGCCCCAGTCTTCCGACGATCTCATTCAGCACCTGTGTCCGCGCCTTGGCGTTCCCGCTGACGAGGGTCAGTCCAGGAACTTGAACCCGATGTATCTTCCCTTGGGCGTCGGTCCAGCTTGCCACTAGCTTCTCGTCGTCACCCGCACGAGCCAGCCTGGCGCCCGTACCCCCGACAGCCGCTAGCCGAGCGGTCTGGGCTCCGGCGTAGACGGTCCTGGCCGCGTCTAAGAGATCTGCCTCGGCGATGCTCAGTCCTCCTCCGATCACAACGCCGTGCGTAATGCTGAACCCACAGTCCTCGGCGAACGCCGGGTCCGCGTTCACAATTCGCTCCCGCAACGCCTCCGGCAAGCACTCGAGAAACACCGCCGCCACTACCCTTACGCCCTTGTCCGCTCCCTTGACGGTTGAGAAAATAGCCGTTGCCGCCTCCTGGACGAGATCGTCATTAGCAGGCCGCAGCCGCACGAGCACTGACTGCTCCAGCCACTCGCGGTACGCCAACCGCCGGTCAAGGGAGTCCACAACCGGCGGAATCATTACCATTCTCATCCGTCTCACGACCCCGTCACGGAAGGCCGCCGCCCCACCGTCACTTTCCAAGTCCTGCCACAGCAGAAACGTCGCCATTCCAAGGTGCCGCCAGACCCAGTTGCACAGCGCCCCCGCGACCTGCGCTTCGAGCGCTGCATCTGACCAGAGTCTCCAGATGACCTCCCTGCAAGCCAACACCATCCCATCGCCCAGAGCACGTGCTTCGCCGCCGCTGAGCAGCTCGAGCGAGTCAACCCGGTTCACTGTCTGGCGTATCACTCTCAGCTCCGCACTCTCCAGCATCCGCCCATCTTCGAATTCGGCGGACAACAGATGGTTCAGCAGCTCCTCCGCCTCCAACGGTATGACTGCGAATCCGGCCTGGCGAAGCTTATGTCTGGCGCCCCAGTACTGTTCGTCGCTGATCACGTCACGGGCATGGAGATGGCGCAATACATCTAGGACGCAAACCAAGGGAACCGACTCTCCGGCTGGACCTTCGATCCTCAAACGGGAGTTGACGAATCGATCATCGATGCAAAGCGCATCGCACTCCCCGCTCGCGAACAGCAGCCCGGCCAGCGAATCCACGCTCTCTAGTGCAATTGAATCGCGGAGTCGCTCGGGCGGCAACGGCAGCAGTGTCACCTTGCCGGACTCCATGTTCGCCCTTAGCGTATCCCTAATGCCCTCGATCGATTCCGCCAACTCCTCGCCGGTATCACCCGCATCGATGAGCGCGTTCATCTCGTCCGCCACGTTCGGATGTATGCGAAGGTCCAATCCACTATTGGCGATTGCGGTCAGAACTTGCGCGTACTGCAGGTACGACAGGGCTAGGCCGTGAATAAAGATCGGACCGCTCAGGCTCGATTGTGACAGCCCCTTGCCAGCAGTCTGGCCTTGGCTGGCTAGGAAGATCGTGGCTCGCTTGTCTTGATCCGCGTCGGTCAAACCGGCCCGACGCGCCAACGAGCACAGATCCGCCGGAGACAAGATGAATCTGTCGTACGCGGTCGTGTCCGCGACCTCTTGCATCAAGGACCCTGCCCTATGAATCGGCCTGACGCAAACCACCACGCCTTGGTCACCTTCGCACGCTTCCAGCAAGGTTGCCAATTCGATCCCGACCTCCTCGGCGAGCCCGGCAGAGGGAGGCGTTGACTGGCTCACCAACTTGAGCCGCCGCTGGTCGATCAGTCTGCGGACGTGCCGCGCCGAATCCACGCTCGCCGGCTGGTGGAACCGAACCGCTGCCCTATCCGCGAAAAGACGTTCCATCGCATCCGGCGCAAGCTTCACGTGCTCTAGAGCATCCAACGTGGTCTCCAGCAGTCCGATGCGCGAAAGCACCATGATCGATGTCAGGTCCACTCCGACCGTCCAGCCTGCTCCGAGATCCATGCGGGGCCTCATGGCCGAGATGATCGGAACAACGGCGCAGCCTCGTCCATCTCGAGCGTTTTCGCCCTCGCTCGCTAGCAGAACGCGAGACAAAGGCGTGTTCAGAAGCTCACTCGCCACGGCGAGTGCCATTTCGCCCGCCATGAGCATGCGGTAGATTCTCTCGTCCCGCTCCCGCATCCGCGGGAGCCAGTCATTCACCATCTGCTGGAAGTCGGTCCGCCAGATCGGTCCCTCCTCAGTGGAGTTTGCCAGGGCTTGGTTCAGCCACTCGGGATCCGCGTCCTCTTCGCGTCCGAGCGCCAAGTGGATTCCGTACGCCGCGGTTAGCACACTTGGATCGTTCGGCGCCTCTTCGACCGCCAATCTGGCCAGCTCGATCGCCCTTTCGGTGGACTGTCCGACCTGACTGGCTAGACGCGCGAGGATCATTAGCAATTCCGCTTCGTGTTCGCGGCGACGCGGCCATTCCCTGTCGACAATGGCCGACAATCTCTCCCAGTCACCCGTTGCAACTGCAATCTTCAAGTCAATCTCCAAGTCGTTTCGGCTGTGCCGAACCAACAGCAGCGCATCGTTGATCCCGCGCGACTCCGCAGTCCGCCCCATACCAAACAGCGCCCACGCCAACGCCGACTTCATGTCGTCACTCTCTTCCACGACTGTCGGATGGGCTTCCAAGAACTCCAGGACCGCGCCATAGTCCGCGGGCGGACGACTGAGGCAGCGGACCACTTCGAATGCGTGCTCCAGCGTCGATTCGCGGTCAAACAACTCCCGCAGCAGGGGACGTAGGCCCTCCCTGTCGTCCACAGTCATCAGATGACTGACGAGGTTCTTCAAGTCGACCAGTTCGCCCGACTCCGTGTACAGCGCTTCCAGTCGCTCCCTCGGATCCTTCCCCCCAAGTGCATCGAGCCCGACGTCCAGTCTTGCCGCGAGATCCTCGTCCACATGGTGCCGACGCTTCTCAACCATTGCCCGAGCCCGCTCGACCTGCCCATCCGAAACCAAGGCATCAAACAGCATGAGCGTCGTCACCGACTTCGACATCACCTGGTCAAGGCGTTCCATCCGTCCTTCGAGGTACGTGGCGAAGTCCCCGGGACTCATCGACCTATGGTTCAGGAGAAACTCCGCACGGCGCTCCTCGTCACCAAGCCCCCCAAGCAGTCTGTGTCGTTTCAGCCGCGCGCGCAGCTCCTTCGCATCGAACTCAATTCCAAACGCCCACGCGAGCAACACGCATCCTGCACCCACGTCGCCGCCTTCCAGTCGCTCACGGACCTTGGTCCGAGCCAGGTCGGCCCGGGCGGTGACGGGGTCCATGAGTTCGACCCACATGCGCCAGTCAGCCAGGAATTCACTCAGACCCGTGCTAGCCGTGCCCGACAGACACCGGACAACGTGTTCAAAACACTCCCTCGCCCGTGCGTGCCTTGTCCTCGCTTCACCACCGAGATTCGGTGCAACTTCGGCATAGGTCGGAAAGCCTTCGAACACCAACTTCCGGCGCTCCGTCGGTATTAAGAGCGCCGCGTTGACCAAGCCTTCAACCATCGCCAGATCCGGTTCCCATTTGGAATTGGACGCCACCGCCCTGAGCCCATCCGCGGCTTCCGTCCACCTCCCGACACCACACAGGCACACAGCCCATTTCCGCCATCCCCTAGCGGTGAAGTACTCGGGACTCTCGTTCGGTCGGAGGTCCGCGCACCACTCCAACGCCGCCCGTTCGCCGCGAAAGTGCGCGAGCAACCACAACAGGACGGATCTCGCATCCTGGCTGCGGTCTTCCCTAAGCATCCGAAACGCACCGTCGGCGTCGTCGGCCGCCCTAATGAGAGCGTCCAACACGTGCAGGTTCTCGTCCGTGTCGCCGCTCGAGAGGCCTTGGCGAATCGATCGCGCATCGTCGACAGCTTTGAATGTCGACGCAAGCAGCCGTGCCGCCCAGTACCCCACTCTCGCCCTCACCGGTTCCGGCACTGCCGCCAGATCGCCGCCATCCACGCGGCGCCACAGGTCGCCCACGCGCTCGACGGCATTGTCGAAATCGAACATCCTGAGAGTGAGGATTTTCGATAGCTCCTCCTCTGCAGCCCTTTCATGCATGCTCTGGACGACCGCATCCGGTTCGGCCGCCAGATCCGGCTGCCTCTTGATGTTCTTTACTCCACCGTGCACCTCCTGGATCATCCCGGCGACGGGTCGCTGACTCTCTGGAATTGATGCGATGTATCCGGCAGCCAGAGCGGCTACCGTGACGTCGATCGGATCCTTCGCCAAGCATTCCGGCTCTCCGGTGTGCTTCGAATAGCTCTCCGACAGGCGCTGTCGAGTCTCAGCTTCGCCTTCCGCCGACTGCCCCATCACATTGGCTCGAGCAAGCGAGATGATTCCTTCCTGCACGTCCACCTCACCCAACCAACGCTTCCCCGCCGGCGTCTTGACGCAGGCAGGTGCCACCCACCTTTGTTCCACCGCGGCTAGCCCACGCCGCCGCCAGCCATCGCCGTCGAAGCCTCCGCGGAGCTGACGCAGCGTCTCCTTCAGATTCTGATTCAGCAGGTCCGTTTGCACTCGGAGAGGCTCTTGCGCCGCTGACCGCACCGCTCGCAGCCTCTTGAACTTCATTCGAGCAGCCTTCACAAGGGACAAAAGCGGCTTTGCCAGTCCAATCAGCGATAGGTCCACTGCATACCTCCCATTCGCCCCAACGGAGTCGTCACAGTTTCCTCCGCCACCCGCATCCACCCAGTCGTCATTTCTTGGCCTGCCGTGTTTTCATCGCGGCGCCTGCTGTTGGGCAGGTGCGGGGTCTTGACCACCCAAGCCCTGTGGCTCGCCATGTTCACTGAAGGGATTGCGAGCGCGCTCCCTCGGTTCTTCCAGATCGAGGCGACTGCGGACTTCCCGAACAAGCGATCGAAGGCCTTACGCAGAGAGGATGTGCCGGCTCTAAGGTGACTGGCCCGGAAGAAAGTCTTCAACCAAGCCCAATACGTTTGGATGCCGAACTCCCGAGGCAGCTTGGCCGAGAAGACCTCGTGGCCGTAGTCGCGATAGAGGGAAGCTACGCGGTCCGCGGCCACTCCCACGGCCAGGGCGCATCCGACGATGGCGCCTGTGCTCGCAGCGGCAATCAGATCGAATCCCTTCCCGATGTCGAGCAGGCCCGCCTCCCGTGTCTTCTCGTAGCTCTTGGCGAGTTTAGCGAGATACGCGGCCGAGTAGAGCCTTCGCATACCGCCTCGGTCGATGCTGATCACTCTCAGGGGGTTCGTTCGTTTCATCGTGCGCACTCCGGGGATGAGGAGATGTGCATCATGCGCATCGACGAGGCAGTCGATCCGCCGACCCCAAGGCTTCGCCCAGACCTGCATGACGTGACCGTGCGGCCGCCAATTCCGACATCGCGCCTCAGGGGAGGGTCGAGCCAGCCGTCCAGAGGCAGTAACGTGCGCCAAGGAGCCGAAGCGTTCATAGGGGGTAGAGGGAGTCTCGATCCGAGGACCAGCATGCCGCCCCTCAGAATACCATATAGCGACGTGTTCTGCGAACGAAGAATCTTATAGATCCGTTGCACTCACTGTATTGCGAACCTGAACGCGGAGAGGTCGGAGGCACGAGCCGGGTTTCTACGGACATTGCTCTCCGGGTGCCGGTTTCGACGATGGCACACTCCTTCAATCTCGATTGCGCCTGAACAGCAACCGCTCCAAGCCGAGTCCGGCATATCCGCCCGCCACGGGTCCAACATTCGGTGAAGAGGTCCGGCATGCTTGAACGCTCCGGGCGTTCGTCAAGGCGCGGGCCACCGAATGAGCGCCGTGCGCGGGCCAAGGCCGAGCAGCAAATTGTGGCGGGGCGCACGGTGCATCCGAACCAGGTGAGCCAGTGCGAGCGAAAGGCGAGCAAGGGCTTGGGCACATTGTCTGAGCGAGATGCAAAGAGGCGGCGGGACCACCGGAGCGGAGACCTGCAAGTTGGAGGATAGGGGCGCCGGCGATCGAGCGGCGTTTGCGGAGGATTGCGTGGGTACTCCCAGCCGCACCACCTGCAAGAGCCTGATCAAGAGAGACCACGCGCAGGTGAGCTTGGCCGGCAGTGCCACTGCCGGCCCTGTGCATTCTTCGCTCGGCACTATCGCTCTATGGAATCAAACATCGAAGATCTAACGCTGATATGAGACATAGATGAGTTGCCCGTGGGATTTGTCCTTTGCGATTCTGCGGACGAGCCGTCAGTTTCGGCTGAGGGGGCACGTGGCGGTCCGGGATCGACTGTCGCGACTGGTGCATAAGACGAGGCTGGAGATGATCGACTGCCAGCCATGCTCCGGCCAGCCACATCCTCAGCATCCCCTCCATCGGTACAAGTTGCGGTCGACGAAGACTGAGCGTCCGCACCGAGGCTGGGGCGCCGAGATCACCTACGTTCCCGGGCAGCGCGGGTGTCTGTGGCGCGCGCTGGCGAACTGGGCGGCCTCGCGGTCCTGGAAAGCGGCAGGCGTCCAGGCGGGCCTTGGTGCTCTCAGATTCGATCCAGGACGGAGGACGGTTGGCGAGGGATCCGACCAACTGAGGGCTGGAGATCGCCAGTCCTGCAACGATCCTGCCACGGCCTGACACCGGGAATGCGGATGCCGGGGGCCAGTCCCCAACACAGGACTCCACAGCCCCGTCCCAAACAGGCAGGCCAGTCTGCTTCTCCAAACCGACCATTCGCCCGCATTGAGGATCGCTGGCAGCGAACAAGGTTGAAGTCTGGCCCAACCACTGGTAGTCTATGGTTGTGCCGACCGTAGGTGACCGGATTCGAGAAATCCGCGAAGACCTCGCGCTCACTCAGGAGGAGCTGGCTTCCCGCGCGGGGCTCAGCAAGGGGTTTCTCAGCGACGTGGAGAACAACAAGAGGAATCTGAGTTCCCGCAATCTGCTCGGCATCGCAAACGCGGTGGGCACGTCAATCGACTACTTGCTGCGCGGCCATACGGCGGAACAGGCAATCACCCAAGATCCGATCGTGATTCCACCTGAGCTGTCCAGGGCGGCGGAGGAGCTCAACCTCACGTATTCGCAAACGATCGATGTCCTGGAGGCGCAACGATCAATCATCGCGCGCAGGAGCAGGACCCAACTGCGAAAACTCAGCGTCAACGATTGGAAGAACCTGCACCAAGCGATCAGGGACGTGTTCGGCTAAGGACGAGGATGTCGCTTCGGAGGAGTCTCAAGATCCAGACTCTGGCTGCGGACCTGGGCCTTCCCAGCGCCAAAGACCCTGTTGGAGCGATCCTCAGGTTCTGCGAGAACCGCACTCGTTCGATTCTGCGCGGATTCTCCGACTGTCACACTCTGACCGATCTGCTTGCAGTCACGGCGGACAGCCTCGGCACGCAGTTTGCCGAGGTCCGGTCGGACGAAGAGCTAGACGCAGTGCGAATGCGCTACGCGCGCCGAGGGGAAAGGGTCTTCGCCGGACTCCACAATGAACTTTCGGACTCCGTCTACGGAATCACCATCAGAAGAACGGCGAGGAAATCCTGGGAGCAACCTTACGTGTCGGTGATCGACTGCCGAGGCAACAAGCGGCGTCGATCGTATTTCACGAAGTGGCACGAAGTCGGACACTTGCTGGTACTCACAGACCAGATGCGGCTGTGCTTTCGAAGGACGCACGTGGAACACGATCAGAAGGATCCGGAGGAGGCCATGGTGGACCTGATCGCAGGCCATGTGGGGTTTCTCCCGCTGATCGTGCGAAGGCATGCCAAGGGAGTGCCATCGTTCGGGAAATTCGAAGGGCTTCGGACGAGGCTGTGCCCGGAGGCGAGCCGAGAGGCATCCATCCAGGGATTCGCCAAGGCATGGCCGACGCCATGCCTGCTGATCCGGGCAAAGCTTGGTCTCAAGCGCGGCGAGCAAAGATGGCTGGCACAGCCTTCGCTGGGCCTTGGCGGAGAACCGGAGGCTGTGTTGCGTGCGGTCCGGGCCAGCCCCAATGATGCCGCCCGCAGAAGCGGCTTGAGGATCTTCCCCAACATGCAAGTGCCAGATCGGTCCGTGATCCGTCGAGTGTTCAAGGAGCGGAATCCCAAGCCACGGAAAGATGTCGAGAACCTGTCCATGTGGCAATCAACCGGCGGGAAGCGATTGTCGCAGCGGAAGGTCCTGGTCCAAGCGACGAGCAGGCACGATGGAGTTGACGCGCTAGTGTCGCCCTGTTGAACAGCCAATTGGGCAGGCGGGGCCGATTTCCGGAATTCCGCAGGGAATCAGTGAGGCGGTCGGGGTAGTTCAGCGAACCGGCCAATCCTATCCGACTTCTTCACAACCACGAGCCTCGCTGCCGGCCCCGAGGTCTCAGGTGCGCGTACTCACGCAAGACGAAGGTCGCGGGCGATCGGGTGCGTAGCCCTACCCTGTTGCATGAGGGAGGGAAAGCGAATAGACCGATGACCGGGAAGAGAGCCGAGACCGCCGCGGCAGAGGCGCGGCGGCGAGTCGGGGCGCACATCACAGAACTAGAGGCGTTGCTCGTTCAGCGCGGACACGAAGGGCCCGAAGGCCGTTGATCTTGCCGCTGCGCCGGAACGCCTCCGGCCCGTGACGGCGCCTCCGGCGCCGAACGGCCCCTTGGCTGTCGGCCCGCTCCGAGCCGACACGTGTTCGGCTGTCTCGCGTGTTCGTGCAACCGCGACACGCGAGCGGCACCTGATTTGATCGTCAACTGCCCTACGTCCGCGGAGACAGGACCGGCGCCTCGCTCCTCAGTTCCCGCCCGCCCCGAGCCCGACAGCATCGACCCGGGACAACCGCACTGTCTTCGCACCCAAGATCGTGTCGACTTGCACGCGCGGGCACGGGAAGCACATCGCCGTCCCGCACGGCCTCCCGTTCGGCGGACTCCCGGGAATCGACTCTATGGCGACCGACTCGCGCGGCCAGGCAGAGCACTGGCCGAATGGGCGGCATTGCTGAACTCCAGGTTCCGCGGGTTCGGGCGGTAGGCACCCGGCGTGCAGGGACGCGGAAGGGCCGGCCGCAGTCGCAACGAAAGGGATTCACTTTGCGCCAAGGCCTGCCCCGGCGCAATACAAGCCCCACAATCCAGACCTAGTCCATCCGAGTCCAGTACAGAGCGTCCAGATGGACGCGAGCGAAACCTTTCCTTCCAGCGATCCGATCCGCGGCAGACTGGTACTGATGGTTCGTGTACCTGTCCAGGCTGTAGGTGTTGGTCCAGGCAGGAAGGGTGCGGTCCCGCTTCCGCAGAGCATCGGCTACGGCCCAACCGAGGGCGATTTCCATGAACGGTTCGGCCCGGGTCAGACCGTATCGCTCTCGGAGATAGGTGTTGTAGAGGCAGTCCCGCAGGAAGATATTGACAGCATTCCGGGCGAATCCCCATTCCTTCCCGGGGATCACATCAGTCAAGGCATCCGTGACGGAGTTCAGTTCGCGCCGGAACCGGGCGGGATCGGATGTTACGAAACGGTCCAGGGCAAGCCCTCCGAGGAATTCGCGAGCGGCTTCGACCGTCCCTTTCTGCCGTCCTCGGAAGGTGGCTGCGCTACCTGCGTAGCGGGCTGTGAATTTCTGCATTCGGGAGAGGAGTTCGCTGTTCATAGCGAAGTCCCCGCTCCCTGGTCGTGTAGCAGACGGTTTTGCTCTCATGTAAGTGCCCCTGCGTCGCCTCCAGCGACCTCATCGCAGCACACTGATGGAGCCAGGCCACCTTCGACCTTCCAATGGAATCGAAAGTCCTGCCTGTTTGCCGCGACTCCGGGAGCTGCCCATTGCCATCGTAACGGGAATTCAGCAGGTGAATCTGGTACGTGGACACCCACTGGAAAGTCATCGCTCCCATCGTGCTGCGCAATGACGCTCGCGCAGGCGGGCGGGGAGCCGCGGGAGAGCCTGAGGCGTGACGAACGGCTTGTGCGTGCCGCGGGGGCGGCGGGGCGGGGTTGAAAGAGTGCGGCCCGGGACGCACGGGGTCCCTCGTCCAGCAGTCCGGACAGCCGCTGGCTGAAGCTACCACGTTTCCCCGGACAGTCTTGCGTTCCGGCGGGGGCAAAGCGCTCGTGAGAGTGGGGCGCAAGGAGGCGCCCGATGATGAGCAAGCAAGGCAGCATGAATCGGCATCCCGCGGAGTTCCGGGAGAAGGCGGTGCAGATGGCACAGGTCAGCGGACGCCGGCCACGCGAGATTGCCGAGGAGTTCGGGATGTCGTCGGACTCGGTTCGGCGGTGGGCGAAGCAGGCCGACTCGGACGTGGGGCGACGAGCCTGTCAGATATCCCGCGCATCGGTTGCCACTGCAGCGCACCGGCAGGAAGGGTTTCGGACGGGCAGTAACAGAGAAGCGAGCGGCGACCACATCGCGCGCGCTGCGCGCTGAGAAAGAAGCGGACCGGGGATGTCTTCCGCCAGGACGGGGCACGGAGCCCCGGGTGCGGTTGGCCGGTTCGGGCGGATCATCGCGGCAGCACCTGGAAGCGGTCTCCGAAGAGGATGGCGAACTCGCGGCGGGCCTAGCGCCGGAAGGGAGGAGGCGCCTTCCACTTGCGCTCCACATTGCGCAGGGCCATGCGGATGAGCTTGGTGGGGGCCTTGTCGGAGGGGAAGTGCCCGCGCGCCGGTACGGCGCGCCGCACGCAGCTGTTCCGACACTCCCAGCTAGAGTGCGACCCGAGATGACTATTCCGCGTCTCTCCCCAGCAACGCCCCTCGTGCCCTACACTAGGATCGAAAGGAGTCCACGATGCCCCAACATGGTGACGGCCCGAAGACCGAACTGGCGAAGAACTGGGCGGTCTTCAAGGCGCAGGAGGAATCCCTCAGGACGGAGAATCTCGGGCGGACAGTCTTGCTCCATAACGGAGAGATCGTTCAAATCTACAATGACAGCGGAGATGCCTACTCCATTGGCTGCGAGAAGTTCGGCTTAGGCAAGTTCTCGATTCAGACTATCGGGGAGAAGCCCAGATCCCTCGGCATCCTCACGATGCACATTGGATCGTGAGTCGGGAGAATGCCGACGTTCAGCGACCAGATCAGGGAAAACCAGATCATCCTCATAGCCTCAATCGCTGTTTCACAGGCGAATGTCGGCAGCCGGCGGTCCTACAGGGCGCTATTGGACACCGGAGCGCAGCTGACGATGGTTTCCGACAGGGTGGTGCAAGAGGTCGGCTTGCAGGCGATCGGGAACACACAGATCGTTCCCGTGACTGGAGATTCCGTCGTCACGGAGAAGTATCGCGTCACGGTGGATATTCCGATCAACACACCGGTCACGAGCGCGGAGGGCGACGTGACCCTTGAGCGAACACTTCGCGGGATGGACATGGAAGTCGCGCGCCTGCCCTACGAGCCCAGAAACCACGATGTTCTCCTCGGAATGGACTTCCTTCAGGGGTTCCACTTGACAATCTACGGAGGGATGTACATCCTCAGCAGCTGAGGCTCGCGACCAAGGTCGGTCACTTTACGATTGGTCCTTCAGCAAGACCTGTGAACGTTATTCCGAGTTCGGAACAACTGGCGAGGCGGTGTTGCGGCAAACCCTCAAGCGCATGACGGACCATACCGCTTCGCGGCACAGGCGGCCTGGAGGGAAGGCAGCTGCCCTGGCTGGTCAGGTCCTCCCACATCCCGCGGGGCCGGGTTCCGGGCTCGCCTCGAGGCTTCCGTTGCGGAAGGATGGACACGCTGCAAGGCACAGCGCATCCCACTTGATACCGGCCAGCAGGCTTCCCATGACACACCTTCCCCGCCATACGGCGGAAGACATGCAGGTTCGCAACCTGTTCCCCCAGCACGCAGGCCAGCGACATCCCTCAGGTCGCGCTGGTCGCGCACCATTTGGGCAGGTCCCCGCACCTGCTCGGACCCGTGCAGACCCGCGAACACCAGGTCCATCCGAGAGCTGCGGCGATCATGCGTGGGGAACGGCAAGTGCATTGGGCCATTGGGGGGCACTTGTCAAGAATGCTGTGCGTAGATTTCTTCCCGGAGTGGGGTGTCACCCCCTTCTTGTTCCAGGGTAATGGCGGGAACCGCCGCCACAGCACTTCCGCGGAACGTGCCTCGCCCCGGTCGGAGATGTCGCTGGCGGAGGGAGCGTCGTTCAGCGTGTACGCGAACACGCGTCTTCGAAGATTCCAGCAAGCTGCCGCCGAACACGAGCCCCAAGGCAGCTGCAGCACGGCCGGTCAGATAGGAGCTGTTGACGTCCGTCTGCGCGTCACCGCTTCCGGTCTTGTGCTGTCCGTGGGTCCCGGGATCGTCAAACTTGTTCCTTTCGGACGAGCTGTCGATAAGACTTCACAGCCGTCTGTTCTCGGTCCGGGCTGTTGTTATCAGAACGTCCCCCAGCATGGCCACGTTCCTGGAAGGGTGCAGATCGTCGAGGTCGTCTGTCCAGCCATTGGGATTGTCGTCGTACCAGTCGATCAGATCCATCAGGAGATCTCCGGAATGGGTCATGCCGAGCACGTTATTCGACAGCGTGTTCGTGTTCTCATCGTCTCCGGCATCGGTCAATATGACATTGACATCGAATCCGGTGCTTCCGACGGCTGCCCTCGTGGCACCGATCACCTTCCCGCCGTCTCCGGTGAGCCTCGGGAGCTTCGGGGCGGTCACGCTGCCGCTTCTCGCCGCGCCGAACGAAACCGTTGCCGAGCCATCCTCAACCTCGTAGAACGCCTCGCCGTCATCGGAAGCTGCAGCTGAAGGAAGGGTGATGGACCCGACGGTCTCGTTGCGGAACGAATCCGAACTCATGGCCTCGAGAGCGCGCCGTCCTCGTCCATCAGTTCCGTGATGGCGCAGGTCACCTGGGTCTTCGAGAAGCTTGCCGTGAGTTCGATCTTGCCGACGTAGAGTTTCGAGGCCGTTGCTGCCGTCGCTCCGCTCGGGGCTTCGACCACCGCCACCGTGTCGCCGCGAAACGTCCCTGTTCCACGCAGCAGAATGTCGTCCCCTCGGGGTGTCTTGTCGGGCGTGCGAGCGAATAGGCCCGTATCCGAGATGTTCGACGCTGCGGGCTCGTTGCTGCCGGTCGATCCGAATCGGATTCTCGAGCTGACGGATCCGAAGAAGTCGTAGGGATCGTAGTTCGTGGCAGTCCCATTGGTGTCGTCGATCTCATCCTCGAAGACCCGGGCGAGCCGGTCGACGTTGGACAGGGTCACCACCACATCCTGAAGCGTGGCGATGAAATACGTCCTCGATCCCGGTTCCGGCAAGCTGCGAGACAGTTCGGAATTGGGCCTCACATGCGCGATCAGCGCATGGAGGACCAGTGGCCCGCCTTGGACGCGGCACCTCTCGACGGGGAAAGGGCGCTTG
The DNA here is from genome assembly GCA_028819255.1 of Bryobacterales bacterium. Lineage (GTDB taxonomy): Bacteria > Acidobacteriota > Terriglobia > Bryobacterales > UBA6623 > VXMF01. The sequence continues at coordinate 1,918 of JAPPMB010000086.1, read as the reverse complement.
GGCAGCCCGTATTTCCAGAAGGGAGTTCCCGCGGAACCATGGCCTGTTGGGACAAAGACTCGAAGCTAGGCCATGAAGCGTGAGCTTCCGTCTTGGATGTCAACCCGAAATTGCGAGAATTCTGGGGTTTCGAAGGGATTGGGCGGGGTCTGCGAGGGAGTGTGCTGGAGCACGGAGGCATGCTGGATCGAGGAGTGGCTGGCAGCCTGCAAGGCAGCCAGCCACCGTTTCCTGCTGGGAGGTGGGCTTTGCCCCCCTAGCGCCCTGCGGTCGCCTCCCCCCAGGATTTTCTGAGGCATTCGGCAACTCCGATGGCCTGCCTGGGGGGCTGCGGCGGCCTGCAGCCGGAGCGGTCAGGCCACCGCAGGGGCGATCGTCAGCCGCCACGCCCGTATCCCTGGCGGGTTGCTTCCCAGCAGAGCCCGCGTCCGTTTCCGGGCGCAGCCAGAGCATGGCAGGGGCCCGGCGCCGACGGTGGCCGACAGCGGCACCGTCATGCGCCGGCCGCGCTGGCGGGCGCTTCCAGCTGCCACTCCCGATTCTGGTGCAGCAGAGCGTTCAGCAGAGTGACCAGCTTGCGCATGACCGCGACGATCGCGACCTTGAACTGCTTGCCCGCAGCACACAGGCGCTCGTAGAACTCGCGCAGGTCCGGATTGCAGCGGACGGCGGAGAGCGCGGCCATGTACAGCACGTTGCGCACAGGCTGCCGGCCGCCCCGGATCCTGCGCGTCCCGCGAGTCTGCCCGCTGTCCCGGTCAAAGGGGGCCACGCCCGCCAGCGCGGCGGCCTGCGGATGGCCGACGGCGCCCAGCTCGGGCATCTCCGCGCACAGCACAGCAGCCGTCACGACCCCGCAGCCGGGCACCGACCGGATGATTTCCGAACGCCGCTTCAGACCCTCCTCGCTCCGCATCCGGGCCGCGATCCTGGTGTCGAGGCCGGCGATGTCCTCCCTGATCGTTTCGATGGAACGGCGCATGCTGTTCGCTGCATCTTCGAAGTATTCCCGGGAAGCCTTCCGCAGGGCGTCCAGAGACTCCAGCAGATTGCGTCGCGCTCCCACCAGGTCCGCCAGCTGCTGCAGCGTCTCGGCCTTGGGCTCGGACGCCTCCCCGAGCTGCAGGCGGGCGAACACGGCCAGCACCTCGGCGTCCGTGAGATCGTTCTTGGCCTCCTTGCCGATCGAGCGCGCGAAGTTGCGCGTGCGGCGCGGGTTGACCACGACCACCTCGATGCCGGCGTCGGCGAGGCACTGGTGCAGTGGGCGGTGGAAGCGCCCGGTGGGTTCGAGAGCGGCCCGCCTCGCGCCCTCCCGGCGGGCCCAGTTGCGCAGTGCGCGGCGGCCGCACTTGTCGTTGTCGAAGCTGCGCGCGGCGCCGGTCGGCTCGACATGGGCGTCCAGCCTGGCCTTGCTCACGTCAATGCCGACGGTGACCTCGGGGGCTGTGGATGCAGTGGTGTGCATGCTGGTATCCTCCAAATGGCCGGGTGGACTTCCTGCGCTCCTAGCCTCTTGGATGCGATTCACAGGTCACGCTTCCGTTCAGGTCGGGCAGGAAGTGCTGCGGCGGGCGATCAAGCTCACGCACGATCCTAGGATCCAGGTGGGAACGACCCGACCCGCCGCCCGCCGGGAGGCTTGGCCAGGCTTCCCGGCGGCCCCCCGCCGCGAGGCGGGGGAAAACTGTAGGATGTCCCGCCTGCAGGCAGGCGGGGGCGGCCCATGCGCAACGCTCGTGTGAGCGTGCGACACGGGCTCGCCAACTGGGTGGTACGGCTCAGACCACTGCGCACCAAGGCAGGACTCTCCGGACAGGGCCGGATCCTTGGGCCACACGGGGCGCGAGGATGCGTCGCTGCTGTCTGCACGACGCCTGCTGGCTTGGCTCCCTACCACCGTTGCCAATATAAGAGG
>JAPPMB010000115.1 GCA_028819255.1 Bryobacterales bacterium | reverse complement strand
AAGCGAGGGGGTAACTCCGATTAGGTGAAAAAAACGCCGTGAAAATCGGTGGTCAATCAAGACAGTGATTCCAAGGGTTGGCCGGAAGTTCTGGTATGACGACCAGCACCAGGCGAACCAAGCGGCATTCGAAGAGCGAGACCATTTCCCGTACGCATTTGAGGGCGGCGGGCCGAAAGCCCATGGAAACGCCTTGATGCGGCACGCTTGGGAGAAAGAGATTCCGATCATCTACTTCTTTCCCCTGGCTCCTGGCCGATACCAGCCGATCGTTCCGGCCTTCATCAATGGCTGGGATCCCGTAGCCGCGGAGTGCCGGGTGTGCCCCGGGAATCTCGCTCTCGGGAGTCCGACAATCGATCAAAAGCTGCCCAGCCTCTCCGAGAGCGAAGTCGAGCGCCGCTACTCCATGCGCCTGACCCGCCAGAGGCTGCACCAGTCGCTATTTCGTCAGGCTGTACTGGACGCCTACGATGGGCAATGCGCGATCTCGGGACTCCCCGAGAGGAGTCTCCTGGACGCGGCCCACATCGTCGAGGACCGGAATGAGAAGCTGGGCCAGCCAACGGTTCAGAATGGACTGCCGCTGTCGAAAATCCATCACACGGCCTACGACAGCGACCTGATCGGCATCGACCCGGACTACCGTGTGCATGTGTCGGAAAGGCTGCTGGAACTGCACGACGGACCCATGCTTGACGCCCTCAAGGGTGTCGACGGCTCTCGGATCCGCTTGCCGGGCAGGGCGGAAGACAACCCGGATCCCCAGCGGCTCGAGCACCGCTTCGAACGATTCAGGGCGGCCGCGTGACGCGACGCACCTGCGCGAAACGGTCACTCCCGCCCGACTGCGCTTCCCACACACTCCACCGGCTCTCTCAGGTAGACGTCGGCGGCAGGACCTTGGCCGCGACGCTTGAAATTGATTCCGATCAGTCCTTGTTGCAGATGGCGCAGACCTTGCTTCGACCTCGAAGGAACATTCTGCCGGCGGAAGGAGAAAGGGGGAGTTCGGAGTTGGGATTCTGGCCAGAGGTAGTATCGGCGCAGTGAGATGGGAGGCGTCCGCCGGTGTTGCGCGACCCGCCTCTACCCGGCCTCGAAGAGTTCCGTTGCCTTTCGCGGGCCCTGCCCGGATCCATGGCTACCCTGCCGGGAATTCCCGGATTGCAACCAATCTCCGGTCATTCCGGCGACAAGACAATCCGACAGGAATCCTCAATGTCCGACAGGTCCGGCCTGACCTCCTACGACAGTCCGACGACGGTTCAGAAGCTGCCCGCGACACTACGCCGCCTGTCGACAGTCGTGGGCTGGGCGCGTAGGTGTTCGGCCAAGAGCGTTACGGCTTCGTACTCAGCTTGGCCTCAAGGTCCGCAATCTGCTGAAGCAACAGGCGGTTCCCGGCCTCGGCTCTCATTCGTTGCTTGGCCTGCGCCCTCTCGCGCTGTTTGGCGTCGGCCCTGCGCTCGGCTTCAACCCTGCGGTCGGCCGCGTCCCTGTGGTCTTCCTCGGGCCACGCATAGTCCAGGCCCGTGTCGAGGTTGCGGACCCGGACGCGTTCCCCGTCTCGCCGGAACCCCAGCCCCAGCATCCGGCTCGCGTACTCCTCCTCGCCCCTCACCATGCCTGCCGGCAGCATCGGCGCGTAGTCCCCGCTGTCCAACTCGTAGGCCTACATCGCCCGGTCCCCCGGGCCCGCTTCCGAATCGAAGATAAGATACTCCTCCACTCCCAGTTGGCGGTACGGGTCCTTCTTCTTTGTCAGGTCGTGCTCCCGCGTCTTGGGCGAGAGCACCTCCATCACAAAATCGGGCAGCCGTCCCCCATGCTGCGACGGCCGGTACACGCGGTTCTTCTCCATCGGCACGCCCACCACCGCGAACACGTCCGGCGCCACGGCCTTCGGTTCTCGGCCCTCGCGGTAATTGATGAACATGTCGACCCCGAAGTACATGTCGCTGCCCTTGAGGTGGACCTACAGGGCATGGAAAATGCCGTACAGAGTGTCTCTCTGGTAGTACCCGTCAGGGATGGGCTCGCCGTCAGTCTCGGGATACCTCACCCATTCGGGACCCTTGCCGTTCTCGACGTCAGTCCCGAGAGGCACCGCAACTCGCTGCTCGGGCATGCAAGGGCTCCTGCGGACAGGCAACCTCCTGTCCGGGCGCAGTATGCCAGCGCCCGGGATGCGGCGGTGGCACTGGGCGCCCCCGCGCCGAACTGGATTCGCAGCTGCTGGGAAGCACCGCCCTTCCAAGGCGCTCAGAATCACCAGCCTAGGTGCCCAAGAGGCTGGAATTGGGCCGAGATCGACCGGTATCCGACAAACTTGCGACAGGTGAATGCTTCGCCAGCAGCTGCTCTAGCTCGTGGACAATCAATCTTCCCCACCAGTGGCCTCCGGACAGTTTCCTACCGCGCTGCCGCGACGGTGGCGTCCACCACTGCCGCCGTAGAGTTCGGCTCCGGTATTGGTACGGCGTCTTCGCGCATGCCTTCTATGTGAAACTCTATGGCTTCTCGGATTTCCTCCAGCACCTTTTGGCGAGTGCCGGCAGTCGCCACGCATCCTGGCAGGTCCGGCACGTAGGCCGCATAGTTGTTTGGGGTCTGCTCAATGAAGACGGTGTACTTCATGGCTCAGCTTGTTCCTTGAGTGCTGATTGCTTCAGAATACTGTTCCAAGTGCCCGGAGGCAGGTCATTCCCTGGCTTTCCGGGGACGACCATCCGACCAGGTTTGACGGGGTGCTGGAACTGGCGGTGGCTTCCCCTGATTCGGACCAACCGCCATCCGTTCTGCTCTATCCATCGGATGGCTTCCCTAACCTGAGGCATGGCCAGCTTGCTCCGAAGCAAGCCCTAGCCCGAACTTACCAAGTCGAAGCAATTTGCACGCAAGAGCCCTCGCGTTTGCGACAACATAGGCGTGGACGCTTGTATGACCTAACACGCCGATCGAAATTTCTATGCGGTGTAGTCTCCGAGGCCCAGAACATCGAACATGCGGCGCTGCTCGTCGGTCATTTTCGAGAGGGTCGTCTGCATCGTGGGCTGGCCGCCTTGCCGCCGGGGCGGATACAGGACCTCGACTTCGCGGATCTCGCCCAGTTCCCCCAGCAGCGCGGGGATGGAGTGCCGCACACCCTGGCCGTCCAGTTCGCGCTGCAGCAGCCCGCACAGCGCCAGGGCCAGCACGTGGCACAGCACATCCACTTCGATCTTCTGGTCCGTCCAGTGGGATTGCGGCCGGATGGCGACGCAGTCCGTGTCCTGCCCCTGCCGGAATGCCCTCACGGCACGGTGGCGTGCGTGGTAGGCCCGCACCAGGTCGGCGTCGCTCCAGTCGTGGTTGTCGGTGAAGATCAGCGTCTTGCCCAGCAGCGTCCGCTGCAGCTTCTCCCAGGCGCGCCGCTGGAAGCGGTAGCGCACCTTGGGCAGACCGTCCTCCTCGCTGACCTCGACGCGGAACAGCTTCCGCATGTGCCGCGCGCGCAGCCAGCCGTCGACCTTCTTCTGCGTGCCCGCCACGGTCGGCTTGCGGCCGCCGCGGACCTTGCCCGTGCGCCAGCGCCGCAGGCGGCCCTGCAGTGCCCGCAGGTACTGGCGGCGCTGGGCGATCTCGCGCAGCAGCGTGCCGCACTGCGCCTCGGCCAGCGCAGCGTTCCAAGTCACCAGCACCGTGCGCTCGACGCCGAACACCACGTGCCGCAGGCGGCGGGCGCGCACGCCCGGCAGCCCCGCCTCGGCCAGCGAGGGCAGCTCGTCGGGAGGAGTCGCGAGCAGGTCGGGGTGCTCCGTGGGCACCAGCGAGCCGATGAAGCGGAACAGGCCCTGCCGCACGCGTTCCAGGTGCTCGCGCGAGGTGTTGCCCTTGTCGAAGACCAGCGTGACGCGCTGCGTGCCGTCGGCGATCTCGGGGCGGCGGGCGAGGTCGGCGGCGAGGCTCGCGAACATGGGCGGGTCCGGGCGGTTGCCGGAATAGGTGCGGTGCAGCAGGGGCAGGCGGAAGTCGCCGGTCACCAGCAGCGCCACGCCGACGATGCGCAGGGACTTGCGGCCCTCCTTGCTGTGGCCGCGCCGGGCCAGTCGGGAGCGCTGGTCGAAGGTGTCGATGTAGGTCAAGAAGTTGGTGGCGTCGAACAGCAGCCGGCGCAGGTCAAGGTCGAACTCGCGGACCATGGCGGCGGCGAAGTCGCGCTCGATGGCGGGGATGGCGTCCAAGGGGACACGGCCCATGCGCTCCCGGAAGCGCCGGCTGGAGAGTTGGCGGGGTTGCAGGCGTAGCAGCCGGGGCAGCACGGTGCCGGCGAACCAGTGGGCGAGCCCGGCCTTGGAACAGGGGGCGAGGCAGCGGTTGAGGACGGCGACCAGCAGGCAGGTGCCGACGGAGGGGCCGGAGCCGCGCTGGGGGGCATGGCGGTCGATGTGCTCGGCGAACTGGAGCCGGCGGGCGAGGGCGAGCAGCGCGGCGGGGGCGCCGAACTGGCGCACGTTGGCCTCGACGGGCCGGGCGGCGGCCTTGGCGGCCTGGACGGCGGCGAGGATCTTGTCGGCGCTGCCGAGGTAGGTCTGGGAGACGATCTTGGGCTTGCCGTCTACGCGCCGGGAGACGCGGGCGTAGAAGTAGGGGCGGCCGTTGATGATCTTCTTGATGATACTCGCCATCAAATTAGGACACACGGTAGCATATTGAGAGAGGTCATATCAAGTGAATGGAGACCCTATGTGGCAAGTAGTAGATTCTATACCAAAAACATAGGCAGAAGAGGCGGATTCCGGACCGGCGGATCATGTATTAGGTCATACATGGGCCAGACGTAGATGAGTTAACAAGTGGGGAAAGAGAGACATCTGAGCCGTGCCTAGTCAGTCACGTGCAGGATGGGCGGCAGTTGGGCCCTAGCACCAGGGAAGTAGTTCAGACTCCCGAACACGGAAGACTCGAGCTAGGAACCGGCAATCCACACTCTTCGCCGCCGCCCCAACCGACTGACGGCAAGGAGCTTTGTGTTCTCCGCAGGCACATTGTTTGGCGGCACGCGAGGAGCCTGATCGGAGTAGAGACCTGCTCGCACGTCTTGCGGAGCCGCCGGGAGCGGTCCGGGGAGCCTCGCCCGAGGGGGCTGGGCAAGCCGTCCCGGCAGGGTGCGGCGATTACAAAGCGAAGGTGGGACGATTCCCAAGGCGCCGCGCTCAGTGCCCGCCGCGGCGGGCTGTACGCTGGGTCTTGGGCGCACGGTCTCTAGTCCAGCCGAATCCCGATTCAGTTCCCGGCGAATGCAGTTCCGTTGGGCGAGCGATGCCATTGGCGGAGCGTTTCCTTCTGCGCCCATGTGCTGTCGAGGCAGCAGCCGTCGCATGTCATTTCGCCGCCTCGTCCAACAACTCGAGGACTCTTGTTGGCGTCGGCGCCACTTTCTGAGTCGCAAGACTCACAAGAATCATGCTCGCGGTCGAGCTCAGCAGGCCGGCGAGCATCGCGTGAAGGTCGGTCGAGGCGTCCAAGCCGGCCAGCTGCCAAATGAAGGCTGTTCCCGCACCTGCCACCATCGACGCAAGCGCTCCAGGGGTGTTGGCTCGCCGCCACCAGACCGCGCAGACATAGGCAGGCAGGAAAGCGCTCCCCAGCACGGAGGTGGCGAAGACCACGATCCCGAACACAGACGGGGGTTGGAAGACCGCGACAACGTAGCCGACCACCCCGATCGCAAACACGAGCAGCCGAGACACCCAGACCATCTGGCGCTCGGAAGCGCTCGGATTGATGAAGCGCTCGTAGAGGTCTCGCGCCGCGATCGATCCGGTCTGCAACAGCAGTGAGTCCGCTGTTGACATGATTGCGGCCATGATGGCGGCCATGACGATCCCCGTGGCCGCGGCCGGCAGGAGCTGCTGAGCAACCTCGAAAATCGCCATCTCCGGATCGGTCAGATCGGGAACGATCACGATGGCCAGGATCCCAAGCAAGTAAGGGGCTGGAACGAAGAGTAGATTCCAGCCGGTTGCGTACGCACCCGCCAAACGAGCTGTCGCGGGACGTCGCATCGCCATGTGGCGGGTCACCACGTGCGGCCACCCCATGTAACCGATTGAGAATATGAGCACTGCGCCCAAGGCCATGCCGAACTGGCCTTGGTAGCGGAGATCCCGGCCCCAGACCGAAAGCAGGGAGGGCTCCAGGTCGGCGATGGCCCTGTTGGCGCCGGACAGGCCGCCTGCTTCCGTCAGCGCGACGGTCAGAATGGCGAGGAGTCCGACAAGCATGACGATGCTCTGGAAGAAATCGGTATAGGCCACCGCCAGATAGCCGCCCGCAAACGTGTAGACAAGAATGACCCCAACCGCCGCCAAAAGGGCCAGGGAGTACGGCATCCCGGTCACCAGGGCCATCCCCTTGCCACCGGCGATGAATTGGGCGAGTACGTAGGATCCCAGCAGGAAGACCGTCAGCGTCCCTGCGAACAGCCGGATGGCGGGGGAAGGATAGCGCTTTTCGAGATACTCGATCGGAGTCAGCGATCGGGTGAGCTGCGAAAGCTTCCGCATCCGCCGACCAATCGCGGAAAGGTTGACAACGCCACCGCCGATGTCGCCGGCCGCGTACCAAAGCGCCCAGTAACCCTCGGTGTAGGCGAGAGCGCCGGCGCCGAGGAACATGAAGCCGCTCATCGAGGTGCTTTGAAGGGTCAGCGCAGTGACCAGCGGCCCCAGAGTCCGCCCTCCCAATAGGTAGCCCTCGAGGTTGGCGCGGGCACGCTTGCGGGCCACCCACAAGCCGATACCCAGCACGGCGACGTAGTAGAGGGCCAGCCCAGAGACGCTCGCTGGGCTCACGACCCATCCTCCGGTCCGTCTCTCATCCGACTCCACTTCCGGGTGGCCAGAAGAAAGATCACGGTGTAGAGGACCCAGAACACGGGAGAGCCCAAGAACAGCAGGGTGGTGCTCAGGGGAAGCTCAAACATGACTTCGAGTCCTCCAGCCCGCGCCTGAGGCTGTCACTGTCCCTTGGTGGAGCGATCGGCTTCTTCCCCGCTCAGATGGACGGCTACGATTCGGCGCGTGTGGTTGATGTCGTCCGGCGGATTGGCACCGAGCGCCAGGAAGTGCGCGCGCTCTCCCGTCGCGGTCGTGCCGGCGGCGAGGCGCAGCAGGTCCGCGGAATCGCGTGCCGGGACCGCGATGTCCCGGGGCGGTGTCGTGTTGGCGACTGCCATGTCCTCCATCTCGGCGTGTGGCGCCCATGGCGTGCTGACGTCGGTGCCGAGGTCGAAGGTGACCCTCTCCGTCCTCAGTTCCGCCAAGATCCTAGCCTGAATCGCGAATGCGGCATGGGCGTCGGGATCGTCGCAGGCTTCCACTTGCGGCTCTTCCTGCTCGTTGGGCGGAATCGAACTGCCTAGCCAGCCGTCTGCCGCCGCCGGTGGGAGGCGTAGACGTGCGGATGCGGAGCCCTCCATCGCCACAAGCGTCTTGGCAGGGGATCATGTCGTCGGCTCCGTCTCCGGACGGGTGCGAATTGGTGCCCGCCAAGGGACGGATATCTTCGTTCCGTCCGACCGCTGCGAATCGCGACCCCCGGACCGCGAACGCCTCAAAGCGAAACTGGGTTCCGTCCACCGTGAAGACGCGCGGGTTGCGCAGCAGCAGATCGCGCACGGCGGCGCCAGCCCCGGGTTCCGTCCGGCGCCTCCCACAGCCCCAGCCGAACGCGGCACTGCATCGTCCGGCGGCTTGGCAAGATTCTCCGCACGCGGAAAGCAGCCCGGGCGTCGCTCGCCGGCTCCATTGAAGATTGCGGACGGGATGTGAGGATGCCTGCTGACCGCAGCCGGTGCGTCCGAGCTCCGGACCTGTTTCCCTACCGTCACCGAGAGCTCCGGCTGCGCAAGGGAAGCCTCTCGCGCACGGGAACCTGCGGCTCTCGGCCTCCGCCGCAACGCCAACTGCAGCGGAATCGCCGATCGGCCGTCCAACACCCACCTGCGTTCCTGACCCGCATCAGTTGGTTCGCTGATTTGGAAGGCTCGCGTTCACGACGACAATGGGAACCGGTGACTCCGGACCCGATGCTGCGGAAAGGCTGTGGGCCTGCGCCGCTTCCGCCACGGGCCCTGTGACGTGGGGCCAGGCCGATGTAGTGCGTCCGGCACAGGCCGGCGTGCTGCATGGAACCCGTCACGGGGCGTGATACCGTCTTCATGGAAAGTCGACGTGGCGGGGTCGATCGGGAGTCTCCGTTCGGTGCGCGCAGGAAGAGGCGGAAGCCCCGATGCACGTTTGGGAAGCCTATGCATCTGCGCCGAGACCCCGGCCGTCTGCGGATCAAGCAGGAGACCCCGGCGGACACGGCGGGGCAAGTCGAGGAATCGCTTGATGCGAACCGCTTGAGAATTCCAGCAAGAGGATACGAGGCGATTCGAGCATGAAAGTTCCAGACCGTGCATCAGTCAGTGCGGTGATCGCGTTCGCGACGGTCGTGGTGGGATGCGCAGCGGTGCCGCCCGACCGCGACTCCGGAACAGCTGACGGTTCGATCAAGGGCCTGATGGCCTACCTCGTACGGGAGGCACGCGAGATCACCGATCGGGCCAAGTCGGAATCAAGTTCCCGAGAAGCCTGGGATGCCGTCAAGGATCAGCGGCGCCATGAACTCAGGGAAATGCTGGGGCTGGCAGCCGATCGCCCGAAGACCCCGCTCAACGCTCGAATCACCGGCAGCATCGAGCGAGACGGCTACGTGGTCGAAAAGATCGCATTCGAGAGCATGCCGAAGGTCTACGTGACTGCCAACCTGTACCTTCCCGCCGATCGCCCCAGCCCTCTGCCGGGCGTCGTCTACGTCTGCGGCCACGCCTATTCCCCGCACGGGGCGAAGACGTCGTACCAGCGGCACGGGCACACATTGGCGCGCCACGGATACGCCGCCATGGTCATCGACCCGATCCAGATCGCTGAGACGGCCGCCCTGCACCACGGCGTCCTGAACCAGGAAATGTACGAGTGGTACACGCGTGCCTACAGCCCTGCCGGTCTTGAAGTCTGGAACGTGATCCGTGCCCTCGACTACATGGAGACCCGCCCTGAGATCGACAGCGACCGCTTCGCCATTACCGGCCGCTCGGGCGGAGCGGCCATGAGCTGGTTCTCGGCGTCCGTCGAACCGCGGATCAAGGTCGCCGTCCCGATCATGGGCATCGCCACATACGGGGTCACCGTGCCGGACAACACGCAGCGGCGGCACTGCGACTGCATGTACCCGGTGAACTTCCGCGGCCACGATCTCACGCACCTTGGCGCCCTGATTGCACCGAGACCTCTGCTCACCGCCCACGGACGGCTGGACCCTCTGTTTCCGGTTGCGGGCTACGAGGAGTTCTCGGGCTCCATGGCAGCGCTCTTTTCGTCCTACGACGCGCCCGACAGGTTCCGAAACATCGTTGTCGAGAGCGGCCACGAGGACTCGGATCTGCTCAGGGCGGAAGCCGTGAAGTGGCTCGACCGCTGGCTGATGGAGCGCGAGGAGCGGGAGATCGACACCGGCTATCAGGCGATCGATCCCACAGACCTGGCAGTCTTCGGCGGCTCGCCGCCCGCGGACGCGCAGAACTTTCGCGCACATGAATTCTTCGTTCCGGGCCCGGAGCCCCTGTCGTGGGCCGGAGAGAGCCGGTGGAGCAGCGAACGGGAGAGCCTGCTGCAGACCCTGCGACATCAGGTCCTGGGGGCAATTCCCGAGGAGGCCGCCCCTGCTGCGACGAGGCCCGGCCGGCTGGACCCGCCGGACGGCTTCGAGTCCGTCGCCTTCGACTACGACGGCGCAGTTGAAATCGAGACACTGATCCGGGTCCCCGAAGATCCGGACGGCCCGGCGCTTTTGCACGTTGCCTCTCCCGGGGAGGACACGCAGGCCGTTCGGCTGCTGTTGCGCAATCTCTCACGATTCGGCAACAACCCGGTGATGGTGGTGTTCCCCCCTGGCACCGGAGCCCAGGTTTGGTCGAAGTCCGAATGGAAGATGCTCCTGCGGAACGCGATGCACACGGGAAGCACAGTCGACACGATCCGAATCGGAAGCGTGCTTGCCTCTGTGAAGGCGCTTCGCTCGCGAGTCGGGGCCGATCGCCGGATCGCGGTCAGCGGGATCGGGCCGGCCGCCGGCTGGGCGCTGTACGCCGCTGCCATGGACGAGTCAATCGCTCAGGCGATCCTCGTGCGGGTGCCGGCTTCCCATCTGGAGGGACCGGTTCTGCTCGGTGCCTTGCGCCATGTAGATCTGCCCGACGTCGCGGCGCTGGTGGCACCGCGCCGTCTGACGTTCTACGGAAGCATGCCGGACCCCTACGCCCGCACCCGTCAGATCTATCGCGCGCTGGGTGTCGAGGATCGGGTGTCGGTCTCGATGAGCATCGGAGCAGCCCTCAACGGCCGATTCGATCACGGATTCTCCATCGGGCTCTGAATTGGCGGCGGCCGGCGCGGCCCGCCGCTGACTCTGACCATCGTGGCTGTCAGGACCGCCACGGCCTTCTCCGTTCCTCCGGCGATCGTCACGGCCTCCCCAGAGCAGACAGTCAGGTTGCGTCCAGGCTTGACCACCTGGCCGCGCGCAACGATCGCGCTCCCTCTTGCCGGCGACATGAAATTGATCTTGTACTCGACTGTTAGGACCGTGGATTCCGGCGGCATCAGCGTCAACGCCGAATACCCGCATGCCGTGTCGACAACTGCGGCGACGACCGCCCCGTGGAGGTAGCCGTGGTGCTGCAGCAGGTCGTCTCGAAAAGGAAGGGAGATCTCGACTGCACCGGCGGAAATGCACGACAGCTCGGCGCCGATCGTGGTCATGAAGGACTGGCCCGAGAAGCTCTTCCGGACGTCAGCCTCGAAATGGGGATTCTGGACTTTGAACGACGGCATGGCAGGTCCGTGCCCGGGACCCGACCGTCGGCCGGGAGCCCGGGAGAACCCACATCCTATCTCGGGAAGTGGGACGGCCGGCAGGCGCTCAAGGCCGGTCAAGGTCGCAGGTGCCCGCGAGCGGTGAGGGCAGACGCGACTATGCTGGATCTATCCGCACAAGATGAGATCACGCACCTGGATCCACATTCGACGAACCTGGGCGGCGACCGCCTTGGCCGCAGGCTTGGCGGCGGTCTTCCTGAGCCCTGGCTGCAGCCAGTCGGGACCGGGCCCGGGCGGGCCTGGCCCGTCCGGGATGGTCAGAATCGAGCGCGAGCAGATCACATTCGGACCGAAGAATCACTTCTTTGGCTACATCGGCCATGTCGGGACCGTCCCCTGGAGCCAGAGCGGGCGCTACATCGTCGCGCTGCGGACAGACTTCGTGGACCGCATGCCGGATCCGGACGACATCGCCGAGATCATCCTTCTCGATACGCAGGACAGCTACGAGATCCGCGTGGTGGACGCCACCCGGGGCTGGAACGTGCAACAGGGAACCATGCTGTATTGGAATCCGCGCGATCCGGAGAACCAGTTCTTCTTCAACGACCGGGATCCCGATACGGGCAAGGTCTTCTGCGTCCTCTATGACATTGCGGAGGGCCGGCGCGTACGGGAGTACCGGTTCGAGGACACTCCGGTCGGCAATGGCGGCGTTACGTTCGACGGCAGGCACTTCGCCGGCATCAACTACGCGAGAATGGCCCGCCTGCGCCTGGTGACCGGATACCCCGGCGCCTGGGACTGGACCGAGGGGATGGCCGCTCCGGATGACGACGGCGTATTCCTCGTCGACGTGGCAACCGGTGAGAAGGAGCTGATGGTCTCGTTTCGCGAACTCGCCGAGGCCGTGCGCAGGGCGCGGCCCGAAATCGACTCGATGCCCCTGTTCATCAACCACACGCTGTGGAGCCGAACGGGCGAGCGCCTGTTCTTCTTCGCGCGCGCCAACTTCGGCCGCCCGGGCCGGCTCAACGCCTCATTCACAATCGCCCGCGACGGCACCGACCTGAGGCAGCAGGAAACGCACATCGGAGGCCATCCGGAATGGGACGCGGGATCGCGGATGATCGGCTCGATCGCTAGACGGCAGGCCGTCTACGACGTCGACTCGCAGAAGGTGGTGAACCTCATCGGGGATTCCGAGCTGTTCCCGGATCCGGAAGGCGACATCGCCCTCTCTCCAGACCTTGAATGGCTCGCCAACGGCTATAAGCAGAACGGCGAGCTCCACTACGTGATCCACAACCGCCGGACGGGAATGACATACCGCGCCGGGGGCTACGACCTGTTCGGACGAGTCTCCGGAAATCTGCGCTGCGACCCGGCCCCCCGGTGGAATCGGGCGGGAGACACGCTGCTCCTCCCGGGCATGACGCGCGACGGCACGCGCCAGATGTTCATCCTCCGCCTTCCGGGGGCTTGACGGGCAGGACAGGCTGACCTTCCGTCAGCGCGACGGATCCCGTCCTTGCGGGTGGGCGGCCGAGCGGCGCGGGTTTCGTCTATAGTGAATTCTCCGAGACGGGATCGCGCCGCAGCACATGTCGAGAATTGACAACTGGCCCAACGAAGTCAATCTCGCGTTCGTGGAAGGCCTCTACGCCGACTACCAGCAGGATCCGATGTCCGTCTCGGCCGACTGGCGGGACTACTTCGCCTCTCTCTCGGACGGTGGCGACCCGACACCTCAGACACCGTCCTGGACCGCACCGGCACTCCAGGAGCCGGCCCGCAAACCGCCCCGGAGCGATCCCGAGAGGACTTCAGCCGGAGCGGGCCCGTCTGCCGCCGGCCTGCAGCACCTGGTGGACAAGATCGTCCGCGCCTTCCGGGTGCGCGCACACATGGTGGCGCGCATCGACCCGCTGGACCTCACGACCAGGGTCTCTGAGGAACTCCGTCCATCCTTCTACGGCATCCATCCCCAGGACATGGACGAGCCGATCTCGCCGGCAACGCTCTCAGGCTGCTCCCTGAACACCCCCCGCCAGATCATCGAGCGCCTGCGCGAGACCTACACCCGCTCGATCGGCGTGCAGTTCATGCACATCGACGATCTGGGCATCCGGGAATGGCTCCAGAAGCGCATGGAGCCGTCCGGAAACCGGGTTCAGCTCAGCCAGGCCAGGCAGCTTCGAATCCTCACAAGGCTCACAGACGCCACGATCTTCGAGGATTTCATCCAGAAGAAGTTCGTCGGCGCGAAGTCGTTCTCGCTGGAGGGCTGCGAGACCGTGGTCCCGCTGCTGGACCTGCTGATCGAGCGGGCAGGCGACCACGGAGTCCGGGACATCGTGATCGGAATGGCGCACCGCGGGCGACTCAATGTCCTCGCCAACATCATGGGCAAGAACGCCCGGCAGATATTCCGCGAGTTCGCCGACCTGGACCACCAGCTCTACGAGGGGCGCGGCGACGTCAAGTACCATCTGGGCTACCGTGGATCCTGGCACACCTCCCAGGGCGAGGATCTGCGCACTTCCCTGTGCTTCAACCCCAGCCATCTGGAGTTCGTGGGGCCGGTGGCAGTTGGCCGCATGCGCGCGAGGCAGGACCGCAAGGGCGACGCGCGTCGGACGAGGGGCCTTTGCATCCTGCTGCACGGCGACGCAGCCTTCGCGGGCGAAGGCATCGTGCAGGAAACGCTCAACATGAGCCAGCTCACCGGCTACTCGGTCGGCGGCACGATCCACATCATCATCAACAACCAGATCGGCTTCACGACCCGGCCGAAGCAGGGTCGCTCGAGCATCTATGCGTCCGGTGTCGCGAAGATGCTGCAGATCCCGATCCTGCACGTCAACGGCGAGGACCCGGAGGCGGCTGCCCAAGCGGTCCGGCTCGCCGTCGATTTCCGAAACGAGTACAAGCGCGATGTCGTGATCGACATGTACGGCTACCGGCGGAGGGGCCACAACGAAACCGACGAGCCCCGCTTCACCCAGCCCTTGCTCTACCACGTGATCGACCAGCGCAAGCCCGTCCGGGAGGCCTATCTCGAGCACCTGCTCAGGCAGGGCGGCGTCACGTCGGACGAGGCCGACCGCATCGCGGAGGAGAGGCGGGAGCACCTCGAGCAGGAACTGGCGTCGTCCAGAAGCGACGACTACATTCACGTCGGCGACCAGGTCACGGGAGACTGGACCGGTTACAACCGCGGATCCGACGCGGAGGTCGCCGAAGTCGACACCGGGGTGAGGATGTCCACGCTGGCATCGATCCTCGAGAAATCGACGAAGGTCCCGGACGACCTCGGCCTCGACCCTCGCATCAAGCGGATGCTCAAGCGGCGCCGCGAGATGGCCAGGGGCAAGCGCCCCCTGGACTGGGCGGCGGCTGAGGCTGCCGCGCTCGGAAGCCTGCTGGTCCAAGGGCACCGGGTGCGGTTCACAGGCCAGGACTGCGAGCGGGGGACATTCTCGCACCGGCATGCGGTCGTCTACGACTCGGAGACCGGATTCCCGCATACGCCGCTGCAGCATCTCTCGCTCCGGCAGGGAGTCTTCGAAATCCACAACAGCCCTCTGTCCGAGGCCGGGCCGCTGGGCTTCGAGTACGGCTACAGCCTGGAATGGCCTGACGGGCTGACCGTGTGGGAAGCCCAGTTCGGGGACTTCTTCAACGCCGGACAGGTCATCTTCGACCAGTTCATTTCCAGCGGCGAGGACAAGTGGCATCTCTGGAGCGGGCTAGTCATGCTGCTCCCGCACGGGTTCGAAGGGCAGGGCCCGGAGCACTCGAGTGCGAGGCTGGAGCGGTTCCTTCAGCTGGCGGCCGAGGACAACATCCAGGTCGTCAACCCTACGACTCCCGCGCAGTACTTCCACGCATTGCGGAGACAGGTCCTGCGTTCCTGGCGGAAGCCCCTGATCGTCATGTCCCCCAAGAGCCTGCTCCGCCACCGCGCTGTCTCGTCCAGCCTTGAAGACCTGGAGACGGGCCGGTTCAGACGTGTCGTTTCCGACCCGCTGCCGGACCCGGACTCGGTCAGGAGAGTGTTGGCCTGCACTGGAAAGATCTACTACGACCTCGATGCGGCCCGCGATTCGAGGGGCGCGTCGGACACTGCGATCGTCCGCATAGAGCAGCTCTACCCGCTCGCCGAGGAGACTCTCGTCAGTGCGCTGGCGCCGTTCCGGAACGCCGAGGTCGTGTGGGTCCAGGAAGAGCCCCGCAACATGGGGGCATGGAGATATCTGAAGATGCGCTTTCCCTCGTGCCTCTCGCGCGTGGTCAGCCGTCGGGAGTCCGCGAGCCCCGCAACAGGCTCTCCCGCCAGCCACCAGCACGAGCAGAAGCAGGTCATCGCGAGGGCGTTCTCGGCAGGTTGAGAGAGAATCGAGTGAGATGCCGGTCGATCTGAAAGTCCCCTCACCGGGCGAATCGATCACTGAGGTCCAGATCAGGGCCTGGCTGAAGTCCGAGGGCGAATCCGTGCGGATGGACGAGGTCGTGGCCGAGATCGACACCGACAAGGCGTCGATGGAGCTTGCCGCGCCCGTGAGCGGGGTCCTGGCCAAGATCCTCGCGCCGGCTGGCGCGGACGCAGCCGTCGGGGATGTGATCGCCCTGATCGAGGAAGGCGATTCGCCTCTCCCGCCACCCTCCGGTGCGGGCAAGGAGGCCGCCGCCGGCAGCGAGCCGCCGCCCGACGAGGCGAAACGCCCCGACGCGCCCAGGGTCATGCCGTCCGCGCGACGGGTGCTCGGCGAGGCCGGAATCGCCTCCGCCAGCGTTGAAGGCACCGGTCCGGGAGGGAGGGTGCTCAAGGAAGACGCCCTGCAGGCGCTCGAGTCGAAAGCGGGCCCTGAACGGATTCCACCCGCCGCCAGCGCCGAGGCGCCTTCCGATTCAGCGCCCTCTCGGGAGCCCGCTGATCCGCCTCCTGCTCCCAAGCCCAAGGCCTCGTCCCGTAAGGCGCGGGCGGTGCCCGCCCCCAATCCCCCGGCGGTGATTCCCGGCGCGACCCCCGGCCGCACGGAGGAATCGGTCCGCATGACTTCGATGCGGAGGGTGATTGCGAAGAACCTCGTGGAGGCCCAGCAGACCGCGGCCTTGCTCACGACCTTCAACGAGATCGACATGACCGCCGTGATCGCACTCCGGAAGCGCTACCGGGCCCTGTTCCTGGAGCGGCATGGCGTGAAGCTCGGATTCATGTCCTTCTTCGTGAGGGCTGCGGCGGAGGCGCTGCGAGCCGTTCCGGCAGTCAACGCCAAGATCGAGGGAAGCGACATCGTCTATCGCAGCTACCAGGACATCGGGATAGCGGTCGGAGGCGGACGCGGGCTGGTCGTTCCGATCCTGCGGAACGCCGAGACGCTGGGATTCGCCCAGATCGAGCGTGCGATCGCCGACTTCGGAGCCCGAGCCAAGCAGAACAAGATCGAGCTCTCGGAGCTTGTCGGAGGGACATTCACGATCTCCAACGGGGGCATCTACGGATCGATGCTGTCGACGCCCATCGTGAATCCGCCCCAGAGCGGAGTTCTGGGCATGCACGCCATCCGAGACAGGCCGGTGGCGATCGACGGCAAGGTTGCGGTGCGCCCGATCATGTACGTCGCCTTGACCTACGATCACCGGATCGTGGACGGGCGAGAGGCCGTCTTCTTTCTCAGGCGCATCAAGGAGCTCGTCGAGAGCCCGGAGAGGATCTGGCTCGAGGTGTGAGCGGGCCAGCCGGTATCGCGACCCGGTCCGCGGCCGACCGAATCCAATGGAGAGCTTTGATCTGATCGTCATCGGCGGGGGGCCCGCCGGCTACAGCGCGGCGATCCGCGGAGCCCAGCTGGGCCTCAACGTGGCCTGCATAGAGAAAGAGAAGGCGCTCGGCGGAACCTGTTTGCGAATCGGCTGCATTCCCAGCAAGGCGCTGCTCGAGTCCAGCGAACTCTACGAGAAGGCAAGAAAGGGTCTTGGGCGCCACGGAATCGTGACGTCGGAGGTCGCCCTGGACCTGGACCGGATGCTAAATCGCAAGGACCGGGTGGTTGCCTCGCTGACCAATGGCATTGCCGGTCTGATCCGGAAGAACCGAGTGACCCGCTACCTTGGACGGGCGCGGTTCGTTTCGCCCTCCCGGCTCGCCGTGGACAGGGAGGGGGGCACGTGCGAACTCCGGGCCGGGAACGTCCTCATCGCGACCGGCAGCAAGGCCGCGAGCCTGCCCGGCGTCAAGCTCGACGGCGACCGCGTCGGGACAAGCACGGAGGCGCTCTCCTACCCGGAGGTGCCCAGGCGCCTCGCCGTGATCGGCGCCGGATACATCGGTCTGGAAATGGGCTCGGTGTGGCGTCGCCTTGGTTCAAGGGTGGTCGTCTTCGAGTACCTGAACCGGATTCTTCCCGGAATGGACGGCGAACTCGCGGTAGCGGCCCGCGTGGCGCTAGCCCGGCAAGGGATGGAGTTTCGGCTCGGCTCGAAGGTCTCCGGCGCGAGGGTTCGAGGCGAACACTGCGTGATCGAGTGCGAGGGATCCGAACCGTTCGAATGCGACCGCGTGCTCGTCTCCGTCGGCCGGAAGGCCAACACTGACGGTCTGGGCCTCGAAGCCGCCGGCATACGACTCGACGACCGCGGCCGGATCGAGGTGAACGACCACTTTCAGACCTCGGTCGAAGGCGTTCATGCGGTCGGCGATGTGATCCGGGGGCCGATGCTCGCGCACAAGGCGCAAGAGGAAGGCGTGGCCTGCGTGGAGCGCATCGTGACGGGTTTCGGCCACGTCAACTACGACGCGATCCCGGGGATCGTGTACATCCACCCGGAAGTCGCCTCGGTCGGAAAGACCGAGGAGCAGCTGGCCGGATCAGGCCGGGCGTTCCGGAAGGGCAAGTTTCCGTTCATGGCCAATGGGCGGGCAAGGGCAATGGCTGACACCGAGGGTTTCGTCAAGATTCTCGCGGACGAGCGCACCGACCGCATTCTCGGCGTCCACGCCATCGGTCCGCGAGCAGGCGACCTGATCGCCGAAGCGGCTGTCGCAATCGAATTCGGAGCCTCAAGCGAGGACATCGCAAGATCGAGTCACGCGCATCCGACGCTGGCCGAAGCGGTCAAGGAAGCGGCGCTCGCTGCTGACGGCAGAGCGCTGCACATCTGACCCGGAGCATCCGAAATCCCGCAACCGCGCTGTCGGCGAATCCGGCGGCGGGGCGCTGTGAACTGCACTCGACTCAAGTTCGTCGGATTCTCCGAGGCTGAGCTGGCCGGCAGTAAGCGGCCCGAAGGAGCGCCAGGCGCAATGCCGGCCCCTCGCTGGAGCCGTCTTGCGCTTCAGGGCACAGGCTCAGGCATTGGTGATCGCCGCAGCGGCGGGAGTGCTCCGTAGGTGAGGCCCCGCCAAGCCCACTCAGCGGGCCCGAAGCGGAAACGGCGCAGCCAGAGGGGCGAGGCGACGAGCTGGAGGGCCCACACGCCGGCAACCACGCCGACCTGACCTAGGCGGTCGATCGACCCGAACCAGCCGAGCCCGTGGCCGTAGAAGATCGTGGTGCACAGGATGGTCTGCAGCAGGTAGTTCGTCAGGGCCGTCCGCCCGACGGCGGCGAGCGGACGGGTGAGGGGCTTGAGTGCCGCCGCGCGGCATGCGAGCATTACGAGCCCGACGTAGCCGAGGCTGACCGCGACGCTCGGCCAGTAATTGAACTGCATGCCGATGAAGAACGACCAGACTGTCCACCCGCGCTCGAAATCGAGGGAGAGTCCGTATGCCTGAATGAGAAGACCGACCGCCGCCGCTGCGATCAGCGCCGCGTAACAGCGCGCCGAGCGGCGCGCGCTGAACACGTCGATCTTGAAAAGCGCCATTCCGATCAGCATCAGCCCGCCTGCGCGCCAGAGGCCCCAGCTGAGCAGAAACACCGTCTCGAACCCCAACGCCCCGCTGGACCGGGAGGGCTGCTGCTCGAGCCAGTTGCCGCGGAAGGCGGCGAGCTCAGCCTCGATCAGTTCCGGTGTCGGCTGCCAAACGTAGGTCGTCAACCCGGCCCGCGCCTCCTCCGGCCAATGCGGCAGCGACAGGCCCGACCCGACAGAGTAAACCGAGGCGACGGCGAGCAGCGCCGTACCGAGCGCCAACAGCCGAACCGGCGAGAGGCGGCGGAGCGGGTAGACCAGCATCCCGCAAACCGCGTAGAGGAATAGGATGTCGCCGTGCCACAGGAGGTGAGCGTGCAGCAGCCCGATGACGAGCAGCCAGCCCATGCGGCGGTAGTGCACCCCGCGGGAGACCGTGGTCGCCGCGGCCCGACCCGCCATCAGGACGATGCCCGCGCCGAACAGCATCGAGAAGATCGTCATGAACTTCTGGTCGGCGAGCATCCGGCCGGCCAGCCAGACATAGAGGTTCGCGCCATTGAGGTCGCCGTAGGCGGTCGGGTTGAAGTAGGCCGCCTGGGGCATGGCGAACGACTGAATGTTCATGACCAGGATTCCAAGCAGAGCGACGCCGCGCAGGACGTCGATTGCATCGATTCGCGCGGTCTCGGCGACGGGCCCGGCGTCCGGCCGCTCAGGGGAGTCTGCCACGTTGCGCCTCACTCTACCAGTGGGTATCTCTGCGGACTCGGTGCTCTGCCGCTGAGCCGACCAGTGCTTCGAACACAGGCGGAGTCCGACGCGCAAGCTCGGGATCGAATCTGAGTGAGCGGCAGCGTGCCTATTGGATGGCCAAGCACCCTCGTAGCAGCGCCACTGTGAATCACCGCAATCCGGCCCCGAGATCCGCTGACTGCACGGACGCGAGTTCTGGTGGGATTGAGCCTCTCTTGCAGGCCTGCAAGACAAGGGATCGACCGAACGATCCCTGTGGGCGCACAATGGAGATTAGGATGGGATTCGAGTTCTGGAGCGTGGCCGAATATGCCAGGCGGCTTGAGCGGGACGTCGATGACGCATTTCGGTACCGGATGATGATTCACGATCTGCCGCGGTATTTCCACGCGGCCTCACCTGGGGTGCGGAGATGGATGCTGACGGAGCGACCACCCCTCACCGAGCGAAAGTGGGATGCGCTGCTTGCCGCGGTGACAGAGCACCTGGCAATCGTGCATGGTGAGGCAGTGCCGGAGTGGGTGAACGAGGAAGAGCGGTTCCTGGACATTCCGTGGCGAGTTCTCGGCGAGGGCAGGAATCCGTTCTCGTGGATCACGGGGTCGCCGGGCGCGTTTCACCGGCACGGAGTGCTGGTGAACGGCAAGGATCTGGATGAGCGTGGGGGCCATCGCTGGTATGCGGCAATTCTCTCGTGATGACCTTTTCGCAGGGCTTGAAGCGCTGGCCGACGAGCTGGAGAGAAGAAACATCTATGGGCACGTATATGTGGTCGGTGGCGCAGCAATGGCCATGACGTTCGTTCCGGACCGGATGACGCGTGACATCGATGCGGTGATCGAGAGGGGTCGGAGCGGAGTCATGGAGTGCGTGTCGGCGGTTGCGGCGAAGAAGGACTGGCCGGCGTCGTGGCTCAATGACCATATCGCGCAGTCCGTTCGCCTGGTGCCTCCGACAGGCGACAAGGAGGCGAGGGTCCTGTGGGCTCACAAGCACCTGCTCGTGAGCGGCGCGTCGCCGAAATACCTGCTCGCAATGAAGATCCGAGCAAATCGACCTACGGACGATGCCGATATTCGAGTCCTGCTGGATGTCCTGGGAATCCGGAGTCGAGAGGAAGTCTTCGCGATTCACGACGCAGTGTTTCCCGAATGGCCGTTGGCCGATGTCGAGATCTGGAGCATCGGGAGAAAGGTGGAGGACTTTCTCGCGAGACGAGCGGACGAGCGGAAGTAGTGCACGGATCGGCATGGCACGCCACGGGCGATCCCTCTTTGGGCCCGCGGAAGTGTGTCGGTTTCGATGCCCACTTCCCTTGAGTTCTCCCATGTCCGACAACGGCGCCCACTCGGCTGCGCTCTGGCAGCAGGCACTCAGAGTCGGGGCGGCAGGGGCTTGCCAGCGGATGCCTGCGAGGTGGACGTTTGGAACGCAGGCACACTGCGACACGGAACCAGCCTGTCGACAGAACCCATCCTGTGCCCGCTTCGCAGCACTCTGCCTCGCGGTGCAGAGGCCGCCCAATCGCAACCACTCAGGGAGTGCGATGCTCTCTGGAACTCGCATGGGATGGCACTGACTTCCATCAGATCGCCACTTGACGAAACCCTGCGTGTGCATGGCGCGATCCATGGAGTAAGCGGAACACATGTCGATGGGGGATCGGATCACGATCCCCGTTGCAGCTGGCGCGATCAGTGCCACGCCGGGCATGGGATCCTAGACGACCAACATGCTCATTGACGACCTGAAAGCCCGCATCGACGATGTGCAGGCGGACGTCAGGGAGTTGCGAACGCTGATCATCGATATCGCGCGGCGTGGCGAACCCGCCGACTGACCTGGTTCCTCTGCTGGGCCGCCTTGTCGCAGTCAGGGAGTCTCATGCGGCTGACTCTGAACACCGGCTTCGGGCCGAGACCCTTCCGGCTTCCGGAAGGCCTGCCTTAAGGTAAGAAGACAGGGTAGGCCCCCGAGCCCACACAGCGACTGCATTCTGGGGCCTCAACGGAGGTTCACGGCTCAAGCTGGTCCACTGCGACTGTTGCAGAACCGGCTGTCCGTGAGACCGGTGGTGCTTCGAGCCACCTGACCATGCAAGCACAGGACACCCGGGCAGATCTCCAGGCCAGGCCTTGGAACAGTTCCAAGGCCTTCCGGCCAATCGCCGCCAGAGTCCCCGGAGTCTTTCAATGCACGGGGCCGCTCCTGATGGCCGTCATGCTGTCTGGCTGGGAACCAATGGATGCCGCAGAGCAACCTCCAGCAGAAGCTGGGCAATCCGCCGGAACAACGGCTGGGCCTGTCCAATCCTCCGAACAAGGCACCGACGAGGCGACCTCCGGCTCCGGGACCTCCGGGGAAGAACGCCGCCAGGCACGCACGGAACTGAACCTGCTCGGCGAGGTCGACACGGAGGCCGGCGAGAGTCGGCGCAACGAGAATGTCCAGCTCACACTGGTCGACAACAACGTGCTCAAGGAGATCAATGTACGCATGGGGACGAGCGCAACGATCGTCCGCGATTTCGAGGTGTCGAGCGACTATTTCGGCGCCGAGTTCGGCATGCCGCCGCAGCGTCAAATCCACCTGGCTCCCTCAAACGTGCGCGACTGGCACGCAGAGGTGTACGAGACGCACGGAAACAGTCTGTTTTCTGCGCGATCGTTCTTCCAGGTCGGCAGTGTTCAGCCGGCGCGATCCAACAGTTTCGGAGCAAGAGCCCTTGCCCCCCTGCCGGGCGGCCTGGGACTCTCGGTCAGAGCGGGGAGACAGCGCAATCGGGGGAATGTGAACGGCAATATCCTGATGCCCCGTCCAGACGAGCGCGAGCCCTTGGCCATTGACCCCGCTACGCGCGCATTCGTCGCCCGGATTCTCGACTCGTTTCCGGACGAAGCTCCGAACCGTTCCGATATCGACCCCAGAGCACACAACACAAACGCCCCGCAGTCGATCGACAACGATACGGCGGGCGGGCAACTGGACGTACCGGGAGCGAATGGCGGGCGCATTGGCCTGGACTACGACTTCATGCGGCAGTCAGTCGACGCGTTTCAGCTGGTCAAGGGGCAGAATCCGGATACGACGACGGGGTCCCACAGCGCCCGCATGACCTGGAGCCGCCCCTGGTCCAGTCAGGTGGTCACCAGCGTGTCGGTAGGGTTCCGGCGGGCCACCTCGCTGCTCAGCCAGGATGAGTCCGCCATCGGCCCCATGATCTGGACGGGGCGGCAGCTGCAACCGCTGGGCTCGCCCGCCGTACCGTTCGATCGTGCGCAGAACACCCTCGAGTACGCCGGGCAGGCGGCGGTCGACCGGCGAAGACACCGACTTGTCTTTGGAGCTGCAGTGAGCCGCGAGCAGCTCAATGGCGTCGAAAGCTCGGTTCACGGTGGCCTGTGGGCCTTCAACGCCAACTTTGGCCGCGACACGGTCACGAACATCCGTCTCGGCACTCCTACCCTCTTTACGCAATCGATCGGATCGACGCACCGAGGATTCCGACTTTGGCGGATGAGACTCTTTCTTGGCGACACCTGGCGGCCGCGGCCAGACCTGACCGTATCGGCCGGCCTGCGCTATGAACCGGCGACCCGCCCCGTCGAGGTGAACCGGCTTTCGGAGCTGCCCTACGGGAGCGACTGGAACAACATTGCTCCGCAGTTCGGTTTCGCCTACAGGACCGGAGGCTTCGGAGTGATCCGAGGCGCCTATGGGCTATATCTTGGGGAGATCTTCACCGCCACCTATACCCAGGAGCGCTACAACCCTCCCGGAAACATCCTGGTTACGGTCGTCGATCCAGACCTGACGGACCCGTTGGCAGGCGTCGCGACCAACGCCCTCGATCCATCCGTGCGGAGCGCCCTGAACCGGTTCGACCCCGACTTGGTGGTGCCCTATTCGCACCAGTACAACGCCAGCTGGGAAGTGGCACTGTTCGACTCCGTCTACGCCCAAGCCGGGTATGTCGGCAGCCGAACCCATCGCTTGCTCTCGGTGTGGATGGAGAACCGTGCCCGGCCCGTCACAGGAGTCGCCCAGACAACCAAGACCGTGAACGAGCGCCGTCCTGACGACAGCCACTTCGAGATTCGACGCATTCTAAACGGTTCGCGGGCGTATTTCGACGCAGGCCGAGTCACCGTGGGCGTTCGGGAGTGGAATGCGATGACCGCCGAGGTCTCCTACTGGCTCAGCAAAGCCATGGATCTGGGCGCACACTACGCGAACAACGCGACCTACCGTGACGGAGTGAGGGGGCAGAGCCAGACCGAGTCCAATGTCCATTCCGATGTGAAGGCCCCGAGCGAATTCGACCAGTCGCACGCGGCCATAGCCCGCCTCTCATACCGGTTTCCCAACTGGAGGTCCCGCTGGCAGCTCTGGAACCGCATGATCGGCGGCTGGGAGGTTTCGAGTGTGATTCTTCTCAAGACCGGGACACCGTTCACCATCTACACCGGTTCCGACGCACCTGGCATAGGCAATGTGGACGGCGCGACCGCAGATCGCCCACACGTCCTGGATCCATCGATTCTTGGGCGGGCGATCGACCATCCCGACACGTCCCGAGCACTCCTGGCACGGTCGGCATTCCGATACATCTCCCCCCACGAAGCAAGCGGGAGCATCGGGCGGAACACACAGCGGAAGGACGGCATCCGGAACATCAACCTCGGGATCTCCCGCGAATGGAGGCTGCTCGGCAAGATGCGCTTCCTCTTCCGCATCGAGTCGGTCAATCTCCTCAATACGCCACAGTTCGCCAATCCGGGGAACGAGCTCAGCGGCGGGAACTTCGGACGCATCACGAACACGCTCAACGACGGCCGTGCCTTCAATCTCGGTGCGCGCCTTTCGTTCTGACCGGTTTCTGGATTTCGCTTTGAGATTCCTGCGGCGTCCGGTTGTGTGACGGATCCGTCGGCGGAGCACAAGCGGTCCGAGAAGCCCAGTTGGAAGTGTACAGAGCCACATTATTTCGGCAGCAGGGCCCTGATTTTTCTCAAATTGCTC
>JAPPMB010000066.1 GCA_028819255.1 Bryobacterales bacterium | reverse complement strand
CCCGGCAGGGAGAAACAGTGACATCGCTAAAATGATCGATGTTCGGAAATCAGAGCCTTCGCTCTCCGACGCCGACAAGGCGGACGCCGAACTCTTCTTGGCCGACATGCTGCTATGCCTTCCCGTTCTCGGAGTGGATTTCTTCGAGAAGCCACTGGAGGAGAACGAGATCTCCCTGCGGATCCTGGAGACCAAGGGCGTCCGGGCCACAGGCTACGAAGACGCGAAGGGCTTCATTGTGAAGGAGGGGTCGCAGGCAGTGGCAGAAGAGACGCCATCGATCCCGGACCACATCCACAAGAAGCGCGCCTCACTGCGAGGCGAGGGCTCCCTCAAGGTTGCGGGCAACGTATTCCGGTTCACTCGCGATGTTCACTTCCCGTCGCTCTCACAGGCGGCCGGTGTCGTAGCCGGCAGATCCGCTGACGGACCCAAGTCGTGGAAGAAAGCCGAAGGCTGAGCGAGGAGGCAATCGCGATGGATCGTCCTGACAGGCAGTACGGGCAGCCACTCGCCCTCCAACGCCGCCCTGCCATGCGATGAGACATGGCCTCAGCGGCTGGGACCAGCCTGAGGAATCCCCGTAGCGATGCATCCGCAAGACACCCCCAAGCCACGTGCCATCGAGGTTCGCGAAGCCGTGGCCTGAATTCGTACAGCAGCGGAACTCTTCAACGAATCTGCCCTGCCTAGCCGGAGCAGAGTTACTGCACACCGACTCAACTCCACTCAATAATGTTATGTACCACATGATTGGGCCCATCAGCGTAGAGATGCCGTGCGGCTGACCCACGCGACAGAGGATGTGCAGCGGCGGTGGGCCGAGCGGTGGCTGGAGCAGTGCGGGAGGATCTTCTACCTGACGAAGCAGCGGCGGCTGGAGAGGGAGGCGGACCAGCTGTTCGAGACGGCGCTGCAGGAGGCTCGAGAGTTGGTGGAGCGGAATCCGGCCGAACAGGGGCGATCTTCTCCTCGCCCATCGCGGCTGCGTCAGATCAGCGAGCACTGCCGGATGCTGACCTCGCTGGTGCGGCACGAGCCAGTGCTTCGCGTGGCGATCGGGGATCCAAGCATGATGCTGGACAACAATCTCGCGGAGAGAACACTGCACCCGCTGCTGGGCGGATGGACGAGCAGCACCGCCGCCAGCTGAGTGCGCCGCCCTGCAGCGAAGGCGGCTTCGACTGGGCGGACTTGTGGCCGGGCGGGGGCCGGCCGCAGACGACCCGGAGCAGCCGCCCTCGGCACCACCCGGAGGAATGCTGTCCGGCCCCGGGCGAGCCGCAGGCGGTACCCGGGAGGGTCGCATCGAGGCTGACATCGATCGGCTAGGCTGCCATCCCGGTGCCGGAGCGTGTCCGGACTCACCGCTCGCCGGAGGGCCGCGCGGTCGGCCGTTCCGGATCGTGACAGGGGAGCCAGTGCGCAGTGGTCGCTTCGGCAGCCACTGCTACATGGCCCCATCCATCCAGCTGGTACGACTGCGTCGCCAACGACTCGTCGTCAGCGGCATACCGCAGTCCTTTGCCTCTGGCCTTTTTTGCCGCGTCGCAATGGGTTGGGCTCGGTGTGACGGCTCTTGCAAGGAGGACTCTGCATGCATCCAGCGAGTGTTCGCACGGCAGATTCCGAGATCAAGGCAAAGGACTGTCGACCTTGGCTTCCGCCTTCTCAATCACGCGCCGGACAGCATCCACTACCACATCGGGCCGGTCATGCTGAATGAAATGGCCAGCACCATCCACGACCTGCCACTCGCTGTTTGTCGACAGCCTAGACAAGTCCTCGTGCATGTGATGCCACCACTCTGCTCGTCGCTGTCCTCCGGTCAACACTACGAGCGGCTTGTTACCGAAGTCCACAGAACTGTCCCCAACCTCTCGCAAGCTCTGGCGCATGGCGGACATTTCCTTCACGACGGTCTGGAGCGTTCGATTGGTCATCAGCAGCTCCCTTTCCTGCTCTCGTACGACAATGTCGCGAGAATCCGGATCACCCTCCATCGCGGGAAGCAGAATCCGAGCCAATCCAAGCGGCCCTAGGAACTTTAGTGCCAGTACGAGGCTCTCTAGCCGTTCCAGATCCGACGTGCGATGGATCTGATCGGGATGTGAAGAGTCCACCAGCACCACACCTTCGAAGTCATTCGGAAACCGAGCGGCATACAACTGCATCAACACGCCTCCAAAGGAGTGCCCTGCGAGAACATAGGGTGGTCTTATTTCAGCGGTTTGCAGGAGCATCTTCAACTCTTGCACCATCGTTTCAGCAGTTCGCGGCGAACTGGCGGGCTCGCTCCAGCCGTGACCTGGTCTGTCGTAGGTGCATACTTGCGTTAGCTGGGCAATCTCGGCGAACACGGACATCCATACGAGCGAGCCCGCACCCGCCTCGAGGATCACAGTTGGGGATCCCTCTCCGGCACAGAGCAGATGGACCTGCCTTCCATTCAATTCGACCAGTCTGCCCGGGGGAGGGATGTTACGAATGCTGAGATGCGATAGCAAAGCTTGAAGCCCCGCCGCGCCGAGAACTGCGAAGGCGGCTGTCGCGGCTAGCCACAGAACAACGCGCTTCAGCCTCCTGCTCATTGTTTTGGTCACAGTTCCGTCTAGACACCGCAAGCGTAGGGTTTGTTCCTGTCGGTGACTGGTCAATCATGAACGCATCGCCGACCCAATCGCGTTTGCCCAAGACTCGCCAGCTATCTCAAAGAGGTGGGCTGCGAGTGTGTTGTGCGGTTGCTGACCGCTTCACCGCGGCCCGCCGTCACAGGCCGGCATCCAGCACTTCGGTCGAGTCCAGCTCCGATCCGCCCCCTCGGCCGCCGCTCCCGGCGGCCACATGGATGCGTCCGTCCAGCCCGGCAGTCCCGGCACCGTGCCGGCCCGTCACCAAAGAGCCGGCCGGATGCCATTCCCCCGTTGCTGTGTCGAGACGAAGCGCGTCCGAATGCGCCAGGTCCTGCCCTGTCTCGCCACCGAAGTGGTAGATCGATCCGTCGAGAGCCGCAAGCCCAGCGGCGGCGGTCGGCACAGGCAGCTTGGCCGGCAAGGTCGACCAAGCCCCCGTCGAGAAATCGTAGCCATCCACTTCCGGCACGACCTCGTCGAAGAACGCCGTGAAGTTGTCGGGTTCGTGATAGCTGGTGTTGCGTCCGCCAACCAGATACAGCTGCCCGTCTTTGACAACCGCCGAGAATTGGTCCCTGGCCCGCGGGGCGTCGGGTAGTTGCGTCCATTCCCCGGTTGCCGGGTCAAACTCGTCGAACCAGGCCACAGTCCCGCTGGTGTGTCCGTCCATGATCCCGCACGCCAGGTAGATCTTGCCGTCGTACACGGCCGTGCCCGCTCCGCCTCGACGGCGGCTCGCAGGCACGGCCGGGCCCTTCTCCCATTCGTCGCCGGAGGGATCGAACACATACACCGTCTCAAGGGGCGTCTCCTTCGGATAACGCCCGGTCATGGCAGTCATCACCCAGGTACGGTCCCGAAAGACAACCGGTTGGAAGTGATGGATCTCCAAGGGAGTCGGGCCGAGCTGCCTCCAAGACCGAGTCTGGGGATCGAACTCCTCGACTGGCTTCACTCCCCGACCCCCCAGCAAGTAGCCCTTGCCACCTAGAGCAACCATGGCCGCCTCGCGCCGCGCCGTCGGTGGGCCGTCAGCCGCCACTGTGACCCAATCGGCCACACGAGCCCCCTTAGGACTGTCCTCTTCGGGTACAGAGCCACAGTGCAGCAGTGCCAAGGCAGCCAGCAGGGCAGCAGTGCGGGCCAACGCATTCCATTCCATATCAACCATTGCTGTCCTTTCCGAAGGAGGCCGGCAACCAACCCGGCCACGAACTCCAAATGGATCCTGCGCCGCGGCATCGCACCGCAATAGCCGCATCCGGCGGCCTTGAGCAACACAATGTGCATGCGAGGTGCAAGGCTCGCCTCGTTGCCGTCGGAGTTGATGCGAATCATGGCTAATGCGGTAGGATCAGGCAGATGCGCTGCCCGCTCCGGAGTTGGGCACGGCAGTGGTGAGGGTGGGCCATGGAGATCCAGAAGCAACCGGTTGCAAAGGTCGAACTACTGATTCGGAAGCCTGTCGCCGAGGTGTTCGAGGCATTCGTCGATCCCGACCTCATCACGAGATTCTGGTTTGACAGGAGCACCGGCCGGCTGGAAGCCAACAAGACCGTGCGGTGGCACTGGGAGTTGATCAACGGCACCGCCGAGGTTCGGGTCAAGGCGATCGAAGAGCATCGGCGGATTCTCATCGAGTGGGGCAACGGGGATTCCTCAACCGTGGAGTGGACCTTCTTTCCGCGGTCGGCGGACGCGACCTACGTCAGGGTCGTCAACTCGGGATTCGCCGGCGATGGAGACGAAATCGTGGGCCAGGCGCTCGAATCGACGGGCGGGTTCGCGCTTGTGCTTGCAGCGGCGAAGGCATTCCTCGAACACGGCATCGACCTCAGGATCGTTGCCGACCGCTTCTAGCGGCTGGAGGTCCATGCGCCGGATCCTGAAGGGTCCTCGCCCGCCGGATCGGCGAAGGCGCTTGGTGCAATCAGGACGCAGGCAGACAGGGCTCGGCTGTTGCGGCCAATGGTCTGTGCCAGCTTGAGGCGGATGACAGTCAGCGGAGGGGCCCGCCGGAGATCGACCGGTGCGGACAATCTCGGTGCGAGGCAAGCCCCACGGCCACTGCTCCGGGTTCTCGAATCCCAGGATCCGGGCGGAATCGCCGACCGGTGTGAATCAGCAGGCGCCCGGAAACCTCACCGGCTTGCGACGTCGCGCCCGGACCCGGCCCGGTCGAGCCGCGAGCATCCTCGGACAACCGTCTTCGGCAGGTTCGCAACAGCTGCCGGACGGCCAGTGTCCATCATCCCCGGACAGGTGCCTCAGGATGCCGACGGGATTGCCGTCAAGATCCTCGATGCATACAATCGGCACGCCATGACAGGTTTGCGGTCGATTCTCACGCTTCTCCTACTCCCGCTCCTGTCTTCGGCGCAGTTCTACCAGCCCCAGGGGGAGCCGCCCCGCATGTGGCTCCCGCCCGCGCTCAGCTACCCGAGCAAGATCACCGCCGACCTGATCGAGAACGCCGAGCGCCCGGCGATCGCCCGCGACGCGCAGGGTGCGATCTGGATCGCCTGGACTTCGTGCCGTCCTCGGACGGCGTCGTGGCCGGTGAGCGAGGTCTCGATCCAGGAATGGATGTGGCCGGACGACGGGGAGGACGCGATCTTCGTTCGCCGATACGACGGCGAACGCTGGACTGACGAGGAGATGGTCAGCGCCGAGTCCGGTGTCAATCACCGTCCGTCGCTCGTTCCGCATTCTGACGGTGTGCGGGTTCTGTGGACGGCGCGGCGGAACGGACAGTGGGCTGCCTACGAACGGCTCCACGATGGCGGCGGGTGGGGCGGCGAACGCAGGATACCGGGAACCGAAGGAGCGCTGGAGATCAAGGGGGCGCCGCTTCCGGACGGCAGGACTCTGGCGGTGATTCGACGGCTCGAACCGCCCCGGATCAGCCTTGGCGCCATCGTCCTCCGGGACGGCGTGTGGCACGCTGCGGGCGATGTCGACGAGGGGCTCGGGCGCTGCTTCCGTCCCGACATCCTGGGTGTCGCCGACGGGGGCTGGCAGATCGCATGGGACGAGGAGCGCGACGGCAACTACGACATATTCATCCGCACAGAGGGCGGCGCGGTCGAGAGACTGACCGCCTCCCCCCTCTGGGACACCGCTCCCACGCAAGCCATCGATTCCGGCGGTCGGCCCTGGGTGGCATGGGAGCGACGCGAGCCGGTCGGTGGTCGGTTCTCGTACCGCGGGCGGAGCGTCTTCGCCAAGACTCGCGAGGGTCAGGACTGGACCTGGGCGCCTTCACCCTTCGAGCAGTCCGCCGACCCGGGGAGGCTCACCAGGCACTCGCGGTACTGGGCGGCGCATGCAATGAGCGAGGAACGCTATCCGCGCCTGCTATCGAGGCGCAATGGCGACCTCTGGCTCTTCTGGCTTGGCGGAGGACGGATGTCCAGCGTCTCGTTCTCCGGACGGGCCTTGAGGAACGGGGAGTGGTCCGAACCCAGGCTGGTGTTCCACGACCCGAATCCCTACACGGCCTTCCAGCTCCCTTCCGTAAAGGACGACGTCGATCTCGCATCGTCCGGCAGGGGGCCGT
Organism: Bryobacterales bacterium; assembly: GCA_028819255.1. Taxonomy (GTDB): domain Bacteria; phylum Acidobacteriota; class Terriglobia; order Bryobacterales; family UBA6623; genus VXMF01. The sequence goes on along the minus strand of JAPPMB010000066.1, from coordinate 18,792 downwards.
ACCAGGTGCCGCTGGCAAACCAGATGGCACTCGCTCTGAACGATGCCGACGGATGGCTGTGGATGGCGTACGAGGTGCCGCGAAGGCGCCACATCGCGGACCGCCTGTGGGCGTTCGACATCACGCAGCGACCCGGGGGCTACGGTGCGGACATCTACGCTCATCGGGCCGATCTTGACGAGCGCAGTTCCCGACTTCAGACGGTGATCGATGACCAGGCCCCGATTTCGGCGCTGGAACCGCGCACGTATCGGCGAGACTCGCCGAGAACGCTGGCAGTCGACGGGCAGGAATACCGCCTGGCGTGGGGCGACATGCACGGCCACACCGAGAACGACGGGATCGGGACCTTCGACATGTACTATGCCCACGGGCTCTTCGTGACCGGCATGGATTTCGTCGCATCGACGAACCACGACTTCACGCCGGACTTCCTCACGCAGTCGGAATGGGCGGAGGTGCAGGCCCTTGCGGGCGTGTATGCGGCAGCATCGGACCGCGTCGCGTTCAGCGGCTGGGAGTGGACGACCGAGAGCCAGGACGAGCGGGGCGGGCATCGGGCCATGTACTTTCTCGAAGACGACGCTCCGATCTACCGCTCGACGACTGTGACTTCCGACACGGTGTACAAGCTCTTTTCCCTGATTCGGCCCTGGAACGTCATCCTCCAGCCCCATCACAACAACTGGACCGGCTACGACGCCGACCTGCAGCCGGTGTTCGAGATCACCTCGGCATGGCGGCAGGCCCGCGAGGAGGCCTCTGAATTCAAGGAACAGGGGCCTGTGGCGTCGGTCTGGGAGGCGCTGGAGCGCGGGTATCGGATCGGCTTCGTCGGCTCGGGCGACTCCCACTGGATGGGCACGGGCGAAGACCACGGAATCACCGGCGCGTACGTAAGCGACCTCAGTCGCGAGGCGGTCTTCGATGCGATCCGCGCCAAGCGCGTCTTCGCATCGACAGGAGCCCGGTTTCTCATCGACTTTCGCGCGAACGGAGCGTTCATGGGCGGGACTGCAACGGCCGAGAGAGGCTCACCGGTGCGGCTCCGGGTGCATGTCGAGGGTGAGGCACCCCTCGACGCGGTGGAGATCGTCAAGGACCGCAAGGTCATTCACTCTCAGCAAGTCGAAGGGCGAACTGCCAGCTTCGAGTACTCGGACCGGTCCGTCCCTGAAGCCGGACGGACCGCAAGCTACTTCTACGTGCGTGTGAAACAGTCGGATGACCATTACGGTTGGGCGAGCCCGGTGTGGGTGGACTGGCGGTAGACTCCAGCACCGGTCGCTCCGCTCTCAATTCACGCCAAGAAGTGTGACGTCTTCAGTGGGCAGGGAAATCCGCTTGGACACGATGCGACCCAACTCTCGTCTTCGAGGACGGCCCCTCGGGGGGAAGTCAAGAGGTAGTGGGCAAGGAGAGCAGCCGGCAGCGTGAGTCGTCGAGTCCTCGTAAGTAGTGCACACCACGAGACTTTCCGTATGTGCGACAGCCGTCATTCCCGCGGGGTGAAAGGTAATCCAAGGGACGATCAACGCCATCTGCGGACCGCAGTGTTCTCGCCCTCTGACTGACCCGTTCCAGCGCTGCAAGTCCGAAGCCGGCTCCTCGTGAGCCGTGGCGAAGTGCCGATCGAACGAACGGGCGCGGAATCTCAGAGCGCGAAGCTCAGCACATAGAGGCCCACGCCTGTCACGCAGGTGAGCCAGAGGCCCACGAAGGTCAGCCAGCCCCAGAACCTGTGCCGCGGGCTGAAGGAGCCCGGCAGAACGCGGGGAAAGCGGCGCCACGACAGCAGCGCCAGTACGGTCCAGGCGACGAACGTCGGGACTGCAACCGCGAGATGCACGGCGAAGAGACCGGCCATCGTCGCCGTTCCGTAGTACGTGCTCACGGTAAAAGCGTCCACGGCGTGCCCGAATCGGATGCTGCCCTCCAGCAGCAGCACGGCCACAATCGCCAAGAGCAAGACCCCCACCTGAAGTCTGCGGTGAGCGCGGTAGCGGCATTGCGCCGCCAAGCGCAACGCCTGGGTCATCAGAATCGGCGCGCCCGCGAAGAACACCATCGCGATGTCCACGAAGACATCCGCCCGGGTCCCAAGAAAGCCTGTCGTCAGCATGGATTCGGAGCCTCAAGGACAAGGGGTTCGCCCGTCCGACGTGACCACCACTCGTCGCCCCTGATGCAGAGAGCAGGAGCATACCGCCCTCGTGCGAGGGAGACTGCCTGTCCTCCAATTTCTTCGGCCTCGCCCACGGCCCTGCTGAACCGTGACCGCCCACTCCGCGGCCTCATCCGGTCACCCAATCTGACTCTCGAAACGAATGAGGTTGCGGGTCTCCGCACTGAATTCCACGCCAACCAAATGGACCGGCTCTCCCAGCCCGCGATAGCGGTCCGCATACCCCCGGGCCATCAACTGGTCCAGGGCCGCCCCCGGCCCCGCACGCTCCCGCATCTTGAACTCGAACACCCACACCCGCCCGTACCCCCTCACGACCAGGTCCGCCCGTCCCCGGCTGCCGCTTTCCTCCGCGCGCACCTCAACGCCTAGCGCCGCGAAGTGCGCGTAGAGCACGCTCGCGTACCAGCCTTCGTAGGTCCCCTTGGGGTTCTTCCCGTGCCATTGGTGCGGGATTCCCGCCAGCAGCGCTCGCAGCAGGTCTTCCAAGGCCGCCAGATCCCCCGCCTCCAGCGCCTCGCACAGACGGTCTGCTTGGTGCTCGCGCTGCCATCCGGCTCCCAAGACGCTGTGCAGCAAGTCCGAATTCAGGCTCTCGCGGACCTCGCGGTTCGGATACCCCAGCCGGTATCGAGGCCTGCCGCCGACCTCAAGCCTCTCGAGAACCGTCAGGTATTCCCGCCTGAAACATCAGCGCCTCGGGAGCGATGTCCCCCACATCGAACTTCGAAAGCAGCTGCCCGGATGCGACCATGCCGTCCAGCCGGTGCCAGTGGACGCGCTTCTCGAGCAACAAGTCGATCAGGAACGTCGGCGTGCCGGTCTCGAACCACCAGTTCGAGTACTCGTGGGTGTCGAGCAGCAGAAGCATGTCGAAGGGGTTGTAGACGCGCTCCTTGCCGCCCCAGCTGTAGCCGTTGTACCACTCCCGGACCCGCTCTCGGTCGAGCCCTTCGAGCCTGTCGGAGAACACCGTGTCAAGGTCGCCCTCGGTGTAGCCGCAAATCGAGGAGAAGCGCCGGTCGAGTGTGATGTCCTTGAGATTGTTCAGGCCTGAGAACAGGTTCACCTTCGAGAACTTGCTCACGCCCGTCAAAAAGCAGAACCGGACATGCGCATCGCACGACTTGATGACCGAGTACAGTCCGCGCAGGTAGTCACGGTTGGCCCGTGCCGTCTCCGGCTGCCGGAGCGCGTCCAGAATGGGCTTGTCATACTCGTCAACAAGGACGGCGACTCGTCGGCCGGTCCGCCGGTGCAGGCTCCGGATCAGGTGCCGGAAACGGCCGCGAACTGACGCATCAAGCGGCGCGACGCCCGCTTCGTTCTCCATGTCCCGCAACTGCTCGCCTACGTCGACGTCCAAGTCCCCTTCCTTGGTCGCGTTGACGCCGCTGAAGTCCAGCCACACCACCGGGTGCGGCTCCGACCAGTCCCACTGCGGCTCGACCGCCAGGCCTTCGAAAAGCTCCCGGTTGCCTTCGAACAGTTCCTTCAACGTGTCGACGAACAGGCTCTTGCCGAACCGCCGCGGCCGCGACAGGAAGTAGTGCTTGCCTTCCCGAACCAGCCGCAGGGCGAAGCCGGTCTTGTCCACGTAGTAGCCGCATTCCTCGCGGATTTCGCGGAACGACTGAACGCCAATTGGCAGTCGCTGCTTGCGCTCACAGGAAGTCATGCCCAGATTGACGTCCAGACTTGATTCTATTGCACGTAATGGTTTCGCTGGTGATCTGCGCTCACCTCGCGTTGCCGGCGCTGACAAGATTGGCAAAGATCCGATACGCCCCTGGAACGCCCGCCGGAAGCTGGCGGAACCATGAATAGCCGGTGAACACGTATGCCCCTTTGCCGTACCGCGCATAAAGCAGGCCCCCGTCCAGCGCCTCTTCGCCGGGGTCGCTGCAGGAGATCACGGTGTCGTAGCTCTCGTCCCAAGCGGACATGAAGTAGAGGCCCCGCTCCTGGACCCATCCGTCGAAATCGGCGGGCGTGATTCTGTTGGGAGCCGTGAGCAGGGGATGCTCGCTGTCGAGAAAGCGGATCTCGGCCCGCTCGTCCGTGACCCTCAGGCGCGAAGGCGTCATCGGATAGGGCGCAAGCGTCGCATTGGCCCCCGACGCCGGCCGCCTGCGGCCGAACGGCGCGGTGTTGTACTGCACCACGAGCGTGCCGCCCTTCTCGACATACTCCAGCACCCGGTCGCGAGCGGCGAGCAGGTCCGGCCTGGTGTTGAGTGCCCGGACGCCGGCCACGACCGCGTCAAACCGCTCCAGGTTGCCTGCGGCCAAGTCTTCTTCGGTCAGGAGCGTCACCTTGGCGCCCAGTTGCTCCAGCGCCTCGGGAACCCTGTCGCCGGCGCCCATCACGTATCCGATCTCGGTCGCCAGCAACTCGACGTCGACCCGCTCCACGCGCATTTCCGCCGGGGGAAAGACCGCGGTGGCGGGAATGTGTCCATACTCGATCGTCCGCATCCCTCGGGTGATCTTCCTGCCGTCCACCGTGGCCGACGCCGTGAGCGTTCCTCCGGACCTCTGCGCCGGAGGGGTGATCCGGAACGTCGCGGTCCGCTCCTGGCCGGGCCGGTCGAAGTCCACCTCCACCGACGCCGGAGAGACATGCCAGCCGGCGGGCGGCCCCAGCCGCACTGTCGCGACGGCATTCCTGACATTCGACGACAGTCGCACCGAGACATCCTTCGGGGCTGCATCCCGAAAGACCCGGTTGTCATGTACGAAGGCGACCGTCACCGGGGGAACAATGGCAAGCGGCCGCGAACGCTCGCCGAGCGACGGATCCACCCAGCGGTAGAGGACCGGCTTTCTGAACTCGATCTCGATGCCGCCGGGAGTCCGGAACCCAAATGTCGCTGCGAGCTGGGGGGCGGGACCCGGGGTGTCCGTGCTCCCTGCGCAGCGCCCGCCGTCCTCCTCCGGCCGGAGCCAGTGGGGCTGCGAGTAGCAGGCGTCCTCCGGAATCAGCACCCGCAGCGCCGCCTCGGCCACGCGGTTCTGCTCCAGGGCCGTCGCGTCTTCGGATGAGGCCTCGGCGGCGCCCTCGATCCGGACACCGCGCCATTCCCATGGGGATCCCGACCGGCTCAGGGCCCGGGCCCGGATCTCGATCTCCCGTCCCGGCACGGCATTCCACCGGTCGGCGGCCGCGTCGAGCCAGAGCCCCGAAGCGATCTCGATGGCCTGCAGCAGCTCCCCCATCTTGTAGTCGACGTCCGGACCCGAGAGCGGCCTCAGGCCTTCGTAGGCGGCCAGCAGATGCGGCAGCACCGCGCCCGGATTGCGCGGGTCCAGCCGGTCGCGCGCCAGAGCGAGATTCGCTCCGACCTCCTCCGCCCCCTCGACGCGATTCCAGGTGGTGTCGATGCCGTCGAACAGGCCGCCCGACGGCTCGTCCCCCTTGACATGCGTGAAATAGGCGGGCACGCTGCCCTTGCGCTGGCTGGCTCCCATCGCCTGGCTGCGATGCATGCTGCGGCTCTCGCCGGCCATTTCGGCGTAGGACTTGCCCAGCACCGGATCGTAGCCGCCGAGGTCCACATGGACTCGCCCGGGCTGCCGCGCAGCGGCTTGCTCCATGCGGCGGCTGAAGGTCGGCACGTTGTAGTAGTAGCTGCGGACCTGCCACGGCGGCAGTCCGAGCTCGGGGAACCTGCTGGGATCTGCGGCCGCATCGAAGGCTGTGGGCCCCATCCACCCAACCGCCGTGTGGTGGCCGTGCCCGCCGCTCCCGGGTCGGGGTGGGAACCGCGACACGATCACATCGGGCCTGACGGACCGAATCACGCGCACCATGTCGCGAAGAAGGCGCTCCTCTCCCCAGACGGACAGCGCCTCCTCTGGCGTCTTGGTGTATCCGAAGTCGACAACGGTCGCGAACTCCTGCTCGCCTCCGTCGATCCGGCGAGCCTCGAGCAGCTCGTGGGTCCGGATGACGCCCATCAGCTCGCCCTGCTCGGTTCCGATCCGGTTCTGTCCTCCCTCTCCCCGCGTCGCGGAGAAGTACACAGTCCTCAGATGCAGGCCGCGGGCGAAGTACGCCATGACCGCGGTGTTCTCGTCGTCGGGATGGGCGCCCAACATCAGCATCGTGCCCACCGTGTTGAGGCGGTCCAGCAACTCGTGGAGCTGGGCCGTCCCCGCAAGGGGCGTCCTCTGGGCCTGCAGCAGGCCGGCGCACAGGATCACGCAAAGCAATGGAAGTCGGCGCGTCACAAGATTCGAGTTTAGCGCCGGTCCCGGCCTATGCTGAAGATTCGGCCCATGCCCGACGCCGATTACCACAAGCTGTTCCAGGAAGGCATCGACCTGTTCAATGCGGAGGAGTTCTTCGAGTGCCACGAGGCGCTGGAGGAGGTGTGGACGTACTCGCAGCAGCCGGACCGATGGTTCCTGCAGTCGCTGATCCATTTCGCCGTGGGCTTCTATCACCACGGGCGAAGCAACCGGAACGGAGCGAAGCGGCAGCTCCGCAAGGGACTGAAGAAGATCCAGGCCTACCTCCCGGAATGGGACGGCGTGCGCACAGGGGAGATCGACCGGGAGGTCCGCGAGCGGCTGGCGGTCGTGGAGGCCGGCGGCACTTTCGACGGCTATCCGCGCATCCTGCAGTCCGGGCCGTGGCCGGGATTGCGCTCGCCGCTGCGGACGTGACAAGGTAGGATCCTGTATGTCGACCTCGGCGAGATTTTTGCAGCAGCTGTTTGGCCTGGACTCCGATGTGGCGATCGTGATCGGCGGCACGGGCGTCCTCGGGGGCGCCTTGTGCGACGGCCTCGGCGCGGCGGGAGCGCACGTGGTCGTCGCCGGACGGTCCCGGGAGCGCGGGGAGGCCCGTGCGCAGGCGATCCGCGACGCGGGCGGCTCCGCCGGATTCGCGCCGGTCGACGTCACCTCCAGAGCATCGATCGAGGCGCTCCGGAACTCCGTCCTCGAGGGGCACTCTCGCGCCGACATTCTCGTGAACTGTGCGGGTGTCAACTCGGCGGTGCCCTATGAGGAAATCGAAGACGACGACTGGCAGCGGGTGCTCGACACCAACCTCAAGGCGACCCACCTGGGATGCCAGATCTTCGCGCCGGTCATGGCACGGCAGGAGCAGGGCGGCTCGATTCTCAACATCGGGAGCGTCACCGCACATCTCCCCCTTTCGCGGGTCTTCGCCTACTCGGCCTCGAAGGCCGCAGTCAACAACCTCACCAAGAACCTCGCGCGGGAATACGCTCCGCGGGGGGTGAGGGTGAACTCCCTGAATCCGGGATTCTTCCCGGCCGAGCAGAACCGCAAGATCCTCCAGCCGGAGCGGGTCCGAAAGATCATGGACCAGACGCCGATGGCGCGCTTCGGAGAGCCGCCGGAGCTCGTCGGGGCGGCGCTGCTGCTCGTGGCCCGGAACGCCGGGAGCTTCGTCACGGGAGCGGAGATCTTCGTCGACGGCGGCTTCACGGGCATGCGGTTCTGATCCGGCGTCTTCGGCCGCACACCGCCGCCGGCCTTCCGGCGGCCCATCGTCCATTGCGGAGATGACGATTCCCGACATACGCCCCCTCCCTTGGGCCGCTGGAATGTCGTCCGGGCTCCTCCCGGTGCGTCCGACAGACGCCAAGAACCTGCCCGGCAAGGCAGGCTGACGCGAGGCGGGGAGCCGCTCGCCCGCGTCCAGGCTCGCTGGAAGCGACTCCGGATCGAGGAAACTCGCACCACCTGAAACGGCGTAAAGCGCAAGAGTGGCACTAAAGAGCGAATAAAAAGAAAATAATCTCCACATATCCGCTTGACAGGAGATCTATATAGAGCATATATTCTCTATATGAGTTCCCGCGGGGCATGGCACGGCGGACGCGAAGCACCACATATCGACACACCGGCTCGGATCGGTCCCGATCGCCAGCTCCAGGGAACTCTCCCGAAACCACTCCAAGAGGAAGGATGCACACCCATGCCCAAGCGACTCTCTTCCGCCGCTGTGAGGCTCGCGCTCATTGCGGCGGCTCTCCCCCAGGCCCTGCTGGCGCAGACCGGCCCCAGCCCCTGGCTGCAGGCCGTCACCGTTCTGCAGACCGCCTTCACCGGCCCCATCGCGCGCGGCCTGAGCCTGATCGCCATCGTGATCGGCGGACTGATGTTCGCCTTCGGCGAGGGCGGCAGCAAGCGCGCCCTGGCGGGCCTGATCTTCGGCGTCGGCATGGCCATCGGCGCCGTCAACTTCATGAACTGGCTGTTCCCGTGAGCGCGGCGGCGTCCCGTCCGGCCCCGCACCGGGCCTATCCTGCGCTGAGCCGCCCGCTGACCCTGCTGGGCTGCGAGCGGCGCCTGTTCCTGGGAGCCGCGTGTGCCGGCGCGGCCTCCTTCTCGTCGTTCAACGCCCCGCTCGCCGGCCTGCTGCTGTTCGGCTGCGGCTACGGGGCCGGCCTGCTGGCAACCCGGCACGACCCCTGCCTGCCGACGGTGCTGCTCCGGTCGGCGGCCTGCGGCCGGCGCTACGACCCGGCCCTGCGGACCGAGGGTCCGCCGGCGCTGGAAGTGGTCGGCGAGGTGGACGGGTGAGCGGCGGCAAGGCCCTGCCTCTCCACGCCCAGCTCCCCTGGCTGGGCTTCGCCGGCGAGTCCGTGGTCCTCACCAAGGGCGGCGGCCTGCTGGCAGGCGCGCGCCTCACCGGGGCGCCCTTCGAGTGCCGGTCGGCGGCGGACGTGGACTTCGCCGCGCTGCGCTGGACCCGCGCCCTCAAGACCCTGCAGCCCGGCTGGCGGATCCGGTGGCAGGCGCGCAAGCGCCGGCTGGCGGATCTTCCCCGGCGGAAGCCGGACGATCCGCTGGCGGCCCGCGCGCAGAAGGCCCGCGTCGACCACCTGCTGGGCAAGGGACTGTTCACGGTCGAGCTCTCCGTGTACTGGTGGTGGGATCCCGGCCTGTCGCCGGTTTCTGCACCGGGATCCTCCCGCAGCCGCCTGCGGGGCCTGGCGGAGCGGGCCTCGCTGTGGCTCTCGCGGGAACGCACCCGGCGCGTCCTGTCGTCGCAGCTCGAGGCCGCCTGTGAGCGGTTCGAGGGCGCCGTGTCGTCGTTCCGCCGGCTGGTCTCGGACGTCACGCCGCTGGAGCCGCTTGCGGGCGAGGACCTGTACCGCGATCTCGCCTTCGCCGTCAACTCCCGCAGGGCGGCCGAGGGTGGCCGAACGCTCTCTCCGCACGGCCTGGACCGGCAGCTCGCGCTCAGCGACCTGGAGGCGTACCGGGACCACCTGCTCGTCGACGACGAGCGCGTCGAGTGCTACGCGCTGGTGGACCCGCCGGGAACCACGCGGGCCAATCTGTTCGGGGGCATTCTCGATCTCGACGCCGAACTGGATCTGGCGGTCGAGTGGCAGCGCGAGGACGGCGCGCGCTCGGCCCGGCGGATTCGGTCGGCCCGACGCCACTACCACCAGAAGCGCTACAGCATGCTGGCCCATGCCTCGGCGGGAGATGCGGCGCCGCAGGCTGCAGGAGCGCTGCAGGACAAGGCGGCGGAGGCCGAGGCCGACGTGCTCGGCGAGGCGCTGCGGGAGCTTGAGGTGGACGGCCTGCCGTTCGGGGAGCACTCCCTGACGGTCGCCCTGAGGGGGCCGGACGCGTCGGTTCTGGAGGCCGCCCGTCCGGAGCTGCTGCGTGTCGCTTCGGCGGCTGACGCGCGGCTCCACCGCGAGACCTACAACGGCCTCAATGCCTGGTTCTCGATGGCCCCTGGCGGCCACGACCGGCAGCTGCGCCGAAACTATCTCTCCGCGGCCGTGGCGGCCGACCTCGCGCCGCTGTGGACCGTGCCCGAGGGAGACGTGCGGGACAGGCACTTTTGGAGACAAGTGACCACATCATCTGCTACCCTGAACGCATCGGGTTGGCTTTACGCTAGGTGCCAAGCCAGCCTCCCCGGAGGCCGCTCTAACGGCCTCCGGGGGCTTCTTCGGTGTGAATTCCGCCAGGATCGGATCCTTGCGGTGAACCTTCCGGACGATCCGTCCGAGTCTCTCGCGCCTGGCCAGGTTCCAGGGCGCGTAGTGCTTCTCGGTCGTAGCCAGGCTCCCGTGCCCCAGCAGCGTGGACACGTCCTGCATCAGGACGCCGTTGAGCAGGAGGGACACCGCGAACGTGTCGCGCAGGCGGTGCGGGTGGAAGCCCTCGACGCCGGCGTCGTCCGCAACTTTGCGCAACCGCTGGCGCCAGTACTTCGCCACGGTGACGGGCTCGCTGCGCCCGGTCCAGAAGTAGTGCTCCCTGCCCGGCTTCCGCACGGCGTCGAGCGCCGCGGCCACCTCGGAGGGCAGCGCCACGGTCACCAGCTCCCCGGTCTTGGCCCGGCGCAGGACGAGGTCCCCGTTGTCCTGGACAGCGTCGCGGCCGAGCGTCGCGGCGTCCCCGATCCCGAGGCCGGAGTAGCGCAGCAGCAGGATCAGCGCCTGCTCCCGCGGCTTGCGCTTCGACGCCTTGAGGAGCGCCCGCACCTCGCTGGGCTCCAGCGGGTTGGTGGGCCGCGAGTCGTTCTTGGGCGCACGCATGTCCTGCACGGGCGACTCCCTGATCCACCGCTCGCGGAGTGCGTGGGCAAAGAACGTCTTCAGCTGGCTGAGCCGCAGCGCCTGCGTGCTGTAGGCCCAGTTCCACCCCTCGCGCCAGCGGCGCATTGTCGCGCGATCCAGGTCCTCGAGGGACGAGACCCCGAGCGGAGCCGCATACGCCTGCAGGTGGCGGAACAGGGCGCGGTAGCCCTCTTGCGTGCTCTTGCTCAGGTTGCGCGCCTGCAGGTCGCGCAGGTAGGCCCGGCACGCGTCCCCGACCGTCATGCGGCCCTCTCGCGCTCGGCCGGGCGCTCGGCCGGGATCTCGTAGGGGTCGCGGAAGGCGTCCGGATCCCCGCCCGGGAACCAGCGGTACAGCGTGACGGGGTGGCAGCCCAGCCGGCGGGCCACCGCCCTCTTGCTCAGGCTCCCGTCCCGCAGCAGCGCCTTGGCCGTGCGGACCTTCTCAGGATCGGCGAACATCCTCGGCTTCCCCCAGCGCCTGCCGTTGCGCTTGGCGGCGGCGGCGGCGGCCTTGCTGCGCTCGGAGTTCCTGGCCGCCTCGAACTCGGCCATCGCCCCCCAGATCTGGTAGGCGAAGCGGCCGGCGGCGGTCGTCGTGTCGATGCCCTCCTTCAGCGACCTCAGCTCGACCCCGCGCCGGTCGAGGCCGGTGCCGAGGCGGATCAGCTCGGTGAGGCTGCGGGCCAGACGGTCCAGCGCCCAGACCACGAGCACGTCGCCGGAGCGGAGGACCTCCAGCGCCGTCTCCAGCTGCGGCCTCCGGGGGCTGCGTCCGCCCTCCCTGTCGGTGTAGATCCGCTCGCAGCCGGCCCGCCGCAGGGCGTCGAGCTGCAGCTCGGGGTTCTGGTCCACTGTGGAGACTCTGGCGTATCCGATGACCATCGCAATAGGCACCATGCCAGCACAGCCGGGCGGCGGAACGCAAGCAGCGGCTTTTACAATCGCGGAAGGGGCGCCCGGCGGGCCGCCGGCGGCATTCCGCGCAACGTTGCAATAGGGATCCCTATTGCGAAGGCCCGCACCAGGGGGATGCACTACAATTCCCTCGTGGCCGGCATTCCCGAGACTGAGGCCGGGCAGGTCTGGAGGGCGATGCGCGAAGCGCGGGTCCGATCGCTCTACTTTGGCGAGCTGGCGGCACGGTACACGCGGAGACAGCAGTGGGTGCAGGGTCTTTCCCTGGCGTTCGGGTCCGCGGCCTTCGTCACGCTGGTCCGGGAGCCCTGGCCGCTCGTGGCTGCAGGGTGTGCGGCGGTTGTGGCAGTGGCAAACGTGTGGGCTACGGCGACGAATCTGAATCAGACCCAGGCGACGCTGGTGATGTTGAGAACCGCCTGGGAGGGACTGCGTCTCGAGTACGGCGATGTTTGGTCGAACTGGTACAGAGACGGAGCCGAGGCCAAGTTCGAGGCGCTGCAGCGCCGGTCGAACGATCTTGGGATGCTCGCCAATGCGGGAGTCCCGTGGGACCGCAAGACGGTGCGGCGCTGGGAGGACTTCGTGGATTCCGAATGGAGCAGGGAGGACGCGGAGTGCCCGGCGCCGGCGGAGTGATCCAGGGCAGCTGGCCCCCCATCAGACCTCCGCGTGTGCCCCCGCCCCGTCTGCCTCCTCCTCCGCCCAAGCCCAAGAAGTAAGCTCGCCGCCGGAGCTCTCGACCCCGCCGCGGGGGCGCGGCTGGCGGCGTCCTGACCGGTCACAGGCGGCGCGCTGCCCGGCGGGCCAGCCAGAAGCGGGCCCAGGCTGCCGCCAGCGCAGCGGCCGTCGCCTCGGCGGCGTCTTGCGGGAGGGCCGCGATCCAATCAAGGAACCAACGGGCGGGCAGGTAAAGGACTGCCACCGCCGCCAGGCCGAGCAGGATGCCGCGGACGGGCCTCGGCACCCTGCCGTTGCCGCTCGAGGCGCGCCGGTCGGGAGCTCCGGATGCCGGTCGCGGCTCCATGAGGCCAGCCTACGGCGGCGGCGGCGTTCCGGCAAGCCGGTACCGCGACGCGGATCCCTATTGCGAAGGCAGATTCCTGAGTCCGTGGTTCACAATGGGGGGCGTGAGGGGGCAATGGCAGCTGGAAGCCGTCTGGAAGAGCATGCTCCACTACGAGAGCCTGCAGCGCTACTACACGTTCCTCGGGGAGCGCCTGGCCCGCCGGCGGCGGGTGTTTTCCGTCCTTGTCCTGACTGCGTCCTCGTCGGCGGCGGCCGTACTGCTCGCGGGACTGTCGCTGGAGGTCTCCCGGGTCCTTGCGCTCGTCGTGATGGTGCTCGCGTTCTGGGCGGAAGTGGCCGGCCATTCCGCCAAGTCGGTCCTTTGCCTTGACGTGGCGGCGGACCTCGGTCATCTTGCGGCCGAGATGCAGGTCCTGTGGTTCCGCATCGACGAGATGGACGTCGAGGAGGCCGAGCGCGCCTGGCGGGCCCTGAACCAGCGCGCCACGGTGGTCACCCGGAGGGTCCCGCCGGTCATGCTGGGTCACCGGGTGCTGCAGGACAGGGCGGAGTCCGAGACGTATGGGTACTGGTCGGGAGCGGGTCTCACGGCTGCCGCCGGCGCGGGAGCCTAGCGCCGCGTGTCCGGTTCCGGCGCCCCGGAAGCCGCCTCGCGCTGTGCCGGGAGAACACCGCGCACAGGCGGCGCGCTGCGCCGCGAGAGATCCCTCCCGCCGCCCGATGTGCTGCGAGGTTACGAGGAAGTGGTTCCCGGCGGAGCGGAGCGGCTCTTCGCGATGGTGGAGCGCCAGGCTGCCCACCGCCAAGGGATCGAGTCCCGCGGCCAGCTGTTCGGGTTCAGCCTTGCGGCCAGCTCGATCGTCGGGGCCCTTCTTGCGGTCGCCACCGGTGTGCCGCTTGTCGGCGTGTCTGGGATCGTAGTCGCCGTCTTGACCCTCAGCGCGTTCTTCATTTGGGGCCAGGCGGGTGGCCGCCAGCTGCGGGTGTCAGTCGCCCGCCGGCGCCGGCGCATCCGCGGCGCCTAACTGCCCTCCGCGCTCGATCAGGCCCTCGATCCGGGCCACGCGCTCGCCGAGATTGGCCAGCCGGCGGTCCACGTCCCGCAGCCAGCCGCCCAGCCACAGCGCCGCCGTCACGATCAGGCCGCCCAGGCCGACAAGCAGCGCCGCGCCCACCGCGATGATGGCGATCAGTTCCGGGCTCATGTCCGCAGTGTAGCGGAACCGTCGCTATAGGCGTCGCTATTGCCCTGTTGCGAAGGCGGGCGCCGGCGCTGAGAGCGCAGTTACGAGACGCGCTGCGCCAGAGCCTCGGCCGTCTCGATCAGTCCGCCCAGGGCGGCCAGCAGCGCCCCCCCTAGCGCTAGCGAGACGATGGCGATCAGTTCCGGGTCCAAGCCCGCATTGTAGAAGAGCCTGGTGCTGGAGGATCGACTACAATGCGGGCATGCCGGGCCTGGCATCAGCGCGGGAGTCGGCCGCCGCGGCCGTTGGCGACACGCGGGCCCAGCGGCTCTACTGGGACGACGTGTGGACCTGGTCGCGCGAGCAGGCCGCCGCGCTGCGACGGCGCGACCTCGAGGCAGTCGACTGGGAGAACGTGATCGAGGAGATCGAGGACGTGGGGAACCGGCACTCCGACGCCTGGACATCGCTCTGCGGGAACGTCATCGAGCACCTCCTGAAGATGGAGCACAGCCACCACGAACGGAGCCTCGACCACTGGCGGAAGGAGATCCTCGCTTGGCGCCGGAAGATGTTCACGGTGCTGAAGCGCCACAGGGGCATGAAGGGCAAGCTCGACGTGATGCTGGACGAGGCCTGGGAAGACGGGCGGGGCGACGCCGTCGACAGGCTGGTCGACCATGCCCATCCCCCCAACCGGGCGGCCGAGAAGGCCCTGCGGCGGAGCTGGGAGAGGACTACCCGGTCCGCCACCGCGCGCCCTCGCGCGGCGCAGGCCGCTCGCGCTGAGGGGCGGGGCGTTCCGGGATCCCAGGGCCGGACGCGGACCTGCCTTCAGGCCTTGAAGCCGGGGCGGCGGCGTCCCGGAGGCCGCAGGCCGAGCAGAGATCCGGCTCGATCCAACGGCACGGCGCCCCGTCCCCGTCCGGGCACGCCTCGAGCTCCCAGCAGCCGCACTCCCGGCAGAACCGGACGGGCGTCGGGTGCCGGCACACCGGAGGCAGCGGGGCGAAGCTGAGGACGCAGGCCCCCGGGACGGCGTGGGCGATGTACCAGCGCCATGCCAGCCGGTCGACGCGGCACGTCCGGCACTCGCAGCGGCCGAACGCCAGTTCGATCAGCAGTCTCATCGGCCTCACCTTAGGGCAGCGGCCCTCCAAGGGGAAGGCGGAGCGGCTCCGCCGGGCCGGAAGAACACCGCGCACAGGCGGCGCGCGCGGCGCGCCGGGAGAGGTCCCTCCGGGCAGCCGCTTCTCCTCAGGCCGCGTGGAGCGCCCAGCCGCCCTTTGCCGCCTTGACGTGAGCCACCTCTGCAACGCGATGGATGCCGGGGGCGGTTCGCGCGACGCCCACCCCGAGCCGGATCGCCTCGGCGACCCCGCGACAGGCATCCGCCCAGGCGAGGCCGTCCCCCTGGCTCCACCAGGCCGCGAGGCTGCGGAGCGCCCCGTCGACCGATTCGGCGCCGACACCGAGCAGGCTGCCGGCATGGCGGCCGCTGCCCAGGGCCCGCAGGACCGTGCCGGCCTCGGGCGGGCAGACGTTGTCGATGACCAGGACGCGGGGCGCCCCGTCGAGCGCGCGCGCCGCGGTTTCCCTGGGGGACCGGGCCGGGCCGGGCCCCCGGACCGCGACGGGCCGGCGCTGCGGGCCTTGCAGGCCCAGGTCGCCGCAGTCGTCGAGGACCAGCATGCTCTCGCCGGGCGGCACAAGGCCCGCCAGCGCCCGGAGCAGGGTCGTCTTGCCGGAGCCGGTGATGCCGGTCACCAGGACGGTCCGGGCGTCGCGGATGCTCTCGGCGCACGACTGGAGCGCCCGCGGCGTCAGCGCACCCGACTCGATGAGGTCTCCGACCGTGTAGTTCGCCATGGAATCCCACCGTAGGCCGGCGGCGCGTCCGCCGCAATCCGGCGGCTAGCGGATGGCGGTCCGGACGAGTCCGGCATTGACGTGGCCGCACTCGGGACAGGCGTCGCCGGGCTCCCAGGTGCGGGGCCAGCCGCAGATCCCGCAGGTCTCCCCGTCGGGCGCGGGGTCGGGCGGGTCGTCCAGCCCGGGGATGCGGTCCGCGTCCGGCCAGCGCAGCTCGATCCAGCGGACGACGTAGTCCACGATCGAGTGCGCGTACCCGACCTCTCCAGCGGTCCAGCCGCTCGGCTCGAAGCGCACCCAGGCCAGGGCGTCGACGTAGGCGGCCAGCGGCACCCCGTAGCGCAGCCCCAGCGAGATGCTGACGGCCAGCGAGTCCAGCAGGCCGCGCAGGACGCCGCCGGCCTTCGCCATGCGGATCTCGACGTGCACCGGCCTGTCCCCGTCCACGGCGACCGTGATGTAGCCCTTGTGTCCGCCGACCGAGAAGCGGTGCGTGACGGAGGGCCACTCCAGGGGCGGCGCCGGCCGGGGCGGCGGCGCGTCCCCGGTCAAGGGGGTCGGCCCCGCCATCGCAGCCTTCGCGCCGCTAGTGCCGGGAGAACGAGACGTCGTACTGCGAGGGCGCCTCGACGAAGGCCGCCTTCTGACCCTCCCGGACCGGGCGGAACGCGTGCAGCGGCGTGAGGCCCTGCCGCCGCAGGGCCGCGGCGAGGTAGGGCGTGAAGTACGGGGGGCCGCCGATCAGCGCGGCGGCCACCACCGGGATGTACTTCCACTCCCGGAGCAGCCGGACGATCTCCGCGGCCCGCCACAGCAGGACGGCCCGCGAGGGCGGCTCCTCGAACGCGACCAGGTCGCCGATCCTGTTCCGCTGGCACTCTTCACTGAGCGCGACCGCGCCTCCCAGCTCCTGCTCCGGCGTGAGTTCGCTCCCCGTGAGGTTCAGGATCTTCATGGACTCTCGTCTCCTTCGTCGGGCTCCGGCGCGCCGGCGGCGCAGGGCGCGTCCTGGAGCCGCATCGACTCGTCGATGCAGCGGTGCAGCGCCAGCGAAACGTCCGGGGCGAGCGGGCCGCCCGCCAGCTCGTGCTTCAGCCACGCCAGCCAAGGCCCGTCGCCGAGCACCGGCTTGAGCGGAATCACGATCGGCGGCTGCCTGCCCATCCGTGCTCCAGTCTTAGCAGTCGGGCGGCCCCGGGATCAATCCCGCGGCCGGGCAGGAGGCCGGGAGCCGTCTCTCAAGCAGGCTTGCCTGCGCCCGCTGTGCCCGCTCCGGAGACCGGGAAAGAGGGCCCGGTTCGCAACGCGCCGCGATTTCGATGACCTGCAGGCACCTCCACGAGCGGTGGATCCGTCGCCGGCGCGTCAGAGGGCTGTCGCGCTGCCCGCGACGCGGAAGCGCCTCATTTCGGAATGCCTTGCGGACCGCGAGCGGGTCAAGCGATTTCGTCCGCGCCCCGCCCTTCGCGGCCTTCGAACGCCCGATCCGGCCGCCCGGCGGCCCACGATCGTTTCCGTCGTGCCGCAACACGGTCGTCGGAGTTGGAAACGATCCTAGCCGGCCAAGCAAGGCGAACATCAGGCGCAACGCCCTCTGACCAGGCAGCTCCGGAGACATCTGCAGGTCCTCGGAATCTTCGCCTGATCTTCCAGTTCGGTGCAAGACAGGCCGCACAGGCGGCGCGCTGGCCGCGCCGTGAGAGGGACCGCCGCCGGCGGCCCCGCTGCTACACTCGCCGCCATGACGGCGTCCGAGTACATCCGCCAGCTGTATCCCGACCCGGAGGAGCGCATGGCGAACGTGCTGATCCCCCGCGCCGAGGCGGACGGCGGGGAGCGGCCGAAGGTCGAGCAGCGGGTGTGGCCGGCCCGCACCGCGATGTCGGCCGGCGTGCAGGCCTGGATGCGGCACCTCAACGCGAGGCGCTACGACGTCTTCGTCGGCATGAACCCCCTGCGGCCGCAGGCGCGGCGGCGGTTCAAGCGCGACGTGCAGGCCGTGGCGCGGGTCTACCTCGACGTCGACGAGGACGGCCCCGGGGCCGTCCGGAGGGTGCTGCGGGACGCCCGCCGGGGGCGCATCGGCATGCCGCGCTTCGCGATCGAGACCTCGCCCGGGCGGTCGCAGATCGTCTGGCAGCTGCAGCGCGGGGCGCTGCGTCCGGAGCGGGCCGAGGCCCTGATGCGCGGGCTGGTCGCCGAGTACGGGGGCGACCGGGCCGCCGTCGACGTGAGCCGCGTCCTGCGCCTGCCGGGGTTCCGCAACTGGAAGCGCGGCGGCCACCCCGTCGCGGTCACCTGGCAGAACCCCTCGGCGGTGGCCGAGCCCGGGCAGTTTCCGGAGCGGCTCTACAAGTCGCCCGATCTGCCCCCGAGGACCTCGCCGGCCGGGACGGCGGCGCGCCGTCCCCCCGTCAGCGCCGCGAGCGCGGCCCGCGACGTCTCGAAGAGCGGGCGGGACTGGCACTGGGCCCGCAAGGCCCTCCGCGGCGGGGCCGACCCGGACGCGGTCGCCCTGCAGCTGGAGCGCGAGCGTCCGGACAAGGCCAATCCGCGCTACTACGCACGGCGCACGGTGCGGAACGCCCGGGCGTCGCTGGCCCGCGGCGGGGGCTGCCCGGGCGGGCGCTAGCGGGAGCGCGAGGGCGACTGGTCCGGCCGCCCGGAATCAATCCGCGGTCCGGGGCCGCACCGGAAGAGCAGGCGAACATCGCGGCGACCTGCAGACGGCATCGATGCGCTGCAGCACGGTCCGGACTTCCCGTCTGTTCGCCTTGCCTGCCCTGCCCGTGTCGTTTCCGGAATCCGCCGAAACCGGCGTCCGAGGAGCCCCCAGGATCGTTTCCGGATCCGTTTGCGGTGCCCCAGGTCGCGGGAAACGATTCCGGGCGGTCCGTGTCCTCTCGTCCGGGCTAGCGGCCCCGCACCGGGCTCCCGCCGCGCAGGGCGCTGCGGGAAAGCTCGGCCGCCGAGGGAAGCCGGGCGCGCTGGAACAGCCGGTACTGCTCGCCGACCGCGGGCTCGGGCGGGGGACGG
>JAPPMB010000128.1 GCA_028819255.1 Bryobacterales bacterium | reverse complement strand
CCCGGCAGGGAGAAACAGTGACATCGCTAAAATGATCGATGTTCGGAAATCAGAGACTTACGGCTCATGGCAACCCCAGAGGATGCAATCACCGCCTTAGTGCCGTCGGCCCGGATTCCTTACGACGTGCCACCGAGGCGGAGGCGGTGATGGGGGCCGGAGAGGACAGGACCGCATGACGAGAATGCCACTGGCGATGACGATCACGCTGCTAGCGGCGGCGTGGATGTTCCCTGCGGGAAGCCGAGGCTCCGAGAAGTGCTCCGGCCTGTCAGGGTGCAGACACAACAAGGTGGCCGTGGTCCGGTGCGAGACAGACTCGGACGGGGGCATCGAGGTGCGCAACTCAAGCGTGACCAGCGCAGCCGGAGTCACGGTCCGGCGGGGGGACAACTGCGCCGCAGCGATATCGGCGTTGCTCCAGTCGGGTTTGAGGTTGTCGTACGGCCCAACAATGACGACCAGCTCAACGGGCAGCCAAACAAGTTTCGGATTCGTTTTCCTCGCTGACGACTGCGACGATAACGTCGTGGTCGCCGACGGCCGTAGCCGGGGAGACGACCCCTACATCGTGAACTCGGCCGCCCTCGACGGGGACCGGCTGACCATCGAAGCCTCGTACGGCGGCGGTTGCCGCACCCACGTCTTCACCCTCGTTATCTCAGAGTCGTTCAGCGAGTCGGATCCCGTGCAGCTCCGGGCGGTGCTCGCCCATGAGGCGAACGGCGATCCCTGCAGGGCGTGGTTGACCGAGTCCCACGTTTTCGACCTCGGCTTGATCAGGACGCGCTATCGACAGTTCTACGGACCCGGTCCGGGCAGGGTTGTGTTGCATATCGAGGGCGTGTCCGGGAAGCGTCTCGTGTACGAGTTCGCCGGATAGATGATCTAGCAGCTCGGCCACTGCCCTCACAACGGAATCGACAGCCTGCGCCTCTCGCCCGCAGTTCTTGCAGACTCCTATCCTTCCAATGGAAGAATATGCAGGAATTGCCGTCTGATCAACAAGTCTGAATTCAATCGAGCCATGTGACCGTTGGGACTGCTCAGAAAGCCAATTCCGTGGCACGACTCTTGGCGCGATCAGCAGATACGGAGGTGCCGAGTCAGGCAACTCTCGCACACGGTTATGGAGCGAAGCCACGCCCCAAGGGCCCACGTTAGGGTTCTGGCGGCGAGAACCGCGGCTGCCAAGACCCTGATTGCGGGGTTCACGTCCCTGTCTGCGACCGATCCGCAGGATCCGCAACGGTAGGTCTCCGACCTGCCCGGACAGTTCCGGACACGTCACCAATGGCAGTCCTGCGACGTGTATTGCGAGGTTGCCTCTACGGACTGACGACCGGCCTATGCTGCCTTGTACTCGAGTTGTGACCGCAGGAGCGACCGGTTCGGTGCTGCAATCTCCCTGTTCATTCCGGCCTTGGTCTCGACCTTCTTGCCGGGCTTCTCGGCCGTTCTCCTGGCCGTCCGCGTCATGTTCCGGAATTTCAGCCGCTCGACCGCGATCAGTCCGTGCTTGCGGATGATCCCGGCGGTCGCCCGGTGACATGAGTTTCGTTCGCGGACGCACTCCTTGCGCGAAAGCCCTGCCGGCCCCGCCTTTCGCTTGCGGCGTCCGCGGCTGCCCCCTGCCGGAAGCACGACAACGCCCGCTGCTGCCTGCGCTTCCCTGTCCAATCGCGCCGGCCAAGCTGGCAGCGGGTTCCGTCCGAGCAGGTCATGCGCGTCCAGATGCATGCGCGTGCGGATGCCCGCGGACGAGTCCGGACGATGCCGGCGCCTTCCGCTCGACCTCTAACAGCAGGGCCGCTTCCCACAGGCGGCCCCGCCTGGTCAGCCGAAAGGCCTTGAGCGGCGTGTCCACCTGCAGGGGCCGCGCGCTGCAGGCCCGCAGCCGGAGAAACCCCTGTATGCGGATCGAATGGGAGCCCTGGCGCAGGCGGACCATGCCGTTGTGCGGGCAAACCATGTCGAATGTGACGCAGCGGCTGACGTGCCGGAATCTCAGCCACCCCTGAGGCCCGCCGGCCTGCACGCGCCGCAAGAACGCCCGAAAGGCGTGGTCCAGCCGCCTGAGGCTCGTTCGCCGCGCGGCCGGGTCAGCCGCCGGCGTCGGTCGTAGAAGCGGAGTGACTCCCGCCTTGCTCCCTGACCGTCTTGCGACACTCCAGTGCCTGGTCTCGGAGCTATTGCAACCAACCCAGGATCGACTCCATCACGCGGTATTCGGCAAAGCTCAATTTGAGCCGAACCATGTATGAAGCATGAGCAGTCATCCATGAATTGTCCTTTTCAATCGATCTGATTCGCTCAGTGCTCTCATTTGGGACCCCCGATGCCAAGGCGCTTCTTGGCCGACAGCCGATATACTGTACCCGGTTTGCTGCGGCATACAGTGCTTTGGCCCCTCCTGCTTGGGGGTCTTCCTGCCTTCGCAGTCGATTTTGACGAAGAAGTCCGGCCCCTTCTCTCCGAGAACTGCTATGCCTGCCACGGTCCCGACGCTGCGCAGCGCCAGGCCAATCTGCGGCTCGATCTGGAGGACCAGGCCCGCCGGGCGGCGGTCGAGGCCCTCCGGCGCGTGTCGAGCGACGACCCGTCGCAGCGGATGCCGCCTGGATACCTCGGGCACGACAGGCTCTCCGACAGCGAGATCTCGGTTCTTCGTGCATGGGTCGAGGCCGGGGCTCCCTGGAATCAGCATTGGGCGTTCGTGGCGCCGGCGTCGCCGGAGCCGCCCGCGGTGCGGTGGGAAGGCCGCGTGCGAAACGAGGTCGACCGCTTCGTCTTCCGGCGTCTGGAGCAGGCCGGGCTGTCTCCCGCGGACGAGGCCGATCGCAGGACACTGATTCGCCGGCTTAGCCTAGACCTGACGGGCCTCCCGCCGACAGTCGGCGAAGTCCGCGACTTCCTGAGAGACTCGTCTTCTCTCGCCTACGAGCGATTGGTGGACAGGCTGCTCGAATCGCCGCGCTACGGAGAGCGAATGGCGGCACGCTGGCTGGACGCGGCACGCTACGCCGACACGCAGGGCTACCAGAACGATGCCCCCGTGCAGATGTGGCGCTGGCGCGACTGGGTGATCGAGTCGTTCAATGCCAACCAGCCCTTCGATGAGTTCACCGTCGAGCAGATCGCCGGCGACCTGCTTCCCGACCCCACGCTGGACCAGCTGATCGCCACCGGCTTCAACCGCAACCACCGCAGCAACAGCGAACTGGGAATTGTGGACGAGGAGTACCGGGTCGAGTACGTCGTCGACCGCGTCGAGACCATGTCGACCGTGTTTCTCGGCCTCACCGTGGGGTGCGCGCGCTGCCACGATCACAAGTACGACCCGATTTCGCAGAAGGAGTTCTACAGGCTGTCCGCCTACTTCAACAACGTTCCCGAGCGCGGGCGGGTCTTGCGGCCGTTCAATTCGCCGCCGAGAGTCGCGGCGCCGACCCGGGAGCAGGCTCGGCAGCTTGAGGTGCTGTCAGGTCGAATCGACCGGGCCGAGAGCGAGTTCCGCAGGACGCGGGCCTTCACAGAGCGGCAGTTCGGGGCCTGGGAGGAGCGCCTTGCCGGGTCGGCGGGCGAGGCGGACTGGCATCCGCGCCACGGTCTTGCGGCTAGGCACGACTTCGACGGGGACTCCGGAGAAGCGGTCGAGTCCGGTCAGGTCCGGCGCGTGGCCGGGAGAGCGGGCCGGGCGCTCTGGCTGGCAGGCGACGGCCACATCCATGAGAAGGACACGCTGGACTACGACTACAACGACCGGTTCAGCGTGGCCGCGTGGATCCGGCCCGAGTCTCCCGACGGAGTCATCCTGAGCCGGTCGCAGGCATTCGACACCCACGACGAGAACGCCGGCCGGGGCATAACCTTCGTCCTCGAGGACGGGCGGCTGAAGCTCAAGATGATCGGCCGCATGGACGACTGGATCATCGTCGGCTCGCGCGAGCCCGTTCCGCTGAACCGCTGGTCGCACGTGACCGCGACCTACGACGGATCCAGGCTGGCTGCGGGGGTCACACTGTACATCGACGGCATCGCGCAGGACACGGTTGCCGAACTCGACTACTCCAACGGCGGGATCAGGACGAAGCAGCCTTACCGCATCGGCTCCGGCGAGGATCAGGGCCGCGGCTTCGTCGGGGCGATCGACGAGGCGGCCGTCTACGGCAGGGCGTTGACCCAGGACGAGGCCGCGGTCCTGGCGGTTGCCGAGAACCTGGGGGCAATCGCCCGGATCCCCGCCGACAGCCGAACAAGCGGGCAGTCGCTCAAGCTCGAGCGCGCCTTTGCGGACGCCCACGGTCCTCCGGAAGTGCGGTTCGCCTGGGCGGAGCTTGCTCGGCTGCGGCGCGAGAGGAAGGCGCTGGAGAGAGAGGTCCCGACCGTGATGGTCATGGCCGAGATGGAACCTTCCCGGGAGACGTTCGTCCTCGAACGCGGAGCCTATGACAAGCCTGCCGAGAAGGTCCTTCCGGGTGTCCTGGGCATCCTCCCGGCCCTGCCGGAGTCGGCGCGCAATGATCGGCTCGCCCTCGCGCGCTGGCTGGTCGATCCCGCAAATCCGCTCACCGCACGCGTAACCGTGAACCGGTTCTGGCAGATGCTGTTCGGGGCGGGGCTGGTTCGGACGCCGGAGAATTTGGGGACGCAGGGGGAGCGGCCGACCCATCCGGAGCTGCTGGACTGGCTGGCCGTCGGTCTTGCGGAGAGCGGCTGGGACATCAAGCTGCTGCTGAAGACGATCGTGACAAGCGCTACGTACCGTCAGGAGTCGCGCGGCTCGCCGGGACTCGCGCGCAGGGATCCGGAGAACAGGCTTCTCGCGCGAGGGCCGCGATTCCGCCTGTCAGCCGAGGCGCTGCGGGACCAGGCCCTGCTGCTGGGCGGGCTGCTGCGAGAGCGGCTCGGGGGGGCCTCGGTGAGGACGTACCAGCCCGAAGGCCTCTGGTTCGACATCGCCGCCGGCGGCGGCTACGAGCGCGGGGACGGCGACGACCTGTACCGTCGGAGCCTCTACACCTACTGGCGGCGCACGATCGGCCCGCCGGCGATGCTCAACTTCGACTCCGCGACGCGCGAGACCTGCTCGGTGCGGTCCGAGCGCACGAACACTCCCCTGCAGGCGCTGAACCTGATGAACGACGTCACGTTCGTCGAGGCGGCCCGCAAGTTCGCCGAGCGGATGTACTTCGAGGGTGGCGAGACGATCGAGGGGCGGCTCGCACACGGATTCGAGATGGCAACCTCGAGACCTCCCGGACCGCGGGAGGCGGAGATCCTCCGCCTTGCCTTCGAACGGCAGCGGGCCGGCTTCGAGGGCGATCCCGATGCGGCGAAGGCGCTGCTCGCCCGGGGAGACAGTCCGGTCCGCGGAGGAGTCCGCACAACCGAGCTGGCAGCCTATGCGATGACGGCCGGCATGATCCTGAACCTGGACGAGACGCTGACGAAGCAATGACACCACACGCCGACGCGAACCGCATGACCAGGCGCTACTTTCTCGGACGTGGCGCGACCGGGCTGGGAGTGGCCGGGCTGGCCCACCTGATGGGACGCGAAGCCGCCTCCCAGGGCGGTCTGCCGGACCTGCCGCACTTCGCCCCCAAGGCCAAGCACATCATCTACCTGTTCCAGAGCGGCGGGCCGTCGCAGATCGACCTGTTCGACTACAAGCCGAGGCTCGCGCAGCTTCACGGCACGGAACTGCCCGACTCGGTTCGCCAGGGCCAGCGGCTGACCGGCATGACGGCTTCCCAGAAGTCGTTCCCGGTGCACAGAACGTGGTTCGACTTCAAGCGGCGCGGCGAATCGGGAGCGTGGGTGAGCGAGCTGCTGCCTCACACCGCCGGGATCGCCGACAAGGTCTCGTTCATCCGCACCATGCACACCGAGGCGATCAATCACGATCCCGCGGTGACCTTCCTCCAGACGGGAGCGCAACTGGCCGGCCGACCAAGCATCGGGGCCTGGCTCTCGTACGGTCTCGGCAGCGAGAACGAGGACCTGCCCGCCTTCGTCGTGATGACGTCGCGGGGGTCGGGGAGAGTCGGCCAGGCACTCTACACGCGTCTGTGGGGCAGCGGCTTCCTGCCGAGCCGCTTCCAGGGCGTCAAGTTCCGGTCGCAGGGCGACCCGGTGCTGTACCTGTCCAATCCGGAAGGGGTCAACCGCGACCGCCGCCGGATGTTCCTTGAGGATCTCTCGGCGCTCAACCGGATCAGTCAGGAGGAGTTCGCGGACCCGGAGATCGAGACGCGCATCTCCCAGTACGAGATGGCCTTCCGCATGCAGGCGTCGGTGCCGGAACTCATGGATCTCTCGGGCGAACCGGAGTCCACGTTCGAGCTCTACGGAGAGGCCGCGCGCCAGCCCGGCACCTACGCGCGCCACTGCCTGGTCGCCCGCCGGCTGGTCGAGCGCGGCGTGCGCTTCGTTCAGCTCTTCCACCGAGGATGGGACCAGCACCGGTCGCTGCCGCAGCAGCTTCCGAAGCAGTGCGCCGACACCGACCAGGCCTCTGCGGCGCTCGTCGAGGACCTGGAACGGCGGGGCCTGCTGGACGAGACGCTCGTGGTCTGGGGAGGGGAGTTCGGGCGAACGGTCTACTGCCAGGGACTGATGACCGACGAGTCCTACGGGCGCGACCATCACCCTCGCTGCTTCACGATCTGGCTTGCCGGCGGCGGCATCGAACCGGGGGTCACGTTAGGGGAAACGGATGATTTCGGATACAACGTCGTCTCCGATCCCGTTCACGTCCACGACCTGCACGCCACATTGCTCCACCAGCTGGGAATCGACCACACGAAGCTCACCTACCGGCACCAGGGCCGCCAGTTCCGCCTGACCGATGTCGGCGGCGAGGTCATCCGCGGGCTGCTTGCCTGAGCGCCCGTCCCCGCCGTGGAGGTCTCCCTTCGGAATCCCGGATGCGGCGCATGATCGCTTCAGGGCGGCTGCCGTTGATCGGGGGCCCGCCGTTCGACGACGGATCCCTCGCCTGCCCGGGAACCCCGTCGATCTCAACCTCGAACGCGGAAGGCGCAGCCGCCCGCCGATCGAGCATGCAGGGCCTCCCGTGCTGAGGCTGTTGGACCGAATGCGGGATGCCCGGGTCCGGTCCTCAGACCCTGCCCGACCTCTTCCGGTCGGAGCCCGGCCGGGGCGGCGCGACACATGAGAACCTCAAGGGTTCGGGCCGCGGCCCGTCCAAGGGCGCCCGCAGGGCGTATATTGGTTGAGTCTTGAGGCCTTGGCAAACCTCGCCTCCATCTTTCGAGACACCGAGATCCTGCTGACCGGAGCGAACGGCTTCCTCGGCAAGGTGATCCTCGCGACGCTCCTGGACCGGTTTCCGGAGGTCGCGCGTCTCAACGTTCTGATCCGGCCGCGCCCCGGCCGGACCGCCGAGGAGCGTTTCGCCCGGGATGTGCTGGATTCCCCGCCGCTCCGGCCGCTTGTCGCCAAGGAGGGCAGAGGCCGCGTTGCGAGCCGCGTGCGGGTCCTGTCGGGAGACGCCTCCGAGCCGCTCGCCGGGTTGAGCCCGGAGCAGGTGCGCGAACTCTCCGGACAGGTCGGCCTTGTCCTCAACTGTGCGGGCCTCGTCGAGTTCTTCCCGCCGGTCGACCTCACTCTCCGGGCCAACGTCGACTCGGTGGAGCGCCTGCTGGAGCTGTGCGGGAGCCTCGGCGCGGGCATGGTGCACGTCTCGACCTGCTACGTCGCCGGGGAGGCGGACGGCCTGGTCGAGGAGACCGAGCCGATCCCCGGCTTCTACCCGGGCCGCCGCGGGCCCGGAGACCGGACGTTCCGACCCCGGAAGGAGCTCGATGCGTGCCGCGCGGCCGCCGGCGAGTCGGGCCGGGGGCTCAGGGGCGCCGAGCGCACCCGGGCCCTGACCGAGCTGGGCCGCGTGCGGGCGGCCCGGTGGGGCTGGGTCAACACCTATACATATGCAAAGAGTCTGGGAGAGCAGATCCTTGCGACCCAGGATTCGGTGCCTTGCGCAATCGTCCGGCCCGCCATCGTCGAGAGCGCGCTCCGATACCCGTTCCCGGGATGGATCGAGGGCGGTCGGACGGCGGCGCCGCTCGTGCTGATGGCGCTGGGCGGTCTCCGGGACTGGCCCGCGCGCCGCGACCTGTCGCTCGAGATCGTGCCTGTGGACCTGGTGGCTTCCGCGACGCTGGCCGTGGCGGGCGCAGTGATCGGGGGCCGCTTTCGGCAGGTCTACCAGCTGGCGGGGTCCGACGTGAATCCCTACCCCCTGGAAGACCTGATCCGCCTGCTCTGCGCCGAGGCGCGCTCCAACGGCGCCCGCGCGCCCTCCCCGCCGCTCTGGCTGGACCCGCTGCCGCGGGTGCGGTTTCACGACGCCCGGGGCGCCGTCCGCCGGCGCGAGACGCAGCGGCGCCGGATCGCTTGGGCGAGACGCCTGCTGAAGCGTCTCGGCCGGACCGCCGATCTCGCCAGGCTGCGAGTGCTCGAGCTTCAGCTCGCCTTCCACGAGGAAACGTTCCGCCAGTACACGCCCTTCATCCTGGACAACCGCTATGTCTTCGAGGCGGTCAACATCCGGGCCCTCTACGCGGGCATGGAAGCCGCGGACAGGGACGCGCTGCCGTGGGATCCCGAGACCATCGACTGGCCCGCGTACTGGCGGAACTGCCAGATCCCCGGCATTCGGGAGTGGGTCCAGCCGGGGGCGGTGCGAAAATGGACATTCCAGCTGTGAGGGCGTCGGCGCCGCCGCCGGACACGGGATGAAGCAGGTCGACCTACGTAGCGACACGGTGACGAGACCGACCCCGGAAATGCGCCTTGCCATGCGCGAGGCCGAAGTCGGGGACGACGTGTTCGGCGAGGATCCGACCGTCAACGCCCTGGAGGAGCTGGCGGCGGAGATCACGGGCAAGGAAGCCGCGCTGTTCGTTCCTTCCGGCACGATGGGCAACCAGGTCGCGATCGCCGCCCACACCTCCCCGGGGCACGAGGTGATCTGCGAGGAGCACTCGCACGTCGTGCTCTACGAGATGGGCATGCTGGCCCGGCTCTCCGGCTGCGTGACGCGCGCCATCGCGTCGGCGGACGGCATCCTCACGTGGGAGATGATCGGCCCCAGGACCCGCGGCTCCTCGGACCACTACCGGGGCACCGGTCTGATCGAGATCGAGAACACGCACAACTACGCGGGCGGGCGCGTCTATCCCATGGAAACGCTCGGGGAGATCGCCGCGCGCAGCCGCGCAGCGGGGATTCCTGTCCATATGGACGGCGCAAGGTCGTTCCACGCCGCAGCCGCGCTCGGAGTCCGCCTGCGGGACATCGCCGCGTGCGCGGACTCGCTGACCTTCTGCCTCTCCAAGGGACTCGGCGCGCCCGTCGGCTCCCTGCTCACCGGCAGCCGCGCCTTCATCGGCGAGGCGAGGCTCGTCCGCAAGGCGATGGGCGGGGGGATGCGGCAGGCGGGAATTCTGGCGGCGGCCGGGCTGGTGGCCATCCGGCACAGCCCGGCGAACATTCCGGCCGTGCACGCGGACGCGAAATACCTCGCCGAATCGCTTGCCGCCGTCCCGGGCATAGCAATCGACCCTTCCGCGGTCGAGACCAACATCGTCTTCTTCGACATCTCCGGCACCGGCCTCTCGAACGACGAGTTCCTGGCTTCGCTGCGCTCCGACGGCGTGCTGGCGCTGGGACTGGCGCCGGGCAGGATCCGAATGGTGACGCACCAGGATGTGGCGCGTCCGGACTGCGAGGCCGCCGTTGCCGCGATCGAGCGGGCGTGCGCGCGCCGGGCCGCGCGCCAGTGAGGCCGCCATGAAGGGCCGACGCCTCGCCGCAATCGCCGCACCGCTGATGGCCTGCAGCATGCAGGCCCAGGAGCTCTTCGAGTCCGGCCCGGGCCGGCGCCTGCTCTTCCATCCCAGCGACCACGCCATTCTCTCGGGCAGCGACAACCGCTCCGACATCGGCTGCAGCGTCGAGCCGCAGAGTCCGCAGCTGGGATTCGATCTCAAGTACACGGCCGGGTACATCGTGCGGGTGCCGGCGGCCGGAGTCTCCGCCAGCGGCGAGCGCCTGCGGGTGCTCTTCCGCGTACGGTCGATCGACGGCGGGAAGTCCGAGCCCGTCTACTTCAGACAGTATTTCGACATTCCTGCCAGTGCTCGGGAGGGCGGCGGAACGGCGGTCTTCCCGGGACGCTACGTGGTGGGCCCCGGACGCTACGAAGTCGACTGGCTCATGCGCAATCTCCAAGGCCGCGTATGCTCGTCCCACTGGAGAACGCGGGCGCCGACGCCGGGATACACGGGACGCCTCGCGGCCGCGGCCACGGCAAACCTGATCGCCCCCTACCGGGAGGACACTTTCGACGACGAGCCGCCGGTCCTTCGCCGCAGCGGACTCGGGGCCGGACTGCATGTCGCCCTGCTCGTCAACCTCGCCCCGCTGGACAGGAACCGGTTCAAGCTCAACGCCTACGAGATCGACAGCGTGATGGGCATGCTGAGGTCGCTCCACCGCGAGCCGAGCATCGGGCTGTTCAGCCTCACGGTGTTCCACGCCTACGACCGCCAGGTCGTGTACTCGACCCAACGCCGGACCCGGCTCGACTTCGGGGCGATCGGCGAGGCGATCGAGTCGATGCCCGTGGGCGTGGTCGAGGTCGACGCGCTGGCCGACGAAGAGGGCGAGCGGCGCTTTCTCGCCGAAGTGCTCGGCGATGCGCTCAGCCCGGAGGCCGGTCCGCGCGACGCCGTGGTCGTGCTGGGCCCGAAGGTCGATCGGGAGGCCCGCCTCGAGGACGGCATACTCGAGCCTGCAGAGGCCCCCGCGCCTCTCTTCCAGTTCGCCTACAACCGCAATCCGCGCAGCTACCCATGGCCGGGAACGATCGAGTCGGCGCTGCGCCCCTACGGCCTCACCCTGTACAGCGTGACCAGTCCCCGGGACTTCAGCCGGGCGCTGGAGGGCCTGCTGGAGGCGATCGACGGGACGGGCGGCCAGGACCTCACAACCACACGCGACTGATCGGGCATCTTCGGTATCATGCCCAGTATTCCCGTTCCCATGCCACGCACGCTCCTTCTCCTCGCAATCCTCGTCGTCCCCGCCGCCTGCACGAGCGAGGCCACCGGACCCCCGAACATCGTCTGGATCGTCTCCGAGGACCAGTCCGACCACTACGGCCCCTACGGCGAGGACCTCGCCAAGACCCCGAACCTCGACAGGCTTGCGGCGGAAGGCGCCGTCTTCACCCGGGCCTTTGTCACCGCGCCGGTGTGCTCCCCGTCCCGGTCCGCACTGATCACCGGCATGTACCAGACAACCATCGGGGCGCACAACCATCGCAGCGGCCGAGGGGAGCTCAAGATCCACCTGCCCGGCGACGTGGAGCCCGCGCCGGCGATCCTTCGACGCGCAGGATACTACGTGACGAACGCCGGCTTCCGGGGCGAGGGCGACCTGGTCCGGGGCAAGACGGACTACAACTTCGAGTACGGCCGGGACCTCTACGACGGCGTCGACTGGTCCGGGCGCGCCGAAGGCCAGCCGTTCTTCGCGCAATTCCAGCTGCGGGGCGGAAAACGCCGCAACCAGCGCACGCTGGAAGCCGCGCAGGGCGTCCACACAGGCGGGATCGAGCCCGACAAGGTCAAGCTCCCGCCCTACTATCCCGACGATCCGGACCTGCGCAGGGACTGGGCCCAGTACCTGGAGTCGATCGAGAACGCGGACTGGGAGGTCGGCCGGATCCTGGAACGGCTGGAGGCCGAGGGACTCGCCGAGAGCACCGTGGTCTTCTTTCTCACCGACCACGGCGTGAGCCACGCCCGGGGCAAGCAGTTCGTCGGCGAGGAGGGCGCCAAGGTCCCGCTGGTCGTGAGGGCGCCTGGTCGGATCGAGCCGGGCCTGGTGCGCGAGGATCTGGTGGCCCACATCGACGTGACCGCGTCTACGCTTGCGTTCGCCGGCGTCGAGATCCCCGGCTGGATGGAAGGGCGCCCGCTGTTCGGGCCGGACGCGAGGCCGCGCGAGTACGTGGTCTCCGCCCGGGACCGCTGCGACGAGACCGTCGACCGGATCCGCAGCGTGCGGACGCAGCGCTTCCGCTACATCCGGAACTTCGTGCCGGAGCGACCCCACCTGCAGCCCAACCGGTACAAGGACGGCAAGGCGATCATCAGAGCGATGCGCCGACTCCGGAACGAGGCCGCCCTGCCGCCCGAGGCTGAGGCCATGTTCTTCGGACCGCGGCCCGAGGAGGAGCTGTACGACCTCGAGTCGGATCCCTGGGCGATGCGCAATCTTGCCGGCGAGGAGGAACACCGAGCCACGCTGGAGGCGCACCGCAGGACGCTGGAGGAATGGATCGCGGAAACCGGCGACCGCGGGCAGGTGTTCGAGACGGCCGCCGAATACGGCTCCGACATGGCGGTCTACACGAGGGGCCAGGACGGCCCACAGGCGGAAATCCTCAAGCGGAACATTGCGGACGTGGAGGCGTGGCGGACCGCGCGGGAATCCGGACACTGACGCCATGACGGGGTCGCGGTTCCGGGGCGCAACGGCCCGCGGACGCGCATGATCTGAAGGGCTCCGGCGTCCGCTTCTCGCCAGCGCCCCCCGAATTCGCCTACAATGCCCGCATGGGAGACGTGATACACACCTCCAGGATCCGCATCTACCAGGACCAGCCACCCGAGCGGCGAGCCTTCGTGGAAGGGTTTGACGAGCCGCTGGAGTTCGGCGTCCACGGCGGCATCAAGCACTTCTACCGGATGGAGCCGAGACGGGACCTGCCCGCGACGCTGGACCACATGGTCGCCGCGGTCGGCGGTTGACTGACCGGCACTCTGTCAGGGGCCCTGGCAGCTCGCAGAATCCCGAATCACCCCGACCGCGTCTCGAGCGACGTGGAAGGCGACATCGAGAACATCGACGGCATCATCCGCATCACGCGCATCCGCGTGCACTACCGACTCAAGATCCCCGCGGGCACGCGGGACCGGGCGCAGCGCGCCCTCGACACGCACGCGGCGAAATGCCCCGCGGCGATGAGCGTGAGGAACTCCATCGACGTGTCGATCAGCGCCGACATCGAGGAGGGCTGAACCTCCGGGACCGTCAGTGGTCCTTGTCGATGTCCCTGTGCTGGACGCGCACCTCGCGCCCGCCCCGGACGATCCGTCCGGCGACGGCATCGGCGATGTAGACGGACCGGTGCCGGCCGCCGGTGCAGCCGAAGTAGATCGAGAGATAGCTCTTTCCCTCCGTGGCGTAGTGCGGCACGACGAAGTCCAGGAGGCTCATCGTCCGGTCGAGGAACTCGCCGGTCTGCGGATAGCCTTCGAGGAAGGCCCGCACCCGGGCGTCCCTGCCGGTCAGATGGCGGCAGCCGCGCTCGTAGTTCGGGTTGGGAAGAAAGCGCACGTCCAGCACGAGGTCGCCGTCGAGCGGCGGGCCGTACTTGAAGCCGAAGCTCCCGACGGTCAGCCGGAGGTCGGTCGCCGTGTCCGACCCCATTACGATCTTCAGCACCGTCCGGCGCAGGTCATGGACGTTGAAGGTGCTGGTGTCGACCTCCATGTCGGCAAGCGCCCGGATCGGCCGCAGCAGCACTCGCTCGGCCTTCAGGCTCTCGGCCACCGTGGCAGCGCCCGCCGGATGGGGCCGGCGCGTCTCGCTGAACCGGCGCAGGATGACTTCGTCCGACGCTTCCAGATAGACGAGGAACGTCGGCAGCTCGAGCTGGATCTCCCGGTACACGTCCGGGAACCGGCCCAGAGCCTCCCCCTCCCGGATGTCCACCACGAGCGCCGCCGGGCGGTCGGGCGGAGCCACATGCTTTGCGTTCAGGAACGGGCGAATCAGGTCGACCGGAAGATTGTCGACGGTGTCGAAGCCCGCATCCTCGAGCGCCCGCAGCACGGTGCCCTTGCCGGAACCGCTCAGCCCCGTCACCACGACCAGCTGTGCGCCGGCCGCGCGCTCATGGCCCGTGGGCGCGCCGGACACGGTCAGTCGCCTTCGACCAGTTCCGCCCTCCCGTCCCGGCGCCGGACGAGCACGTTGATCAGCCCGGTGTCGGCATCGCGGTAGGAAACGTAGTCGCGCCGGCTGTCGTCGAGTTCGAGCAGCGCCTCTTCGGCAGTCATCGGCTTGCCCTCGATCCCCGGGGAGCGCACGATGCGCGGACCCGAAGGCGCCTCGTCCGGCAGGGCGGGCTCGGGGGGCATCGTCCGCCTCACGGCGTCCTCGACAACGACGGAGAGACGGTCCCTCTGCCGCCCGGGTCTGTGGGTGTCGATGATCTTGTGCTTGTTCCGGACGGCCTGCCTCTCGAGCTTGTCGAGGGCGGAGTGCATCGCCATGAAGGTCGAAATGCCCGTTCCGGACACGACCAGAGTGTGGCGCAGTGCGCGCAAGGTCACTTCCGCTTCCGAGAGATGCCGCTGGCGGGACAGCCTCACGTTCGCTCTCAGGTCGCCGCGGCGCGTCAGAATGCGCTGGATCTTGTCGAGCTTGCGCTGGATCTTGGTGCGCTCGCGCTCAGACAGGCCCGCGCTGCGTCCGTTGTAGATGACCCTCATCCTAGCAGTCCCTCGCTCGCCATACGCCCTCGCAATCAGAGTATACCAGTGATCTAACCCTCGTGTTCCGAACAGGTTACGGCTGCGCGGAAGGGTTGCTTCCCGGGGGTGGCCGCTCGGCCGGCCTTCGCGGTGCGGCGGCCCTGCCTTGCGCTGTCGCCGGCATCGGCGTGCGAGAGCGGGCAATGAGGCGCTGCCGAATGGGACGGTCTCTCGGCTCCACTGGTCCAAGCTTCACAGCCAAGGCTCGTGCGGCGCTTTCGATCCGGTCCCTGAGTTCCACCTGTCGATTGGTGTCGAAGTCCAGATCGGTCGAATGGCGGTTGAGGCCCTAGCGAAGGCGACGCGGTACCTCCCTGCAGAACCAGACCCGAGTCCTGGACGTGTGCCAGGACGTCCCGCATCAAGCGCTCGTGAAGCTCCCGGTGCGGAGTCAGTCTTATTCCGCGCCGTACACGACGGTCGGCAGCCATTCGTCGTATGCCTTTCTGCGACGTCCCCGGATCTGTGCGCGAAGCGGCTTCAGATAGTCTTCGACCAGAATGTCGAAGTCCTCCTCCGACCACAGCCAGTCGTCGATCTGGGGGGCCGGCACCACCTCTGACGAACAATACTGTTGCAGCTGACCCATCGCGATGTCCGCAATCGCGCGGTAGTGGTTGGCCACCCATACCGGGCCGTCATACGGCTTGATGCCGTAGTCCGCGATCAGACGGCCCATGTCGCGCACGCCGCGAGACCCTAGGGCGGGTGTGGTGTTGACTAGGCTGTGCCGCCCCGCCAAAGGGGCGCATGAGCGCTCGGGATACCCGAAGAAGCTCACGTCGAAATGCCAGTCCCCGGTCAATTCGCCCGGAACGTGAAGATTCAGGGCTCGCCTGAAGGAGATGTAGGAGGTCGGGCTTGTCTCGGGGATCAGGATGGGGAACCGCACGTCTGGCTGCCTGGGCTCGGTTCGAATGCGCAGCCATTCGAGGAATCCCTCCCACCGCTCGTCGGAAAGGC
This sequence comes from Bryobacterales bacterium, assembly GCA_028819255.1. Taxonomy (GTDB): domain Bacteria; phylum Acidobacteriota; class Terriglobia; order Bryobacterales; family UBA6623; genus VXMF01. Next base: position 10,282 of record JAPPMB010000128.1, on the reverse strand, counting down.
CCAGGATTTTCGGAAGCTCGTTGTGATTCCCTCCTTTCCGTGCGAATTCCCAGGCGATTTTCTTGAGATCCTCGTTTGTGACGGATTCCGGAACCGTCAAGTCGTACTCGTTTTCGCCCACTGTTCGATTCTCTTGCTAATAGCATAGCACATGGGCGCAGAGTCCGACGCGGCGGTGGGAGGATCGTTGCGGCGGCTCGGCGACCCCGACGGACACTGCGCCCAACGGCGAGTGGTTCAGCGTTTCCCCAAGGCATTTGAGATTCGCAACCCAGGATCGTCGGATTCTCAGCGGCTGGGCTGACTGGAGGTCGCCCGCTGCGCTGATCCTGCGCAGAATCGCCTCGACATGCGTCAGACGCCGTGAAGACTCTCCTCACGTTTGTGCCACCGGTTCCTACGTTATGCGCGTTGGTTCCCGGGAGCCGGTTACGAGGGGGCCGGATCGGCTTCTTTTCGCCCTCGTGCCTTTGTCGCCCTGGTCTCCATGTTCATCCGCGCCGCCGGGAACCGTCTCGTCGGCGGTTGGCCCGGCTGAATTGATGCGGAATGCCGATTGCCGTTCCAACGCCCGAGCGAGCGGTAGCGTTCCCGGTGTCGCGTCGCCCTGGTGCTAGGATGCTCGGTTTCAGGCGATGCTCCGCTCCTACCTGCTGGCATATCCCTTCCTGGTGCTGTATGTGGCACTCGTGGTGCCGACGTTCGTGCCATTGGCCCGCATGACGGGCCGCATCGGCCCGCTCTACTGGATGGCCCGGCAGGGATGCCGCATCGGCTTGCGCCTGACGGGCGTGCGTGTGCGCGTGCTGGACGGGGAAAGGGCCTACATCCATCCCTGCTGCGTCTTCGTCGCGAACCATGTCGGCAGCCTGGAGGCGCCCGCCCTCTTCATGGTTCTGCCGCGCATCGCGGTCATCATGAAGAAATCGCTGGGCCGGATTCCCCTGCTCAGCTCGGCCATGCGCATGGGCGGGTTCATCTGTGTGGACCGCAAGGCGAGAGACTCGCGCCGGCGCGCGCTCGACCAGGCGGTCCGCACGCTGCAGGCCGGGATCTCAATGCTCGTGTTTCCCGAGGGGACCCGCAACTCGGGCGCGAAGCTGCTGCCGTTCCGGCCCGGGCCCTTCCAGATGGCCATCGACGCGGGCGTGCCGGTCGTGCCCGTCACTGTCCACGGGGCGGGCGCCCTCATGCCGCGCGGCGCCGCCTACCCGCGTCCGGGCACATTCGCCCTGCAGTTCCACGATCCGGTTCTGACGGAAGGACTGGACCTCGGCGACCGGCTGGAACTGATGAGGAGCGTGAGAGCGACGATGCAGGCCGCGCTCGACGGCCAGCGTCCGGGCTGACCCGCGGAACGCCGGGACCCCGGCGGAAAGTCCCGTCCCCAGCGTGCGTCCGACGTGCCGGAGGCCGGAATGGCCACGATTCGAGGGCCGGTTGGTATGCTGAGGGGAGACGCACCGGCCAGGGCACCTCTCCCGGGCCGTCGGGGCGCCCCGCAGGGCCGGTGCGCCGGGAAGGGAGGGACACAGGATGTCACGATACTTCACTCTGCACGAAGCGGAAAGCCTGATCCCCCTGGTCAAGGAGCGCCTGGAAGCGGCCATCAACGCCAAGGCCATCGTCAGCGAGATCGACGGCGAGATGCACGATCTCTCCACGCGCGTCACCATGCTAGGCGGGATCGAGGTGGACCCTGACCAGATCGCCCGCCGGAAGCTCGAGCGCATCTCGCTGGTGCGCTTGATCGAGGAGTCCGTCCAGCAGATCCAGAGCAGCGGCTGCCTCGTCAAGGATCTCGACAAGGGCCTCCTGGACTTTCCCGCCCTGCTCAACGGGCAGGAAGTCTACCTGTGCTGGAAGCTGGGCGAGTCCCGGATCGAGTGGTGGCACTCGACACAGGAGGGCTACTCCGGACGTCGCAGGATCATCGACGAGTTCGGCGACACCTCTCCGAATCTCCGCCCGAACTGAGACCGGGGCGAGGCAAGGCCCCGAGGCTTTCGAATCAGCGGTAGGGCAGGTCGGCCCGCTCTCTCCAGTCGTCGCCGGTTCGCTCGAACCAGTCCATCGTGAGCGCGTCGAGACGCGCCTGCAGTTCGGCCTGCTCCGGCTTTCCGGCCAGGTTCTCCAGCTGGAACGGATCCACGTCGTTGTCGTAAAGGAGCCACGGCCCGCTCTCTTGCCGCGCGTAGGTGTGCCTCTCGGTCCTCACGCCGCGCCACGCCGGGAACTCGGACCGCTCCGTCGGGGTGTAGCTCTGCGCGTAGACGGATTCCGGGGCCCGGGCGCCGGTCCGCCCGCCGTGCTCCGGCGAGAGCAGATGGACGGACAGGTCGAGGCCCGACACGCTCTGCGGCGGTTCGACCCCCGCCATGCCCAGCAGCGTGGGCACGAGATCGACGTGAGAGGCCGGGAGCGAGAGCTCCTGGCCGCCCTGCACGCCGGACGGATAGTGGACAATGCCCGGCACCTGCAACGACTCCGCCCACGGCTTGCGCTTCAGGACCGTCCCCTGAGAGCCCAGCATGTCGCCGTGGTCCGACGTGATGAGCACGATCGTGTTGTCGAGCTGCCCCGTCTGCCTGAGCGCATCCACAATGCGCCCCACCTCGTCGTCAAGGAACGAGATCGCCGCGTAGTACCCGGCGATGTCGTCCCGGCTGCCGTTCGTGCGGCCGGGCCTGAACTCGACGGCGCCTTGCCAGTTCTCCCGCATGGTCAGCAGGTCCGGGTGGTACATGTTCATGTACCTGGGCGGCGCGATGTAGGGGTTGTGGGGCGGACCCCACTGGACGTACGCCAGGAACGGGGTCGACGGATCCTCCCGGATGAATTCGACGGCCGCGTCGGTGAAAGCCGTGGCCGAGTAGCCAGCCATCTGGATCGGCTCCGGGGAGTCCCGGAAATACTGCATGTTCCAGTAGTTGTGGCTGCAGATGTTGGCGGCCCAGAAGCCGAAGCCCTGCCTGCGCTCGGGCCGGACGTAGCCCGGGAGCCGCCTGCCGCCTTCCAGGTGCCACTTGCCGACGAACCCGGTGCGGTAGCCCCGGTCGCGGAGCGTCTCGGCGATGGTGACCTCCTCGTCGGGCAGCGGCGCGTCGTTGACGTCCACGCCATGCTCGTGGCCGAAGCGGCCGGTGAGCAGTGTGCCCCGCGCCGGGCAGCAGACCGGGCAGTTGGCGGTCACGTTGCGCAGGAGGGCCCCGCCGGCCGCGAGTGCATCCATGTTCGGTGTCAGGACGTCGGGGTTGCCCATGGCCCCCAGGTCCATGGCCCGCCACTGGTCCGGCATCAGGACCAGGATGTTCGGTTTCGGCCGCGCCGCGGTGCATGCGGCTCCGGCGGCGCCTCCCGCGGCGGCCGCCAGGAATGTCCGTCGGTTCATCATCTCGGCTGCGGTCCCTTCGGGCCTTCGAGAATCTCTAGAGCCCTCTCTCAGTCCATATAGTGCCACTCGGTCCCGTTCGGCGTGTCGCGCAGCGCCACGCCGCTTTCCGCCAGCGAGTTCCGGATGGCGTCGGCACGGGCGAAGTCCCTCGCCTTGCGGGCTGCGGCGCGCTCCCGGACCAGCTCGTCGATCCGTTCCGATGCCAGACGCTCCAGGCTGGCAGGTTCCATGACGTCGAACACCGCATCGAACTCGGCGAGCAGCCGGCGTCCCTCGGCGGCGTTGCGCGGACCGAACGCGCCCTGGTCCATGGCCGCGTGCGCCGACCGGATGTACTCGAACACGGCGCCCAGCGCCCCTGCGGTGTTGAGATCGTCGTCCAGGGCCGAGCGGTACTGCGCGAGCGCCGCCTCGAACATCCCGGTCGAGGCCTCGCTGTGCGGCGCGGCGAACGTCCCGTCCAGCCGCCGGCCGAAGTTGCGGAGCCTCTCGATCGCCTTCGCCGCGCCCCGCAAGCCGTCGAAGGTGAAGTTGAGCTGTTTCCGGTACGGCGTGGCGACCAGCAGGTACCGGATCGCGTCCGGCGACCATCCCTGATCGAGAAGGTCGCGCAGCGTGTAGAAGTTGCCCATCGACTTCGCCATCTTCTTGCCGTCCACGAGCAGGTGCTCGGCATGCACCCAGAATCGGACGAACGGCCTCCCGGTCGCGCTCTCCGACTGGGCGATCTCGTTCTCGTGATGCGGAAACTGCAGGTCCACCCCGCCGGTGTGGATGTCGAAGGTCTCGCCCAGGTAGGCCATCGCCATCGCCGAGCACTCGAGGTGCCAGCCCGGCCTCCCGGGGCCAAACGGACTCTGCCAGCTCGGCTCGCCGTCGCGGGCCGCCTTCCAGAGCACGAAGTCCCGCGCGTCTTCCTTGTCGTACTCGTCGGCGTCGACGCGGGCGCCCGCCTTGATGCCGCTGGCCTCGAGGCGCGAGAGCCTTCCGTACCTCTCCCAGCCGGCGATCCGGAAGTAGGTCGAGCCGGCGTTCCGGTAGGTGTGGCCCGCGCGCTCGATGCGCTTCACGAGCGTGATCATCTCGGGAATGTGGTCCGTGGCCGCGGGAACCTCGTCGGGACGCTCGAGCCGGAGGAGCCGGCAATCCTCGAAGAAGGCGTCCACGAACTGCCTCGTGTAGTCGCCGATCGGCACTCCCTTGCGGGCGGCGGCGGCGATGATCTTGTCCTCCACGTCCGTGACGTTCATCACGTGGCGGAGCTTCCAGCCCGACTGCCGGAGGTGCCGCCGCAGGATGTCCTGGAACGCGAACGTGCGCAGGTTCCCAATGTGGACGTAGTTGTAGACCGTCGGTCCGCACGAGTACATGCGGACCGTCTCGCCGTCGGCGGGCTCGAACGCCTCAGTGCGGCGGCTCAGGCTGTTGTAGAGCTTGAATGCCACGGGGCGCCTGAAGCAACTCCCATTCTAGTACGGCCGCGCGAGCCTCACGCGCCGGTCCGGGGACCGGCCGGATCCAGCCCGTAGGTTTCGATGGCCGTTCCGGAGAGAATGCGGCGCCGCTCGCCGGGCGCAAGCGTGGAAACATACCGCCTGACGACTTCGACCCAGCGCCCGTACCCAACAGCGGGCAGGGATACCGGCCAGTCGGAGCCGAACATCAGCCGGTCCGGTCCGAATGCTTCGAGGACCGTGTCGAGATAGGGCAGGAACTGTTCCTCGGTCCAGCCGCCCCAGGCGGCCTCCGTCGCCAGGCCCGACATCTTGCACCGGATGCGGGGCCGGCGGGCGAGATCGCGAATCCGCCGGTTCCAGTCGGAGAACGAGCCGTCGCGGATTCTGGGCTTGCCGATGTGGTCCAGCACGAAATCCTGCTCGGGATGGCGGTCGACGAACCGGATGGTCTGCGGCAGGTGCCTCTCGAAGATCAGGATGTCGTAGACCAGTCCGGCGGCGGTGACCGCCCGGATGCCCCGGTTGAAGGCCGTTCCGAGCATGTAGTCGTCGTCCGGCTCTTCCTGCAGCACATGCCGGCAGGCCTTGAGCCCGGGCTCCTCGGCGAAGCGCTCCAGAATCCCCGCCACGCCCGGATCGACCAGGGGGACCCAGCCCACGACGCCGAGAATGAAGTCGTGGCGCCGCGCCATCGCGAGCAGCGCCCGCGTCTCCCCGAGCGTCTGGCGGGCCTGTACGGACACCACCCCGCTCACGCCCGCGGCCTCGATCTCGCGCTCCAGGTGCCGCGGCAGGAAGTCCCGCCGCAGCATGCTCGCCTCATCGGGGATCCAGCCGTACTCGACGGGGTCGTAGCGCCAGAAGTGGTGGTGGGCGTCGATCGTCACGGGACGCCGGCCGCTAGCGAGGGTCCTGGTTTTCCGGCAGACCGGAGGGCCAGACCTGATTGCGCACCGGCTCGACGATCTCCCTGATCTCGTCCAGCAGGCCCTCTCTCTCCTCGAAGCCGAACGTCTTCAGATTCGCCTCGACATGGCGGCTCTTGGACATCCCGACGAGGACGCTGGCCGTGTGGGGGTAGTCGTAGCAGTACTTCAGGGCCACCTGGGCGACGTCGGCCCCTCGTTGCCGGCACAGATCCGCAATGCGGGCGCCCGCCTCCTTCACGGCGTCGGAAGCAAGGTGCCAGTCGGGCGCTCCCCGGTCGGTGAGGATGCGCAGGTGCAGGGGAGAGGCGTTGATCAGGCCGATTCCCCGCTCCTGGCAGAACGGGCGCAGCATCGTGTCGAGGTCGTCGACCATCAGGTTGTAGCGGGCGTAGGAGAGGATGCTGTCTACGGACCCGCGGTCCGCCACATCCTGCAGGATCCCTAGCGGGAGCCCCGTGATCCCCACGTAGCGGCACTTGCCTGCGCGCTGGAGCTCGCGCGCCACGGGCAGGGCTTCGTTCAGAACCTGCTCGCGGTCGACGAACTCGATGTCGTGCATCTGGAAGAGGTCCACGTAGTCGGTGCGCAGGCGCCTCAGGGACTCGTCGACGCTGGACCGGACGCGACCCGCCGAGAAGTCGAACTTGTCGATGTCGTAGCGGCCGCACTTGGTCGCCAGCACGATGTTCTTCCGCCGAGTGCCCAGAGCCCGGCCAAGCCGCTCTTCAGACAACGTGCGCCCGTAGTACGGCGACGTGTCGAAGACGTTGATGCCGCAGTCGACGGCCATGTGGACGGCCCGTTCGCCCTCGCGGACATCGATCTCCTCGAATTCGTTCCCCAGCGGCGACGCGCCGTATCCGAGGACGGAGACTTCCAGTTCGGTCTGGCCCAGCTTGCGGTATTCCATGGGGGATTATCTGTGAGAGTGCCCGGATCCGGCAGCGCACGTGGGCATTACCGCAGCCGCCAGGAAAGCCGAGGCCCTTCGGGATTCCCTCAACTCGCGCCGTCCGCTCCTCGGCACTTGCAAGGCGTTGTTCCCGGCTGGCCTGCGGTCATTATAGGACAGGGGGCGATGTACGATCGAGCCGGAAGAGACACGGATTTCCTACGCCTGAGCGGCAGTTCGGATTCCCCGACACGCGGGCGGGCTATTGGCCTCTCGCCCGGCGTTTGGAATCGTCTCGACGAGGCCGTGAGGGAGCCAGCCAGGTGTCTGCAGCCGCAGGTGGCGGAGACCAGAGCGGTGCCGGGCGCGTCGGTGGCGGCTCCGCGGGCCGGAAAGGGCCTCCGCATGTGGAGCGATTTCGGGGCCGTGGGCCATCTTCCATCCAAGGCTCCCCAGCCATTTGAGCGTGGCATCTCTGAAGTCCGACTCGAAGAAGGCAGCAGAGGCGCTCGTTATGCACGGGACTCCGACGCCCTCTTGGCATCCTGAACGCGTATCTCGCCGGAATTGACCTTGGGTAGCGGAGTGCCGCGGAGCGCGGCGAGCAGGCGGGCTTCTCGAACCACGCTGGACATCCCAATCGTGTACGCCAGTGTTCAGCGCGATGGCCACGACGGAGATCTGCCCCGGGAAAGAATCACCGTATCCATTGACGAGCACCCGTATTCCTTCCGCACAGCCTCGCAAGAGGCCGATCATCTCGTGGACGGTCATCGGCTCTCCAGGCGCGGCTGGAGGGCTCGGTACTCCAACAACGCCGTGCGGCCGACGATGTCCACGATGGTCAACGACAACTCGACCCCGAATGCGTCGGTGAGCCTCATTGGCCTGCCCAAGCGAAAATGCACCGGTTGCTGTCGGCCCTGTTCGATGGCGATGTTGACCCCGTACAGTTACGGCCTGTCGTAAGAGTCCCGTATCGGATTCGGGCTCCCGGTCGGGCCGGGGAGATGCCCGGTTGCCTTCGGGAAGACGGCCGAGCCGCCGTTGGGCAGGCGGTCAAGAGCAAGCACAAGGCCGCCCTCCTGCGGAATCCATGCACGCTCAAGTCCGGCAGCGTCCCCCGGCGCGGCAGCGTAGACGGTCATCGGAAGATGCGTGCTGTGCAGGTCGAACGCCACTTCCCCATCGTCGTCCGTCTTTCCCGTTCTCCAGGTCGCGTTCGGGAAAAGCGCAAGAACATCGATTCCGGGCAGCGGCTTCCCGGCGGAATGCACCGCGATGGTGGCCTCCGCCGGAGTTGGATGGAGCTTGGCTGCGGGTATGCTCAGAACCAGACTCGACTCGCCCACCAAGCCGTACTTTGGCGGCACGCCAGCCGTCTCCCGGACCTCCTTCAGGATGATGGCGACGCCTTCGCCCCGGCGCTCCATCAGGAACCTGCGATGCGTCGATCCGGGAACATCGCCGACCGGGAGCCAGCCGAGGACCGAAGCGATCACCTCGTTGCGTGTTGACTGGCTCTGGTGCATGCTCTCGATCGTCATCCCATTGGGGAGCTGTCCCGGCGAATCGATCTCCAGCCGATCTGAGAAGATCGACAGCCTAATCCGGCGCGACGACATCGAGTAGTCGCGGAGCGCCACGGCATTGACGAGGGCCTCGAACACCGCCGCCGAGCTGTATTGCTGCAGATCCCCGCGCGCCGGAGTCTTGCGGGCGCCGACCCGCATGTTTCGGGCGACAAATCTCATCCCGTCGGCGATCTGATGCTGCAGCGGTCCATCGATCTCTTGGGAATCGAGTTGTTCGGAAGCCCGATTCCTGCCCCGGTAGTGCGTCGCCACGATGCATGCATGCGGGAGCCACTGCTGGGGCGTTCTGGCGCAGAGGAGCACGCCCGCCACCGTGGCCCGGAACACATTGGCGTCGTCTCGGCCCAGCAGACGCATGTTCGCGAGACCGCGAACCGGGTCGGCGGCCCTGTATCTTCTAGGTGGTGCCAGAGGAGGTTCAGCGGCAGGGTGATCGTTGGGGCGGGAATCGCGCATGGAATTGCCGCGATTCACTGACCCCGCTGTTGGGCCCAGCTAGCCCGGTTTCCCGATCACGACGTCCGTCGTTCCGACTCCGGCATCGCGTCTTGACGAGTCAACTCCCCGGGAGCAACCCAACGCCCCCTGCTGCTTCGAGCGCCTGGGGGGGACCTGTGCCCCGGGCGAGTGCCGTGACAGACACCCCGAAGGGAGTTCGTGCCTTGGAGCACCGATACAGGGACCGGTTGCGCGTCGCGGCGACTCACATGCAAAGGAGACACAGCCATTGACACCTGATCCTGAGCCGGCCTTCTTCGCCGGCATCGACTGGGGCTCCCAGTCGCACCACGCCTGCGTTCTCGACGCCGACGGCACCGTCCTCGGCGAGCAGGAGTTCAAGCACTCGGGCCGCGGCCTCGGTCTGCTGATCGACTGGATCCTCGCCCGCACCCACACCGGCCCGGGACAGGTCCGGGTCGCGATCGAGATCCCTCACGGACCCGTCGTCGACAGCCTTCTGGACCGCGGATTCCCGGTGCATTCCATCCATCCCAAGCAGCTGGACCGCTTCCGGGACCGCTTCTCGCCCTCCGGCGCCAAGGACGACCGCCGCGACGCCCGCGTCCTCGCCGACGCCGTGCGCACCGACCCACACTGCCTGCGCGAGCTCCGCGCCCTCGACTCGACGGTCGCCCAGCTGCGCGAGTGGTCCCGCATGGCAGACGACCTCACCAAGGAGCGCACCCGCCTTGCCAACCGCATCCGCGAGCAGCTCTGGCGCTACTACCCGCAGTTCCTCGAACTCGGGGCCGACCTGGCTGCCGACTGGACCCTGGCCCTCTGGAAACTCGCCCCCACCCCGGACGCCGCGCGGCGAGTCCGCCCGTCCACGGTCGCCAAGCTGTTGAAAAAACACCGCTTGCGACGCTTCCAGGCCGACGGAGTGCTCGCCACCCTCCGTGCCGATCCGGTGACCACGGCCCCGGGCGTTGCCGATGCCGCCACCGCGCATGTCCGGCTCCTGGCCCAGCGGCTCGGCCTGCTCAACGAGCAGGTCCGGAGTGCGGACCGCTCGCTCGCGGACCTGCTCGGGAAGCTGACCGCCAGCGAGGAGCCTGCAGCGGGACAGCCGGCTGAGCAGCGTGACGCGGAGATCCTCGCGTCGTTGCCAGGCGTCGGGCGAACCGTCCTCGCCACGCTGCTCGCAGAGGCTTCCGGACCTCTGCATTCCAGAGACTACCAAGCCCTCCGCTGCCTGTGCGGAGTGGCCCCGGTCACCAAGCGCTCCGGCAAGGCCAGTCGGGTCCTCCGCCGGCGGGCCTCCCAGCCGCGCCTGGTCAACGCCGCCTATCACTGGAGCCGCGTCGTGGTCCAGCACGATCCCGTCAGCGGCGCCAAGTATCGCGCCCTGCGCGAGCGCGGCCATACGCACGGTCGCGCCCTGCGCACAGTCGCCGACCGGCTGCTCGCCGTCAGCGGCGCCATGCTGCGTGAGGGCGAACTCTTCGATCTCGACCGTGCGGCCCCCGCCAGCTAGGCGCCTGCTATCCTTGCGGGCGGTCGGGGAAGCGGAA
>JAPPMB010000120.1 GCA_028819255.1 Bryobacterales bacterium | reverse complement strand
GAACTTCTTCAGGTACGGGCCCTGGTTGTGCGCGTGGATGGTCACCACCACGTATTCGGCCAGCCGCGAAGCGTTGTTCACGACCGCCGCGATTTCCGCCATGTCCACGGGATCGGGGTCGCTGTCGATGCCCGACTCGTCCGCCGGATGGAGCGTCGTGCCGAACACGTTCAGGGGCTCGCCGGGAGCGCCCAGATCACCCTGCTGTCCGATAGCCTCCAGGTCCATCCCCCGAAGCGACTGGCGCAGCTGCTCCAACTGGCCCCGCTCCACGTAGTGCGTGGTGAGCACGTGCAGCGGGTTGAGGCCGGGACGTCCGCGCACCCCGCCCTTGGCCGGACCGGCGACCGAGTGTTCGGGGAATGCCGACGACACCGAGATCAGCGCGACGCGGCCGTCGTGCGTCTCGAGAAAGCGAGCCTCGCGAGCCTCGGCCAGGTTCTCCCCGGTCCCCGCGGTAAGCAGTCCCGCCGCTTCCGAGTGCCTGCGCGTGATCCGATGCCCGTCCGCGGCGTAGTCGCCCGTGTGGTTGTTCGCCATCGACACCATGTCGAACCCGGCCCAGACGAGCTCGTTGGCCAGGTTCGGGTCCGCCCGCATCCAGGTGCCGCCGCTGCGGGCGGCCGGATACGGCTCGTAGTCGTGGAAGAGCACCTCGAGGTTGACGAACGAGGCGTCCGCGCTCCGCACGAGCTCGATCATGTCGAGGTACTCGCGCTCCTTGTAGGGCGAGAGCCGCCGCGTGATGATCGCGTCTCCCGTGAGCGCCACGGTGAACATGCCGTCGGCGGAAAGGCTTCCGGACGGGTCCTGGGCGGTGGCCTCGCTGGGGCCCGTGAAAGCGAACAGGGTGATCGCGCCGCCGATGAGCAAGGATCGCTTGAGCATGCCGATGCTCGGAGTGACGACATTCCTGGGGGCCGTCTGGCTCTGGCTGCTGCTGGCCGCGCGTCACCGTGTGGAATCCGGCAGGCCACCGAGCCACCCTGAAAGCCGCTCGTCGCGAGGATGGGTTAACGCGGCGCAGGGCGCGGGCGGGTTCTTCGGGGGATTCCTCGGCACAGAGTTCGGAGGCTTGCTGGAGGTGATCGCGGCTGCGGTCGCCATGGCGATCCTGTCGGGCGCCATCGTCCCGCACCAGAAGCGAATCCTGTCGGGCACCTCCCGGGAACTCCGGATCGGACCAGCCGATGACGTGGCAGAGCAGCCCTGGGACGCTGATTGATCGGATGGAGACCGGGTCGCCCGCGAGTCGGCCGACAGGGGCTTGACCTCGCGCGCCGGCTGACCGGATCAGGCACCCTCGCCACCCGCCTGTTCTGCCGCGGCTGTTAACCGGTTGCGTGCATCGAACGTTCTACATGGTGGAGAAGAGGATCCCCGGCGGTGGAGAGACAGAGTCCCACCGCTCCGGCAGGATCGGTTCGGAGGATGGCCCCTGGAAGAGAGGTGACAAGTGAACTGGAGCGCGGTCGAGGACATACTGGTTACAGTGGGGTTTTTCGCTGCCGTCGTGGGAATCGTCTGGCTAAGGGCCAGGGTGAATCAGGTGCGGCTGGCCAGCCAGGCCGAGACCCAGCAGCAACTACTGGCCAAGTTCCAGTCGGGCCGCGAACTCGCGGAGTTCATCGAAACGGAGGACGGCAAGCAGTTCCTGGGTCAGTTCGAGTCCGACCCGCATCGCATGATGCTGGTCGTTCTTTCCGCGGGAATCGTTTCGTCCGTTCTGGGGTTCGGTCTCCTTCTGCTCATGATATGGGAAGACGGCTTTCTCTTTCCCGGCGTCGGGACGACGGCGCTCGGCCTCGGTCTCATCGCTGCCGCCGTCATCTCGAAGAAGCTGTCGGATCAGTGGCGTCAGTAGCGAATGCATGAAGACGAAGCCGCGTTCCGCCGGATATACGAGCGTACGGCGCCGCGGCTTCGGGCGTACCTGCACCTGGCCGTGAGGGATCCAGCGCTGGCGGATGACGTCCTTCAGGAAGCCTACTACCGCCTGCTCGGCGCCGACCTGGAGGATGCAGCCATCGGTCAGGTGCGGTCCTACCTGTACAAGACGGCCCGGACGCTGGTTGCCGACCACGGGCGGAGAGTGGGTCGCGAGCGAAAACACCAACAGAGATGGAACACGCCGGTTTCGGAGAGTCCGAGACATGACCTGACGCTCGACATGGAGCGACTCTTCGCCCGGCTCTCGGAGAGGGAGCAGACGCTTCTCTGGCTCGCGTATGTGGAGGGTGCCAGCCACCGCGAGATCGCAGCTTCGCTGGGCATCGGTGAGAACAGCGTCCGTGTCGTGCTGTACCGGGCGCGCAAGAGGTTGGCGGGGATTCTGGAGGGCCACGGG
>JAPPMB010000125.1 GCA_028819255.1 Bryobacterales bacterium | reverse complement strand
GAAACTCCGGTCCCTCCAGCTAAACTGCAAAGCGTCAATTCTGAGGGGGCGCTAGAGACGTCGGAGTCCGCCTCACGCCCCGCTGGTACAATCGCGGATGGCTGTGTCCTGCAGTCTTATGCCATCCCCTTTTGGGGCGCTGCGGATCGTTTATCGTCTGACGGTGGGAATGGCTTGCTGTTTGGCACTCAGCGGCCAGACCGACACTGGGGCCATTGCCGGCATCGTTTACGACGAGACCGGTGCCGTCATCCCCGGAGTCACCGTCACCGCGGTGGACGTGAACCGCGGGATCCGTAGGGAATCGGAGACAGCCGAGACCGGCGAATTCGTGTTCCGGTACGTCGATCCCGGACTGTACTCGCTGAGGTTCGAAGCTTCGGATTTCTCTCCGCTCGCCGTCGATGACCTCGAAGTCCGTGTCGGGGAGACGGCCGTGGTTTCTCCACGGCTCGCGGTGGCTGTGGCGGAGGAAAGCGTGGTCGTGTCCGGCGAATCGGCGCGCTCAGCGATCCAGCCACACAGAGTGCAGCAGTCGGACCATATCGACTCGGTGCGCATTCAGAATTTGCCGATCAATCGCAGGGACTACCTCTCCCTCGGGCTGCTGACGCCGGGAGTCGTGGACACCGGCTATGTCGCCAATGCGACGGATCGCCGCATCACGACGACGGGCAGTTCGGGGCTCGGCATCGGCGGCACGAATGGACGCGGCAACACGTTCATGATCGATGGCCTGGACAACGTCTCGATCGTGGGAGGCGTTCGGTCGCGGATCAGCCAGGAAGCAGTCTACGAGTTCCAGGTAAACAGAAACTCGTTCTCGACCGAACAGGGCGGCGCTCCCGGCGGCGCGATCAATATCGTGACGAGGAGCGGCACGAACGAGGTGCACGGATCCCTGTTTGGCTTGGTGCGCAATCGCCGGTTCCAGGCCCGGAACTATTTCGACCCGGGCAGGAGCGCGTACACCAGAGCCCAGAGCGGGGCCTCGATCGGGGGCCCGCTCAAGCGCAACGAAACGTTCTACTCCGTCACCTACGAACGGCTGGACCGCCACGAGTCCCAGATCATTCCGCTGCTCTCGGACCGGTCTTTCCTTACTTCTCTCACGGACTCCCAGCAAGACCTGGTGAATGTGCTGGGCACCGCTGGACCGCTCTCGCTGCGTCCTCTGGTAGGTCGGCTCGCTGCGGCGCTGGTGCCGGCGAACCATTCCGGCGTCGAGCCTCTCTTCGAGGAAAACAGCGGGGTCTTCCCCTTCTCAGAGAAACGCCAGCAGATCGTGACGCGGTATGACCATGCCCTGCGCGACGGCCACACCATGTTCTTCCGTGGGAATTGGACCGGGAGAGACAGTGACAACACGTCGTTCGGCGAGCTGAACGCACGTAGCCGCGGCTATCTCGTCAGTCTGGACGAGTTCTCCCTTGCGTACGGCGACACCTTCGTGATCAGCCCCAGGTGGGTGAGCGAGACGCGGCTGGGCTTTTCCTATCACGATTCCGGCTCGACACCCTACGAGCCCAACGGCCCGTCCATTGAAATCGCCGGCTTCGGCAACTTCGGCAGGGATTTCTTCCTTCCGATACGGGGCGTCGAGCGTGTCTACCAGGTGCGCCAGAATTTCATTCGGCTCACCGGGCGCCAGACGCTGAAGTTCGGCGCAGATATCAACCCAGTCCGCAACTGGGTGCGATCGGAGACATTCCGAAGCGGCAGGTTCATCTTCGGCGAGGCGGTGCCTCTGGGCAGCATCATCGACAGCGCAGCCGGAGCCGGAACGTCGCCGCTGATCAAGAGAGCTCTGGCGGATGCCGGCCTCGGCCAGCTCGCCCGCGCCGTAGACACGCCCGTTTCGGCCTTGCAGGCGTACGCGCTCGGGCTCCCGACGGTATACCAGCAAGGATTCGGCAATCCCTACTGGCTGGGCTGGACGAACCGAACGAATTACTATTTCGAGGACGCGATCCGGATCACTCGCAATTTCCTGGTGACACTAGGCCTGCGTCACGAACTCGAGTTCAAGACTCGGTTTCCACGCGACAACAACAATCTCGCGCCGAGAGCGGGATTTGCCTGGAATCCTGATCCTAAGACGGTCGTACGGGGTGGATTCGGGATCTTCTTTGCCCGCATCGAGGGCCAGATCTCGTACATCAATGACCTGCTCGGCGACAAGCAGCAGATCTTCCAGGTGTTCGTTCCTCTGACCGGCCTGCCGGGCATCCGCAGCACTTTGACGGGTCAGCCGGTGACCTCGGCGGAGATCTACCAGACGTTGCAAGCAAGAGGGATTCTCGGCCAGAGAGAGATCCGCCGGGAGGACCTGCTTGCGCACGGCATCGATGCCGGCCCGGGCTATCCATTTCGCGTCGCATTCCGTCTGGCGGAGGACACGGTCAATCCGTATTCCCAGCAGGGAAGCTTCGAAGTCCAGCGGCAAATCGGCGGATACGCGCTGTCTGTCGGCTACAACTACAATCGCGGCCTCCACATCATGCGGCCCCTTGACGTGAACGTCTTCCAGGCCGGCACCAACGAAGCTGGCAGGCCGATTGTGGGCTTTCGAAACCCCCTCGTGCTGCAGGACAACGTGTATGGAAGTTGGGCCAGGTCGTACTATCACGCCATGATCGTGCAGCTTACCAGGAGATTCTCAAGGGGCTTCACACTGTCCGCGCACCACACCTGGAGCAAGACGATCGACGAGAACACCGACTACAACTCGGCCTTCGAGCCGCATCTGCAATGGGACGCACGGAACGAACTGGCTCTGTCGGACTTTCACCGCGGGCACCGCTTCGTCGCGCACGCGGTCGCGCAGATTCCCTGGAAGACCGCCAAGGGGAGAGGTTTCGTACGGAACCTCGTGGCCGACTTCACGATTTCCGGCATCATGATCGCTCGGTCGGGAGCGCCCTTCAACCTCAACGCCGGCGCTGACACCATCGGCGATCGTCACACCGACACACATCGTCCGTGGGGGCTCGGGCGCAATGTCGGGACTGGTCCGAGCTATTTCGGCTTCGATTTGCGACTGGCCCGGTCATTCGCATTGCGCGAAGGGGTGAGTCTGCAGGCCGTCGGAGAGGTCTTCAATGTCCTGAACCGCACGAACTTCAGGGGAGTAAATGGCGTGGTCGGCAATGTATCGATCGAAGACCTGCCCGCGAAACTCGTCGGCCGGCGGGGACCAGTGACGGAACCGTTCTCGTTCGCCTCGGCGTTCGACCCGCGTCAGTTCCAATTCAGCCTCCGTCTGACGTTCTGACCTGAAACACCGCCTTCGAAACCCCACGGAAGGCGGGAGAGCCCGGGGTTGGCGGTTAGGTGGACGGCTGGGTTTGCGGGACGAGCTGGTAGCCCAGCGATCCGGCCGCTCTGACCTGAAACACGGCCCAGCCTGAATTTCCAAGCGGGACGTGAGAAGGCGCCATCTCCGAGCGGCCGCAGATCCCGCTTGGAGACAGTCGCCCTCGCCGGGCTGGTGACGGCGACATGCATGCGAGAGGGAGATGGAGGGCAACACGGGAAGCTTTGGAGGTCGTCGTGTGTCATTGCATAAATCACCGAAACCACATTTGATCATCGACTTTGACAGACCTAGTTTTTCATTGGACAGAAATCGGTTTCTTTGTGACTATCTATTCATTGCTGAACGTCAGGAATATGAGGGATACGTAGTTCTAATTGGGCTCAATAAAGGGAATTTACATACTAGGGAAGTACATCGACAACTAACGGAACATTCGGCGGTGATTGAGAGGAGTGTGGCTAGTGAATAAGCGATTAGATTTCGCCTATAGCAGCATATTGAAATATGGATGTTGTGGAGATAAGGAAGCTAAGACGTCCGGATTGCAGGATCTATATTCGTGAAGTATATGAGACAATTAGTCTACTCCATTGTGGCGCATATCTAAGAGAAATACTTAGTTTAAGAAATTGTAATCGAGCGCTATATGGACTTGGAGTTTGCCTTGTGGGCACTTCATTGTGGGCGAGTAGCAGAACGTAGTTTCGGGCTATGCCTCCGACGTGTCTGGTTCGTGAATCAAGCGTTAGTGGTTTCTGATCAGTGCACAGTTTCCCTAGGCGGTGCTGCACTTATTTCAGTCTGAGAGAATCCTCCAGAGCGAATCGTGTGATGGACTCCAGCACGGTGCGCCAGTCGAACTGCAAGGCGAGAACATGAATGGAGTTCAGCGGAGTGGGTTGGTCAGTGGACGGGAAGCGTGTGGCCAGTTGTGCTGCCCACCGAAGGTCCGGATGGGCCTCCGCAAGGATCTGCCGGCGGGCCACTCGCCATCGCATGGCTGGTCGGTGACCCTAGCGTCTCTTGAAGTCGGGAGACAGGCGGATGCGGCCATGCCGAGCACCTTGGGGTCGAGATCGCCACGTGGTACCGCACCAGGAAGCGACTCAAAGTGGGCAGGTCGTGCAATGTGGGTGTCGCATCTACCTCTTCAACTCACACTTGGCGCGCAGGGCAGCCCGTGAATGTGGTCGTGGGAGGTTCGCCGCATCGCCTCTGCTCACAGTGCTCATCGGTCCGGCTGTGCCCCGTACTGGCCGAGACTTGGGATGATTCGGTGGAAAGGCGCCGCTTGAACTGGAAGCAGGCGATAAGATCGGGTACTCTTCCCCCGAGGCCATCAATGACGTTCCGGTATGCCCTCGCGGCCGCTGTCTTCTTCTCAGGTGTGTGCATGGCTGATGTCCGCCCCATTCCGAACGCCGGCCGCTCGGCCGTTGTGGCGCGCAACGGCATGGTCGCGGCGAGCCAGCCGCTCGCCTCGCAGGCGGGACTTCACATTCTGCGGCAGGGCGGCAACGCCGTCGATGCGGCCGTCGCGACAGCCGCCACGCTGGCCCTCGTGGCCCCCATGATGACGGGCCCCGGCGGCGACATGTTCGCCCTGGTCTACATGGCGGAGACAGGGGAGCTGGCCGGCCTGAACGGAAGCGGATTCTCCCCGAAGGCAGCGAACATCGAATTCTTCAGGAGCAGAGGCCTGAGCGAGATTCCGGCGAAGGGCGCGTTCTCGGTGACCGTGCCGGGCGCGGTGGACGGCTGGGCGACCCTCCTTGACCGATTCGGCACCATGTCCCTGGAGCAGGTCCTCGCTCCGGCGATCGATTACGCGGAGAGCGGGTTCCCGGTGTCCGAGATCTTCGCGGCCGACTGGGCGCAGCACTCGAAGCCCCACCGGGACGACCCGGAGTTCGCCCGGGCATACCTGGTCGACGGCAAGGCTCCGGCGCACGGGGATGTCTTCGTGAACATGCCGCTTGCGCGGACCTACCGGCTGATCGCAAGCAAGGGGCGGGATGTCTTCTACAAGGGCGAGATCGCGCGCAAGATCGTCGACCGCATGCAGGGCCTCGGCTGGCCGATGACCATGGAGGATCTTTCCTACCAGCGGTCAGACTGGGTCGAGCCTATCAGCACCACATACAAGGGCCACCGCATCTTTGAGCTGCCCCCGAACGGGCAGGGCATGGCTGCCCTCGAGATGCTCAACATTCTGGAGGGCTTTGACCTCCGGAGCGCCGGACACAACACTGCTGAGTACCTCCATCTCTTCGTGGAGGCCAAGAAGCTCGCCTTTGCGGACCTCGATGCCTGGCTTGCGGATCCTGATCGCGCAAGGCTGCCCATCGAGACGATCGTGTCCAAGGACTACGCGCGCCGCCAGAGGCGGCGAATCGACACAGGCAAGGCCTCGACCGGTGTGACCTCAGGCATCGAGGGCCCGGTCCAGTGGCTTGGGGAAAAGGGCGACACGGTCTATTTCACGGTCGTCGACAGGCAGCGCAATGTCGTGTCCTTCATCAACAGCCTCTTCCTGGGATTCGGCTCCGGCGTGGTGGTGCCCGGAACGGGACTGCTGCTACAGGACCGTGGGGCGCTCTTCTCGCTGGACCCGGAACATCCGAACCGGATCGAAGGCCGAAAGCGCCCCTACCACACGATCATTCCGGCGATGGCGTTCAGGGACGGAAGGCCCTGGCTGTCATTCGGGGTGATGGGGGGAGACCTTCAGCCGCAAGGCCACGTCCAGGTTCTCCTGAACATGATCGAGTTCGACATGAACGTGCAGGAGGCCGGCGAGGCCCCGAGGGCCAGCCACAGCCCCGGGGGCGGAGTGGGCCTCGAGCCCGGAATCGGCCGGGACGTCGCCGCAAGGTTGATCGAGAAGGGGCATTCCACGAGGAAATCGGGTCCGATGGGCGGATATCAGGCCATCATGATCGACTGGAAGCGCGGAATCCTCATGGGCGGCACGGACCCGCGCAAGGACGGCGCTGTGGCGGCCTGGTAGGTGGCGCCGGCGGGAGCGAGGGGAGCCTGACAGCGCGGCCGGATCGCCTTGGCGGCCGCGGCCCGGCAGTTCCGTGCGATGATTCTCGTCTTGACTCACCGCTTTGCGACTGACGTGCGGACCCGCGGGACGCCTGGCCGCAGGGCCGAAACGCACTGAGATTCCAGCGAAGCGGACCGCGGGCAGTGTTCACCCGCCTCTCCGGCACGACATGCAAGCTGAAGGACTTGTCACGTTCGGCACGCCCCATCTGATCGTGATGGCCCTCACCTTGACCGTGCCGGTGCTGCTTGTCTGCGTCGCCCGCCGCTTCGGTTCGGGTGCGAAGGCTGAAGGCATCGGCTACGGTCTTGCCGCCGCGCTCCTGGTCAACGAGGTCGTCCACTGGGGCTATCGAACTGTCCAACTCGGATTCGCCGAGTTCTTGCAGGGGCATCTGCCGCTCCATGCATGCGGCGTTTCCGTGTTCGCGACCTCAGTTGCCCTGCTCACAAGGAACCAGCGGGTCTATGAGATCGCCTACTTCTGGGGTCTGGCGGCCGCGTCGAATGCCGTCATCACTCCGAGTGCCCATGAGCTCGCATTCCCGGGATACCGCTTCTTTCAGTATTTCCTGGCTCACTCCGGGATCGTCGTGGGTGTGGTCTATGCCACATGGGCATTGGGGATGCGCCCGACGCTTGGCGGACTCGTCCGGGCATTCGTCGCCCTCAACGCGTACGCCGCCGTGATCGCGCTTGTGAACACGTCCCTGGGAACGAACTACCTGTACCTGTCCGAGCCGCCAGCCGGTACGCTCACACCGTTCTTTTTCCTTCCCTGGCCCTGGTACATTGCCGCGCTGGAGGTTCTGGCGTTCGCCATGTTCCTCGCGATCATGTCTCCGTTTCTCGTGGCAAGGCACGCTGCCCTCTCGAAGCAACGGGACGGGGAATCCCCGCCTTAGCGCGTTCCGGGCCGGCCTAGTCCTCTGTCTTGCGTGTCTCGGCACCCACCTCTTCAAGGAACCCCGTCAGCAGCGCGTGAAGGCGCTCCGTCTGCCGCGCATACTCCTTCGCGACGTTGCGCGTCTCGCCTACGTCCCGGGACAGGTCGAACAGTTCCAGCAGGTCGTTCGCCCAGGTCTTGACAAGCTTCCACCGCCCGAGGCGAAGGGCGGACTGTGCGCGGCGGCCCACGGCCTGGTGGAAGACCAGGTAGTCGCGTTGCCGTTCGACGGTCTCGGATCGCCCTTCCAGCAGCCGTCTCAGGCTCCCGCCATCGACCGTGTCCGGCAGTCCGTCTGTGCCGTGTCCGCTCAGGTCGGCGAGCGTCGGAAGGATGTCCAGGCCGCTCACGGGCGTTCCGCTGACGCTGCCCGGCTCGATCCCCGGCCCCGCGACGAAGAACGGGACGCGGATCCCGCCTTCGTACATCGAGCCCTTGCTGCCGCGCAGGGGGTGGTTGCGCGGCATCGGGGGTGCCCCTGCTCCCGGCAGCGTTCCCCGGCCCCCGTTGTCGGAAAGGAAGATGACGTACGTCGTGTCTCGCAGCCCCAGCCCCTCGATCTTGTCGAGGACACGGCCCACTGAAGCGTCCATGTCGGCCGTCATCGCCGCAAACTCCGGCATGTAGTGCTTCTTTCCGGGCATCCACGGCGAGACGAGGTCAAGTGTTTCCCGACGGTAGAAGATGTCCAGATGGACCGCGTAATGGGAGATCTGCAAGTAGAACGGCATCCCCGCCCCGGCGCGGCTCTCCATGAATTCACATGCTCGGCTCGTGATGTGGTCGATGAGTTTCGGATCCGTGGCGGCGGCAGGGCCGCCGGATCCCTTGCCGCCTCCCGTTCCGTTGCCGGTGTCGCCGTCGCTCGCGTCGTAGCCCATCTCCTCCGGTGTCGGCCTGTCGAAGCGGTGGTCCCACTTGCCGAAGTGCGCGGCGCGGTAGCGCGGGTCTGCGCCCTTGAGCACCTCGGGAATGTTGATCTGCCGCCGGTATTCGGTCGGCCACGCCGTGTGGTCCCGCCGGTACATGTGTCTGGCCGGCGTCTGGCCGACCTGGATGCTTCTCCGCGTTGGACAGCAGAACGGAGCAGGGGCGTAGCCGTGGGTGAACGTCATCCCGCTGCGGGCCAGCCGCTCGAGGCTGGGCGTGCGGAAGTAGTCGCTGCGCGTGCGGGGGTCGGCCCGGTCGATCTGGACTGACGAACCCACCCAGCTCTGGTCGTCACTGAGAATGACGACGAAATTGGGCGCGTCCTGACCGGCCGGCAGGGCCGGCGCCGCACACGCCAGGGAGATCAGGAGCGACGCTCTTCGCATGTCGGCCCGATGGTATCGAACATGGCCGGCGAGCCCCTCCTGACCCGATGGCCGGGCCCCCGGCTCCGCCTGGCCCGCACGCCCGCGGCGCTACACTGTGCGTGGCGGCGCTCCGCCGAGGAGGTCAAGATGCAGGCGACCCGACGAGACTGGCTGGCGGCCGCCGCCGGATTGGCGCTCGCCCCGGCCGGGCGGGCCGAACAGGGCCTGTTCCGCGCCGTGACGATCAACCATCTCTCGCTCACTGTTCCCGACGTCAAGGCCGCCGGCGAGTACTACGCCCGCGTCTTCGGGATGCGCGTGATCCGCGACATGGGCGACAGGGGACAGATGAAGGGGCTGAAGCGCAACTATCTCGCCCTGTTCAAGGGCGACGGCCCCGGCCTCAACCACTTCTCTCCCGGCGTCGACGGGCTGGACGAAGCCGGGGCGGGAGCCATCCTCGAGGCCCATGGCTACGCGCCGTTCGAGCGGGCGCCGAACATCTGGGCCTGCCTGGATCCCGACGGCATCCAGAACCATCTGTCGGAAACGATGCGCCGGGAGGACCAGGTGTCCGAGGCATATCGGAAGAACCCGAATCCGGACTCGATCCTGCATGCGGTCGATGTCAACCACCTCGCTCTCCGCGTCAGCGATGTGGGTCGGTCCGTGGACTGGTACCAGCGGCTGATGGGCCTCGACGTGATCAGTCGGGCCTCGACCAGCGCGTTTCTGGGGCTGGGCGACAACTTCCTTGCCCTGTTCCAGCGGAGCCGGGGCGGCGAGGCGGATCACTTCTGCTTCTCGGTCGAGGACTACGAGCCCGAGACCGTGATGGCGAAACTCGCCAGGCACGGCATCAAGTCGATCCGCCGGGAGGACAGGGTCTACTTCGAGGATCTCAACGGTCTGACGGTCCAGGTCTCGGGAGTGGGGCATCAGCCATAGGGCCGGCGTTTCGCGCCCCTCAGTACTCCTTGCGCATGTCCACGATGTTGCGCAGCTTCTCTCCAGCGGCGAATCGCGCAATGTTCTCGCTGTAGACCTCGATCCTCAGCTTCGTTCCCAGCAGACCCTGCGTCGCGACATGCGGCGTGATGATCGCGTTCTCGAATTTCCACAGCGGATGCCCCTTGGGCAGCGGTTCGGGGTCTGTGACGTCCACGCCCGCTCCCGCGATGTGCTTGCTGTCCAGGGCCTTGACCAGGGAGGGCATGTCGTAGACCTTGCCCCGGGAAAGCGCGATGAAGTAGCTGCCGCGCTTCATCCGCTCGAACTGGACAGGCCCGACCATCCCTTCGCTGTCCTTTGTATGCGGTGCGCAGACGAAGGTCACGTCCGCCTCGGGAATCACCTGGTCGAGCCGATCGGGGTAGACCATGCGGTCAAAGCTCGGCCGCGGAGGAAACTCCTCGGGGTCGACGCCGATCACGGTCATGCCGAACGCCTTGGCCCGCTGAGCCACGTTGGACCCGATGCCTCCTGTCCCGATGACCAGCGCGGTTCTGCCCTCGAGTTCGACCAGGTCGTAGTTTCCCCCTCGCCAGGTCTCGTCCGGACGCTCGACGATGAAGCGGTTCAGCTTGCGGGTGAGCGCCAGCAGCATGGCGAAGCCGTGGTCCGCGATCGCCGCCGAAGAGAGTTTCTGGGCGTTGGTCATCACGACATCGCTGTTGACGAGTTGCGGATGGAGGTAAGGCTTCACGCCCGCGCTTGTGATCTGCACCCATTGAAGGTTCTTGGCGGCCTCTACGACCGCGAGCGTGGGATTGCCGATGATGGCGTGGGCGTCGGCGACCGCTTCGAGCAGATTGGCGTCGCCGGCGCCCCGGTCCGTGACATGCTCGATCGTGACGTTCGACGGACTGCCGTCGCGGAGGGCGGCCACCATCTCGGCCGACTGGCCGACAATCACCACCTTTCGCTGCTGGGCGGGGGCGGGAAGCAGTGTGGCGGAGAGAATAAGAAGGAGAAGAGCTCTCATGGTCTTTCGGGCCTCGGGCGCAGCCAAGTTAGCACACCCGGGGCGTTTCCCAAGGGCGTATTCGCGGATCGATCGCCGCGATCCGATGCCGACGAAACCGCATCGCGCGCTAGACTTCAGTTGATGTTCCGACCTGATCGGCGCCGGTTCCTCTCGGCGGCCGGGGGCAGTCTTGTGCTTCCCGTGCTGGAATCCCTGGCTCCGCCCTCGGCGCTCGGCGCTCGGGAGCCGGACGGCTTCCTGCAGCGGCTCGTATGCGTGGGGACCTATCTGGGATTCCACCAGCCGGACTTCTTTCCCGCCCGGGCAGGACGCACATACGAATGCTCGCCCGTGCTCGCGCCCATCGAGCCGCACCGCGAGCAGTTCACTGTCCTTTCGGGGCTGGACCACAGGGGACGCAACGGGCATCACGGATGGAAGGCTTGGATGAGCGGGTCGGCCACCGGCAGCATCTCGCTCGACCAGCTGGTCGCCGCCCGGGTGGGCAGCCAAACCCGCTTCGATTCCCTCCAGCTCACCTGCGGAAGCCCGCCCGCCGAAGCGCGGATGAGCTTTACCAAGGAGGGCGTGGCCCTGCCCATGATCGGGCGCCCGAGCGTGCTGTACGGCACGCTGTTCCGCTCGGCCAGCGACAGCGCCCGCATCGAGTACCTGCTGGCCAGCAATCGCAGCGTGCTGGACGGGGTGACCGCCGAGGCGAGGGCGCTCGAGAGAGCGGTGACCGCCAGCGACCGCGAGAAGCTCGGTGAGTACTTCGCCGCCATCCGCTCGGTCGAGAAGAGCCTCCACAAGCAGCGGCTCTGGCTTGACCGGCCGGTGCCCAAGGTCGAGTACCCCCTCCCGGAATTCGATCCGGTGGCTCCCGACCTCGCCCTGGAGTGCGAGTCGGTCATGTACGACCTCATGGCGCTCGCCCTGACCACGGACTCCACGCGGGTTGCGACATTTCTGATTCCCGGCTGGAGCCAGGTGTTCGAAATCGACGGCCGGAGACTGAGTGCGGGCTACCACGGCCTTTCGCACCACGGCAACGATCCCGGCAGGATCGCGGACTACAACCTGGTCGGAATCGAGCACGTCAAGCGCTTCGGGCGTTTCCTCGACAAGCTGAAGGCGGCGAAGGACATGTTCGGCCGCCCGCTGCTCGATTCGACGGCCGTGATCTTCGGCAGCGGCATGGGCGATGCCAACACGCATGACAACAGCAACCTTCCGACCGTCTTGGCCGGCGGCGGGTTCCGGCACGGCAGGCACCACCGCTTCGAGCGGCACGTGCCGAGCCCGAGGCTGCTGGGCGACCTCTACCTGACGCTGCTGCAGCGGTTCGGCATCGAGATCGACGAGTTCGCCGGAGCGCGGAGCAATCTCGACGAGGTCCTGGTCTGAGGTGCGGGTGGCCGTAGGATTCCTGGTCCTCGTCCTCGCATTCGGGGTCTTGCCGGCCTTTGCGGCTGTCCCGGCGGAACCGGTCCCCAAGCCCGTGCGGGAGATTCTCGGCCGAAGCTGCATCGCCTGCCACAGCGGCGACGAGGCCCAGGCGGAGGTGAGGCTGGATGGCGCGACCGTCGACTGGCGGTCCCTGGAGTCGACTGCGCTCTGGGAGCGGGTCTACGGCGCGGTCGCCAGCGGGTCCATGCCGCCCCTCGGGGCGCCCGGGCCGTCCGACGCAGAGCGAAGCCGGCTCCGGGAGTGGCTGGAGAACCGGCTGGCCCGCCACGCCGTCATGGGCGGCGCTGTTCCGCGGCGGCTGAACCGGGAGGAGTACCGCAACTCGATCCGGGAGCTGTTCGGCATGCCCGAATTCACGCTCCCGGATTCCTTCCCGGCCGACGACTCGATGCTGGGCTTCGACAACGTCGGCGAGGGTCTCGTGGTCTCGCCCCCCCTGATGGCGCAGTACCTGGATGTTGCGACAGGGGTTGCGGACTGGATCCTGCCTCCCCGCCAGGAGACCCCCGACGTGGAGAGCAGGCACTACCCGCTTGATGCCGCCGGGTTCACGACTTCCGGAGGCGGCCTCGTCGAGGGCGGGGCGTTCCGGATCGTGTCCACCAGGAACATGGCGAACAATGCCGCCTGGCCTGACCGGTTCGAGGCAAGCCGCAGCGGCGTCTATCGGATCGCGTTCGATGCGATGCCCTTCGAGACGGAGGCGATGTTCTACGCTCCGCGAACCGAGCCGCTGCGGGTGTCGCTGTACGCCAGGCCCAAGGCCGGAGAGATGTACGCCCCGTTCGGGGATCTTCGCAAGCTGGCGACCTTCGAGATCGTTCCGGGGGCGGATGCTCCGCAGGCCTGTTCCGCCGAGGTCGAGCTCTACCGGGGCGAGACCTTCGGCATCCGCTGGGACAACGGGCCCGTGTACTCGGACCCACCAAGGCGCGACCTCTCGCACACGTTTCTGGCCGACCGGCTGACCCGGGACCGGCTTTTCTATGCCGCCATGCTTGAGTTCGGGGGAGGTCCCCGGGGCACCACGGAGGTGCAGGCCTACGAGGCCATGAGGGCGCTGATGGACAGCCGCACGCTGGACCTGTCCGATCCCCGGCTCGACAGGCTTCCCGAGCAATGGGGCGGAGGCCTCGGAAGCGGGCCGCACAACTGGATCAAGGCCTTCGTCTACCAGGAGATGTATCGCTACGGTCCCGCGGTCGACCTGACCGGCCTGGAGGTCGAAGGGCCGCTGCGACTGGTAGAGGACGAGGAGACCCGGGCCAGGATGGCGCTGACTCGCCGGTTTCTTGGCGTCCGCGAGGTGGGCGCCGCCGACCTCGATCATGCGGATGCGGTCCTCCGGCGCTTTCTGACTCGCGCGTTCCGTCGTCCCGCCTCGGAGGAGCAGGTCCGTTCCTACGTCGGTCTCGTCGAGAGTCACATGGAAGCAGTCCGTGGGGCGCGGCTGGAGGACGGGCTGCATCTCGCGGTGCGCAGGGCGCTCGTGTCGCCGCGCTTCCTGTATCGCGGGCTGCGTCCCGGGCGCCTCGACGATTTCGATCTCGCCAGCCGCCTCAGCTTTTTCCTCACGTCCTCCCCTCCAGACCAGCGTCTGTTCGATCTGGCGGCCGCCGGCGAGCTTTCCGACCGGTCGGTCCTCGCCCGGGAGACCGAGCGGCTCCTCGCAAGCGGGCGCAGCGACGCCTTCGTGAGCAGCTTCACCGGCCAATGGCTGTCCACGCGACTGCTGCGCGGGATCATGCCGGACCCCCGCCTGCTGAGATTCTTCGATCCGGACCGGGAGGCGATGATCGACGAGACCGAGCTGTTCTTTGCCGAGATCATGCGCGAGAACCTGCCGCTCGACACCTTCATCGACCCTGGATTCAGCTATCGGAGCT
Organism: Bryobacterales bacterium; assembly: GCA_028819255.1. Lineage (GTDB taxonomy): Bacteria > Acidobacteriota > Terriglobia > Bryobacterales > UBA6623 > VXMF01. The sequence goes on along the minus strand of JAPPMB010000125.1, from coordinate 12,220 downwards.
CGCGGCTGAACAAGATTTACGGCGGGGACCTTGAAGGCGTCGCGATGCGCCGCGTGACCTTCGAGAAGGGCGGCCCGCACGGCGGCATCCTCGGTCTTGCGGCGGTGATGATGGCCACCGCCAACGGTGTCGACACGCACCCGGTTCTGAGGGGAGTGTGGCTGCTGGACAACGTGTTCGGCACACCGTCGCCCGACCCCCCGCCCGACGTGCCGGCCATCGCTCCCGACACGAGCGGCGCAACTTCCATGCGGGCGCAGCTGGCCGCCCACCGGGCGGACCGCGCCTGTGCCCGCTGCCACGACAGCATCGATCCCCTGGGCACCGTTCTGGAGAACTACGATCCCGTAGGGCGCTGGCGCGACCACTACCCCGTGTACACGAGGCCGCTGGACGGCACGGAGGCGCTGTCCGAGGAGTACTATTCCACCGTCGGCAAGGGCTCCGCGCTGGGCCCGCCCGTCGATGCCGCGGCCACCTTGGCGGACGGAACGCATCTCGGGAACGCTCTGGACCTGAAGCGGTACGTGCTCGACCGTCTGGACGTCTTCTCGCGGTGTCTGGCGGGCAAGCTCCTGGTCTATGCGACCGGCCGCCCACTCGGGTTCCGCGACAGCCAGTCGGCCGCCGAGATCGTCGCCTCCGCCAGGGCGAATGGCAACGGCTTCCGCGACATGATCGTCGCCGTCACGCAGTCGGAGGCCTTCGCGACCCGTTAGAAGGGAGGTTGCGCGGTCGCGAAGCCTCCCGGTCCGGTCTCCGACCGGCCGATGTGGGAACCTGTAGGAGTAGCACGGCGCAGGGTTTCGTCTGCAAGACGATCGATGCCCGGTCCGCAGGTCCGGATGATGGCTTGGCGCTTCGGCCTTGCGTCGCAGCCGCTGGGCAGCTGCAACCCTGAACATCGTCGGTCTCGCCGCTTCCAGGAGAGAGCGTGACTCAGGGTCGACATGACAGCAATCTAGCCTTGACACTCGGCGTCGAGGAAGAGTTCTTCCTGATCGACCCGGAGACTCGTGACCTGCTGTCCGATCCCGACGCCGCGATCCTGGACGCGTGCAACGAACGACGCGGGCCCCACAAGATCGTTCGCGAGTTCCTGAGATCGCAGGTCGAGACCAACACGCGGGTCTGCAGTTCCGTGTCGGAGGTGCGCGCCGCGATCTGCGAGACGCGACGAATCCTCGTCGGGGCTGCCGAGCAGCACGGGGCGGCTGTGCTGGCGACATCCACACATCCCTTCGCCTCCTGGGACACGCAGGTGATTACGCCGGGCCAGCGCTACCGCGACTTCGCGGTCCTGTACCAGGAAGCGGTCCGCCGGTTCCTCGTCGGTGGAATGCACATTCATGCCGGTTTCGGGGACAGGGACTCGCGGGTCCGCGTGATGACGGCCCTCCGTCCGTACCTCCCAGTGCTCCACGCCCTCTCGGGCTCCTCTCCGTTCAATGAAGGCCGCTCGACGGGCTTCAAGTCGTACCGGCTGAATCTCGTCGGCAACCTGCCTCGCAGCGGCATGCCCAACGCCCTCTCCTCATGGGCCGACTTCGACGGTCTGGTGAGTTTCTACCGGCGGCTCCACTTCATCCGGAACAGCAGCGAAATCTGGTGGGACATTCGGCCCTCGCGGTCCTTTCCGACCGTGGAGCTCCGCATCTGCGACATCTGCACGCGCGTCGAGGACGCGATGTGCGTCGTTGCGCTCTACGCGTCGCTTGTCCGCTACCTGTGTCGGCGGGATCTGGAGGGATCCCTGCCGCCGTCTCCGCCCACCGAGATCATCACGGAGAATCGCTGGCTGGCCCAGAGATACGGAGTGATGGCCTATCTCGGCGATCCCGAGGGGGGCGGGAGAGTGGACATCGACGACTACACGGCCCAGCTCGTCGAGGATCTTGCAGGCGACGCCCAGGCTCTCGGCTGCCATGCCGAGCTCCTCCGGGTCAAGGAGATTGTCCGCGAAGGCACCAGCGCCGACCGGCAGGTCGACCACTTCCGGCTGCGTCGGCTGGAGGGGGATGCCGACGCAGACGCGCTGAGGGCGGTGGTTGACCAGGCAGTCGCGGAGACCAAGGAGGGAATCGGTGTTCGGGACCTGGCCTGATGTCGTTCCGGGGCGCTGCCCCAGCGGCGTGGCGGCCCAGACTACAATGTGGGCGGCCATGCCTGCCCTCGCCCTCGCCGTGCTGGCTGCATTCGCGGTGTCCTGCGGTGCGCCGCCGGACGAGCCGAACCCGTCCGCGCCGGCGCCCAACATCGTGGTCATCCTGGCGGACGACCTGGGCTACGGCGACCTCGGCTCTTTCGGTTCCCGGACGATTCGAACGCCGCACCTCGACGCCCTCGCGGAGGGCGGCGTCCGGCTGACCGACGGGTACGTGTCCGCGGCCGTCTGCAGCCCGTCCAGGGCCGGCCTCTACACCGGCAGGTACCAGTCCCGCTTCGGATACGAGTTCAACACCTCGGGCCGGGACACCGTGGTCGGACTCCCGACGGACCAGCGGACCCTGGCCGACATGCTCAAGAGCGCCGGCTACGCCACCGGGCTGATCGGAAAGTGGCACCTCGGCAAGTCGGAGAGGCATCATCCGCTGAATCGCGGCTTCGACGAATACTTCGGCCACCTCTCTGGAGGCTCCACGTACATCGACTCGAGGAAGGAAGGTGTCGAGTCGTGGCCGGCCGGGAACGCTCCGACCGTGCGGCCGGCGGGCAGCGCCATCTACGACGGCTTCGAGCAGGTCGAGGTCGAGGAGTACCTGACGGACGTCTTCGCCGAGAAGGCGGTCGACTTCATTCGACGGCACAGGGCCGAGCGGTTCTTCCTCATGTTGACGCCCAATGCGCCGCACACTCCGCTGCAGGCCACGGCCGAATACGCCGGCCGCTACGACGGCGTGGAGCCCTCGGGCCGCAAGATCTTCGCGGCGATGGTTTCCTCGGTCGACGACTACGTGGGCGACGTCGTGGCGGAACTGCAGGCCCACGGCCTGGCGGAGAACACGCTGATCGTGTTCTTCTCCGACAATGGCTGCGTCAAGTACCTCTCCCAGGATGTCTGCTCCAACGATCCCCTGAGCGGATCCAAGCGTTTTCATCTCGAGGGCGGCATTCGCGTGCCGTTCATCTTCCACTGGCCTGCGGGCCTTCCGGCCGGGACGACATTCGAACATCCTGTGATCTCGCTGGATCTCTTCGCCACGTTCGCCGCCGCCGCCGGGACGGACGAGGTTGCGCAGGACAGCGTGAACCTCCTGCCCCATCTGCGCGGGGAGACCGGCGAGCCGCCCCACGAATTCCTGTTCTGGCGCGCGGCGCCGAACATGGCAGTCCGCTGGGGCGACTGGAAGCTGTGGAAGGTGAACAGGTCGGCGCAGACCTTCGACGACTTCACGCTTGGGGGTCGCAGGCTGCCGCAGGTCCCGTACTCCGGCGACTCGCCCATGGGGCAGGTGACCGTCCTGTACGACCTGTCCGCCGACATATCCGAGCAGGAGAACATGGCCGGCCAGCATCCGGACGTGGTCCGGCGTCTGGAGTCAGAGCTTGCGGTGTGGAACTCCCAGCTTGCAGAGCCGATGTGGCCAAGCGATCGATCGACCCTGCACGAGCTGCACGGACAGATGGTTCAGCTCTTCTTCTAGATCCGTCCCGCCGCTGACGCGTGCGCTCGGACGCGCTCCGCGAACGGATAGGGGTCCCCGGTCACCTCCAGACTCTCCAGGATTTCACCCTCAAGCTCACGGACGAGCCCGGTGCGCGTCGGGTCTCCCGCCAGGTTGTGACGCTGGTAGGGGTCTTCCTGGTCGTCGAAGAGCAGCCAGCGGCCTCGCTCGCCGGCCGCATATGTGTACCGGGGGGTTCGGAGTCCGCGGTAGATCGGGACATCGACACCCTTCACGTTCTGGTGCAGCAGGAACGCGTGCTCGGGCCGGCGATACTGCTCGCCTCGCAGAGCGGCCGACAGGTCGCGTCCCGCGCAGTGCTCCGGAGGCGCCACGCCGGCGAGACCGCACAGGGTGGGGTAGAGGTCGATGGCGCCGAGAAGAGCGTCGGTGGTCCTTGCAGCCGGGATTCTGCCGGGGAACCGGGCTACGAACGGGACCTTGGCGGACTCCTCGTAGGGCAGCCGCTTGCCCGTCCAGTTGTGCGATCCCATCATCTCGCCGTGGTCCGAGGTGTAGACCACGATGGTGTCGCCGGCAGCGCCCGTTTCGTCCAGCACGTCAAGAAGCCGTCCGATCTCGGCGTCCACGGCCGTGATGTGCGCGTAGTAGCCAACGAGGTTCTCGCGAACCGGAAGGCCCTTGTGGCCCGCATGGCCGCCCCCCAGCTTCTCCGTCCCGTTGGGCCGAAGCCGGAGGCGGGCGTCCCGGTAGCGCTGCATGAGTTCGGGCGGAGCGTCCGAGAACGCGGGATGCGGCGGGTTCACCGAGACAACGAGCATCCACGGCTGCTCCGCATTCGCCTTCCGTACGAATTCGATCGCCTGGTCGGTCATGAGGGTCGCGTTGTATCCCTTGGGCTCAATCCGCTTGCCGTTGTGCGGGTCGAACGCGTACGACCCCTGCATGTGCCGGCTGGTTCGGTACCAGGCCCGCCAGAAATCGAAGCCGTGCCGGGCATCCCCTTCCGGCCTCAGACCCTCCGGCGTGGTCGCATCGAGATGCCACTTGCCGACATAGCCGGTGCGGTAGCCCGACGACCTGAACGTCTCGCCGAGCGACATCTCGCTCTCCCTGAGCGGAAAGTTGTTGTCGATGATCCCGGTCTGGTAGGGCCAGCGTCCGCTCAGGAGGATGCCGCGGTAGGGCGAGCAGACCGGATAGTTCGAGACGCAGTTGCGGAACGTCATCCCTTCGGATGCGAGCCGCGCGAGATTCGGGGCGTCAGCATCGTTGTACGGCTCGCCCGGCATGGAGCAGGCACGGTGCTGATCGCTGAACACGAAGAGCAGGTTGGGCCTCCGGGGCGCCTCGGTGCATGACACCTGCGTGGCAGCGGCTGCCAGGGTTCCGGCGAAGGCTCGTCGACTCATGGATCCGGGCATTTCGCATCCAGATTAGAACCTGATTCGCAATCCGGAAACCGGGAACGAGCCGCTGAACCCCCCGCATTCCGGTGCGGATCGCAGGAAACGTGTGGCGCGACGGTCGCGGCCGATCCCGTCCTACGAAGCCTGCATTCCCGGAGCCCGCGGCCAGCCAGGTTGTTCGGGAGAATCGAACGGAGCGGAGCATCCCGCCCAGGGCGGAGATTCCGGTCGGCTGGTCCGACAATGGGGGCCGGATTCCGGTATCCTCTTGGTCCCGGCGCATGTCTTTCGAGTTCTCCCCCGCGAAGATGGTCAGGGTGCCGGCAGAGAGGCGCGTCTCCCGGCCGGCAGTCCGCGAACCGGCACCGATCGGTTTCGGACGATTCGCCGCAGCCGGTCTCGCGCTGCTGTCGCTCGGATCGGGTATGGGCTTGGCTGCGGATCCTTCGCTGACGGTCGAGCGATTGCTCGACCGTCCGATCATCACGCCCGGGACGCACCCCAGCATCGGCCGGAACATCCAGGGTCCATCGCTGATTCGGGTGCCCGACTGGGTCCCGGATCCGCTGGGCGCGTACTACCTCTACTTCGCCGACCACAAGGGCAGCTACATCCGGCTGGCCTATGCGGACGACCTGCTGGGTCCGTGGAGTGTCCATCCGCCGGGAAGCCTTCAGATCGAGAAGTCGCACTTCCCGAGCGAGCCTCCTCCGGTGGATCGGCTGAAACTGGAGCAGGCCGCGGCCCAAAGGGCGGCGACGCTCGGCGGGAACCGGCTCCCGCACTCGCTCGAGAAGGAGTTCACCGCTACGCACATCGCATCGCCGGACGTTCATGTGGACAACGAGAACCGTCGCATCGTCATGTACTTTCACGGCCTTGAAGGGTTTGGGCGGCAGGTCAGCCGCGTTGCGCTCTCAATCGACGGCATCGACTTCCAGGCACGGCCTGAAATCCTAGGCAGAACGTATTTGAGAGTCTTCCGGCACGGCGGCGCGACCTACGGGATCGCGATGCCCGGCCAGGTCTACCGGTCCCGGGACGGCCTCTCGAACTTCGAGCCGGGCCCATTGCTCTTCAATCCCGACATGCGCCACTGCGCCCTGCTGAAGCGAGGAAGCAGGCTCTACGTGTTCTGGACGCAGGTCGGCCACGCACCGGAGAGAATCCTCCTGAGCCTGATCGACCTCTCCAAGCCCTGGGAGGAGTGGCGGGAGACGGACCCGGTCGACGTCTTGCGACCGGAACGCACGTGGGAAGGTGCCGGCGAGCCCGTTCGCCCGTCCATCCGAAGCGTGGCGTACGGCCCTGTGAACCAGCTGCGGGATCCTGCGATCTTCGAGGAGGACCAAAGGGTCTTTCTCCTCTACGCAGTCGCCGGCGAGAGCGGCATCGCGATTGCCGAGGTGCACATCGACGACCCGGCGCTGGAACAGGACTAGCGCTTCGCGGCCCGGTCACATCGCCGGAGAGGTCCGGATCCAGAGGCGGTCGGTGCGCGACCTTCCGTGACGCAGGTCGGCTTCAGCAGGCGGAGACCGCCGCTTCCGACCGTCGGCCTGCTCCGCGTGGACTCCGTTGCGGCCCCAGATCGACGGCTGATCCGCGAGGCGCGGAACGGAAGCCCCGGATCAGGCCACCACCGTCTTCCCCGGGAAGTCCGGCGCCTCGTAGTGGTCCTCGTTCACGGACACCCCCAGACCCGGTTCGTTGGAGACGGTGTAGTAGCCGTCCTTGAACCCGTATCCGCGCACGGTCAGCGCCGGACAGACCGATCGGTCGTCCTCCGCTCCGATGATGTTCTTCTGTGTCTTCGCAAGGTGCAGGCTCATCAACAGACCAACCTGCGCTCCCCAGTTGTGGGGAACGGCCTTTGCCCCGAACGGCTCTCCCATCCGGGACATCTCGCGGCAGTCGAGGATGCCGCCCGTCCGGATATCGAGCTGCATCACGTCGAAGATCCGCTCCGGCTCGACGTACTCCCGGAATTCCGCAGCGCTCCGCATGTTCTCGCCGTCCGCGATCGGGGTCCTGATGCCGGCCTTCTCCATCAGTCCGCGCAGGCGCCGGTAGAGATCCTTGTCCTCGGGAAACGCTTCCTCAAGCCAGTCCACTCTCTGCTCTTTCGTCTCTTCCAGGAATTTCCAGGCCGCCGCGAAGTCGTTCAGGTATCCGTTGTTCGCGTCGACCAGGAGCTTGGCCCGGGTGCCGATGGCGCTGCGCACGGAGCGCACCACCTCAATGTCGCGCTGGAGGCCGGCGTCCCGGTCCATCCACCTGCTTCCCCGGCCGATCTTGAGCTTGACACCCAGGTAGCCGCTCGCAACCGCCTCTCGCGCCTCGTCCACCACCGCCTGCACGCCTCGGTCCCGGAACCATAGGTCGCTGAAGTAGAGGGTCCCGTCATAGACCTCGACCCTGTCCCGAACCGACTCCCCGAAGAGCCGCCAGCAGGGGACTCCGCGCAGTTTTCCGATCAGGTCGCACAGCGGCCCGTCCAGGTGCTTGTACTTGATCAGCAGATCCCGGAATGCGGGAGCCCGGCCTGCGATCCGGCCGTCACGGAATTCATACACGGATTCGGGGTCCGCGCCCAGGAATGCGCGAAGGTCCGCCATGAACTCCCTGTCGGGCGCCGTGTAGCCCATCACTCCGACGCCCTCGACGCCGGCGTCTGTCGCAATGCGAACGAGAGTGTTCGTGTAGCTGGTGCCCTTCGGTTCGTTGTCCTGGGAATTCATCGCCACGAACTTGTGGAAGTTCCCTTGGATCGTCGACAGGGAAATGCCCGTGATCCTGGCCCGGGTGGCTGCGCGTGCTGCGCCGAGGGCCGCCGTGGCTGTGGTCAGAAACGTGCGTCGAGTGGTTGCCATGGTCCGTCTCCGGCCGGCCTCCCGCTCGGGAAACCGGCGTCGCCCGTCAATCCTACACCCCACGGGACGTCCGGATGTCCGGCGCGCCGCGGTCCGACCGCATGCAGGCGGACCGGTGTGTGAACTGGAGCGCACGGTTGCCGTTGCGGTTACTGCGGCTCGTGATCGCGGAGCGGAAAGAGCAAGCCAGTCCGATGCCCCGGTCAGGGCTTGGGCACGACCGGCGGCAGAGGAATGTTGCCGGGAGGGCGTCGCGCCGAGACATCCTCGAACAGGAGCGACGGCACGACCAGGGACGCAAGGGCTCCGTAGCGTCGCGCCGGATTCATGAAGCTCAACGGGTCGAACGAGCCGCTGGGTCGAAACGCGATCGTGTGGTTGGTGACCGCTTCGGACGCAGCGACGATGTCCCTGAAGCTGCCCTCGGAGAGCCCGGTCAGCACGGCTTGGCGAACCAGTTCCTCCCGGCCGTCGGGGAAGGCCTTGACTGCGACCACCGCCCTGAGCGAACGGTCACCCCTTGACGGGCCCGAGGGCCCGCGCGCGAAAGCGCTTCCGCTCGATGCCCGGAGCCGTCTCACGATGATGCCGTACTCCAGTTCGCGCTCCTCGACCAGTGCGCGGAACTCCTCCGACATCTCGTCCACCGTCAGCCCGTCGCTCGACGACACGACCAGGTTGGAGGGTGCGCTTCCTCCAGCGCGCATGTGCCCGCTGCTCTGGGAGATCCCCTCAATCGGATTGCGGGTCGACAATAGCGTTCTGAGCATTCCGCGACGAACGACCGTCGTTTCTCGGGCCGGGACCCCTTCGTCATCCACCGCATAGCCGCCCCAGAGCGGGCCCTGTTCGTTCTCCGAGAGGGTTGGATCGTCCGTGATCGCCAGAAACCGGGGCAGGACCCGGCTCCCCAGCTTGTCCTGGTACGGATTGGCGAGCCTCTCCAGCGCCTGGCGCATCCGTCGTTCCGCGTGAGGCGCCCGCTGGACGAGCAGGCGCGGCAGCAGGACCTGGCGCACCAGCTCGGCCGCCGCCTGCCCCTCGAACAGGATGGGGCCGGCGTAGCGGTCAAGGATTTGCGCTTCACGGAGGTCTCCGAGCCGTGCGGCCAGCGCCGCACTTCGCTCCAGCAGCTCCCTCCGGTCGGGCAGACGCTCCCACGTGCGTCCGTACGCGATGAAGGAATCCGAGATCTCCGACCCGTCCGGGGCCCTGGTGGTGGCGCGCACTGTAACGCTGGCGGCCGGGTCGTTGCGAACGAACGAGGATCCCTCGCTGTTCACGTAGCGGACCCGGATGCCCAGCGCTCGCGCGTTGACCGAGGAGGCATGAATGTCCGCGTGGTCTCCGAAGACCGCCGACAGTTCGAGGGCGAGCGCCCGGACCCGGCTCGGATCGGGCGCCGACAGCGTGGGGCCGCCCTGATGCGTGAACGGATCCTCGACGCTGAAGTCCGGGGTGGCCTCGACAACGGTTTCGTTCTGGAGCACCGCCCGCTTCCTCGATATCTGGTCCAGGGCGACCTTGTACGCGCTGTCCGTCGCCAGCCAGATGGCCCGGCGGAGTTCCAGGTAGTCGTCCTCCAGGGGCAGCACAACCCGGGTGGTGGAGAAGGACCCAGGGCTGGGTCTGGAATAGAAGTTGGTGTTGTCGAGGTTCCGGTCGCCCACACGCACTTCCACGTGCAAGGCCCGGCTTTTGGTCTCCGAGCTGCTGGCCATGGCCCCGAGGGACGCGTCGGCGCGGACGTCCGTGACCTCGCGCACGGCGTAGCCGACGAAGTACGGCGGCTCCAGCTCCCCAAGCCTGAGGTCGTTCATGCTGCGGGCCAGCTCGTCCCGCATCGCCCGCAGCACCGTGTCCGTCTGTGCGGCAGCCGGAATCGACGCGATGCCGAGAAGCGCCGCGATGACGCGCGGCAGGGTCCGGGTCATCGAATGCCTCCCGGAGCCATCGGCTGGAGGACTCCGGCCGCCTCAGAAGGCGCCGGCAGGAGGGGAAGGCGCTGCTGCGACTTGTCCTTTCGCTGCACTTCGACCTGAGACACGAGCACCGGCGGGGCGATCGCACTGACGGGCACCCCTCCCGATTCCGCCCCACAGGTCCCGTTGAACACCTCAACCTGCGTTCCGCCGGCCACTATCTTGCTGAATGTCGTCAGCGGCGTGCCGATCAGGTCCACCCCCCGCACCAGTTCCTCCCGTCCGTCCGGGAAAATCCGGTACACCATGGTCGGAAGCACGTTGAAGGCGTTCGGCCTGCCTCGGCCCGTCGTGGTGACGCCCCCTTGGATGGCGTCGAAGAACAGTCCGTATTCCTTCCCTTCGTCCCGGACCTGGTCAACCAGGCGCTCCTTGAGCGTCTCGTCCGGCAGCGGCTCGGCCACCTCGACGAACAGGTTGGACTGCCTTGCGACGGCGGCGAAGCCCGCCTGCTTCCGGCCGTGGCCGTTCGAGCCCGAGAAGCCCTCGATCGGCCGGCGGGACATGAGAAACCTCTTCAGCACGCCTTGGTCGATCACCACCACCCGCTGGCCCCTGACTCCCTCGTTGTCGATCTCGAAGGAGCCGGCGAGGTCGGACCCGCCGGCGCGCCGGACGGTCGGGTCGAACACGACCGAGAAGGGACCGGGCAGCACCGACTCGCCGGTCATGTCCTTGAACGTGTGGGCATCGTCGGCCCGGCGCTGGCGGTGCCCCTCGACCCGGTGGCCGAGGATCTCATGGAAGAAGACGCCGGTCGCGCGGCCGGAGAGGATTGCCGGCCCGCTGTAGGGTTCCGCGACCGGTGCGGCTCGCAGCGCCCGGAGATCGTCAATCAGCTGCCCGACCGTCTCCATGACTGCTTCGTCGCCCGGCATGCCGTCCTCGCTGAACGCGAAGAACTGCTCGAAGCGCGGAAGGTCCATCCCGTCGTCAGCCTTTGTCGAGCCGAACACCATCAGCCGATACGACGTGTCCCACGTTCTGATCCGGGCCCCCTCGCTGTTGACGTACCATCGCGTGACCGCAGTCGCCGAAAGAACCGCGGAGCCCGAATAGATGTGGTCGGCCTCCCCGAACGGCGCCGAGTACCGCTTGAGCCTCTCGGCCCATGCGGAGGTGTCCACAGCAATGGATTGCGGCTGCTCGATGAACTCCACGGCCTGCTCGGCCGAGAAATCGGCGGCCTGAACCTCCTCGTCCACCTGGATGCTCACACTCGCCTGCACCCGTGCAAGGCGCTCCGTCGCCTCCCTGTGCTTCCTGTCTGTCGCGCGCCAGAGCGCGGCGCGCAGCGCATCCGGGTCGGACACGGGGACCTGTGTCCGCACAGGCCTGCGGAAGCCGGACCCCCTTCCCTCGCGAACCGGATGCGTGTTGTCCAGATCCCGGTTGCCCACTCGCAGATCGACGTCGAGGATGCGGCTGTCGCTTCGCGAGGTCGCCGAGTGCGCACCGAAGGAGGCGACCACGGACACGACCTCACTCCCGGTGATCTCGTAGCTGAGAAAGTGGAGCTGCGGGCTCTGCCCGGAGAGCACCTCGACGGAACGGTCGAGTTCCGCGGCCATCACGCCCAGCACGTCGACCGCCCCGCGTGCCGCTTCCCCAAGGACAAGAAAAAGGACGGCGCTCAGCGCAATCGCAAAGGAATCTCTGGCGGTCCGCACGTCTTGCCTCCGGTCCCCGTGCTGCCGAACAAGGCCGACGCCGGAGACGCATTCATCATAAGGCGGCGCCGATCCATTTCGGTTACGCCGCGGTCTGCTGCTCGGTGCCCGGGTCCCTTTTTGTGTTAGAGAGGTGCCCAAGAGAGCATTGGCCTCCGGAACCTCGGATCCTCCCTCTTCAGTGCCGCAGGTGGCGCAAGCCATCGCTGCGGCAGGTAACAGATCCCTTCCCGCGCTGTGCGGGGAGGCTGCCGGAGGGAGTTGGCCAACTCCCTCCGGCAGCGGCGGGCTGGACCGTTTCCTCCTCGGACCGGAGGTCCGTATGTGAGCTTGGTCGGCCCGCCGCACCCATTCCTGCGCGACCTCAACGGAAGCGTGGGTACGGACCCGAATCGCAAAAGGACAGGAACGCAGGAATGAACGAACCCAGCCCCATCGTAGTCGCCGGCATTGATGTCGGCAAGTCGAAGCTCGACGTCCACCTCCTGGACGGCGGCATCGACCGCGTGTTCAAGAACGACCAGTGCGGCCGCCGCGCCGTGCGCAACTGGCTGCTCCGGCGCGGCGTGACGCGCGCCGTCTTCGAGCCCACCGGGCGCTACCACCTGTAGAAAGCCGGAATGTTCGGACGAGCCTTTCTCGGATTAATTCGGCGGTAGG
>JAPPMB010000051.1 GCA_028819255.1 Bryobacterales bacterium | reverse complement strand
CTGGGACGACTCGGAGTAGCCCCGCTGATAGCTGGGGGGCAGCACCTGGGGGCGGAAGTCGCCGCTGCGGGTGCGCGGCACCCGCACCGGGGCGGCCACGCTGCCGACGTTGACGTTGCGCTGGAAGAAGCCGTTGGCGAGCTCGGAGTCATGGTCGCGCAGATGGGCCCGCCGCTCCCCGAGACTGACGCCGGAGAGCACCATGCCGAGCAGCTGGCCCCAGGTCAGGGACGCCGGATCGGAAGCGAGCAGATCCTTGGGGCTCCGCTCCAGTCGCGCGTCCTGCCCGCTGGCAGGAGGATCGGATTCCGGAGGTTGCAATGCTGTTTTCCTTTCGCTGCGGAGGATGGATGGGCAGGATCCGGAAGCGACGAACGCGGCCCCTCAGTCCACCCGCCGCCTCGACGTTCCTACACAACACTTATGTAACTCCCGCCCGCGACCGGTTCAGGCGAACCTCCGACCGTAGCCTCGAAAAGCCGCGCCACGCCGACTCCAGTCTGTCTCGCGACATCGGCCCTAGCCAGGCCGCCGCCAGCCAGTAGAAACATTGCGGCCCACAGTCTGACCATATCGCCTCCGGAACGAAAGCCTCCCATGATAGGCTCGTCCGCAGGATCGTAGGTTTGAAGCTAGGTTTTCTGGTTCGTCAGCAAGACTCTGAATTCCGGAACTCAGGGCCTTGCCGGCACGTGCCAGGCGTCTGCGCGGCGGCTTCGTTTTGGTGTTCGTCCACACTCCCCCGCAGGGGAGCGGAAACAATTCAGGGCGCGATTCGTGAAGGCCGGGTCAGTTTGGCTCCGGAGACGGATCTACCAGTACATTTCTCGACCTCGTTCTGCTTCCGCTCGCTGACAGTTCGCCACGCATTCCACCCGGGCCCGGACGAGGGAGCCTCCAGATTTCATGCCATCGGGGCGAGCAGCCGCACGATCATGGGATTTGGCGCATGGCCAAGGATCACCAGTCTGACCCCGATCGTGTGCCTCGTCGACTCTTCTTGCAGATATTCCTCCCTCCCATGGATAAGTATGCAGAAATTGATGGCTGAATCAATAAGTCTGAATGGAATCGCGCCATGCTGGCCATTGTGACCGCTCACCAAGCCAGTTTTGTGACACGACTCTTGGCGCGATCAGTAACGGTGGCTCTCCACAGGGCGTGGAGACCGGGAAACTTCCGATGGTGAGGTGCGCTTCCTGCCGGATTCCTATGGGGTCTGCATGCGTTCTCTCACTCTCGCAGACGAGGCGTGGTGGTGTTGGGAGCGGGTACGAACCCGAACGTGGCTGAAAAACCGAACTAGCCCTCCCCAGGACCAGCCATGGTCCACAGATGGCCGACAACGTCGCAAGACGTCAGTTGCAGGGCCTTCTGGTCAGTTGCAGTCAGATCAAGACAAGCCTTCGGTCGTTTCCTGGGACCATGAATCCAGAACCTCATCGACGTTCGCCCTAACCGCTCCCCGCGCATCAGTTCGGTCCATGCCGCGAGCAAGCAACTCGTCGTAGTCCGTAGCGACGTGACGCACATGGGCCTGGACGGCGAGTTCGATCGCCTCTTGGTGGAACCGCTTCGCGGCCGCTGTCCGACCAATTCGACCGGAATTCCGGACGCATGCGTGCTCGGCTATCAGAGTGTGGGTCGAGAGAGGGCACTGTGGGTACAGATTTCCGATGTGCTGAACGAACTTTGCAATGAATTGCTCGTTCCAGTCTTCGAGACGCACAGCGGCTCTCAGACGAGCCTGCATCCGCGCCTCGTGATCCTGCAAGCATTCCTGCTTCGCGCGCGCCAAGGCGCCCTCGTCGACCAGGACGCCCTTTCGTTCATACCGCTTTCGGGCCCGGCTGAAGCGGACGACGACGGGTGAAATCCGGGAGTGCTTCCTTGCTCGACGGGTAAGCTCGGCATTTCCGCTGGGAAGAAAGACGAGATGATCCAGATCTGCGCAGGGCAGGCACAGGCCCAAGTCGCCTTCTCTCCTGAGGAATCGTCCCTTGCCGAGCCGTTCCCCGCATTCGTCGCAAGACGAGTCCCGAAGGATCCAAAACACCACGATGTCGCGCACCTTGCGTGGTTTCGAGGCGGCCCGGCGAGTCCTTCTGGGCATCGTCGTGGAGCCTTCCCTTCGAAACTCAGTCTAGTCGAGGCCCGGACCGGCAGAGGGCGATGATCCTGACGAAGGAATTCGACCAGGTGACCGCTGCGTCGATTTGCCCCTGCCTAGAGCTGATTGGCAGGAGCCCCGGCGATCGCTCGCTGGCTGATGTTCATGATCCTGGGGCAAGTGCCTAGGTCTTCAAGAGTTCAAGCTGCTTCCCGGACCTCTCGCGTTCGGCCCTTGCCGCTATCATGGCACTGGGGTGGAGGCGAATCCAGCTGTGGACGGCAAGGTGCAGCACGAAGACAGGGTCGGCATCGCCGGATCGTCTCTGCGAATTCCGCGGCTGGAAGTGATCCGTGGGGTCACCGCAGCCCTCGCGCTGTCTTGGGCGGCTGGCGCTTACGAGTTCCCGGTTTCGCCGCCGCCAAGGAACGACATCGCTGTCGAGAACCGTGTCGCGATTCCGATGCGCGACGGCGTCACCCTTTTCGCCGATGTGTATCGCCCCGTCGGTGAAGGGAAGCATCCGGTGATCGTTTCCCGCACGCCGTACTCGACAGAGCGGTTTCCGAGCGCCTACGCGGCGGCGGTCTACTTCTCGCGCCGTGGATACGTCTACGTCTTCCAGGACGTCCGGGGCAGGCATGAGTCCGAAGGCACGTGGGAGCCGTTCCGGGACGACAGGGATGACGGGTACGACACGATCGAGTGGGCGGCGCGACAGCCCTGGTCGAACGGCAAGGTCGGCATGGAGGGCGGCTCCTACCTGGGGCATGTCCAGTGGCGGGCGGCCGAGGCCAGGCCTCCTCACCTGGTGACGATCTTTCCTCGGGTCGCGTCGACCAGCATCTACCACGACTGGATCACGGTCAACGGGGGTTGGCGACTGGCCTTCAACTTCGGCTGGGGGCCCGTCAGGCAGGAGTCGCGCATCATGCAGAACCCCGGCCCTCACGCGATGGCGGGGGGCCCGGACGGAATCGCCTACGACAAGGTGGTGTGGCACCTGCCGCTGAAGGAGATGC
Organism: Bryobacterales bacterium; assembly: GCA_028819255.1. Taxonomy (GTDB): domain Bacteria; phylum Acidobacteriota; class Terriglobia; order Bryobacterales; family UBA6623; genus VXMF01. Next base: position 23,151 of record JAPPMB010000051.1, on the reverse strand, counting down.
AGGGTCTTGTTGGACGCGACGCGGAGTTCTACAAGGACTGGCTGGCGCATCCCGACTACGACGACTACTGGCGGCCGCTGAACGTGGAAGAGCACTTCGACAGGATCTCCGTTCCGGTGCACACGATGGGCGGGTTCTTTGACATATTCGCGCAGGGGACACTGAGGGGCTATGCCGGCGTCAGCAGCCACGGCGGCACCGAGGCGGCGCGGATGGGAAGTCAGATGGTGATCGGCCCTTGGGAGCATGGCGTGTCCCGGAGAGTCGGGGCCGTTGACTGGGGCGAATCCGCTGAAATCGATACCAATGCTCTCGCGCTGAGGTGGTTCGACTACTGGCTGATGGGTCTGGAGAACGGATTGCCGGACGAGCCTCCCGTGAAGATCTTCGTGATGGGGCGAAACGAGTGGAGCTATGAGAATGAGTACCCGCTCGCCAGGACTCAATACGTGCCGCTCTATCTGGGCAGCGGCGGACGCGCCAACGGGTCCCATGGGGATGGCTTCCTGTCGTGGGGCAAGCCGGAGGGGGAGTCCGAGCCGGACAGGTACGCCTACGATCCCGGAAACCCTGTGCCGAGCCTGGGGGGCGCAAACTGTTGCGGAGTGTCCACCACCTCGGGGCCGCAGGACCAGAGGCCGATCGAGCATCGCGCCGATGTTCTCGTCTTCACCTCGTCCGTGCTCACCGAACCCGTCGAGGTGGTCGGTCCCGTGAAGCTCGTTCTCCACGCGTCGTCAAGCGCCCGGGACACTGACTTCGTTGCCAAGCTCATCGATGTCTATCCGGATGGCCGCCCGATCAACGTGGCCGAGGGCATCCTGCGGGCACGCCACCGCGAAGGAGCCCACAGGCAGGTGCTCATGGTTCCGGGGCAGCCGTACAGGATGGAGATTGACATGGTCGGCACCGCCAATCTGTTTCAGACAGGCCACCGGATACGTGTGCACGTCACAAGCAGCCATTTTCCGCAATTTGCCAGGAACCTCAACAACGGAGAGCCGTACGGCACGGGTGATACGTGGGTCGTGGCGGAGCAAACCGTCTATCACTCGGCCAGCAGGCCGTCCCACATCCTGCTGCCGGTCGTGGGACCCTGAGGGAATCCCGACTCACGCTGTTGCCCGAGCCTTGTCCGGCCGTCACCCAGTCGCAACCGGTTCGGCGACTGGCCGTGGCGGGTTGCGCCCTCGCAGGAAGGTTGGGTATTGGGCTGCGACTCCAGGCGCCCTCGTCCGACTGCTTGATCGATGCGGTGGCTCCCGGGATGCAGCCACAGTCAGACAGTCTCGGACACGCGAGCGTCGCGCGAGCGAATCCACCGTCCGATTTCCAGTTCCAGCAGCCCCCTTGCCCGAGTTGGGCCGAACGGGAGCATTTCGGATGTCCGTGTATCGGCCGGTCGGCGGCCTCACTCCCTTCCGACAGCCTTGGCATCGGGCCTGGGTCCCGATGCGGGGTATGGCGTGTTGAACACGGTCTGCCGGTCCCCCTGTTCCTTCATCCAGTCCTCGAGCACGGCTCTCAGGGCCCCTGCCAAAGCTGCGAACTTCGGGTTCGCGGCCAGGTTGTCCTGCTCGAGCCTGTCGGATGCGAGATCGTACAGCTCCTCCGCGGGGCGCTCGAAGTATTTCCGAACGATCCCGGCGGCCCTTGAATCGGTCTCCGCCGCCGTGTCCCACGAGTCCCAATACGCTCCAGCCCTCTCTTTGCGGAGAATGTCGGAATGATTGGTGTGCAGGTGGCCGGGCAGGAGGTTGAGGATGTACTTGTACCGGGCTGTACGAACGCTCCGGATCGGGTAGACGTTGAACACTCCGTCGCCGCTGTGCGTCGTGAAGATAAGGTTTCGGTGCTCCGTGGTCGCGCCTGTGAGCACGCCGGCGAACGACCTGCCGTCGATGTCCGAGGGCACCTCGCCGCCGCCAAGATCGATCAGCGTCGGCAGCAGGTCGATCCAGCTCACCATGGCCTTCGTTCTGGCGCCCGCCTCGATGTGTCCCTTCCATGCAACGATCAGCGGCACGCGGATGCCTGCGTCATACAGATTCCACTTTCCGAACGGCCACTGCCCACCGTGGTCGCTGGTGAACACGTAGATCACGTCCTCCCCCAATCGTTCCCGCGCCATGTCCATCACCTTCCCGAGTTCTTCGTCCAGTCCGGTGATGTCGGAGAAGTACTGGGCGCGGTGCTCTCTGGTTTCGGGCGTGTCGATAAAGTGGGGGGGCAGCCCGACCTCGTCGGGGTCGTACGTGTTCTTCTCGGTCCAGGGAACGTGCGGCCTGCGGTCGCCGACCAGGAGGCACAGCGGGCCGTCTGATTCCCGCTCCTCGAAGTACTTCCCGACATTCTCCGCGAGACCCACACGGGGCGGGGAGTACGAGTCGAACTTGTGCGGGGGCCTGGCATGCCCATGAACGACCTTTCCGAAGGCCGCGATCTCGTAGTCCATTTCCTTGAGCACTGGCGTGAGATACGCGGTGTCCGCAGCAGGGTAGGTGTGGTTAGCCTCGGCGCCGTTGCGGGCGGGCATGAGTCCGGTCATCAGCGCCGCCCGGCTGGGGGCACAGGCCGGCGAGGCGACGAACGCCCGGTCGAAGGTCATTCCCATCGCGGCGAGCCGCTCGATATTCGGAGTCCTTGCGTCCTTGGATCCATATGCGGAGGTGTCGTCACCACCGAGATCGTCGGTCAGAAAAACGACGATGTGCGGTCTGGCCTGGAGGGCCAGACTCGAAATCAGGGCAAGCAGAATTGCAGTGAGCGGTCGCATCAGATGGGATCCCTTGAGAGCATCGGGGCGCCCGCCAGTATATATCGCGCGAAGGGAGCGTGAAGCGCCGCGTCCGCCGGCAGAAGCAGACGGCTTCTGCGGTCCCGGGAATCCTCGAGCCTCCAAGTTCCGACCCGGGATTGCGTGTGCTGGCAGGCGCGCCAGGACTCGAACCTGGGACCCTCTGCTTAGAAGGCAGATGCTCTATCCAACTGAGCTACGCGCCCGTGACTTCTTCATCTTAGGTCAGGCTCTGCTGCTCACCCGACGGGACCGTTCGACCACGGCCCGGCCGCAGATCGACGGCACCGCTGAAGGTCTGGTGATTCCCGGATCAAGACCTCATTCCCATTGCGCCGGCACTCCAGCTGGCATATGCTAGCTGACAAGACATGGAACACCGCGTGCTTCGTCGGATCGCTCGGCGCGAGTTGCTGGCGCTGACCTCGGTGAGCCTCGGCCGGATCGCGGCTTCGCATCTGCTCGCTGAGACCTCGCATGCCGCACAAGTCCCGATCCACAACAACCTTCGGGTTCGGCAGGGCCATTTTCACGCCCGCGCCAAGGCCGTGATCCAGCTTGTGCAGAACGGCGGTCCGAGCCAGATGGACCTGTTCGATCCCAAGCCCGCGCTCGCTAAGCACGCCGGGCAGCCGCACCCCGACGGAGTCGAAATCCATCAGCCCGGCAACAAGAACGTCTTGCTGCCGTCTCCGTTCGAGTTCGGAAGGCACGGCGAGTGCGGGATGGACGTTTCCGATATGCTGCCGCACCAGGCCGGAATCGTCGACAAGCTCTGCTTCGTTCGCTCAATGCATACCGAGCACAACAACCATCTCGAAGGGTTGAACATGCTGCTCACGTGCAAGATCTTTCCGGGAAGGCCGGTCATGGGGGCGTGGATCAGCTACGCGCTCGGCACCGAGAACCAGAACCTGCCGGCGTACGTGGTGCTGCGGGACCCGAAGGGATACACGATCGGCGGCAAGCAGCTCTGGGCCAACGGGTTCCTTCCGGCCCTGTATCAGGGCGTCGAATTCAACATGAGCGGATCGCCGGTGCACCACCTGAAGCCCGCCCGGCAGCTGCCGCCGGGGGTGCAGGAACGCGCCCTGAACTACCTGGCTCGCATCAACAGGCTCCACTTGGACGAGCGGCAGGGCGAGAGCGAGCTGGAGTCCCGCATCGAGAACTTCGAACTGGCGGCCCGCATGCAGGTCGAAGCGATGGACGTGCTGGATGTGGAAAGCGAGTCCCCGGCCACGAAGAAGCTGTACGGGATCGACGACCCGGTCCGCGGGGCGTACGGCCTGCGCTGCCTGATGGCTCGGCGGCTGGTCGAGGCCGGCGTCCGGTTCGTGCAGGTGACGACCAAGCCGGGTCAGCCCTGGGATCACCACAACAAGCTGAAGCAGAGCATGCCCGGGATTGCAACCGAGACCGACCAGGGAGCCGCAGCGCTGGTGCGGGACCTTGAGCAGCGGGGCATGCTGGACGAGACGATCGTGATGTGGGCCGGCGAGTTCGGCCGGCTGCCCACGACGCAGGGAGATGGCGGACGGGACCACAACCGCAACGCCTTCACGATCTGGTTCGCGGGCGGAGGGTTTCGGCCGGGTCTGGCCTACGGCCGCACCGACGACTTCGGATACAAGTCGGTCGAGGACCGGGTCAGCGTCCCGGACATGATCGCAACGGTCCTGCACCAGCTCGGTCTGGATCACCGCAGGACACGCTATCCTCATGCCGGCCGCCTGGAGACCCCGTCCGACGTCACCGTGACCGGCGCACGCGTCGTGGGCGGCCTCCTCTCCAACGAGGTCCACACGGCATGAGAGCCGGACTGCCCGCCGGCCTCCTCGCCGCGGCTCTGGCGGCTGCGGCCCAGCCGGCCACCCAGGATCCGGTCTTCGAGAAGGATGTTCAGCCCATCCTCTCCAGGTACTGCCTGACCTGCCACGGCAAGAGCTCTCCGGAGCAGGGAGTTGACCTGCGGACTGCTCAGGCGGTGCTGCGGGGCGGATTCAACGGCGCAGTCGTGGTCAAGGGGAACCCCGAGCAGAGTCTCCTGTATCAGAAGCTGGTGCAGGGCAAGATGCCCCCTCCGGCCTTCAAGAGCAAGGTTTCGGATGCGGACGTCGAGGAGATCCGGCGCTGGATCGCGGCGGGGGCGCCTTCAGAGGCGGAGGTCGCCGTGCCGGAAGAGGCCCGCCTGCAGATCGCCCGGTTCGAGAAGGAGATTCAGCCGCTGCTGCGGGAGCGCTGCGTCGCATGCCACGGAGGGACTGCCCCACAGGCCGACCTGGATCTGCGGAGCCTCGCGTCGGTCCTGCGCGGCAGCAGGAACGGCCCCGTCGTTCTAGAGGGCTTCTCCGAGAAGAGCGTTATCGTGCGTCAGCTCTCGAGCGGCGTGATGCCTCCGGAGGGAGCCGGAGAAGCTCTCAGCGAGGGAGAGATCGAACTCATCCGGGACTGGATTGACGGAGGGAAATTCGCCGATCACGTGGACACCGGCATCCCGCTTGATCGGGACTTCACTGTTGCCGAGGCGCCGCCTGTCACGGAGAAGGACCGGAGCCACTGGGCTTTTCGGCCGCCGGCTGCCGCTCGACCTCCGAGAGTCCGGGCCCGGGACAGGGTGAGGACGCCGGTGGACTCCTTCGTGATCTCCAGACTGGAGGGCGAGGGCCTCTCGCTTGCGCAGGACGCCTCCCGGCAGGTGCTGATGCGGCGAGCCTACCTCGATCTCTGGGGCGTGCCGCCCACGCCCGCGGAAGCGGCCGAGTTCCTGGCCGACACCCGTCCGGGAGCCTACGAGCGGTTGCTCGACCGGCTGCTCGAGTCGCACCGCTACGGACAGCGCTGGGCCCGCTTCTGGCTGGACGCCGCCGGATACGTGGACACGAAAGGGAAGGACTTTCAAGCCGACACCGTGACGCTTGCACCTGGAATGTGGCGATACAGGGACTACGTCATCAGTGCTTTCAATCACGACAAGCCGTGGAACCGCTTCCTTCTCGAGCAGCTGGCCGGAGATGAGATCCACGACTGGCGCAACGCCGATCAGTACACGCCCGGGATGCTTGAGGGCCTGATTGCGACGGGCTACCTGCGGACCGTGCTGGACGCAACGGACGAGGACATCTCCGACCGGCCTGCGGACCGGTATGACACGCTGTTCGCCCTGATCGACAAGGTCTCGCGCAGCTCTCTTGGCCTGACACTCTCGTGCGCGCGCTGCCACAGCCACAAGTTCGACCCTATTCCCCAGCGGGACTACTACCGCTTTCTGGCCCTGCTCACCGCGGCCTACAATCCCTCCGCGTGGATCCAGCCCAAGCATCGCAGGCTATACACCGTCTCCCAGGCCGAGAAGGAGAGGATCGACGCGCACAACAGGACTGTCGATGACGAGCTCAAGAAGCTGGGGGCTCGGCAGGCCGAGATCGGCGAACCCTACCGCAGCGCAATCCTCGAGGGCAAGCTCGCAGAAGTGCCGGAGGCCATCCGTGCGGACCTGCGCGACGCGGTCGGGGCGTTGCCGAAGGACCGGACCGAGGTGCAGAAGTACCTGGTCACGAAGCTTGGTCCGCTCGTTGAGGTCAGCGACGCGGAGGTCCTTGAGGAGGCATCGGCCGAGGACAGGCGGCTCCTGGAGGAGGTGCGCGGCGGCATCGCCACCTGGAAGGGCTACCGAAACGAACCGAAGCAGATCCAGGCCCTCTGGGATGGTGCAGGCCTCCCGACGATCCGGCTGCTGCAGCGAGGGAGCGTCGAATCGCCCGGACCCGCAGTCAAGCCCGGCTTCCTGTCGGTCCTTTGTCCCGCCGGCGACGACTGCCTCGCGGCTCCTTCGCCGAACCGTGTCGGAGACACGAAGGGCTACCGGCTGGCGCTCGCCGAATGGCTCACGGACCCGGAACACCCGTTGACGGCGCGTGTCATCGTGAACCGTGTCTGGCAGCACCACTTCGGCACCGGCATCGTCGAAACGCCCGACAACTTCGGCTCGAACGGCTCGCCGCCGTCCCACCCGGGACTGCTGGACTGGCTCGCCGTCGATTTTGTCAGGCACGGCTGGAAGCTCAAGCGCCTGCACAAGACGATCATGCTCTCGAGTGCGTATCGGCAGTCCTCCCGGCGGACCGACAATGCCTCGCCCGAGCGCGCCTTGGATCGGGATCCGGGGAACAGACTGCTGTGGAGGATGCCGCTTCGTCGGCTTGACGCCGAGGCGCTCAGAGACTCGATCCTGTCTGTCGGCGGCCAGCTGGACGACTCCCTGGACGGTCCTCCCGTGGCGCTGGATGCCCGCCCGGACGGCATGCAGGTTGAAGCCGAAGAAGGAGCGAACCGGCGAAGCGTCTACCTGACGGCCCGGCGCACATGGCCGCTGACCTTCCTCAGCGCATTCGACTTCCCGAGCATCGACACCACCTGCACCCGCCGGGCGCCGTCCTCGACGCCGGTGCAGTCACTTGCTCTGATGAACAGCGAATTCGTCTCCGGGAACGCTGCGGCCGCTGCCCGTCGCATCCTGGACACCCGAGCGGGCCGGGACGTCGATCTCGAATCTCTGGCCCGGTCAGCCTACGGGCTCGTCCTGTCGCGGGCGCCGACGGACGAGGAGATCCTGCTCGCAGCGGACCATCTTGACGGGCAGCGGCGGCTGCTTGCGCGTGCAAACGCCTCAGAGCCGGATGCGCTGTCGAGATCCCTTGCAAGCCTCGTCCACATGCTTGTCAGCTCGAACGAGTTCCTATACGTCGACTGACTCGCACGCGCACTACACCCCGACGGGCGTGCGGCTGTGGAGTCTGGATCGACTCAGCTCACCAGCTGCGGGATCGGGTCCCCGTGGACGTCCGTCAGACGCATGTGGCGCCCGTTGAAGAAGTACGTGAGGCGTGTGTGGTCCATGCCGAGCAGGTGGAGCATGGTCGCGTGCAGGTCGTGGTAGGTGAGGACCTGCTCCTCCGCCTTGTATCCGAACTCGTCCGTCGCCCCGATGGACTGGCCGCCCTGGATTCCGGCTCCAGCCATCCACGCAGTCATGGCGTGCGGGTTGTGGTCGCGCCCGAGGCCCCGCTGTGAGATCGGCATGCGGCCGAACTCCGAGTGCCACACGACCAGCGTCTCGTCGAGCAGGCCGGTCTGCTTGAGGTCCTCGAGCAGACCGGCGATCGGCCGGTCCACCTCCGCAGCATGGAGCGTGTGGTTCTCGATCAGGTTGCTGTGAGCGTCCCAGGTGTCGATGTTCTGCTGGCGGAGCGCGCCGCTGTAGAGCTGGATGAACCGCACGCCGCGCTCGACCAGACGCCGCGCAAGCAGACACTGGCGGCCGAACGGCTCGGTCACAGGGTCGTCCATCCCGTAGAGCTGCTTGGTTTTCTCCGGCTCCTGGGAGATGTCCACCGCTTCCGGCGCACAGCTCTGCATCCGATAGGCCAGTTCGTAGGATGCGATCCGCGCGGCCAGTTCCGAGGATCCCGGATGGCGCTTCGCGTGCTCGTCGTTGAGCCTCGCAAGGTGGTCGAGGCGCGCTCTCTGCTGGTCGCGTGTGAGCAGGTCTCCCGGCGGGTTGAGGTCGAGAATGGGGTCTCCCTGTGACCGGAACACGGTGCCCTGATAGGTTGCCGGCAGGTATCCGCTGCTCCAGTTCGACGGCCCCGAAAACGGCCCGCCGCGGTGGTCGTAGATGACCACGAAGCCCGGCAGGCTCTGGTTCTGGGACCCAAGCCCGTAGGTGACCCAGCTGCCGACGCTCGGATGCCCCATCAGCACCGAGCCGGTGTTCCACTCGTAGTGCGCCAGCACATGGTCGTTGGACCGGCCCTTGCACGAGTGGATGAAGGCCAGGTCGTCCACCTTCGAACCCACGTGGGGAAAGAGTTCGGACACGAGCTTCCCGCACTCTCCGTGGCGCTCGAACTGGAACGGGCTGCGCATCAGCGGTCCGGGGAAGCCTTGGCGCACCCTCACGCGGCCCTTGCCGGTCAGCGGCTGGCCGTGGTGCTTCTCCAGCATCGGCTTGTGGTCGAACGTGTCGACGTGGCTCACGCCCCCGCTCATGAAGAGCGAGATCACCGCCTTTGCCTTGGGGCGGAAGTGCGGCTTCTGCGGAGCGGTCGGCGAGACGATGCCTTGCGCATCGCAGGCGGAGTCGGCGGCAAGCAGGCCGTCCTGCTGCAGCATGTGCGCCAGGGCGACGCCTCCGACACCCTCGCCGGCCCGGAAGAGAAAGTCCCGGCGGGAGACTGTGCGTCTGTTAGCTGACATAGAGGAACTCGTTCAGGTTCAGGATCACGTCGCAGAGATCCGTCAGCGCCGCTGCCGCGTCGCCGTCATGGTACTCCGTCTGCAGTCGCAGGAAGTCAAGGTTCGCCTCCAGCTCGGACTCGCTGGGGAGGCGGCTCAGCGCAATGCGGTAGGCCTGCCGAATCCAGCCGGCCGGATCGTCGGCCATGCCGGCCACGCGGTCGGCGTAGTGCCTCGCCTGGCGGAGCGCGAACCGGTTGTTGAGGAGCGTCAGCGCCTGTGTCGGCACCGTCGTTGTGGTGCGCCGCTCGCAGGTGACGTTCATGTTGGGCTGGTCGAACACCTCGAAGAGCGGATACCGGAGACCCCGCTTGGCGTAGGCGTACACGCTGCGCCTCCAGTTCTCCGGACCCGGCTCGGCCATGTCCCACTTGCCCTTCGGGAAGGACTCCCGGACCTCGTCCGGGATGGGCGGGAAGAATCCGGGCCCGCCGGCCTCGAGGTTGAGATTGCCCGAGGCGCCGAGAATGATGTCCCGGATCACCTCTCCCTCCAGGCGCCGCTGCCGGAACTTCCAGAGCAGCTTGTTCCCGGGATCGGCCTTGGCGGCGGCTGCGTCCGAGTGGGCGGACGCCATCTGGTAGCTCTCGGAGGTCATGATCAGGCGGTGCATCGCCTTCATGCTCCAGCCCTCGCGCACGAATTCCGAAGCCATCCAGTCCAGCAGCTCCGGATGCGACGGACGCGTGCCCATGGCCCCGAAGTTGCTCGCGGTGTAGACCAGTCCCTCGCCGAAGTGATGCATCCAGATTCGGTTGACCATCACCCGTGCGGTCAGCGGATTCCGCTCCGAGGCAATCCACTCGGCGAGAGCCAGACGGCGGCCCGACGAGATGCGATGTGCCGGCCGCGTCGGATTGAAGTCCCTTCCCTGGGCCAACACCTCGATATAGCCCGGCTCCACCTCGTCCCCCTTGTTGCGGTAGTCCGCGTTGGGGAGGAAGTGGGCTGACGGAGGGCTGTAGTTCTTCGTCGGAAGCCAAGTTCCCTCGATGCCCGAGAAGTCCTCGCGGTCTCCCTTGCCGGGCTGCACCTCGTCGCCGAGGCCGTTCGGGGCGAACCTGTAGTCGCCGTCTCGGATGCCCATCGCCATCGGAAGGGGCTCGGGCAGCTCCAGCTCCAGCTCCTCGATCCGGTCTCTCAGTTCGGCGATCCTGCCGGAATCCTCCTCGGAGATCAGGTCCTTGTACTCGGTGTATGAGAGGGAAGCCACCTGGGCGGCAAGCAGCTTCTGGCCGGGCGTGCGCTCCTCTTCGGCTGTTCGCACCGCCTCCTGGATCTCCGCAGGGAACTTCTCGAGCGTGCGCTTCCTGGCCGCAGCCTTGTAGGGAGCCTCGATCTCGGCAATCCGCTGTTTCAGGGGATCGATTCTGACCGTGACCGCCTCGGTCTCCGCGGCGTGGCGGGCCACCGTTTCCTCGTCCGCGAGAGGGAAGTCGTAGCGGATGTACGGGAAGAACACCGCCATCGTGCGGTAGTAGTCCATCTGCGAGATGGGGTCGAACTTGTGGTCGTGGCACCTCGCGCAATCCACCGTGAGGCCGAGGAACACGCGGCTGGTTGTCGCGATGATGTCGTCCAGGTAGGTGTATCGGTACTGGGGGTTGTCCTTCTCGCGGAACAGCACTCTGGGGCCGACCCGGAGCATGCCCGTCGCCGTGAGGGTCTCGAAGCTCTGGTCGCCGAGCTCGTCGCCGGCCAGCTGCTCCTTGACGAACCGGTCGTACGGCTTGTCGTCGTTGAAGGACTTGATGACGTAGTCCCGGTACCGCCATGCGTGGGGCTGGTCGTAGTCGTGTTCGTACCCTGACGAGTCCGCATAGCGGACCGCGTCCAGCCAGTGCCGTCCCCACCGCTCGCCGTACCTCGGCGAATCGAGCAGTTCGTCGACCAGGCGCGCAAACGCCTCCCTCGACGGATCCCTGGCGAACGAGTCGACGACATCCGGCGGCGGCAGGAGCCCGACCAGGTCCAGGTACGCCCGGCGGACGAGCGTCTGAGGATCGGCCCGCGGGGCTCGCTCGATTCCGTCCTTGCTCAGCCGAGCCGCGAGGAATGCGTCAACGGGATGGGCTCCCGCGTCGGGAGGATCGTTGCGGGCCGGATCCCGGAAGGCCCACCACGTCTTCTCGTTCCCGGACTTGGCCTCGGCTGCGGGCCATTCGGCGCCGGCGTCGATCCAGCGCTTGAGCGTCGCGATCTCTTCCGGCGCCAGCGTGCTTCCGAAGGGCATTCGCGGCTCAGCCTCGCCGGTGAGATGCCGGTAAAGCAGACTCCCGGCCGAGTCCCCGGGCTCGATTGCCGGGCCGCGCTTGCCGCCGCGCAGAACCGAGTCCCTGCTGTCCAGCCGCAGATCGGAAAGCTGCTGCTTGTCGCCATGGCATTGGACGCATCTCTGCTCGAGAATCGGAGCGACGTCCTTCTCGAAATCGGGCGTTGACGCCGCAGCCGCGGAAACCGCCAACGCACCTGCGAAACCAGCTGTGCCGAGTGCAATACGAAGCGCGTACATATCCCTCTATCGCTGCCAGTGTAGAGGAATCAGGAATCTTGATCAACCCGTTTGCGGCCGCAACAGCGGCTAATCGGGCCGTGCGGCTTCTTCCTCAGGGTCGCCGCGGCAATGTTCCGGCAATTCCGCGAGACATCGACCCAAGCATGCGGAACCTGTCACATCTCGAGTCCCAGTCCCAGTTGACGTGGCAGGATCGCTCGGAAGAAGGGGGCAGACGGAGGGCGTGATGTTGAAAGGCCTGACAGAGAGCCGCTGGATTCACCGACGGAGGAAGCCAACCGATTGCGACATCTGGGTTCGGTAGGGCGGTGCGGTTGGCGCACAGTCCCGGTCTGGGATTGGGTTCCCGACAGCCTAGCTCGCGTGTCGAATCCAAGGGCGGAAGAGCAGTGGACAGATTGATGTCGTGACGCAATGATGTTGTTCTGCGCACAAAGGTGACCATTGATGGCGATGTTCCGACAGTTGCCGGCGCGATGACCGACCGAACCGGCAGCTGGGTGGGAAAAGTGTCGTCTGAACCTGCGCCGCGAGGTCTGCGGGTCGCGGCCTCCGGGATCAGGGATGATGGTCTGCCGGTCTTTGCCGTCGGTCCTGATCCTGAGCCTATTGCGAGCGAAGAGGTTGATCCTGCGCTCGCCGATTGGCCGGGACAGCTCTACTTGACGTCAACGTCTTGAGCGCTCTGACCTGGCCTAGTCACATGCACCATCCTGCAGCGCGGTTGTGGTTCGCCGAGCATCGGCCAATTGGTTGGGCAACTTGTACGATAACCGAAGCGGGCTTCGTTCGAGTCCCCCGCAATCCTGCGGCGGTCCGACACACCGTGACCCCGCGGGATGCGATTTCCTGGCTTCAGCGCCTCACTCGCCTCGAGTCGCGATCTTTTCGGTCCCTTGACCGATCAACCGTCCCAATGCAGCCGAAAGTCGTTGACCGCATCGAGGGTTATCTCCAGGTGACAGATGCCCTCCTGCCGACGTTGGCGATTCAGCGCGGAGGCCTGCCGGCGACGCTTGATAGGCGGCTGGCGCAACTGCATTCCGAGTCCGAGAACGGTCCTGTGACGCTGATCCCTGTTTGATGCGTGCGCCTTCGGGGCTTGTCTGAGGATTGGTCTCCGACGAGGCAGGCACGACGGGATCCGCCGGCGATGAGCCGACGTCCGGCTTCGCTCCGCAGCCCTCCCTTCGACCCCGTCGGCGACGCCGCAGCCTGCTGGTCTTGATGCGGCATGGGCGGCGCCACGGCCTCCGTTGCAATGATCCGAGTCAACGCAATCGAACGCTCGCGCCCACATCAAGCAACTGAGAGCCCCGGTTGCGGCGCGGGCAGGACCGAGGGCCGAGGCAGCCGACAGGAGCGAAGGACCGTTCGAGTATGATGATCGCCATGTTCGTGTTCAGGGTCGCGCCTCTGCTCCTGGCCATGCCTGCGGCCGGACTGGCCGCTGCGCTCGTGCCGGTCGACATGGAGGCGTACCGACCGGGACCCGTGTCTGCCGAAATGCATGACGCCGGATTGCTCGTTTCCTGGCAGGACGAGTCGAATCGCAATTGGGAAGCGATCTTCCAACGGGACCCCGAAAAGCGGTTGATCAAGGCGGTCAGCGTGGGAGGAAAGCCCATTCTGCGTGACGCGCGCCCGTTCGTGCGGGTGGAGACCGGTGTGCGGAGAAAGGGCTGGAATGCGTTCTTTGACTATCCGCCCGCGCACCCGGACGGCACATCGGCGCACTTCGGCGAGCTTGCGCTTGACTCGATTCGAGTGGAGACGGCCGGCAACCGGATTCGCGTCCGCTGCGGGACGTTCACGGCCGGACCTTTTTCCGGATCTCTCGTGTACACGTTCTTCCCAGGGTCGCGGCTGGTGCAGCAGCAAGCTGTGCTTGTGACAGACAAGCCGAACGTCGCCTACATTTTCGACTCCGGAATCGAGTTCTCGGCTCCTGAGCAGGTCAAGACCGGCCGCAACATGCTCACGCCGCTGGCCTACTACGACACCGAAGGCCGGATGCAGCGGGAATCCGCGAACGGCTTCCAGCCGGAGCGCGTTCCGTTCAAGGTGCGGTACCGGGCGCTCGCGACGGCTGCGGGGCAGGGAAGCGTTGCCGCGTTTCCGGCGCCGCACCAGTACTTCTTCCCCCGTGACTTCACATCCAATCTCTCGCAGAACTGGCACCGCTCCTGGCGCGGCCGCGTGTCGCTCGGAATCCGGCAGGCTCGGGACACCAACTGGCAGTTCTATCCGTGGGCGAACGCGCCTCCGGGAAGCCGACAGTCGATGTCGCTGTTCCTGCTGCTTGGCGACGGGTCGCCGGAGGATGTGCTGAACGACGTCCTGCGCTACACGAACAGGGACGTGTTTCCGCGACTTGAGGGATTCCAAACGCTGGCGTCGCACTTCCATCTCGCCTATACGGTGCAGGCGCTCGAGAAAGGCCTTGACTGGACTCCGCCGTTCAAGACCGTCCTGCGCGACATGGGAGTCAACGCGGCGATCATCATGGACTTTCACGGCGACGGGAACCCCCGGGACCTGACAGAGCTGCGGCTGAGCGAGCTCGACAGCTACTTCGAGTTTTGCAGGAGGCAGTCCGGCAAGGACTTTCTGCTGATCCCCTCGGAGGAGGCCAACGTCCACTTCGGCGGCCACTGGGGGCTGATCTTTCCCCGGCCCGTTTACTGGTGGATGAACCGGCCGCCGGGAGGCAGCTTCGTCTCCAAGCACCCGAGGTACGGAACGGTCTACAGCACGGCCGACTCGGCCGAACTGCTAGAGCTGGTCCGCCGCGAGGACGGCTGGATGTACCAGACGCATGCCCGGACGAAGGGCTCGACGGGATACCCGGACGCGATCAGAGGGACCGAGCATTTCCAGGACCCCCGCTACCTCGGCGCCGGATGGAAGGCCATGCCCGCCGACCTCTCCTCCCCGCGCCTCGGCGAGAGGACGCTGAGGCTGTTGGACGACATGCAGAATTGGGGCATGGACAAGCGTCTGCTGGGCGAGGTGGACGTCTTTCAGTTCGACCACACGCACGAGCTCTACGGACACATGAACGTAAACTACGTCAGGGCCGGTCGGCTGCCCGCCTTCGACAAGTACGGCGAGCTTCTCGTTCCGCTCCGCCGCGGGGACTTCTTCGTGACCACCGGCGAGGTGCTGCTTCCTTCCTGGTCCATCAAGGGCACCGAAGCCGAAATTCGGGCGCGCGTCGAGGTGCGTGGGACCTTTCCCTTGCAGTTCGCCGAAGTCGTCTGGGGGGACGGGAGCGGCACCCGCCGAACGGTGTTCGACCTGTCCGACGTCGGCGAGTTCTCAGCCGGGTCCTATGATTGGAAGGTTCCGGCCCCCGGCTGGACGTGGGCGCGGATCGCGGTGTGGGACGTCGCGGCCAACGGCGCGTTCGTGAATCCGGTGCGCCGCTAGGCTCCGCCGCGGAGCACGGCACGGATTGCGCGGAGCCGGCAAATGATTCGGATTTCGTGAACGACTGAAAGGGGAACTTTGCATGCGGACCACGGTTTTGTCCGGCACAGGCCTGGAGGTATCGACCGTCTGTCTGGGAACGATGACCTTCGGCTCGCAGGTGTCCGAACCGGAGGCGGCGCGGATGGTGGACTACTCGCTGGAGCAGGGCGTCAACTTCCTTGACACGGCGAACGTCTACAACAACGGCGTCTCGGAAGAGATCACCGGGAGAATTCTCGGACCCCGCCGCTCCCAGGTCGTGCTTGCCACGAAGGTCCGGGGCAAGATGACGGTGGGCGGCGAGTCCTACGTCGGGCTGTCGGCCTCCGCCGTCCGGCGTGCGGCGGAGAACAGCTTGCGCAGGCTGGGCACGGACTATATCGACGTCTACTACCTCCACATGCCGGATCGGGAGGTCGAGATCACAGAGACTCTCGAAGAACTCGACCGGCTCCGCCAGGAGGGCAAGGTGCGCTGGACCGGCACCTCGAACTATGCGGCCTGGCAGATGGCCGAGATGGCGTCGATCTGCCGAGATCGGGGATTCCAGGAGCCAATGGTGGCGCAGCCGATGTACAACCTGCTCGCCCGCGGGATTGAGCAGGAATACCTCGAATTCACAAGCCGGTACCGGGTGGCGAACGTCTGCTACAACCCGCTGGCGGGCGGTCTGCTCAGTGGCAAGCAGTCGTTCGAGAGAGGGCCGATCCCCGGAACCCGCTTCGACGGGAACAAGATGTACCTCAACCGGTTCTGGCACGGAGAGTACTTCCGGGCCGTGGAGGCACTGAAGGCTGTCGCGGCCGATCTGGGAGTCACGCTCGCAGAGCTGGCGCTTCGATGGGTGTTCCATCAGGCCGGGGCGGATTGCGTGATCCTGGGAGCGTCCAGATTCGCCCATGTCGAGGCGAACATCAAGGCGTCTCGCGGCGACGCCCTGCCTGTGGAAGCCCATGAGGCCTGCGATGCCGTGTGGCAGGAATTGCGGGGGCCGACGCCACAGTACAACCGTTAGCGGACGGGATCATGCGCGAGGCCGGCCTCGGGAACGTGCCGTTCCGCTTCGCTGCAGGCACCGGCCAGGCCGGGCAGCGGGCGGTCGCTGTGCCAGTTCGGGTCCCGGATGCCGCCGACGTCCGCAGCCCTTGCGATCGAACTTGGTTGCGGCCGCTTCTGCGACGCCCAGAGCGATCGCATCCCATTGATTGCAAAGCCCCTGACTCAATGATCAGTCCCGAGGTGGCGGCAGGTTGACGAGCAAGGCATCACCCCGCGGCGGGGCGGAACGATTCCGCCTTGTCGTGGCGATCGCACTGCTGTGCTCCGCCGATCTGATCGGGCAGGCGACCACCTCGATCACCGGCAGGGTCAGCGACGATTCCGGCGCTGTCATTCCCGGAGCGACGGTCACGCTCTCAACCGCCGCGTCGGGAGTCGGGAGATCGACTGAGACGGACGAGCGGGGCCGGTACCGGTTCCCGCAGGCCGCGCCCGGAACGTACACGATCGAGTTCGCCAGTTCCGGCTTCCGCACCGAGATCGTAACCGAACTCGAACTGCTCGTCGACACCCCCGCCACGCTGGACGTGACTCTTGAAGTGGGCGAGTTGTTCGAGGTTCTGACGGTCGAGGCCGACTCGGTCGCGCTGAACACGACCGACGCCACAATCGGCAACGCCTTCAACGAAGCCAGGCTTCGCCAGCTTCCGCTGCTGACGCGGAACGTCGTCGAGCTGATGAGCCTGCAAACAGGCGTCAACCGGACAGGAGAGGTGCTCGGCGCGCGCAAGGACCAGAACAACGTGACGCTGGACGGCTTGGACGTCAACGACCAGCAGTCCCCTCAGCCCTTCGGTTCGGTGCTGCCGATTCCTCTGGACTCGGTCCAGGAGTTCCGCGTCACCACGGGAGGGGGCAACGCCGACGTCGGCCGCTCCTCGGGCGGACAGGTCTCGCTCGTGACCAAGTCCGGCACGAACGAGTTTCACGGCTCGGCCTACGAGTTCCATCGCAATGCGCCGACCGCCGCCAACACGTTCTTCAACAAGGCCTCGGGCGTTCCAAGAGAACGGCTGATCCGGAACCAGTACGGAGTTTCAGTGGGCGGTCCGGCCAGGAGGAACCGAGCGTTCGTCTTCCTGAACTTCGAGGGCCGTCGCGACGCCCGGACGGCGAGCCAGCAGCGCGTGGTGCCCTCGCAGGACCTGCGGCGGGGCATCCTGACGGTTGCCGCCGCCGACGGCCGGACCTACCGTCTGTCGCCCCGGCAGTTCACGGAGGCCGACCCGGCCGGTCTCGGGGCCAATCCGCGGATGTTGGAGATCCTCAACTCGTTTCCCGTCGGCAACGACCCGGCGTCGGGCTCAGACGGCGGCCAGAACTTCGACGGGTTCCGGTTCAACGCCCCGCTGCAGGTCGACAACAAGGCCTATGTGGCGCGATTCGATTTCAATCTGGACAGGAACGGCGGCCATCGCGTTTCGTGGCGCGGCACGCTGGCGGACAATGTGGCGGACAACGAGCAGGCCCTGGCCCAATACCCGGGGCTGGAGGGCTCGAAGATCCTCGACAACAGCCGCGGATTCGCAATCGGCTACACCGGGCTGCTCGCGCAGTCGGTGGTCAACACGCTCCGCCTCGGCTTCACGCGCCAAGGCCTGGCCATCTCCGGGGCCGATGGACCGCAGTTCGCTCTCTTCGACATCGATGAGACACAGAACTATCGGCAGCGGGACAGCAGGAAGCAGGTTCCGGTCTTCAACCTGGGCAACGATCTGATCTGGTCCAAGGGGGGCCACAGCTTCAAGTTCGGCGCCAACATCCGCGTGGTCCGCAACAACCGCAGGAACTCCCGGGACGTCTTTCCGTCATTCGCTCTCGCACAGGACAACCTGGGCGGCCTGGGGGCGGACATCCAGAGGGGAGTCAACCGAGTTCTGCGAGGGATGGCCGGAGACCCGGACATCCGGCTGGCGGACGACCAGCTCGCGACGATTTCCGGCGCGGCCCTGAACCTCACCGGTGCGATCACGACCGTCAGTGTGACGTACCAATACGGGCCCGACGGGGAACTGCTGCCGATAGGGACGCCGGTGACTCGCCGGTTCGCCACCGACGAATACGAATTCTACTTTTCCGACACCTGGCGAGTGGCGTCGGGCTGGACAGTCACCGGCGGTTTGCGGTACGGCTACACCCGCGTCCCGTACGAGTCCAACGGACTGCAGGGAGTTACCAGCGTGCCGCTGGAGCAATACATGTTCGAACGGGTTGAAGCCATGGAGGCGGGCGTTCCCGGGCATCGCATCCCCTCGGCGGACCTGACCTGGATCCCCGGAGGTCCGCTGAACAACGGCCCGGAGTGGTACAGGGATGATCGGAACAACTTCGCTCCGAGGCTGAGCATGGCATTCAGCCCGCAGAACCCGAAGGGGCTGCTCAGGACGATCTTCGGTGAGCGCGGGGCGTTCCGCGTCGGCGGCGGGGCGTTCTTTGATCGGTTCGGGTCGCACCTCGTGACGCAGCAGGACCTGTTCGGGACGTTCGGGGTGCGGTCGGCGCAGTCCAACACGCAGACGTACAATTTCTCGACGGCATTCCGCTTCGACGGCACCTTCCCGGACCTGCCGGAGGCGCCGGACGGCGGATTCCCGTTCACGCCGCCTCCAAACCGGGCGATTTCCGGTGCGGGCGTGGCCACGGCTTCGAATCTGAGAGCGCCGTATTCGATCCCGCTGACGGCTTCGTTCTCCCGTGCAGTTGGGGGCGGCATGACCCTCGAAGTGGGCTACGTCGGACGGCTTGGCCGCAAGCTGCTTGGGCAGCACGATCCGGCCAGCCCGCTCATCTTCTTCAGGGATCCGAAGTCCGGCCAGACGCTGGCGGAAGCGTTCCGGGCCAACCGGACGCTGTTCGAGGACCGCGGCCTGACGAACGAGATGGTGATGGCGGACCCGAGCCTGGTGCCGCCGCAGCCGTTCTTCGAGAACATGTTCCCGGCCCTGGCGGATTTCGCGGTCCCGGGTTCCGCGTCAGCCAACTTCTTCGTCGTCAACAACGACTGGGGACGTGAGTCGGAGCTCGACACGCTGGACCAGCTTGACCGGCAATTCGGTCCGTTCAACGGGACCGAATACTTTCGCGGCAGTGACGCGTTCCCGGACTGCATGGTCGCCACGGGCTGCCATACGTTCTTCGCCCGCCAGTTCAGCGCGCTGCGGTCTTGGGAGAATCTCGGGTTTTCCAACTTTCACGGCATGACGCTCTCGCTCCGCAAGCGCTTTGACGACCAACTCACGTTCGACGTCAACTACACCTGGTCGCACTCGATCGACAACGGCTCGGCCGCTGAGGGCAACCTGGCCGGCAACACCAACGCCCCAGGCCTGTTCTCGGAAACGGCCGCCAACATCGTCAACACCTTTCGGCGGGACCAGTCGGTGGGCAGTTCGGACTTCGACATCCGCCATCAGCTGAACGCCAACTTCGTCCTCAGCCTGCCGTTCGGGAGGGGCGCGCACGGCGACACGAACGCCCTCGGCCTGCTGCGTTGGCTGGTCGGCAACCTGCAGCTGTCCGGCCTGGTGCGCTATCGCACGGGAATGCCGTTCGACATCGCGAACGGCGCGAGGTGGTCCACGAACTTCTACGGCGCCGGACGGGCCCTGGTCGTAGGACCGGTCGACAACCACGGCGGCGAGGATAATGTCGACGGCGTTCCAGGCGCGTTCCCCGACGGCGGCGCGGCCGCCGCCAACATGCGCTTCAACCGCACCGGTCTGATCGGGCCGCGAAACATCTTCCGTTCCGACAACCTGTTCAATCTGGATCTGGCGCTGGGAAAGCGGTTTCGAATGCCGGTGGAAGGGAACAGCCTCCAGTTCCGCTGGGAGGTGTTCAACGCATTCAACAGCGTGAATTTCACCCAGAGGAATCTGCAACGCCGCTACGACCGCCCGGCCGTTCTTGGCCAATACCGATTCACGGAGTCACCCCGAATCGTGCAGTTTGCCTTGCGGTACGAGTTCTGAACCTTGGATCGCAGAGGGGAGCCGCATCAGGGCCTTCCAGCCACCTGTCCAGCGGTCTCGCGCAAGTCCGCGCCCGGCTCGTGACAGCGAAGTCGTTGCATTCGGCGCAGTATATTCCGATCGCACCCGACCGATTTGCTCCCCCGCCCTCGAGGTGTCCCCGCGGCCATGGAATTCGGCAAGAAGGTCCACCGCAGGCGGTCAGGCCGAACGCGATCCGCGGATGACGCTCTCGGGCGGCTTAGGCCGGCCGGCAAGAGTTCGCGCGGAGCTGAATTGCTGGTACGCCCGGCAGGATTCGAACCTGCGACCTCTTGCTCCGGAGGCAAGCGCTCTATCCAGCTGAGCTACGGGCGCACGGCGCCAACTCTCATCATAGCGCCAGGAGGCGGCCCCAACATTCCCGGCTTGGCGCGAGCGTCCCGGGGCGCCGCATTTCGGCATCGGGCCAGGCCTCGCGTGGGCGGGACAGCACGTCGGCGAGAGGTCAATCGGCGTTGCAGGCGTCCATCCTACCTCCTTGAAGCGGAAGGCGATTCAAGGTTCGGCGTCCGCCCACGCCATTCGGTGCTGAGGCGGCATTCTTCCTCCGCGGGCGCAGTCGCTTCGCCGAACTGTGAGGTGGTTTGTCACAAATGACGGATTCTACGGACGACGCGGGAGGAATGCGGCTATCCGCATGGAATGTGCGGCCTCCCCGCTGTCGCCTGATTCCGACGTTCCGTCGACCAGCGGGGACCACGTCCCCGCGAGCGGCCCACAGGTTTTTCGTCCCGAACCGTCAGGGCGCGCGCCCACATCGTGATTGCGGGAGACGCGAGTCCGCTCAGTCTCGCCGCCCTACAGCTTTCTCACGTCAGCGTAGAAGGCTCCCACGTCATTGCCGTCCCGGGTGGTGAAGAACGCCGACATGCGGGCTCTTCCAGCCGGGAGAGTCAGCCGCACCGTCACCGCCTTGGCGCCGGGCTCGACCCGGGCCTCCGCCGCCGCCTCGCCAATCCGGACTGAGGCCGTGACCGCCTCCACCCCGGTGCCTGGGTTTGCACGGAACGGACTCTCGCCCGGCACTTTCGGCGCGGGAGGCAGCGGGGCGTCAATCGCCGTGTCAGCCTCTTCCGGCCACCGGCGCAAGCGAATCTCGTACCGGCCGGTCGCGACCACCTTGACGTTCCAGAAGCCGGGTGCCGAATGTCTCTCGGATGCCATGCGGACCAGGGACTGGTTCCACGGCGCTGTGTCCTTTACGATCCAGTCGTGGCTGGTCAGCCGGACCGGGTTCACCCGTGGATGGCCCAAGACGATTGTGGGAACCTGATCGAAGGTCGGCTTCAGCTCGGCCCACCACGCTTCGTAGAAGGCCTCCAGTCTCGCCACCATGTCCGGTCGGGCGCCGGCTACGTTGTTCTCCTGTGCCGGGTCCCGCTTGATGTCGTAGTGCTCGTTGCCACTGACGAGCCGCCACCGGCTGGTCATCACAGCGGTCCTGCGCCACTTAATCGGATTCATGACCCTTTGCGCGTCGGTCACCAGAATCCGGTCTGGCCAGGAGCCGTCGGCAAGGGTCGCTCTGCCCTCCAGAACCGGCCGGATGCTGCGGCCGTCGAACTTCACTCCCTTTGGCGCCGTGATCCCACAGAGATCAATCAACGTCGAGAGCACGTCGACATGGGCGGTGATCGGCTCCACGTCCCGCCCGCCGACGAGCCCGCCGGCCGGCCAATGGACGAATAGCGGCACTCGATGGCCTCCGTCGTACTCGCTCTGCTTTCTGCCCCGCATGCCGGCGTTGAAGACCTTCTCGCCTGCTCCCGTGCCGTTGTCCGAAGTGAAGATCAAGATCGTGTTCTTGGCCAGGCCCGCCGCTTCGAGAAACTCCCGCAAGCGCCCCACATTGTGATCGACGTTGGCGATCATGCCGAAGAAATGCCCCACGCGGGTGCCGAACCGCTCCTCGTACGGTGCGGCGAATTCAGGCGGCGCATGCATGGGCCGGTGTGGGGCGTTGGTCGAAATCAAGGGCAGGAAAGGCCTGCCCGCTTCCTTCTGCGCAAGGATGAACCGCTGCGCGTAGTCGAACCAGACATCGGTGCAGTACCCCTTGACCGGTTCGGGCACCGAGTTGTGGAAGTACGTGCCGTCGAAATAGGAGTTGTTCCAGAAGTCAGGCGTTTGGCCCACTCCGCCCCCGCCGTGCCGCATCACCTCGGTGAATCCGCGATCCTCGGGCCGGAAGGTGTAGTTGTCGCCCATGTGCCACTTGCCGAACATTCCCGTGGCGTAGCCGGCGTCGCGGGAGACTTGGCCCATCGTGACCTCGCTCTCCATCAGCAGCGAGCGTCCTCCGCTCGTGTGCCAGACCCCGGTGCGATTCGTCCAATGGCCGGCCATCAGCGCGGCGCGCGTAGGCGAGCAGGTCGGAGCGACGTGGTAGTCCGTCAGCCGCACCGAGTCCTTGTGGAGCCGGTCCAGATTCGGCGTCTTCAACACCGGATTGCCATGGCAGCTCAGGTCGCCGTAGCCTTGGTGGTCCGTGATGACCAGCACCACATTGGGCCGCTGGCCCGCAGCCGCGACGCTGCCTGCCGCCAACACGGCTGCGAGCACCGTCACTGCGAACGGAACCATCTTCTCCCTCGCCTTGGCCGCCATCTCTTCGCCGCGGGGTCCGGCGCCCCTGGGCCGAAGGCGAACATCGTAATAGCCGCTCGCGCACATAGCCAGACGTCCGGCCTGCCGTAGCGCGCGATCTCGCTTGTGCGCGTGCCAGTGGTGCGGGATGCTCGCGAAGGATGCCCGGATCTACCGCTCCAGCCCCGCGAGGTCCCCCGCCCGCAGCAGTTGTTCCAGGCGGACGCTGTGCTCCACCCTCCCCAGCATGTCCCCGGTCAGGCAGTCCAGCAGGCACTCGTTTAGGCTCTTGGGCACATCCCTGTTCGGATAGCCCAGCCGGTAGATCGGCTCATCCGCCAAGCCCTCCTCTCCTCACCGATTTTCACGGCGTTTTTTTCACCTAATCGGAGTTACCCCCTCGCTTGCTG
>JAPPMB010000129.1 GCA_028819255.1 Bryobacterales bacterium | reverse complement strand
CGGGAGCGGTTCCACGGCGGTCACGCCAGCCTTGATCCAGACGCTCTCGCCCGGGGCTCCGCCGACACCGAAGCACCCGGCCGGCGTATCGGTGGCGATCTCCGCAGTGACGGTGACCGCATAGAGCGCGCCGGGCCGCAAGCCGCTCAGGGGTCCCGTAAGGAACATGAAGAGATCGCCGCTGCGATTGACTCCGGAGAGGTACAGGCCGGAGTGCAACTCCAGCGGAGGCGGAAGGGTGCGATGGTCGGACAGCAACTCGTAGAACGATGCGTCGGCGGGCGGATAGTCGGCGAAGGCGCCGACGAATCCCTGGGGCCCGCGATTGAAGTCGAAGGCGAACGTCGGCGTGTTCCCGGGCTCGCCCGAAAGGCTTGGGGAACCGCTGGCGAAAGAGGCAATCAGGAGCGTCACTGTCGTGATGCGGATTCGCCAGCGGCGCATCTCGGCGAATGGTATCAGGGATTGACGCGCCCCGGACAGAATCGAGGCCGCCAGAGAACGAGAACGCACCGCCGCCCGTTGCCTGTGTGCAGCCACCATTGGGGGCGTTCCCGCAAGGGGCGCTGGGTGGTGCAGCGCACGACCGATCGAAGCCGGCTCACCCGCGCCCTGCGGGCCATCGGCCAGTGGTGCCGAACGCGCCGACCCTGGTCGCCGGCGGACCGGCAGGCGGCTTCCACACCATACTCATGCAACTCCCGTTACGCGGGGCGCAGTGTGGGAGGCAGCGGTCGCGGGAGAGGAAGTCGTCGACGCGATGGGAGGCGAAGAGGAGAGCGAAGACAAATCAGGTGACGCGGTCCCCGTGGAAGAGAAGGCTGAGATGGCGGTTGACGGGGACCGCGTCGCCCGGCTGGAGACCGACGGCCTGGCGAAGACCGGAGGGGCAGGACGGAGGAATCCGGCCATTCATAGTGGTGCCATAGATAGGCCATCCACTCCGAGCCGAGCCGATTCCGGTCGCAGAAAGAGAGGCAGTAGTCCTTGATAATCGAGAGATTTCCGGACAACGTCGTCGATGGCCCGAACTACGATCTTCCAAATTCAGGTGCTGCCGCGGCGGCAGGTCGCGGGCCATCGCAATGTCCGAAAGGCCAAGCCCGCGACCTCACCTGCCTAGACCCGCTTCATGCACGAGAATCGAGCCGCTACCATGGACTATCCGGAAGATTCGTCCCTGGCAGGAGTCCGGTTTGGAATTCCCCAATTTGTTCCCGGAAGACCTTAGTTTGCGACAGCTGCATTGAAGTTCCGGAATCTTCGGTCTCCATCGGGGTGGGCAATGACTCTCCCGGGGGCGAGCTGAGGCGACGGCATTGCGCGCTAGGGAGAAATCGCGAATCGATCCGCCGGCGGTCCCTGACCGACCCACGCCAAACCTCGTCCGCGACGAGCGCTGGTGGAACGCTCCCTGGTTTGACACTGTTCAGTTCGTCGCACTCTGCGGAGCCCTGCTATGGCTGATGGTCTCCGGGGCCATGAGCATGGGCTACAACTGGCAGTGGTACCGTGTCCCGCACTTCCTCTTTCGCGTCGTCGACGGCGAATTGACATGGGGCCCGCTGGCGAAGGGGCTGTTGGTCACCTTGGAAATCACCGCCTGCAGCGTCGTGCTTGCCATGGCGATCGGCCTGGTGACGGCCTTGCTGCGACTGTCGGAATCCCTGGCTGGCAGGGCCGTTTCAAAGGTCTATGTCGAGGCGGTTCGCAACACCCCTCTGTTGATACAGATGTATCTATTCTACTTTGTCCTTGGACCGATCATCGGCCTGGACCGGTTCTGGGTGGGGGTGGCGTGCCTGTCGGTCTTCGAGGGTGCGTTCGCCTGCGAGGTGTTCAGGGGTGGAGTCCTGTCCGTCCCGAGGGGCCAGTGGGAGGCATGCGACAGCATCGGTCTTGGCCGTGCGCAGAGCTACCGCTGCGTGATCCTTCCGCAGGCCGTGCCCCTGATGCTTCCCCCGCTGACCGGGCTGATCATCTCGCTCGTCAAGAACTCGGCGATCGTCAGCGTCATCGCCGTGTTCGACCTCACCACGGCGGGACGCAACATCGTCGCCGACACGTTCCTGAGCTTCGAGATCTGGATGACGGTCGCTGCCATCTATCTCGGAATCACTGTCACGCTGTCGGTGTGCATGAGCTACGTCGAGCGTCGCGTTCGGACATGCAGCTGAGGCCGGGCCTGCACGTCGGCGGAGGAACTCGCGTGGGAAGGGAGAAGGCAATGCGCTTGACCGATGAACGACTGAGACTCGGGATGGCTGCCGCGCTCTGCGTCCTGGTTGCAGCCGGAGCCTGCGGGGAGCGGGCCCGGCAACAGCCCTCGGGCGAGAGCGTCATCGAGACGATCAAGAAGCGTGGGGCGCTGAAGGTCGGCATGTCGACGTTCGTCCCATGGGCGATGCGGGACAAGAACGGGGAGCTGGTCGGCTTCGAAATCGACGTTGCCAGGAAGCTCGCGGCGGACATGGGGGTTGCCGTCGAATTCGTCCCTACCGCCTGGGACGGAATCATCCCGGCTCTGCTCGCCGGCAAGTTCGACGTGATCATCGGGGGCTTGAGCGTCACGGCGCAACGCAACCTCACCGTCAACTTCACGGTGCCGTACGCCCATTCGGGCCTGGGAGTCGCGGCCAACAGGGAACTCACTGCGGGAATGACGTGGCCGGAGGACTACAACAGCTCCGAAGTGACGTTTACCTGCCGGCGCGGCGCCACGTCCTGCAGCGCAGTGGAAGAGCAGTTCCCGGAGACGACAGCTCGCAGGTTCGACGACGACTCGCAAGCGGCGCAGGAGGTGCTGAACGGCAACGCTCACGCGTTCGTCTCGTCGTACCCGAAGCCGACGCTGCTGGTCCACCGGTACGGGGACAAGCTCTTCCTGCCGACGACGGACGACCTGGCGCGGGGCAACGAGGCGTTCGGACTGCGCAAGGGCGATCCGGACGCGCTGAACTTCTTCTCCAACTGGATCCTGGTGAACACAACCAACGGGTGGCTGGAGGATCGTCACTCCCACTGGTTCAAGACGACCAGCTGGGCCGGGCAAGTCGACCTGCCCGAAGACTCCAATCAGCCGATGGCCGAATAGGCGCCGAACGGACACAATGGCATCGCGTCGCAAGGGAATCCGGCTGAGTTGGGTCGACTGCATAGTCTTCGCGGCCCTCATCGCGGCGGCTGCCTACGTAAGCTACCGGGTCGATTCGGTTCTGGAATACCGGTGGGACTGGTCCGGCATCCCGGGCTACCTGTACCGCTGGGATGAGGACCAGCAGCGCTGGGTCGCGAACCTGCTGATGCAGGGGCTCTTCACAACGCTTCGGCTCGCGCTGTGGGGAATCGTGCTGGCCGCCGTCATCGGCGTGCTGTTCGGCATCATGCGCACGGCCGGGCGCCTGTTTCCCCGCATGCTGAGCCGGGCCTATGTTGAGCTGATCCGAAACATCCCGCCGCTGGTTTTCGTCTTCATCTTCTACTTCTTCATCAGCAGCCAGGTCATGCCGCTGCTGGGCGTCGAGGAGTACGTCCGCAACGCTTCCGCCGGGACGCTGGCCTGGCTGGAATTCCTCTTCGGACCGCCGAAGCTCATCCCGAACGTGATTGCGGGAATCCTGTGCCTATCCATGTTCGAGGGCGCCTACGTGACGGAGATCGTTCGTGCCGGAATCCAAGCGGTCCCCAAGACCCAGGCGGAGGCCGGACTCAGCGTCGGGCTCTCCGACCGGCAGCTCATGCGGTACGTCATCCTTCCCCAGGCGGTCCAGCGGGTGGTCCCCCCGCTAGCCGGGCAGTTCATCACGCTCGTGAAGAATTCGTCGATCGTGTCGCTGATCTCGATCCAGGAGCTGACATTCCTTGCGGTGGAGACCGCAGTGTCGACGATGCGCATGTTCGAGGTGTGGATCACGGTTGCCGCCCTGTACTTCGGCGTGTGCTTCTGCTGCGCGCTGCTGTTCAACCGGCTCGAGCGGCGCATGGCGGTGACGGGACCATGAGGTTCCCGAAGGGCCCCCACACGCCTGGAAAAGTCGTGATCGAGTTCGAGGGCGTGAACAAGTGGTTCGGCGAATTCCACGTTCTCAAGGACATCAATCTCCAGGTTCGCGAGCGGGAGCGCGTAGTGATCTGCGGCCCCTCCGGGTCCGGCAAGTCCACCCTGATCCGCTGCATCAACCGTCTCGAGGAGCACCAGGAGGGGCGGATCGTCGTCGACGGGCACGAGCTCGGCAACGACCCGAAGAGTGCCGCGGCGATCCGGAAGGAGGTCGGCATGGTTTTCCCGATTTTAAACCTCTTCCCCCTTCTGCGGGTGGTGTATAACTGCATGCGGGGGCCTTCTAACGCCGGGGGGTTTTCTATGGCGGAGGCTCGGGACCGAGCGATGGAGTACCTTGCCCGCGTCAGGATCCCGGAGCAGGCTGAGAAGTATCCCGGGCAACTGTCCGGCGGCCAGCAGCAGCGGGTTGCCATCGCCCGGTCGCTGTGCATGCAGCCGAGGATCATGCTGTTCGACGAGCCGACGTCGGCACTGGACCCGGAAATGATCAAGGAGGTTCTGGACGTGATGGCCGATCTCGCCAAGAGCGGCATGACGATGATCGTCGTCACCCACGAGATGGGCTTCGCCAGGACCGTTGCCGACACCATGGTGTTCATGGACGCAGGCAGGATCGTCGAATCGGCTCCCCCAGAGCGGTTCTTCGCCCGTCCCGAGAGCGGGCGCTCAAAGCTCTTTCTCAGCCGGATCCTGTCGCACTGACACGGGGGTCCGGTCTCGGAGCGGACGGCGGATCCGCACGCGGCAATGGCGCTTCGCGAGGATGGACTCTGAGACGCATTGGAAGGATCAGCCAGGGGCACTGCCCGAGGGACCGGGATCGGCATCGCGAAAACAGACTGCCCGCGCTTCTCGAATGGCTCTCTGCTCCCGGCGCCTAGAACGTGAACCGGAGCACTAGGCGGATCTCGCGAGCATGGCTGTTGTAGACTTGGTCCGGCCGGTCGAACACCGGATGCCCGGGGATCAGATTGTTTCGCGTGTCGCGAGAGGCGACCGCGCGGACGCTGTTCAGGGAGCCCGGCGTGTACTGGGGATGGTTGAGCGCGTTGTAGAACGCGGCGCGGAACTCGACGGCCTTGTGCTCGCCCACTGAGAATCGCTTGCTCACGCTGAAATCGAAGTTGTTGATGCCTCGCAGAGGAAGCGTGTTGCGCCCCCCATTGGGATGTACGCCCGGCCCCGCTTTGACATAGCGGGCGTTCGGGTTGTCGGCCAGATAGCCGACCACTTCGCCGGCACTATTCGTCAGCGCGGTCACATCGCTTCCGGTGCGGTCCACTCCGCCCGGGTTCACCACGACCCGGTCGGTGGCACCGTCAAGATTGCGGTTGGAGTCCAGCCCGCTCTGGACCGTGGCGTACTGGGGCGACTCTGCGGTGAACATTCCGGAGACCACCCAGTTGCCCAGCAGGTTCCTGCGGAGCCAGCCTGACGAGTTCCTGTAAAAGGGCACCTCGTAGACCCAGGCCATCGTGAGGCGATGCGTGCGGTCCAGGAAGGAGCGCGCCCGCTCGGCGCGCATGTCCTGGAAGTCCTGGGGACGCCGCGGCGAGAGCAGCGTGGAGAACAGATCGGCGGTGCTGTCGTCGATATTCTTGCTCCAAGTGTAGGCGCCTATGAACTGGAGGCCGTTCGAGAACCTCCGCCTTACCTCGGTCGCGAGGCCGTGATAAATCGAATTGCCTCGGTTGGGAAACGCGAAGATGAACGGGCTGAAGCCGTTGTCGGCGTATTGCGGCAGCGAATTCGGCCGGGCGTCGATGTCAGCCAGCGTCACGGTGAGCCCATCCAGTTCCGACTGCGCGGGTCGCTGATAGAAGGTGGGCAGGGAAAGCTGCGGAGTGGCTCTCGCCACGAGCGGCAGTACGCTCTGCGTGAACAGCCGGACGCCGCGCGTGCCGAGATAACGCGCCGAAAGCGTGTAGTCCCGCGCAACGACCCGTTCGATGCCGAAGTTCCACTGGAGCGAGTAGGGCAGGTGCTGGTCCGGGATGTAGGTTGACGTGAGAGCGCGCGCCGAATCCTCGTCCAGTTCGTCCGGTCGCTGGTCGGGCCGGATGCCCCCGTTCGCCAAGTAGTTCGGCGTGTCCACGGTCGGATCGCCACGGAAGGTGTTCTCGAGCTGCGGGGGCTTCTGGAGCTGTCCGAGGTTCGTGAAGTAGGCGTCGTATGCAACGCCGAAACCCGCACGAACCACCGTTCTCCCATCGGACCCCGGAGAAAAGGCCAGGCCCGCTCTGGGAGCGAAGTTTCGCTTCTGCGCCTTCGGCGCGCCGAATGTCAGCACCCCGGGCACGCTCGAGACCGCGTTCAACGCCTGCAGCGTGTCCCCGTACGGTATGCCCTTGTACTCGTGTCGGAGCCCTAATGTAAGCGTGAGGTTGCGCCGGACCTTGGTTTCGCTGCTGACATAAGAGTAGAACTCGGTGTTGTTGCCGTGGTAGATGCCTCCTCCGGTGTTGCGCTCGGCTTGGATGTCGGGGCTCAAGTCGAGCAGAAAGCGCTCCAGAGTGGAGTAGTTGTAATCGCCCCGCTGCCGCTGCACGAACAGGTCGGATGTGATGTTCCGTCTCGCGTCAAACCCGAACTTCAGAGTGTGACGCCCGTTGATGAAGGTCGTGTTGTTCACCAGCTGGTACGTGTTCTGCGCTCCGCTCTGGGGCGCAACCTCATACGGACCGATCTGAATGTCGAGATCCTGCTCGATCGTGATGTTCGGGAACGAATCCAGCCCTGGGAATTCGAAGTCTCCCGCCGGGAGGTTGTGGAATGAGCGGCTGAATCCGAGCCGTGTCTCGTTGAACAATTCGGACGACAGGGTGCGAAAGTACGAGAGCGTCGCGAGGTTTCGGCTCAGGATGCTCTTGCTGGTGAAGGTGGGCAGGTCCGGGGAGGTGCCCGGGTCGATCGCGTCGCTGCTGTTCCGTATGTTCCGGAACCTCAGTTGGTCGCCGGACTTGCGGTTGTAGTCTGCGCTGGCCAGCCAGCTCATGTTGTTCTGGTAGGTCGGGACGTTGATGGGAAGCACGCCGATTGGAACTTCCTCTCCCAGCACAATCGTGCTGCCGGTGGCGGCGGGAGCGGGAGGAACGTATCGCTTCAACACCTGGCGGTTCGTGCTCGACAGCCCCTGGATGCGGTCCAGTGTCGCGAAGCCTTCGGCCGTGGGCGAGGAGAACGGTCGTCCCGGAGCGGAGGCCTGGCCGACCGGATTGCGTTCGTACGTCCCGAAGTAGAAAAGCCGGTTCCTGACGACGGGCCCCCCGACCGTTCCGCCGAACCGATTGTCGTCCAGACGCGGTTTCTCCGTGATGCCGCGTCTCTTGTTGGACTGGTCCATGGCGTTCAGCGCGCGATTCGCGAAGTACTCGTACAAGGAGCCGTGGATCTCATTGGTCCCGCTCTTGACCACTGTGTTGAACTGCCCGCCGGTAG
Organism: Bryobacterales bacterium; assembly: GCA_028819255.1. Lineage (GTDB taxonomy): Bacteria > Acidobacteriota > Terriglobia > Bryobacterales > UBA6623 > VXMF01. The sequence continues at coordinate 18,806 of JAPPMB010000129.1, read as the reverse complement.
AGCGCCCGAACTCCGCGCCGTATTGATTCTGCAGCACGGAGAACTCGGCCACCGCCTCGTTCGGCACGTCCACGAGCCGTCCGGTGACGCCCTTGTCGGTGTTGTCGACGCCCTCGACCATGAAATTGTTGTTGCGGGGCCGCTGGCCGCCGATGGACGGTCCCTCGCCAAGGCCCGTGCCGCCGCTCGAAGCCACGCCCGCTCCCTGCAGCGAGAGATTCAGCACGCCGAGGGCCAAATCGGAACTCGGGCTGTATAGCGCCTGGCGGGAATCGAACGACCCGCCTACCGTCGAGGTGGTCGTGTCAATCTGCGCCGAGGCTGCGGTGACCTCGACTGTGGTCTGCACCTCGCCCAGCTCGAGAGTGACGTTGGCTGTCGATGTGCGATTGAGGGCGACGGCGATGCCGGAGAGCATCTTGGGCGCAAAGCCTACCGACTTCGCGGACAGGGTGTAGTCGCCGACTGGCAGGTTGTTGAACCGGTAGGCGCCGAACTCGTCCGCTTCCTGGTTCCAGCTCACGCCGGTGGCCACGTTTTCGACGGACACGATGCAGCTGGGAATCGAAGCGCCGCTCTGGTCGACAACGCTTCCCACGAGGTGACCGTCGGCCGCCTGGCCCCGAGCCGTGCCCGGCGCGGAGAGCATGATTCCGATGGCAGCCAAGATAGCGCCAAAATGCCATCTCATAGGTCGTGTTGGAGATTATATCGAGTTGGACTAAACCGCTTCGCGGCACCGGTGGCCTAGCGAGAGGGTAGCTGCCCCGGCCGACCGGGCCTTCCCACATCCCGCCGGTCCCGGGATTGCCGCGGGGCCCCCGTTTCGGAAGGATGGACACGCTGCCACGTGCAGCACATCCCATTCATTCGAACCAGGAGGTCCCATAACACCCCTTCGCCGCCGCATGGCGGAAGACATGCAGGTCCGCAACCTGTCCCTTTGGGCGCATCACGAATACGCTCAACGACGGGCGGAAATTTCGGTTCCCGCTGACACTTGCTTTCTGATTCCGCGAATCAAGGACCACCGTCGACACGTCGGGCCTCAGCCAGAGGGCCAGTCAGCGCCCTCGGTCAGCCAGGGCGAACCGGCGGAACAGAGTCTCCTACGGCGCCCGCCTTCGAGTCGCCCCGCCCACGAGGCCGGGAGGTCGACGCCGGCGTCGCCAACGCTGCGATGTTGCACAGTCCCACTGACGCACTCACTCCGCCTCTTGGAGGCTTAGTGCCGCCGAGCGGCGCGCAGCCCCGTCCAAGTGCTGTAGCACATCCCCACCAGCACGAGAGCGAACGGAAAGCCGGTCATGAGGGCGGCAGTCTGCAGCGCCACAAGTCCGCCGCTGACAAGCAACGTGATGGCGACGATCCCTTCGAACGAGCACCAGAAGATGCGCTGCACGACCGGCGCGTCGAGTTTGCCTCCGGCAGTGATCGTGTCTATGACGAGAGAGCCGGAATCAGACGAGGTGACGAAAAAGACGACCACGAGAACGATGGCAACGGAAGACGTGAGGCCAGCGAGCGGCAGAGCCTCGAGCATCCTGAACAGGGCCAGCTCTGGTCGTTGAGCCTGCACTGCCGCGACGACCGTCCTATCGCCTCCATCAAGATACTGAGACAGTGCAGTCCCCCCGAAGGCATTCATCCAGAGCGCGGACAACAGCACCGGAACGACCAACATGCAGCCGACGAGTCCGCGCACAGTGCGGCCGCGCGAGACGCGAGCGATGAAGATCCCAACGAAGGGCGACCACGACAGCCACCACGCCCAGAAGAACGTGGTCCATCCGTGCATGAAATCGAGGTCCTCCCGCCCCACCCAGCTACTGAGCGGTCCGATTGCAGCCACATAGTGGCCGATGCTGGCGAGAAATCCGGCGAAGAGATCAACTGTCGGCCCTGTCGTCAGCACGAACGCAAGCAGCATCAGGGCCAAGACCAGATTGGCTTGGCTCAGGCGCTTGATGCCCCTGTCCATCCCGGAGACCACCGACGCCAACGCAATCGCCGTGATGGCGGCGACTATCAGCACTTTGGTCGAGTCAGTAACCGGCGTGCCGAAGAGGTGGGCCAGCCCGGCCGCCGTCTGCTCGGCACCAAGGCCGAGCGATGTGGCCAGCCCAAACAGCGCGGCGAATACCGCGAGGACGTCGATCACGTGACCAAAGCCGCCCCAGACAGCTTTACCCAAGACGGGATAGAACGCCGACCGCAGAGTTAGCGGCAGCTCGAGATTGTAGGCGGCGAAGGCCAATGCGAGAGCAACGACCGCGAACATCGCCCAAGGGTGCACACCCCAGTGGAAGATGGCGGAGGCGATGGCCATCCTTTGCGCAGCGGCGGTGTCAGCGGCATCGACGCCAATCGGCGGATTCCGAAAATGGTCGATTGGCTCCGCCACCCCAAAGAACATCAGGCCAATGCCGATCCCGGCCGCGAACAGCATGGCGAACCAAGACCAGGCGGAGTAGTCCGGCTTGGCGTCCGGTCCGCCAAGGCGGACGCGACCCAGCGGCGTTACCACCACCACCAGACAGAACAGGACGAAAATGTTGCTGGCCCCCAGGAACACCCAGGCGAACGTCGAAGCGAGCCAGGCGTACAGCCCTTCAAACGCGGTGGCGGCGGCGTCCCGGAACGCCAGCACGCCTGCGACGAATCCGATGATGGTAAGACTGGCGACAACAAACACCGGGTTATGAACGTCGAGCCCGAGAATCCTTATGTTGTCCTGGCCGATCTCGTAGTCGCTAGGCATGCGGATTGCGGCCACACGGGATCCGAACCGCAACGGGTTTCCCAAATGCCTCACGCATAGCGTGAGGTCGGTCGGACCGGCGAGTCGCGCCGCCAATAGTACTACCGCTCAATGCCGATCGCGGCATTTCCGGTGGATCTCCTGCAGGAACTTTGGCCGGACACGCCATCGATCTTCGATGTGTTTATGGAGGAACACCCCTGCCTCGAAGGGCCTCCAAGGCCCACGGAGGGGTGGCCTTGAGCCGCTGGGCCCGACCGGCCGGTTCGTAGGCCTGCCCTGCGTTCCGGACAGCTTCGGCGATGACAGCAGCCTCGATCTATGGCCCTCTGACCGGCCGCGCCTCCGGAGGGCTGTGCCCGTCAGCTGGCGGGCGCGGCACGCCGGCGCCGTAGGTCCCCTGCAGCCAATCGGGGCTGAACGGTCCGCTGGCCGCTCCGCGGGGGTTGCCGGCCCGAACTCGCCGGACGACCGCCGCCGCCGGCGGGGTCCGGTCCGGGATCTGCGGTTTCGGGGTGGAGGAAGTCCGCGGGCGGCGTCTGCGGAATCGTCTTCGGCTGAGTCGACGAGGGGAGGAAGCCGCCGGCCCCGCCGCAGCACGCTAAGCAGTCCACGAAATTGCAGGCACCTCAGTCCAAAGGCAGACCGTCTTCGCTCCTGCGGCGATTCTTCTTGCGCTGCAGATCCTGCGGCGGCTCCGCCGCAGCCACCGGGTCACGCTCCGCCTGCCAGCCCTCCAGATCCTCGTGCTGGAACAGCAGCGGGGCCAGCGCGCTCCGCAAGTGCCACTCCACATAGTAGGCCAGCATGCACACCAACAGGTGCGCCCGCACCCGCCGCTCGGCCCGGGGGCGGATCGGTCGGACCTTGACGTCCACCGACTTCAGACAGCGGAATGCCTGCTCCACCCGCGTGAGCTGCTTGTAGCCGCGCACCGCGTCCTCGGCGGACATCCCAGTCTCGCTGGTGCGCACGATGTAGAGCCCGTCCAGCGCCGCCTCCCGCTCGATGCCGGCTGCCTTGCGGGCGTACTCGAGCAGGCTGTGCCGGATCCGCGTCCTGAAGTGCTTGGCCATCTTGAACCGGTTCCGAACACGTCCGACCTTCACCGCGATCTCGGTGGCCGTGAGCGGCTTGCGGGTCCGCCGCCCGATCTCGCGCTGAATGCGCTGGAACTCCTGCTCGGTGCTGCGCAGCAGGTCTTCGCGGCGGTGCTTGCGACGGGCGGCCAGCAGCGGATTGTGGCACACCGCCAGCAGTTCGCCGGGGAACTGAGAGGAGCGGATGGCGGCCAGGTTGGCGGCGTCGAAGAGGCTGGGCTGCAGGGTGCCCTCCTCGACCAGCTTGCGCAGATGGTCGGAGCGCAGAGCGGAAATCCAGCCCAGGCCCGGATACTGGCGCAGATCCTCGATGCGGGCGTCGGTGAGCATGCCCCGGTCGCCGATCAGGACCAGCCGCCGCAGGCCGAAGCTGCGGCGCAGGGTCTCGACCTGGTCGGGAACGGTCGCGGGATCGGCGGTGTTGCCGGGATAGGCGCGCACCGCGACCGTGGCGGTCCGCCAGCAGGCCGTAGACCACGGATGGGCGCCCGCGTCTGCCGTCGCGGCTGCAGTGGAAGCGCATCAGCGGGCAGGCGCGTCCATCCCCACGTGCTGCGGCAACACCGCCGCGTCCCATTCCCTACAGGCGGTCGCGGACCTGATCACGATCAGGCGCTGGCTGGGCCGAGCCCGTGTCTCGACGAGCATCCATGCCGCGGTGGACCGGGAATCGAAACGCAAGGCCGTGCGCAAGGCCAAACCGCTTCTGAACACGGAAACGGGATCCTCAGACTGGCGAACCGACGCCGACACCCTGAGCTGGATGGAAAGCCTATGAGCCTTCGGAGCAGCCACCCAGCAATGTGGAGTTGCTGCCGCTCAAGTTCCACGTTATCAGGGACTTACGGTCCGAACTCCACATTACTGCCTACTCCACACCATGTGAGTGGCTGGGCGCAGAAACGCCCCAGCCTACTCGGCAGGCAGCCCAGTCCTCGAAGTCCACGGAGTCCACAGAGATTCTCCGTAGTCAAGGTCCGCTAGAATCCGGAATATGCCGAGGTTCTTCCGAATTCTGGCCGGCGTGGCCGCTCTTGTGGCCGTGACCGTCCCCTTGTCTGCAAGCGGAGAGGACGGTTGCTCCGATCACAGGATATCCGCGAAGGCTGTTGCCACGAACGGAGACATCCAGGCGTTCGTGCGGTGCGCGGCGGAATACGCGCTGGAGCATGGCACTGAGGAAGCGCGGCGGGCGTTCAACGAGGACGAGCGCTGGAAACACGGACCGGCCTATGTCTTCGTCGACGGCATTGCCGAATCCGGCGAGGATTCCATGACCTTTGTGTTCCCGCCGGATCCGTCGCGCGAGGGCAGCCCTTGGGGGACGTCGATCGACAGCTTCGGAACGGACTACTTCTTCGAGCTGCATCGCATCCTGTCCGTTGTGGATTCCGGCTGGATCTACTACGCCTTCACGAACCCGGCGACCGGACGCGACGAGCCGAAGAGCTCCTACGTCATGGAAGTCGACTGGGACGGCACCCGAGCGGCGATCGGGGCCGGCCTCTACGCGAACGACCGGCCGGGCACGTGCAACGCCGACGAGGTCAACGCCGCCAGACTCTCTGCCGAGCCGACGGAGAGGAATCTGCAGGAACTCGTCCGGTGCGCGGCGCTCGAGGTGGAGTCGGAGGGCTATTTCGCCAAGTCCAGGATCGAACGGGACCCTCGGTGGGGAGACGGCTTGACCAACGTGTTCGTGATGGACATGGCGGGCAACCAGCTGATTTCCTCCAGCCCGTTGCGGGTGAACGGGAATGCGCTGCATGAATGGGGGGGCAGTGGGAACCGGCCCGAGGCCTTCGGGGGCCGCGACGTGGTTTCGGTCGCTGAGGCGTTCGGCGAGTCGTACATCTACTATCGGAACTTCAACCCCGTCACCGGCCGGAAGCAGAGCAAGGTCGGCATGCTCAAGCGCGTTGTGGCGCAGGGCGTGCCGGTGCTGGTCGGTTCCGCCTACTACGTTCCCGCGGACCATTCGCAGGCGGGTCCGGATTGCGCGGACAACCTCATCACGGCCGGTGCGGTGCGCACGCGGAGGGACATCCAGGCGCTGGTGCAGTGCGCGGCGGAGTACATCGCGGCGCATGGCACGGAGGAAGCGTACAGGTCATTCCACGAAGATCCGCGGTGGGGCCATCGCGAGTTCTACGTATTCGTGCGGCTGCTTGAGCAGCCTGGGGAGAGAACGCGGTCACTTGTGTACCCGCCCGACCGGTCTCGCGAGGGAGTCTTGGGAACATCGCTCCACGAAGTCTCCGAGAGCGTGTTTTCCGACTATTTGCGGGACCTGCACCGCATCACCGACATCGTTGGCTCGGGCTGGGTCCATTACTACTTCGTCAATCGAGTGACCGGTACGATCGAGCCCAAGACTTCGTACGTCGTCGAAATCGACTGGAACGGGCGTCGTGCGGCCGTCGGTGCCGGAATCTACGAGCGCGATCTGCCGGGCACATGCAGACGGGAGCAGGTAAACGCGTCCTCTCTGGAGGCCAACCCGACCGAATCAGGCCTTCAGGAGTTCGTGCGCTGCGCCTCCGCCCAGGCGGAGTCCCTGGGATTCTTCGCGGGGCCTGTCTTTGGCAGCGATTCCCGCTGGAACAGCGGATCGGTCAACGTCATTGGGGTCAATGCGGCCACCAGAGAGGTCGCATTCGGCGGAACGCAATCCGATTGGCCGTTCGAGGCGTTCGTCGCCGAAGCGTTCGGGGGACGGGATGTCGTCGGAATTGTCGAAACGTTCGGCGAAGCGTACTGGTACTACATGCAGCCTGACCAGGCCACCGGCAGGATGGTGCCGGAGGTCGCTTTCGTGAAACGGGTCCTGGCGCAGGGAGTGCCCTTGCTCGTCGGTACGGCGTATCGGCATTCGACCGAATCCGGTGCACCGTAGCGGCGGCAGGAGTCCGGAAGGCGGGTGGTGTGGGCAGGATGATCCCGGGAATGCCGGGGGACGCGCCGATCGGTGCGGAGGTCCCCGGATGGCGGCCGGCGCGGACCTGCGGGAGAAGACCGTCCGGACGGGACGCGGGCCTCTCGGACCGGCGTCCGACTCTTGGCTCCCACACAAAATTCATGAAACTCCGCCTACCTCGCTGACAGGCGGAAAATCCTCTTCGGACAGCCGCAACTCGGCCGGCCGACACACCGACAGCTGGGAGACGATCCTCAACTACATCAGCACCACGACCACCCGGACCGGACTGCAGGTCCGCTCCGTCCGCGCACGCCAGCAGTACCAGACCGGCGCCAAGATCACCAAGCAGCAAATGGCCGGACTCAAGCTTGTCCAGAACGAGAACCTGCCCCAATGGAACTACGACATCCACCTTCGCGAGACGGACTCGGAGTCCGAACTCCCCTCTCCTTGCCTAAGATCTGAACTCTTGCCAGCCTGTCTCCGACAAGGCTCTACGCCAAGCCCGGGGGGATCGCCGAAACTCGCTCACCAGCCCAATTCGCCTCCCAGAACGGCCACTATCGGCCAATCGCGAGCTTCTCGCCAGCCGAAAACGGGAGTTGTTCGTGACCGGGCGCCAAGGGTTTGCAAGGCCTAGGGTTTTGAGGACCGGTAGGCACATCGGATGCCTTCCGCCACCGCGGTGTGTTGCACGAGCCTCGCAGTCAGACATTCATCCCGTACGCCCGCCCCTTCGATTCACCGCCCACGCTGGTGCGGGATAAACTGGAACCAACCATGAAGATGCAAATGCCCGGCCCGACGATCCGCTCGCAGGCCAATGGCTCTCGCTTCGCCCTATGCCGTCTTGCCAGCGCATCCATCCTGGCGCTAGCTGTGTGTCTTGGTCTGTCCGCCCAAACGAATACAGGCGGCATCCGCGGAACGGTCTATGACACGACACAGGGCATCATCCCGGGTGTGAATGTCAAAGCCATCGAATCGACCCGAGGCGTGGAGCGGACGGCGCAGACCTCAGAGGCGGGCGAATTCGTCTTCAGCCATGTCGAACCAGGGCGATACACGCTCAGCTTCGAGGTCGAGAACTTTGCACCGCTCAGCATTGAAGACTTGGAAGTCCGGGTCGGCGAGACCGCAATGGTCTCGCCACAGCTCGAACTCGGGGCAACAGTGACCGAAGTAGTCGTGTCCGCCGATCAGGTGCGGTCCGGAATCGAGCCGGAACGCGTGCAGCAGGCGGACCATATCGATTCGGTTCGGATCCAGAACCTGCCGATCAATCGCAGGGACTATCTGGACCTCGCGCTTCTGACGCCGGGGGTCGTCGACACCAACTACATCGCGAATGCGACCGACCGCCGCATCCTCGTCACGCCGACCTCGGGCCTCGGCATCGGGGGATTGAACGGGCGGGGCAACACTTTCATGATCGACGGCCTGGACAATCAGTACAATTCCGGCGCTGTACGGTCCTCGATCAGCCAGGAGGCTGTTCACGAGTTCCAGGTCAACCGCAACTCGTTCTCGACCGAACAGGGAAGCGCGCCCGGCGGAGCATTGAACATCATCACCAAGAGCGGCACGAACGAGGTTCACGGAACACTCTTCGGAGTGGTCAGAAACCGCAGATTCCAGGCGCGCAACTACTTTGACCCAGGCAAGTCGGCCTATACGAGGGCCCAGAGCGGTGCGTCGGTCGGCGGTCCGATCAGCCGCAACCGGACCTTCTTCTTCGCCGCCTACGAGCGCCTTGACCGGAACGAGTCGCAGATCGTCCCGCTGCTGGACGATCCGTCGTTTCTTTATTCGTTGCCGCCGCACCAGCAGGAGCTGGCCGATGTCATGGCCCAGCGCGCGCCACCGGCGCTGCTTCCGCTGGTCAGCCAGCTCTCGACCGCGCTCGTTCCCGCGAACACTCCGGGCGTGGTGGAACTCTTCGAGGAGAACAGCGGCGTGTTTCCATTCTCCGAGGGCCGCCAGCAGGTGATCACCCGGCTCGACCACTCGCTTCACGACGGCCACAACACATTCTTCCGCGCCAACATGACCCGCTTGGACGGCCAGAACAGCAACTTCGGGGCGCTGATTGGACGGAACCGCGGCTTCTCGCAAGGCACGAGGGACGCTGCAGTCGCGTTCGGGGACACCTACGTGATCAGCCCCAGCTGGGTCAGCGAGACGCGGGTCGGATTCGGCTACCACGATTTCGGCATCTATCCCACTGATCCGCATGGGCCGGCGATCGACATCGGCGGCTTCGGGTACTTCGGCCGAGACCTGATCCTTCCCGCTCGGGTGCTGGAGCGTGTGTATCAGGTGCGCCAGAACTTCGTGCGGCTCTCAGGAAGGCAGACGATCAAGTTCGGCTTCGACTTCAATCCCACGCGGGACCGAATCCGTGTGGAGACGTTCCTGGGCGGCCGGTTCATCTTTGGAGAGGCCATACCTCTCTCCCTGATCATCGACCAAGCCGCCGGATCGCCTCTCTCTGCGCTCATCAAGGGCACGCTGGGCGCGGCGGGCCTGACCGAGCTCGCCAGCACGGTCGACAGGCCGATCACAGCAGTCCAGGCATTCGCTCTAGGCTTGCCGACGGTGTACCAGCAAGGATTCGGCAGTCCGTTCTGGCTAGGTTGGGCGAACCGAATGAACTTCTTCGTCGAGGACGCCATTCGCGTCACTCCCGACTTCCTGCTGACGCTCGGCCTGCGTCACGAAATCGAGATCAAGACTCGGTTCCCCCGCGACCTCAACAACATCGGGCCGCGCGGCGGCTTCGCATGGAGTCCTGGAGGGAAGACCGTCATTCGCGGCGGATTCGGCATCTACTATTCCCGCATCGACGGGCAGATCACCTATGTCAACGACCTGCTCGGCACGGCAGCCCAGATCAACCAGATGTTCATCCCGCTCACCGGGGCTCCGGGCGTCGTCAGTTCGCTGACAGGCGAGCCCGTCACTTCGGCGCATGTGTTCGGCTCGGTCAGGCAGCGGGGCGTTCTCGGACAGCGGGGGATCGGGCGAGAAGATCTCCAGCTCGTCGGCATCGAGCCCGGGCCAGGGTACCCGCTGCGCGTCGGCTTCCGCGTGGTGGACGACGTCGTAAATCCGTACTCGACCCAGAGCAGCTTCGAAATCCAGCGCGAGATCGGCGGGTACGCGCTCTCGGCCGCCTACAATTTCAACCGGGGAATCCACCTGATCCGCCCGCTCGATCTGAACATCTTCGAAGCGGGCACGGGGGAGGACGGCAGACCGGTCGCCGGCTTCCGCGATCCGCTCATCTTCCAGGACAACGCCTACGGGAGCTGGGGGCGTTCGTTCTATCACGCGATGATCATCCAGTTGAAGAAGCGGTTCTCCCGGGGATTCACGCTGACTGCGCATCACACCTGGAGCAAGTCGATCGACGAGAACACGGACTACAATTCGTCATACGAGCCCCATATTCCCTGGGACGCCCGCAATGAACTCGCTCTCTCACATTTCCATCGAGGCCATCGCTTCGTTGCGAACGCAGTCACTCAATCCCCCTGGAAGGCTGCCCGAGGCAGAAGCTTTGCGCACAACCTTCTCGCGGACTTCACGTTTTCCGGGATCATGGTGGCCCGCTCGTTCTCGCCGTTCAATCTGAACACGGGCTTCGATTCGTTCGGGGACCGCCACACGGACACACACCGCCCGTGGGGGCTGGGCCGCAATGTCGGGATCGGACCTGCGTTCTTCGGAATCGACCTGCGGCTCACGCGGTCGATACCGCTGTCGGAACGCGTGTCGCTGAAGTTCGTCGCCGAAGCCTTCAACGTACTCAACAAGACGAATTTCAGGAACGTGAACGGTGTTGTGGGGAACGTCACGATCGAGGATCTGCCCGACCGTCTGGTGGGTCACCGAGGCCCCGTCACCGAACCTCTGGCATTCACGTCGGCGTTTGATCCGAGGCAGTTCCAATTCAGTCTGCGGCTGGAGTTCTAGACGCGGTTCGCCTATCGCGGGAGCACCTGCGGCGCACAGTCTCGGGCACGGGCCAAGGCAACGACGGAAACTCTTCAAAACAATCACCCCCAAAACGCTTTGATTCACTGGCATCAAGTGGCACTCAACAGCCGGCCTGTTGAATGTCCAGCGATCCGGCACGCCGGATCAAGGCCATGCGGCGGCAGCGTGAACGAGGCTGCGCAGAGACTGGGCGGGTCGCGAGTGACGCTCTCGCGGGTGCTGAACGGGAAAGCGGCCATCTCTGTGTCGCTGGCCCTGAAGCTGGAAGCCGCGGGTTGGGGCAAGGCAGATGTGTGGGTAGGACGGCAAGCCAGGTACGACTTGGCGCGCGAGCGAAACCGCCTCGGGCAATGGCTGAAGAGCCCGCGTTCGAATCTGAGGCTGCTTGAGACTCTAGTGGAGTTAGCCCTCCACCGAGGGCCTCCAGTGTCGAGGGCGAGCACGCGCATGGCCTCGACAAGCTGATCGGACTCGTCGGGATCGAGGCCGAGCCGTTGGCGTTCGGCAATGATACGAGCGATCCGTTCAATGGCCCGCCGTTGGAGCACTCCGTCAGTCCTCGACGCAAACAGCGAAGGCGTCATGCATAAGTGTCGGATCGACTGAAGTGCCTGCGTTTTCGTGGACACTTGTCGAACCTTGCCAGCTTGACCCCTCGCCGCACCGAATCCACCGAGATCCCGAACTCCTCGGCGATCTCACGGACCGGCGTCCGCACGACAAGGCCAGCTTCACAACCTGCTCCCGGAACTTCTTGGGACATGCCTTGACATATCGGTTGCTCATCGCTGGAGACCTCCTGCAATCCCGCCCCCAGAGTGCCGCACCCCCGCGTCACGACGCGCGTTTCAAGTGTCCACGGAAACGCAGGCACTTCACCGCTCGTCGGCGTCACCGGCTTTTCCGGATCCGAAGCGACTGATCACTCCGGAGCGAGGTCTACACCTGGCATCCCGGCCAAGCCGCTGCCGGAGCGCCGGGAGTGGAGCCGCTCCGAGGGCGGGCAACTCGACTCCGGCTGCCCCAATGACTCTGGCCATTCGCTGGAGCGCGTCCATCGCTACAACCGGTACTGGGACGATTCGTCGCACCACCTGTGCAAGAGGAGTCGCGAGAGGGTGCGCAACGCGCCCAGGCACTTGCAGACAACGCGGGTCCGAGTGTCATCGAGGAACATCGCCGGAGCCGGTTCGGAGATCGATTCGTCAGTGCCCGGACCGACGATGCCGCCGGCGGCGGAGCTGCTGTCCGTTCGCCAACATGGCGTCTCAGGCTCCGCCAGCGCCTGCGTCTGTCCAGAGGACCGGGAGACGAGGAGTGCGAGCGCCCCGAGGGCTGCCAGAACCGAGTCTCGAGCCTTTCGTGACCTCTCCCGATTTGTTGGAATACTGGATTTCGGGACATCCGAACGACGGCCGGGGGACCGGCAGCTTCCGGAAGACCTTGAAGCGAGGTATTCCCGGATGAAAGCAACGCTCAGCATTCTCTTCCTGGCGCTAGCGGCAGTGGCCGCGGCAGCCGCACCGGGCCCGGCCCGGCTGGGCGGATCCCTGCCGACGGCCGGGACCGGCAAGCCGCCGCTCCCGCTCGCGCCCCGGCAGGCCTCGCGCGTCGTGCAAGTGCCGGACCTGGACTGGGCGGCCTTCGCGGGGGACCTAGCGGAGGTGCGCCGCCTGCTCGGCGAGGGTGCGAGCGTGACGGCCACCGAAACTCTCTGGGGTGGGGAGTACCCCCTGCACTGGGCCGCCATTGGCGGGAATCCGCTGGTGGTCCGCGAGCTGCTGGCTGCGGGGGCCCCGATCGAAGGGCGGGACGCGGGCGGGGAGACCGCACTTCAGGAAGCCCTGCGCGGCCACGATCCGGGTCTTCGCGCCCTGCAAGCCCTGCTTGTCGCGGGCGCCAACCCGGAGCACGTCGGCTTCGCGGGCTGGCGGGCCCTGCACGAGGCGGCGTCCCTGCCTAGCGACAGGGCGTTGAATGCCGTGCTCACGCTGCGGTGGTTCGGAGTGGATCCGGCGGCGCCATTCGGCTCTCGCAAGGCGACGGCCCTGCACCTCGCGGCGCTGCAGCCGTACGATCGGTTCGCCGGCCGGGCCTTGCTGAACCCATGGGTGGATCCGAACGGCCGCGTGGCGGATCCCAACGCACAGGACCAGAACGGACAGACGCCGCTACACTGGCTGGTCGTCGACGGTCGGTCCTCGCAGGACAGGCGCGTGGCGCTCTGGCTGGTCCAAAACGGGGCCGACCCTCATCTGGGCGACATGAATGGGGACACCCCCATCCAGTTCGCCCGGCTGATGGGCGCGGACGAGCTGGCGAGGCTTCTCGAGAGCGCGGCGCCGCAGCAGCCGGAGCCCGGCGACGGGGAATGAACCGACCGAGACGGCTGGCCGTGCCGGCCGGTCCAAGCCGTCGGGCGCCTTGGGGCAGATCGATACCGGTTGCGAAGTGTTCGAGCCTGCTGCGAGAGGGCGCTTGAAGGGTTCCTGAGAGGTGTTTCATGAGACTCCGTCTCGTCCCGCACCTGCAGTTCCCGCCGCTCCATTCGCCGCAGCTCAGACTGGAGGCCAGCGCTCGATCGGACTTGAGACATTGAGGGGTGGTCGCGCAGAACGAGATCAGTGCGCTTCGGTCTCCGCATGCTGAAGCCGGCGACAGTCCAGCGGTTGCGCAGCGTACTCAAGGGCACCCCGCTCCGAAGTGCCTGCGGCGTGCCTCCCATTCCGAGCCCGGAACAGGAGGCACATCCATGCAGTCCATGTGCTGCGGCGCTGCCATCGGGAGAATCGCAACCCGCGTCTGCGGGGGCGTCGAGGAGAGCGTCCGGGAGGCTCCTGCGCAATCGTGGGCGCCCGGGGATGTCGGGGACGCATCGGGAGGCCCTCCGGCGCGCGGCGACGCAGGGAGGGCGGTCACGGACGGCGGACGCGGACGATGCGGCACCATGAGCGCAGGGACGCGTCCACGCTGTCCGGGGATTTCCGCAAGGAAGCCGACGCGGTCCCGAAGGCAGGCGGAGGGATCCCGTGAAGACCCTACGGGGCGGAAGTGCCGGCGACGATCGGGTTCACGTCCGTCGGCAGCTTCGCGAGAGCGCACTCCTGACGCGACCGCGAGCTCCCGGCTCCGATTGCGGAGGAGCATCCGGCCTCGGGGAACGGGAGCGTAGACGCCGCGGCACGGCGGTGCCGAGGCGTCCCGCGCAGCCAGGGGAGGCTGCGCGGTTTACCGGCCGCTCCTTCGCGGGCGCCCGACCGGACCCCCCGGACGACCGCCGTCCGCGGCGAGATGTCGGACCAGGTCGGAATCCGCGGTTCCAGGGTTGTCAATGGGCGCCGAAAATGGCACACGGCGCTCCGGTCCCCGTGGAGGGAGCGGAGAGATCGGAGCGGGGGCCGGGCACTCTCCTCCTCGAACGGCACCAGCCGGATCCTGCCGTACACGAATCCGGGCAGCCGGTAGACCCAGTGCAGAATCGTCTTCAGCTGCATGCGTCTCTATCCTCGGGACGCGGCTGGCGCCGCCCCCCTCACTGTTGCTGCCTGGGCTTCGGAGCGCAGCTGAACGCCGCGCACAGTGTCTTCCGGAAAACACGGCTGACGCCGTGTCCTTCCTACCCTGCCTGACCCTCAACGCGACACCAACCACAGCGGCGCAGGCGCCGTGCGCCTGCGAGAGAGAACGCCACTGGCAGAAGGAGAAACTCGCTTCCAACCCACACGTTTTGCGGACGAGGCGTTCCTCAAATGGATCGAATCGTCATGTCTTGCTCAACATGACGATTTGTCGCGGTCGAACCTACCCTGCACCAGCCTCAGAACGTCAGGCGCATCGTGAACTGGAACTGGCGGGGATCGAACGCCGAAGCGAACGAAAAAGGTTCCGTGACAGGCCCTCGCCGGCCGACCAGCAGGCTAGGGAGATCCTCGATGGACAGATTTCCGACGACGCCGTTCACGCCTTTGAAGTTCGTGCGGTTGAGAACATTGAAAAGCTCCGTAGTCGCTTGGAGGCTCACGCCCTCCGACAGAGTGAACGACCGCGACAGCCTAACGTCCAAGCCGAAGAAGCTGGGCCCCATGCCGACATTTCGACCCAGCCCCCAGGGACGGTGCGTGTCCGTGTGGCGATCACCGATTGTGTCGAAGCCCGCGTTGAGGTTGAACGGAGCACCGGACCGTGCCATTAGGATTCCAGAAAGCGTGAAATCTCCAACGAGATTTCGGGCGAATCCATGTCCCCTGCCTGCGTTCCAAGGCGACTGCGCGACGGCGTGAGCGACGAATCGATGCTTGCGGTGGAAATGTGAGAGCGCCAGTTCGTTCCGAGCGTCCCACTGCAGATGAGGCTCGAAGGCGGAGTTGTAGTCGGTGGTCTCGTCGATGTGCTTGCTCCATGTGTGATGGGCGGAGACCGTGAATCCCCGGGAGAAACGCCTCTCGACCTTCACGAGCATCGCGTGGTAATACGATCTGCCCCAACTCCCGTACACATTGTCCTGGAGGATCAGAGGGTCCCGGAATCCGACGATCGGTCTCCCCGCCTCATTGCTCCCTGCCAAGTACGGATTCACATCGAGAGGCCGGATGAGGTGAACACCCCGGCTGTAGTTGTACCCGGCGGAGATCGCATAGCGGCCGACCTGCCGCTGGATTTCGAAACTGCCCTGCTGGGAGTACGGATTGACGATGTCCTCGGCGACACGGAATGCGACTCGCAACGGATAGCCCGGACCAGGCTGGATGCCGTGGACCGCAAGGTCGTCGGCTTGGATCGGGCGCTGGCCAAGAACGCCCCTCTCCTTTAGCGTCGTATAGATCTCGGCCGAGGTTAGGAGGCCCCCGCCGAGCGTGCTCTCGATGCCGGGCAGGCCCGTCAGGGGGATGAAGACCTGGTTAATCTGCTGCTTGTCTCCGAGGAGGTCGTTGATATACACCGTCTGGCCGTCGATCCGCGAGAAGAACACGCCGAAGCCTCCCCGAACGACCGTCCTGGCGTCAGGACTCCAAGCGAACCCGAAACGGGGCCCGATGTTGTTGTAGTCCCGCGGGAACCTCGTCTTCATCTCGAACTCGTGGCGCAGGCCCAGATTGACAAGCAGTCTCGGAGTGACGCGGATCGAGTCCTCGATGAAGAGATTGGAGCGATTCGCCCAGCCCAGCCAGTAGGGGTCACCAAATCCCTGCTGGTAGACCAGTGGCAGTCCGAGGGCGAACGCTTGGAGGGACGAAATGGGATCGTCGATGGATCCCGCGAGGTGTCCCAGCCCGGCACCCGCGAGGCCCACCTTGATGAATTGCGAGGTTCCCTGTCCGGCAGCAGTGTCGATCAGGGCGGACAGCGGGATCGCCTCGCCGAAAATGAACTTGCCGCCCATAAAGGTCTCTGAGCGCACCCAGTCACGGACAGGATTGAAGTCGGCTCCGAACTTGAGAGTCTGGCGGCCTGTAACGCGTATGAAGTTCTGGCGCACCTGGTAGACTCGCTCCATGATGCGGGCGGGGAGAATGAAGTCCCTGCCGAAATCCCCGAATCCGCTGATGTCAATCGAGGGACCGATGGGATCGGTTGGATAAACGCCCACATCGTGATATCCGAACCCGAGTCGAGTCTCGCTGACCCAGCGCGGACTGATCACCAGCGTGTCTCCCAGCGCAACGTAGTAGTCGGTGCCCTCGGAATCGTGTCCGCGACTCCGTGCGGTCAGAGCACCAAAACTCGTGTTCTGATTGTCCTCGAACGTTCCGTTCGCTCGTAGGAACAGGCTGTGCCCGGTGCGAACGGCATGGTCGATCCGCACTATGGCCTGCTGCCGGGTCTCCGCGAACGGGAAGACCCCGCTGCCCTGCTCGAAAAGGGACACGACGCCCGGGGTGTTGGCTGGCACCAAGGCATGGGCCAGCGGGGCGAGCATCTGCCGAAAGGCCGGTGGGGCGGAGGTACTCAGCAGATCGACAAGCTGCTGCTGCGACTCCGTCAACGAAGTAAGGAACGCCCTGTCCGAGAGCAGGGGCACGATGACCGACTCGTGGCGGTCGAGGCGTTCATACGCTCCGAAGAAGAACGTCTTGTTCCGCTTGATGGAACCTCCGGTCGAAACGCCGCTCTGCACCCTCGTGTAGGCACTCTTGCCGGGATCGAAATAGTTCCGGGCCTGGAACCGCCGGTTGCGCACAACCCCGAAAAGAGACCCGTGCAGATCGTTCGTGGCGCTCTTGGACACGATGTTGATGGCTCCCCCGGGCGCACCGCCCTGCTCGGTGGAGAAGGAATTCCTGTTGACTTGAAATTCGTAAATCGCCTCTTGGCCGATCGATGAACGCACGCTGCCGGAGTTGAGGGAGTTGTCCAATCCGTCGACCATGAAGGTGTTCCCACGTCCATTGGTTCCCCCGATGCCCAGACCGGAGGTCGGAGTCACCGCGATTCGACGGTCAGTCGCGTTGGCGACGAACGTCGTGTCGACGACCCCAGGTGTCAGCAGGGCGAGGTCCAGATAGTCCCTGCGATTGATCGGGAGGTTCTGGATCCGGACGGAATCGATGTGGTCCGCCTGCTGAACCCTATGCGGTTCGATGGGGGATCGACCGGACTCCGCCGAGACGACGACGCGCTCTTGGGATGCGGCTAGCGCGAGTTGTGGAGAGATTGCTGCGGTCTCGCCAACGCGCACTTCCAGTCCCTCAATCGAGAATTGGGCGAAGTTGTCCGCTGCGAAGCTCAGAGAATAAGTCCCCGGTTCCAAGTAACTCAGTACGTACTCGCCGGTATCGGATGTCGAGGTCTCTCTTCTCACACCGCGGTCCTCGTCGGTCGCTCTGACAGTGACACCGGGGATGACCGCGCCAGTCTCGTCATAGACGAAGCCTCGCAAATTGCCGGTGTTCGTCTGGGCGCAGACGGCAGCGGAGACCGCTGCAAGCAGCGCGAGGGTCCGACCGAGCCGTGAAACAAACCACATCGCCGTAACGGATGCATCTGCAGGCAGACGACTGCAACATAGAGATCCGATCCGTGCCATCCGCCTCACTTCGGGTTCGAGCATGATTTCAATCCCATATTGTGCCCATGTTGTCGCTCGCGTTCGTGGTCGCGGTGCATTCGAGCGCTGTAAAGTCCCCGGAAAAGCGCCGGAGGAGACTGTGGCCGAAGAAGGCCCTGTCCTGGACGTTGGAGTTGCAGTCGGCAACGTCGGTGGAAGTGGCGTCGCGAGCGCAAGGCGTGGCGCCGTACACAGGACTCCCGGCCGGCTCCCTCGGCCCCTCGGGGCGCCTAGCCGCGCGACATACCGATGGTGGGTCAGGTCCGCGCCGGTGCCTTCGTCATGCTCCGCTCCTCGCATCCAACTGGCAGCCCCTCCGAATGGACCCGCAGTAACAGCTGATCGCCGAACCTGTCCGCGCCAAGCGCTGGAAAGGGCAGGGACCATTCCGCCCAGACTGATAACTAGCGTTGCAAGCATACGCAATATAAGTGTCCAATAGTGTATCGCTAGCCCTTAATCCGAAGTTCCCCCTAGGGGCCAAGTCGGAAGTATTTGATTACAAAGGCATTTAGGCCGGATTCGGAGTGTTGTCCACTGGGAACGCGCGCCACAGTTCCATGGCTCGCTTCTGCAGCGGTGTGGGATCCGTCACCCGGGTCAGTAGCGGTCCCTTGGGATCGCTCCGCATCCGGCACTGGTGGCGGCTGCGCGTCGCCAGCTCCTGCAGCAGGCTCGAGAAGCTGTGCAAAGGCAGACCGTCTTCGCTCCTGCGGCGGTTCTTCTTGCGCTGCAGATCCTGCGGCGGCTCCGCCGCAGCCACCGGGTCACGCTCCGCCTGCCAGCCCTCCAGATCCTCGTGCTGGAACAGCAGCGGGGCCAGCGCGCTCCGCAAGTGCCACTCCACATAGTAGGCCAGCATGCACACGAACAGGTGCGCCCGCACCCGCCGCTCCGCCCGGTGGCGGATCGGTCGGACCTTCAGGTCCACCGACTTCAGACAGCGGAATGCCTGCTCCACCCGCGTGAGCTGCCTGT